>CAZWZB010000016.1:0-12521 GCA_964638835.1 uncultured Eubacteriales bacterium | reverse complement strand
ATACAGTTGATATTATACAGTTGATATTGGTATAGTAGCTGACCCAAAACTTACATTATCAAAAATCAGTGAAGTTATAAGTCAAAAACAGAATTCTATTCAAGCAAATGATGCAAAAATACGATATGATTTATCAAATGAATATAAAAAAAGTATCTCTGTTAATATGGATGATGGTAGTATTGTTTCAGAGTTTTTTAAACGATTATCACAAAAAGTTAAATGAAATCTAATAATATTTGATGAAGCACTTACATCATCACCTTATTTAAATTATTATTTTCCTGCGGTTAAAGAAAATAGTCATTATACAACAAGAGGAGGCTCTTTAGGAGTTGGAATACCTGGAGCTATGGGTATTAAATTGGCATCACCACAAGATTTAGTAATTGGTTTTACTGGCGATGGTGGAAGTATGTATACAATTCAAGCACTTCACACAGCAACAAGATATAATATAAATGCTAAATTTATAATTATGAATAATAAAAAATATAAGTTACTTGAAGATAATATACTTCATTATTGGCAAGAGGAAAATATTGAAAAACATGAATATCCAGATTTTTTTAATATAACACCTGATATTGATTTCGTTTTATTATCAAAATCCTTAGGAATAAATGCAATAAAAATAAATACATTATAAGATATAGATATAGTTATTGATAAAATGTTAAGCTCTTCAAATGGATTTTTAATTGATTTATCAGTTTAATTTAAGTAATAAAAAACTTTTATAATAAATGTGGTTTATTTAATAGAGTAAGCATTTAAAAAGTTAGCAAACTATTAGTAAAGATTTTTATATTTAATTACTGTTTCAAGTGCTTAACTTTTTCAGAAAAATTTATTATATGATTTTTGTGTTACATTATCTATATAGAAAACCTTCATTATTAATTTTTTATTTAGCTAAATTAATAATAAAGGTTTTCTTTTTAATCTTATAGTAGAATAAACTATTAATATAAACTTAAAAAAAGTTTATAATTTGTTCATCAATTCTTCTTGTTAAACTATAAATATATGGAGTAAAATACTTTAACCAAAATCCATAAGCATTAGGGTTAAAACTTTCAAAATCAACACCCAAAATTCTGAACTTATTCATCTTTAACTGTGTTATTGTATAATTAAGCAAATTTTGAAAAATTCCTGTTCCATGTGTATGGATTGGTGAAAATACTCCTTTAGTTATTCCAAAAAGATTATCACAAGGATTATAACAACATAAAAAACCAATCATTTTAGTATTTTCAAAAGCTACTACACCAAGATTATTATTAGCAAATTCGGATAAGTCAGGTAAACTATCAATTGATGGAAGGATGTTAACAAAATTTCTTTCTTCCTCATAATTTAATTTTGCTAAATTAGTTGCTTCTTCAATATGGTTTTTTGAGAAATCAATTATATTCATTATAAATTTCTCCTTTTACTATAACATTTTTGTAATCGTCTTTTAGGTGATGTTTTATCAATAAAAAATCCAAGAGATTTTAATAGATTTTCAGATGCTATATTGTCTTTATGGCAATATGCATAGATACATTCCACTTTTAAATTTTCAAAACAAATATCTAACAATAAAGACACTGCTTCAGTTGCATATCCGTTTCTCCAATAATCTTTCCATATATCATATCCAATTTCAACTTGTTGATTTATTTTATCCCAAAAGTGAAAACCACATGTTCCAATAAAATTATTATTATTTTTATCAAATAACCCAAATCTTAATTGAATATCTCCATCTTTATACTTATAGTGATTAATAATCCCTTGTGCTTCTTCTAAAGTACAAGGTGAGTCATCAAAATATTTACACATTTCCAAATCGGAAAATTGTCTATAAATATATTGCAAATCATTGTTATTTAGTTGTCTTAATAGTAGTCTTTTTGTATTATATATTTTATTAATCATTATAAATGCCTCCTTATATATTAAATACTATTTTTTTGAATTTTTTTCTTTTTTAACTGATTTTGTATTCTTTTTATTTAAAGAAGATTTATTATTGCTGAATTTTACTTCTTTTTTTAATGAAATATAACTTTTCCAACGCTTCTCAGACAATTTACCTTCTTCTATAGCTATTCTTATAGCACAACCGGGTTCGTTATTATGTTTACAATCAGAAAATTTACATTTTCCTAAAAAATCTTCAACATCATTAAATGCTTCACTTAATCCATCATTTACATCCCACATACCAAGTTCACGCATACCAGGTGTATCAATAATCATAACACCATTATGTAACATAATTAGTTGTCTATGTGTAGTTGTATGTCGTCCCTTGCTATCATCTTCTCGAATATCATTAACTTTCATTATTTCTTCTTTTGCAAGTGCATTTACAAAACTTGATTTACCTACACCAGATGAGCCTAAAAATACTATCGTTTTTCTTGGTTGTAAGTATAAAGATAATGCATCAATTCCATATCCTGTTTTTGCACTAACGGCATAAACTTCTATATTTTTTGCAATTTCTTTTACAGCTTTTATTTGTTCTGAAAAGTCTTCTACTAAATCAGATTTTGTAAGTATTACTATTGGTAGGGCTTTGCTTTGTAATGATAAAGTTATATAACGTTCTATACGTCTTATATTAAAATCATTATTTAATGATGCCATAATAAATACATAATCAAAATTTACAGCAACAACTTGTTCTAAAATAGTTTTAACATATTCCATTAAATGACCTGAAAAATCTGTTCTTGAGAATTTAGATTTTCGTTCTAATGTTTTAATAATTAAACTATCACCATTTTTATTGTATTGAATAATAACAAAATCTCCTGTTGTAGGAAATTCATCAGAACAGTTATTATAATAAATACTTGATTTTAATTTTGCATAAGAAATTCCATATTGGCTTACTATTTCATATCTTTCTTTGTATACTGCTGTTATTCGAGCAGGTGTACCATTTATGTTGCCAGATAACATTGTTTCATCATATCCATAATCTAAAATATTGTACATTATTTCCTCCTAATATAATAAAAAATTGTACTAAACTTAAACATAAAAATGCCATAGTAAATAGCCTAAAGTTTAAGGCTATTTACTATGGCATAATTTGAAAATTTACTGCACAAAAATAACACACCCTAAAGTGTGTTACTATAGTTATAGTATTCACGAAAGGTTATTTAAAATGACATAACAAATAAAAGGTATAGTTTAACCTTTATAAATTTGTATGTTGATATTTAGTTTTAATCTACAATCACCATATTTGTAGTCATTAATAACATCTCCTTTCGGTTACTTTATATTAATTTTTTAAATTTATTATATTATACCATTAAATAATTAGAAATGCAATAAATACTGTAGTATAGTGAAAATTTTTTATAATTATATCAATAGCAGATTTTTTACTTTAATAAAATCTGTTATTAATGAATATTTTTAAGAATGGTTAGATTAATTTAAAGATAGATAAGAAAATCTTTTGAAATATAAGAATGTTTATATATAATTTTATAAAAAATACTAATTCGCTAAATTATTTTATTAATGTATGCTTTGTTCATCACTGTAAAGTTTAGGTTCTAAGGCACTTTTAATTCAAAATTAATTTTACACTATTTTTTAAGTATATAATGTTTTCACTTCTAATTATTTATTTAATACCTGATATTTTATTGTAAAATCAATAATAATAAAATAATATTGGTCTTCAAAAATCCTTTACACTTGCAACGCAAGTGTAAAGGATTTTTGAGGTGAGTTTTATAAAAATCTATCTTTAATAATAAACACTCTAATATTTTTTTATTTATATATTGTATTTCAATATCCATAAAGTTAAATTATTCTTGACTTTTTAATATTAATATGCTAAATTAAAGTTTAATAAAAAATAATCTAATAAATTTTAAAAGAAGCGAGAATTAACCCTCGTCTCTTAATTGGAGACGTGGGTTTTTTGTTATAAATTTTATAGTATAGAAAGGAATTTTTATGATGAATTTTCAAAAATATAAACCATATAAACCAGTAGATATGCCAAATAGAAAATGGCCAAATAATGTTATAAATAAAACACCTATATGGTGTAGTGTAGACCTTAGAGATGGAAACCAAGCTTTAGAAATTCCTATGAGTTTAGAACAAAAAATAGAGTTTTTTAATTTTCTTGTTAAGATGGGATTTAAAGAAATAGAAGTAGGATTTCCAGCAGCATCTGATACAGAATATGAATTTACTAGAGCTCTTATTGAAAATAATTTAATACCAGATGATGTAGTAATACAAGTGTTAACCCAGTCACGCCAACATATTATAGAAAAAACTTTTGCTGCTCTTAAAGGAGTTAAAAAAGCTATAGTTCATTTATATAATTCAACTTCTATATTACAAAGAGAAGTAGTATTTAATAAAAGCAAAGAAGAAATAATAGAACTTGCTGTAGAAGGTGCTAAGCTTGTTAAACAACTTTCACTTGAAAATCCGGATGCATATTTATTTGAATATTCACCAGAAAGTTTTACTGGTACTGAAATGGATTATGCAGTTGAAATAAGTAATGCTGTAATGGATATCTTAAAACCTACTCCACAAAAAAAAGCTATATTAAATCTTCCTTCAACTGTAGAAATGAGTACACCTAATATTTATGCTGACCAAATAGAATATGTTTGTTCTAAGTTAAAAAATAGAGAATCTATAATTATAAGTTTACATGCTCATAATGATAGAGGTTGTGCTGTTGCAGCATCTGAACTTGGTATTATGGCTGGAGCTGATAGAATAGAAGGAACTCTTTTTGGTAATGGTGAAAGAACTGGTAATGCTGATATTCTCACTATTGCTATGAATTTATTTTCACAAGGTATTGACCCTAAATTAGATTTTAGTAACATAAATAAAATTGTTGAAATTTATGAAAGAAATACGGGAATGAATATATCTAAAAGACATCCTTATGCTGGTGACCTTGTTTATACTGCTTTTTCTGGTTCTCATCAAGATGCAATTAAAAAAGGAATGGATAGATATAACAAAGAAAAACCAGAATATTGGGAAATACCTTATTTACCAATTGACCCAATGGATGTAGGTTGCAATTATGACCCTATTATAAGAATAAATAGCCAATCTGGTAAAGGTGGAGTTGCATACATACTAGAAAGAGGTTATGGTCTTAAATTACCTAAAGTAATTCAACAAGATTTTAGTGCTGTTATTACTAAACTTTCAGATGAACAACATTCTGACCTATCAAAAGAAGTTATTTATAATGAATTTCAAAAAGAGTATGTTAATATAGAAACACCAATACAACTTATAAATTATAAAACAAATCAAACTCAAGAAGATTTTGTTACAATTAATGCTGTGTTAAATATAGATAATAAAGAAGTAACAATTGAAGGAAATGGAAATGGACCTTTAGATGCATTTACTAATGGTTTAAAATCTTACTTAAATATTACATTTGAAATTTTATCTTATGATGAACATTCACTAGACAAGGGTTCTAAATCAAGAGCTATTGCATATATACAAATTCATAATACTAATAAAGATTATATTGGGGCAGGTATAGACAAAAATATTAATACAGCATCAATAAAAGCTTTAATAAGTGCTGTTAATAAAAAACTTAAAAATATGTAAAGGAATGATATTTATTTTAAGAAATAAACAAGGATTAACAGAAGAAGAATTTTTAAAAACGTATGATGCATCAAAATATGAAAGACCTTCTGTTACAGTTGATATGCTTATATTTACTATAGTAGATAATAAACTTAAATTGCTAATGATAAAACGAGGCGACCACCCATGTATAGGGCAATGGGCACTACCAGGTGGTTTTGTAAATATGGATGAAAGTTTAGATGAAGCAGCACAAAGAGAACTAAAAGAAGAAACAGGTATAGACAATATATATATGGAACAAGTATATACATGGGGAGATTTAAATAGAGACCCTAGAACTAGAATTATAACTGTATCATATATGGCATTAGTAGATAGTTCTGATTTAAAAGTAAAAGCTGATGATGATGCTGATGATGCCGAATGGTTTAATGTAGAATGTACATTAGATAAAGAAGAAAAAATAGATAATACTATTGATTTATATTATAAACTAAAACTTACAAGTAATAATAATAATTTGTCTGCTGTTGTAAGAGTGAGAAAAATCTATACAAATAAAAGTACAAAAATTCAAAGAGATGTAATTGAAAAAAATAATATAGCAGTAGACCACTCTAAAATTATACAATATGCTTTAGAAGTATTAAAACTTAAAGAACCAACAATTAATTTTTAAACCAATTATATAGAGAGGGTTTAATAAATGGAAAATAAGGATATGAGATTAAAGCCTTTTGTTAAGTGGGCAGGTGGAAAAGGGCAACTTCTTAGTGATATAAGAAAGTTATATCCTAAAGAATTGGGTGTAAAAATAAAAAAATATGCAGAACCATTTATAGGTGGTGGTGCTGTTTTATTTGATATTCTTTCTAACTTTGAGTTAGAAGAAATTTATATTGGTGATATTAATTCAGAACTTATAAACACATACAAAACTATCCGTGATAATATAGAACAATTAATTTGTAAATTAAGTTTAATACAAAATGAATTTATTTCATTAGATACAGAAGGTAGAAAAATTTATTATTATGAAAAACGTAATAGATTTAATGGTTTAAAATTAAATAGCGAAACTATAAATATTGAAAAAGCAGTCTTATTTATTTTCTTAAATAAGACTTGTTTTAATGGATTATATCGTGTAAATAAAAAAGGATTTTTTAATGTTCCTATTGGTTCATATAAAAATCCAACCATTTGTGATGAAAATAATTTAAACAATCTGTCAAGAGCATTAAGAAATGTTACTATTGTTTGTGGTGATTATAAAGAGTGTGAAAAATTTGTAGACAAGAATACATTTGTTTACTTCGATCCTCCATATCGTCCTTTAACAGAAACATCAAGTTTTACTTCATATACAGAAGATATATTTAATGATACATCACAAATTGAACTTGCAGAATTTATTTCTTCGCTTAATAAGAAAGGTGCAAAAATAGTAGTAAGTAACTCAGACCCTAAGAACACAAATGAAAATGATAATTTTTTTGATGAACTTTATAAAGATTATATTATTAAACGTGTAGAAGCTACAAGAATGATAAATTCTAATGGTGAATCAAGAGGTAAAATCAGTGAATTGCTTATTGCGAATTATTTATAAGGAGGAATAAATATATGAGCAACTTTGACGAATGGTTGAACAAATTTAGAGAAAGTATATCTGGATATGATTACTATATAAATTTTGATAAAGTAGTTAAAAATGTAGAAAAACTAAAAATAGAATTAAATATTCTTAACTCCCTAATAGGTTCAAAAGATATCGAAAATGATTTTGAAAAGATTATTTCAAAATATCCTGAAACATTAAAATGTATTCCTTTATTACTTGCTGTGCGTGAATATGAAATATATGCACAAGATGAAAATGGTGCTTTTACATATAATTTTAAAACTATGAACTATTCTATTAAGCAATATAAAATTTTTATGCATAAAACAGGTCTTTTTGATTTGATTTCTAATCATTTAGTAAACAACCTTGTTGATTATGCTTTAGGTGTGGAAACGGGTTTAGACTCTAATGGTAGAAAAAATCGTGGTGGTCATCAAATGGAAGATTTAGTTGAGAGTTATATTAAAAAAGCAGGATTTATTAAAGACAAAACCTACTTTAAGGAAATGAAAATTAATCAAATTGAAGAAAAGTTTAAAATTGATTTATCTGTTATATCCAATAAAGGTAAAACTGAGAAGCGTTTTGACTTTGTTGTTAAAACCAATAAAATGATTTATGGTATTGAAACCAATTTCTATGCAAGTAGTGGTTCAAAACTTAACGAAACAGCTAGGAGTTATAAGCAAATTGCTCAAGAATCAGATAGTATAGATGGATTTACATTTGTTTGGTTTACAGATGGTAGAGGTTGGATAGATGCAAGAAATAATCTTGAAGAAACATTTGAAGTTTTGAATACTATTTACAATATTGATGATATAGAAAATGGTATTATGATGGAATTGTTTAAATAAGGAGTAATGGTGTATGTTGTTGGAAAAACATAATAATTTACTATCTTTAGTCAAAGAAGTTGATTTTGAAAATGAAAAAGAACTACAAAATTTATGTGAATTAAATTTGTTATTACTTTTAAACCTTGAGTTTGTAGCAACAGAATTTACAGTATTAAATTTTAGGTTGGATACTGTTGCTTATGACAAAGAAGATAATGCTTTTGTTATTATAGAATATAAAAATGGAAAAAATATCAGTGTTATAGATCAAGGGTATTCTTATCTTTCTGCAATGCTTAACCATAAAGCAGATTTTGTATTAGAATATAGTAATAAAACAAACAAGGTACACTCTATAAAAGACATTAATTGGGAGAAGTCAAAAATTATTTTTATTAGTCCTCACTTTACTAATTATCAAATGCACTCTATTAATTTTAAAGATTTACCTATTGAGTTATGGAAAATTAAGAAATATAGTAATAATACTGTATTATTTGAACAAATAAAGCCAATAAACGCTACTGCAACTATTAGTGATGTTGATCCTATGAAAAATGAAATTACAAATACAAATTTGGTTGTTTCTAAAAGTTATTCAGAAGATGAATTACTATTTATTGCAAATCAAAACATTAATGATTTATATTATATGTTTAAAGAATTTATTTTAAGTGAAGATGAAGACATTACAATAAAAGCAACTAAACTATATGTAAGTTTTATTAAAAATCGTCGCTCATTAATTTGTATACAGATTCAAAAAAAATCTTTAATTATATCACTTAATACTAAGTTTAAAAATATTAATGATGAAAGAAATATAGTAAGAGATGTTAGCAAGATTGGACATTATGGTCTTGGGGATTGTGAAATAAAAGTATTTGATAATAGTAATATAGGTTATATTCAAGATATTATAAAGAAATATCTGTTACAAAATAGAGAGCATTAATATTATTATAAAATAATGAACAAAATTTTTCTAGTTATGGATACATTAAAACAAATATATACTATTAATTTTTGTTCTAAAATATTAGAAAGGATTTTTTTATGAATATTAAAGATGAATTAGGTAAAAGAATATTATTTTTTGATGGTGCTATGGGAACTATGTTACAAAAGTACGGTATGGAGGTTGGAGAAATACCTGAACTTTTAAATATAAAAAATCCTGAATTGTTATTAAAAATTCATACTGAATATTTGAATGTTGGTGTTGATATTATAACTACAAATACTCTTGGTGTGAATTCTTTAAAATTAAAAGATACAGGTTTCACTGTAGATGAAATTATAAAAGCTAGTATTGATGTAGCAAAAAAAGCAGTAGCTAATTTTCCAAATAAATATATTGCCTTAGATATGGGACCAAGTGGGAAACTATTAAAACCATTAGGTGATTTATCATTTGAAGATGCTTATAATCTTTTTAAAGAAATAGCTATAGCAGGTGAAAAGTATGGAGTTGATTTAATAGTAATAGAAACTATGTCTGATATATATGAAGTTAAAGCTGCTGTTTTAGCTATTAAAGAAAACACTAACTTACCAATATTCTGCACTATGACTTTTGATGAACAGGGTTATTCATTGACTGGTACAGATATTATTGGAATGGTTTCAGTACTTGAAGGATTAGGTGTTGATTGTATTGGAATAAATTGTGGTTTAGGTCCTAATCATTTAAAATCTTTATATAAAACGCTTAGTGAATATTCTTCAACTCCAATCTTATTACAACCTAATGCAGGACTACCTATATATGATAAAGAAAAAGATATTACTTATTATAATATTAATGAAGATGAATTTGCACAATATATGTATGAGTTTGCTGAAATGGGAGTTTGGGTACTTGGTGGTTGTTGTGGGACTACTCCATTACATATAGAAAAAATGATTAAATTATGTAGTGAAGTTTCACCAAAACCTATTGAAAATAAAGATATTACCATTGTAAGTTCATATTCAAAAACGATTACAATAGGAGATGCACCAATAATAATAGGTGAAAGAATAAATCCTACAGGTAAAAAGAAATTTAAAGAAGCTTTAAAAAATGGAGATATGAATTATATATTAAATGAAGCTTTAATTCAAAAAGAAAAACAAGCTCATATACTTGATGTTAACGTTGGTCTTCCTGAAATAAATGAAAAAGATATGATGTGTAAATCAATTAAAGCTATTCAAGAAATATTAAATCTACCATTACAATTAGATAGCTCAAATATAGAAGTACTTGAAGCAGGACTTAGAATATATAATGGTAAAGCTTTAATAAATTCTGTTAATGGTAAATCTGAAGTAATGGATTCGGTGTTTCCTCTTGTAAAAAAATATGGTGGTGTTGTTGTAGGTTTAACACTTGATGAAAATGGTATAAGTGGTTCTGCTTTGGGTAGATTTGCAGTTGCTGAAAAAATAATAAACACAGCTAAAAAATATGGAATAGATAAAAAAAATATTATAATTGACCCATTAACATTAACTTTAAGTGCTCAACAAGAAGATGCATATGAAACTTTAAAAGCTCTTTCTATGATAAAAAATAAATTAAAGGTTAAAACAATATTAGGAGTTTCCAATATATCTTTTGGTATTCCACAACGTGAAATAATGAATTCAACATTTTTTGCCTGTGCTTTAAATAGTGGATTAGATGCTTGTATAATAAATCCTTGTTCTGAAAGTATGATGAATGTATATAAATCATTTAAAGCTATTGCTGGCTATGATAAAAATTGTAGTGAATATGTAAATTATTTTGCAGATTATTCTGTTACTACAAATATTACAACTAACAAAGAAAAACCAGAAGAAGTAAAATACACTAAATTACAAGATATAATAATAAAAGGTTTAAAAGATTTATCATATGATGCAACTGCTGAGTTATTAAAAACAACTACCCCTATGGATATTATAAATAATGAAATAGTATTTGCTCTTGATATAGTAGGAAAAGGTTATGAAAGTGGAAGATTATTTTTACCTCAACTTATGATGAGTGCTGAAACAGTTAAAAAAGCATTTTTAGCTATAAAAGAGCATTTAGAAAAATCAGGGACAAAAACTGTAAGCAAAGGTACAATTGTATTGGCTACTGTAAAAGGTGATATACATGATATAGGTAAAAATATTGTAGCTGCACTTTTAGAAAATTACGGTTATAATATAATAGATTTAGGTAAAGATGTTGACATTGATTTAATAGTAAATACAGTTAAAGAACATAATGTTAAACTTGTAGGTTTAAGTGCTTTAATGACTACTACTGTAACAAATATAGAAAAAACAATAAAAGCTTTACATGATAATAATTGTGATTGCAAAATAATGGTTGGTGGTGCTGTTCTTACACAAGAATATGCTAACATGATGGGAGCAGATTTTTATGGAAAAGATGCTTTAGCTTCCGTAAGTTATGCTAATAAAATTTTTGGATAAAAAGTAACTTTGTATGGACGTACTTTATGCGTCCATTTATTTATACTAAAATTATTTGTGTTTCTGAAGGAGTAAAATAATGTTTTTTATATCAAATATATTTATTGGAGCAATATTAGGATTTATTCCATTATTACCATTATTAATATTATTTCATTTTATAGTATTAAAAAAAGACAAGAAAAATAGTAAAAAAATAAAAGTACCACATATAATTGGTTCTTACATATTTTGTTTTTTTCTTTTGTGTATATTTTCTGTAACAGGTATACCAGATATATATAGTTTTAAATTATATATAAATATAAATTTAATTCCTTTTATTGATATATTAATAAATTATACTCAATATATACTAAACATCATTCTCTTTATTCCATTAGGTTTTTTATTACCAATATTATGGAAAAAATTTGAGAAAAAATCATTAACAATTATTTGCGGATTATTGTTATCACTACTTATTGAAATTTTACAAATATTTTGTTTTCGTGCCACAGATATAGATGATTTACTTATGAATACATTAGGAACTTTAGTTGGGTACTTTTTATTTATTTTAATAAGAAGAATATTCCCTAAAATTTCAATATTTCAGATAGAGTGCATAAATTATTGGCAATACGAACCATATATTTATTTTGTACTTACATGGTTATCAATGTTTTTTGTTCAACCCATTATTTCAAGTTGGTTATGGAGTTTTATTATTTAAAATAAATATTTTGCTTAAGTAAAGTTTTCACAATTTATTTTTTTATTAGGAGGCTAACAACAGTTAAACAAAAATTATAAAACTTTATAAAATGATATTGACTTTTATAATGTTCTTCGACATTATAAATAAGATATGAAATAACTAAATAGAATTTATAGTTATTTCGACCTATTGTATTTAAATAATTTATGGAGTAAAGAAATTACGCAACTTAAGAAAACTGATTTAAGCTGGTTAAACCAAGTGTCTA
>CAZWZB010000015.1:13590-82819 GCA_964638835.1 uncultured Eubacteriales bacterium | reverse complement strand
TAATAGATGAATATAATAAGTGTTCTAAAAAACAAATTGAATTACAATGGGATGAGAAAACACAAAGTATTTCTATAAAATATTAATTTAAAGGAAAGTATTATATGAATGAAAAATCTATACCATTAGTATTAAAAATTTGTAATATTTGTGTATTTATATTTGATTGTATTATTAACATTACTACTGGTCCGTTTATTTTAGCTTTTGTTTTTGGTTTCACAGGTTTAGGTACTATAATAACATTTCTTTGTTTTTCAATATTAATTATAGTAATAACATCAATAGTTGGTCTTATTTATGGTAATAAAAATAAAATTAATAAATTTAAATTTTTTTATATTATGTATATTACTAAAATTATTATAGGTCATCCACTTTTAATTTTTTGGATTATTACTTTATTTAGTGATTTTTAAAATTGAGTTTTTTTATAATTATATATTATTTTTATAAGAAAGGGGTTTTTTATATAAAAAATTCACTTAAAAATCTTTTGAATAAATTTATTTTAATAATAGTAATATTGAATGTACTTCTTATTTATATTTTATCTGATAAGAATAGTTACTACATAAAAAATTTAGAAATTTTAATTTTATTTATATTATCAAATTTGTTTTTTGTTTATACATATAAAAATAAAAAATTTTATAGCATTATTTATTTACTAGTTTATTTAAGCTGTATAATATATAATATTATGCATGCATTAACATTTTAAAAATATATTGCACTGAAATTATAAAGATGAAGTTTAAAAATGTACTATAAAAGACTAATCAAAAAAGTGTTTACTGAAATACATAGCTTTTTAATTTATATAAAGTAAAAAAGTTATAAAGTAAGTAAACACTTTTTGGTTAATGAACGTTATAATCATTTAAAAAAAACAAATTGAATTAAAACATGGTTGGAAAATACAAAGCATTTCTATAAAATATTAATTTAAAAAGGAGTTGTTATATGAATGAAAAATCTACACCACCTGTACTAAAAATATGTAATATTTGTATATTTATATTTGATTGTATTATTAATATTGCTACTGCTCCATTTATTTTGGTTTTGACTTCTATTTTTGATTTTATAGAATTTAGTACTATGATGGGAATTATTTATTTTTTAATATTAGTTATAGTAACATCATCTATTATTGGCCTTATTCATAGTAGAAAAAATAAAATTAATAGATTTAATTTTTTTTATATTATTTATATTATTAAAACTATAATAGGTCATCCACTTTTAATTCTTTGGATTCTTAGTTTATTTGCTGATATTTAAAATGATAATTATTTATTATTTTTATAAGAAAGGGTGTTTTTATATAAAAAGTTTACCGAAAGATTTGTTAGATAAATTCGTACTAATAATAGTGATATTTAGTATATTTTTTGTTTATATTCTATTTAATATTGGTAACCGCTATCTTAATAATATTTTAACGGTATTTATATTATCAATTTTGTTTTTTATTTATACATATAAAAACAAAAAATTTTATAGTATTATTTATTTGTTAATTTATTTGAGCTGTATAATATATAATATTATGTATTAATATTTTAAAAATATATTGCACTGAAATTATAAAGATGAAGTTTAAAAATGTACTGTAAAAGATTAATCAAAAAAAGTGTTTACTGAAATATAGTTTTTTAATTTATATAAAATAAAAAATTATAAATTAAGTAAACACTTTCTATTTTCAAAGGAGGGTTTATTATGAGTGAAAAATCTACACCAATTATATTAAAAATTTTCAACATAATTCTATTTATATTCAATTGTATTATTAATCATTTTACTATAATAATTTTTAGTACTCTATTATTATACTTTTATATAATAATGCTTATTATATTTATATTATCTATATTTGCACTTATTTACTGTTATAAAAATGAATTTCATGAATTCAAGTTTTTTTATACTATTTATATTATTAACTCTATTATTTGTTTTTATCCTATGCTTATATCTATTATATCTCTTTCTATAAGTTAAAATGCCATATAAATCAATTTTAAAATAAACAAATTTTATGAAAGAAGGAAGAATTTTATGAAATAGTTATTAAAATCAAATTTAAATAAACTAATTTTATTAGTAGTAATAATAATTGTATTTATATCATATAGAGAGTTTATAGTTTCTAAAAAATTTATTAATTACTATTTATTATTTATTAGTTTTTATTTATTACCTGTATTATTTTTTTATTATGCATATAAAAATAATAAACATTATGCTGTAATTTATATGATACTTAATTTTATTTGTCTAATGTTAAATTTATTGATGTTATCAAATATTCGTATATGATTATTTATTAAAGTATAAAAATGATTAAATAAAATACATACTAAATTATTTAGAAATATATCATTAATAAAAACTGTTGTAAAAATATTAAGCAACAGTTTTTTATATTTATTTTATTCTATGATTATTATAGTTTTGTTTATAATTGGTATAGAAGTTATTTTTTTAGAGAGAAAAACAAACAGTTATACCAATATCTGATTTTAGTATTAGAGAATTTAAGGAATCTAATATTATGGAATCTGAAATATACGAAAACTATAAATACATAAAAGGTGAAATAATTTTATCTGCTAAATTAAAAACAAAATATCAAGAAGTTCATGATTTAGTTACAAGTTATGGTGGTGAAATTGTAGGTTATTTAAAAACTGCAAATGAATATCAAATTTTATTTTATGATGATAAAACAGAAAAAGAATTAATTGAAATTATAAATAAACTCAATTCTAATAATAAAGTTTTATATTCAAATTTAAATTTAGCAGCTGATATAAGTGTGATTAGACAACCTTCATTAAATTATACTGAAGAACCATGGCTTTGGGCAATTACTGTAGAAAAACCATTACCTTGAGAATATAAATTTAGAAATATTGAAGGAGTATTTACAGTTCCTAATGATATAAGATGGCAAAGTATATATAATGAATATAATTATGGAATAGAAGATTATCAAAATGGCTATGCAGATGGTAATAATTGGGATATAAAAGCAATTGATGCACCTATGGCTTGGATGTATAATGATAAAATGAATAAAGTAAAGTTGGTATTTTAGAATCTTCAGGATTTATTAAAGGTCAAGATACTCCAACATATGGTAATAATATGTCAAAATTTCATGATGAAGTTATAGATTCATCAGGGTTTGATACAGGACATAAAGATTTAGTATTTAAAAAAATATTAGGATATGATGAAAAGGAAGGTTATCATGCAAAATCATATCATGCTACACATGTTGCAGGAATAATAGGAGCAACTGCCAATAACGAAATAGGAATTGCTGGACTTTTAATGTTGATTATTATGATTTTGATTTGGAATATCATTTAGATATTAAGTAAATAGTAGATGGTAATAAAATATATACCATCTGTTATTCATAATAAAGAGAATTACTATATGTTTGGCATGTTAAACCAATTGCAGAAGCTCTGGTTATAAAATAATTTATCAATGAAAATAAACGAATTATTTTTAAAAATTAAATATTTGTAAATTATAGCTAAAATCAAGTATTTTATAGGAGGTTAAAATGCTTATTGTAATTATTATACTTTTTATTCTTTGTATTCGTATTTTTTTAATAGAAAAAGAAATAAATAATATATCAAAACAATTAAATGAATTTACAGAAGGTAAAACTCGCAAAAAAATTCATATTAATTTATCTGTAAAAAGTATAGAAAAATTAAGTTTTGCAATAAATAAAAACATAATAAATCAAGAACAAGCACAAATTGATATAAAAAACCATGAAGAAAGATTAAAAGAATCAATAGCAAATATTTCTCATGATTTACGTACTCCTCTTACTTCTATTTTGGGCTATATTACTCTTTTGAAAAATAAACCTAATATTGAATATTTAGAAATAATTGAACATAGAGCTAAAACACTTAACTATTTAATAAATGATTTTTATGAATTATCTATTTTAGATGATAACAATTTTAATATTGAGTTTGAAAAATTAGATATAGTTTCAATTGTAACGGAATGTTTGATGGGAAGTTATTCATTGTTTGAAGATAGAAATATAATGCCTATTATTAAACTACCACAAGAAGCAGTATTTGTAATTGGTAATACAATAGCATATCAACGAATTTTTCAAAATTTGATTTCTAATGCTGTTAAATATTCATTAGGCGAAGTAGAAATAAATTTAAGTATAAAAGAAAAAGGATTTGTTTTCACAATTACTAATAATAATAATTTAATTACTCAAGAAGATATTTTTCATATTTTTGATAGATTCTATATAAAAGATAAATCACGTAGCAAAGGAAGTACAGGATTAGGTTTATATATCGTTAAAACTTTAATTGAAAAAATGAATGGTACAATTGAAGCTAAGCTTAATAATAATTTATTTACAATAATAATAGAATATACTTATTAAACTTAAAAATACTAACTATATAAGCTGTATATAGATAGTTATACAAAAAAACATGGATATTTGTGTAGGGGCGACCTTTGGTCGTCCATTTTGTCTACATCATTATTGTTCAATAAAATAATTTTATAGAGTTTATTATAGAATGATTAAAAGACAATACATATTTGTAATTTTTTGCGGACGACCAAAGGTCGCCCCTACTTGAAAATGCTATATATAATTTACCTAAAAAAAATAGAAAATAGTATAAGGTTATCGTCATCCCTTATACTATTTTCTCATTTACTAATAAAATTCCACTAATAAATGCTGTAAATGGAGCTACTGTTACAAGTCCAAAACTACCTATTATTGTATGTAATATTTCAGATGAAACATATTTTAAATTTAATATATTTATTAATGGTGTTCCTTGTGCCATAAACACCATTAATAAACCAATATAACCTCCTGAATATGCAAGTAACAAAGTTGTTGTCATAGTACCCATAACTGAACGACCAACATTAATACCCGAACAAATAGCTTCCCACTTTGTAATATTAGGTTTTTTTTCAACAACTTCTGCCACTGCTGAGGTTATATCAACAGCTAAATCCATAACAGCTCCCGATGATGCTATAAATATACTAGCTATAAATATTTGAGTAAGATTTAAACTTTCATATCCTGAATATAAAAGAGATTCTGAATATGACATAACAGCTCCATGTATTTTAAATTCTTTAACAAAGAATAATGCCATAAAACAAGTTACTATTGAACCGGACAAAGCACCTAATATAGCAGATAATGATTTTCTATCTATACCATAAACTAAACCTATTATAACTACAGTTAATATTATTGTTGTAAATATTCCTATTATTATTGGATTATATCCTTTTAGAAATAAAGGAATAAGTATTTTCCATATACTCATAACTGTAAATATAAAAGACAATATAGATTTTATGCCAACTATACCAGCAAAACTAATAAGTATAAGTATAAAAGCAAAAATTAGTAATATTTCAATATCAAGTCTATAATGGTCAACTAATGTTGCTAAACGAATATTATTATCTGTATAATCAAGTGTAACCAATATATTATCCCCTACACCAAATATTTTATCTTGTTCTAACGAACCTACTAATCTATTAGTACCTGTAGTTTTTTGTCCTTTAAATTTTCCTTTAAGTATTTCTATCTCGCATATTTGTTCACCAACTTTTATAAGTCCGTTGTCTATTAAAAAACTTTCATCTGTTGATAACACTTTAGCTTTTACTCTTTCAGTATTTGGATATATTTTTTCAGGAAATTGAGTTGGTAAAAATATAAGAATTATTATAAATATTAAACTTATAGTTATTGGTATTGTATTTTGTTTATGTATATTCATAGTTGTTATTTAACTTTTGTTATAGCTTTTAAAATTTCAAATACATCTGTATTATCATAATAACCATTAAATAATTCTTGACCCAATCCTTTTGCAAACATAGGAACTGGTACTCCTGTATGTGAATATGATGTAAAAGATATACCTGATTTATTATTTATAAGATGAGTTAATGTCACTGAAAAAGGTTCATAACCTCCATATAATACATATTCATCTTGATTTAACTTTCTATCAGATTTATTAATAATACTCTTATCATAAGCATTTCTTAATCTTATTTCTTCTAATTCAGTTAATACCATTCCTTTATTATTAGCTGAATATGTATCTGTACTAAGCATAAGTCCAAAGTTTGATGTAACATCTTTCATAGCATCTTCAAATGATGTTTTATTTTCTCTGTATTTATCTATGAGTTTATCAAATTCTACATAAGACATTTTTTGATTTGTTAATCTTTCTAAATATGTATCATAATTTGTTCCTGCAAATCCTATTGAAAGGCCTCCTGTTTCATGGTCTCCAGTAACTAAAATTAATGTATCTTCTGGATATTTGTTATAAAATTTAACAGCTTCTTTTATAGCATTATCAAATGCTATTGCATCTTTAATAGTTGCTGCTGCATCATTAGCATGACTTGCCCAGTCAATTTTACCACCTTCAACCATCATAAAAAATCCATTTTCATTTTCAAGAAGTTCTATACCTTTTTTTGTATACTCAGCTAATGTTAATTCAGATGTTTTACTATCTATATCATATTTAATAGCACCAGTACTTATTTCAAGGTCATCTGTAGGACAAATTGCTATTACTTTTTCATTATCTTTTGTTAAAGCTCTTATATCTTCTCTTGAGTTTACTACTTTATAACCTTTCTTTTCTGCTAAACTTCCTATTAATTCTTTACCTTCTTCTTTTACTTGTTTTGATGTATCAGATAAAAATTTACCACCTGCAAAATAGTCAAAATCACTTTCTACAAGTTGAAGTCCTATATCATAATAATTACTTCTTGATGGAACATGAGCATAATATGCTCCCGGTGTAGCATGGTCCAAATTAACAGATGTTACAACCCCAACTTTATATCCTAGTTGTTTTTTTAATTTTTCTGTTATAGTTTCATAAGATATAGTTTTAGTTTCATCCATATTTATAACATTACTTAATGTTTTCTTACCTGTTGAAAGAGAAGTTCCTGTTGATGCAGAATCAGGAGCAAAAGAAGTTGAATCATATGTAGTTACTGTCCCAACTACAGGAAAGTTTGTAAAAGATAAATTTTCTGGTTTAGGATAATTTTTAGTATCTACATTTATTGCTCCATTTTTTACTACTCCTTGGTAATAACCTGCTGCTTGTATTTGAGCATAACTCATACCATCACCAATAAACATAAAAATATATTTTGGAACTTTATCTTCATATTTATAAGGTGAACTTGTCATTACAGATGCTCCTGATACTACTTCTGGTTTTAATTGATTATTAAATATAAAACCTGTTGATGATAATATAACTCCTGCTAATACTGTTGCAGATATTTTCTTAGTTATTTTATTCATTTTTTATCTCCTTTACAATATTAAATTTTAAAATTACTTTCAATATAATTTTATTTTAATTATATTAAGTTAAAATAGTTTTATTAAAAAGTAAAATATATGTTAAGTATAATATAAAATAATTAAAATTGAAATCAAAGTTGTGTCGCACTTAATTTTAAGTGCGACACAACTTTAAATTAAAAAATAGTAAGAACAATATTTTATTGTTTCCTACTATTTTTAATTATCTATAGGTTTTATATTATCTAATAAATTATTTTTATAATTGCAAACTCTACCTAAACAATAAATAAAACCCCTAAAACTTTTAAATTTGTTTTAAGGGTTTTCGTTTATTGAAAAACTATACTGTTATATCAACAATATAATAGTTAATTGTTACTCCGTCTTCTGCTGTTACTTTGATAACAAAGAAATCACCATTTGCTATTGGATTAGTAGTATCATTATTATCAAATGCTGTATCATTTTCAAAATTATTAGTTGAATCTCCTTGTGCATATTTAACTATTTTAATAGTTGCATAAGGACTATTTGTATTAAAGTATGTTGCTTCAGATGCTGTTGCTTGTTGTGTAGTTAATGTAAGATTACCATGTACTACACCAGCTATTGTTGAAGATGGAGTACCTAAATTAGATACTTGAACATTTTTAATTGCTGAAGTAGTTAATAATGTTGCATCATTAACATTTGGTACTGTAACATCAATAATATAATAGTTAATTGTTACTCCATCTTGCGCTGTTACTTTGATAACAAAGAAATCACCATTTGCTATTGGAGTAGTATCATTATTATTAAATACAGTATCGTTTTCAAAATTAGCAATTGAATCTCCTTGTGCATATTTAACTACTTTAATAGTTGCATATGGACTATTTGTATTAAAGTATGTTGCTTCAGATGATGTCGCTTGTTGTGTAGTTAATGTAATATTACCATATACTACACCAGTTACTGTATTTGATGGAGTACCTAAATTAGATACTTGGACATTTTTAATTGCTGAAGTAGTTAACAATGTTGCATCATCACTTAAAGAATTATTATAAACAGTAAGTTTAAGACGGTCACTTTCAAGTTTTCCACTTTCTGTTACTGACACATAGTAATCACTTGCAGGAATATCTGTTGAATGTGTTAAAGTAAGAGTACTTCCTGTAACGCTTACTGTAATATTACTTATAACATTTGTACCAGTTTCACTATTATAAACTTTCCATATACCTGTTGGAGCATTTGTAAGTGTAAAGTTAACACTTGATTGTGTTGCTTGTGTTTTAATTACGGTTGGTGAATTTGTTGTTGGTGTTGCTGATTTTTGTGTTGGTTGTTCTCCATTACTTTCAACTACTACATCAATAATATAATATTTAACGGTTACTCCATCTTGTGCTGTTACTTTGATAACAAAGAAATCACCATTTACTATTGGAGTAGTATCATTATTGTTAAATGCAGTATCATTTTCAAAATTATTAGTTGAACTATTTTGTGCATATTTAACTATTTTAACAGTTGCATTAACATCACTTGTATTAAAGTATGTTGCTTCAGATGATGTTGCTTGCTGTGTAGTTAATGTAAGATTACCATGTACTACATCAGCTATTGTTGAAGATGGAGTACCTAAATTAGATACTTGGACATTTTTAATTGCTGAAGTAGTTAATAATGTTGCATCAGTACTTAAAGAATTATTATAAACAGTAAGTTTAAGACGGTCACTTTCAATTTTTCCGCTTTCTGTTACTGATACATAGTAATCATTTGCAGGAATATCTGTTGAATGTGTTAAAGTAAGAGTATTTCCTGTAACGTTTACTGTAATGTCACTTATAACATTTGTACTGGTTTCACTATTATAAACTTTCCATGTACCTGTTGGAGCATTTGTAAGTGTAAAGTCAACACTTGATTGTGTTGCTTGTGTTTTAATTACGGTTGGTGAATTTGTTGCTGGTGTTGCTGATTTTTGTGTTGGTTGTTCTCCATTACTTTCAACTACTACATCAACAATATAATATTTAATAGTTCCATCTTCTGCTGTTACTTTAATAACAAAGAAGTCACCATCATTTATTGTATCAGTATCTTTAAATGCAGTTGCATTTGTAAATTCAGTTGCTGTAGGAAGTGCATTACTTTTTGGATATTTAACTGTTTTTACACTTGCATAAATACTTGATTTAATAAAATCTGTACCTGTAGTTAATAATGCTTGTTCTGCAGTTAATGTAACTGAACCTTTCGCTACATTTTCTATAGCTGAAGATGGAGTACCCATATTAGTTATTTTAACACCTTTGATTTTAGATGCAGTTGAAAGATTTGCATTACTGCTTGGAGTATAATTACTGTTATTATTACCTGTATTATTGTTTCCATTATTAGTAGTTTCTTTATTGTCAACATCAACAGATGGCATTGAACCGTCAACTGTTACAGTTTGACCACTAGCAACAGGTTTAGCATTTGCTGTTACACCAGTAGCTCCACCTGTTACCGTTACAGATGTACCCGGAGTATATATTTTTGTATCATTACCAGATACTGTAACATATTCAACACGACCTTTACCTCTTATTGAGGCTTCAGGAGCAGCAGTATTTACTTTATTAATAACAGCACCTTGTTCAACTTCTACAAATGTTCTTTCAGCTGTTTTATTAATAATTAAATCTTTAATAGCACCATATACACTTATATGTGTTGCTACTGCATCTGTTTTTAAAGTATCAACTTTTGAACCTTTTTGAACTTCAACTAATGCATCGTTAGCATTATTATTTACAGTAATATTTTTTACATTACTTTTATTATCTAAAATAATACCTGAATTTTCGCCAACTAAATTACAATTTGAAATTATTGCTAATGAAGCATATACTTTAGCATTATCATTTACATTTACATTGTTAATATTACCATATATATGTACATTTTCACTATTTCCTAATACATTTACTGTATCTATACTTGCATTAGCACCATTTACTTTTATAGAAATATCATCTGTTTGCTTATGCTTATATACATCTACATTTGATAATTTAGTACCTCCTTGTATTACTACAGAGTTAGCACCACCACCACGAATTATTGTTTTACCAGTGACTTTAATATTATCTAAAACTACATCACCTTCTCCAACACCTTCTGCTATAATTAAATTACCATTTATAGTAACATCTTTAAGTGTAACATCTGATGTATTAATTAAAACATTACCTTCTGATACGCTTGTAACTGTGCCTTTAGTTTTAATGAAATTAGTTAAACAATTATCAAGAAGTTTAACTGTTTCAGCACGTGTTATAGCTCTTTTTGGATTAAAACCTTTTTCAAATAATCCATCTAAATATCCTGCTTCTTTCATACCATTAACAGCTTTAACAGCCCAACTTGATACATTAACTCCTGGGTATGCCATAGTAGAAGAATCCGGAACACCAAATGCTCGTGCAAATGCTGCAACTGCTGATTCACAATCAATTTCTACATTAGGTGTCATTGTACCATTTCCATTACCTACAAAAACTTCTGCTGCATTTGCTTTTAAAATGTCTAAATAAAACCAATCTGTTGATTTAATATCTGTAAAATTATTTGATGATTGTGCTTTGTAAACATTAACACGATTTAATATAGCAGCCATTTGAGCTCTTGTTAAAGTACCATTTGGTTCAAATTCATCATCTGTCATTCCAAAAAGTATTCCTTCATCAGCCCAACGTTCAATTTCTGTATTGTAAGGATTTGATATAATGTCTTTAAATTCAGCACCAAAAATTGTAGTTGGTATTGTATTAGCACCAAGTGCGATTGTTAAGAAAAAAGGTAAAAGTTTTTGTTTCATTATTCTATCTCCTTAATTTTAATTTTTATTTAATATATATTATGTATATTTATTTAAATGAAGTTAATCATAATTATTGAAAATAATTTTGTAATTTAATGATTAACTATGTTTAACTAAGTATATTTTATAATTAATATGTCTAAAATGTCAATAGTATTAAAATCCAATTAAATAAAGTTTAATTTTATTATGTTTAATATGTTAATAATAGCAAATTATAATTTACATAAAAGATAGATATAAATTATTGAATAATGCAGAGTTAATCTACAATTGTTATATATGAAACCAGTAACTATTTATTAAAATATAGAAGAATTATTGAAATAAAACACCAAACATTTACATAAATTATTATATAATAATAATTACCCCTATAAGATACTATTTAACTAATATTTATGCAATTATTAAAAATAAAAAAGTAATACAATTAATTGTATTACTTTTGGAAATTATCAACTTAACTGATGGTAATAAGTTTATTATATCAAAAAATTTAAAGTCTAATTATGATAATGATTAATAGTATTTGATTTAAAAAAGAATTTAACACCAAATAGTACTAATGAAATAATAAATATTATACTAAAAATCAGTATATCCCAAGATTGAATTGCTTTTTGATTTGTAAGCGTATATATAATATAATTTATTATTAATTTATATACAATACTTAAAGTGAATATTATTGAAAA
This sequence comes from uncultured Eubacteriales bacterium, assembly GCA_964638835.1. Classification (GTDB taxonomy): domain Bacteria; phylum Bacillota; class Clostridia; order Lachnospirales; family CAZQDT01; genus CAZWZB01. Next base: position 70,833 of record CAZWZB010000015.1, on the reverse strand, counting down.
TACACTTAATCTATTTAATTTTGTAAAATTAAATAAAGAATATATTATCCATAAATAAATTATAGAAGTTAAAGAAATGGGTACGCCTAAGGATAATAAATTTTGATTCCCTATAATCTTTGATAATATAAATAAAAATGGTATAATAAAAATACTTAATGATAAAAGCGAATTCATTATTCTATTATTCTTAAAATGAAAAAATGGTATAATAATAAACCATGCAAATATAATTGAACTTATTGGATATAGTGACCAACTTAAACTTTTTGTAATAGCTAAATCACAAGTAATACAAATAAGTATTGATAAAGAAAATACTATTGTAATAAGAACTTTTATAATATTTGATATAGTGTTTATTTTAGTTTTAGCTATATTATAATTAAATTGGTATGTATTTTGAATTACAGTATCTTCTTTTATATTAGAATCATTCTTCCCACCATTTAATAATTCATCTGTAGTAATTTCAAATATTTGTGCTAACTTTGAAATAAGTGTTATATCAGGATAACTTAATCCTCTTTCCCATTTTGAAACTGCTTTATCTGTAACATTAAGTTTTTCCGCCAATTCTTTTTGTGTAAGATTTTTTGATTTTCTTAATTCACAAATAAAATTATTTATACTTTGATTAGTCATTTAAAACACCATCCTTTTAAATATAGTTTATCAGAAGTTTTAATATAAATCAATCTACTATTAGTAGAGATATATGTAAATTAAAAGTTGAATTATATAAAATAAAAATTAAATTAATTTAATTCTTTATATAAACGTATTACTTTACAAAAATAAAAAGTAGTAGTACACTATATATTAATTTAAATTTATATAGTAAAGGAGGAACTTTAATGACTTTTCAGATTCATATCACATTAAAAGAATTCGATTTAAATAGTAAATCTCAGTTTTTAAATCTATGTGAAGAAGAAAAAGTAAAACCTTTAATAATAAACTTACCACAAGGTAATTTCATAACGCAACCAATGTTTACAAAGTTAGTTGACACTTTAACTTTAGAAGATGCTTTGAATATATCAAATCATTCTATAGAAACTTTTAAACAAAATAATTTTTCAATTGCTAGAATTAAAGTTGAAGTGCAACCTGAAAATGATTATTTATTTGAATATGTTAAAAGTGATAATTTTAAACCTTATTATGAATGGCATTGTAAAATTATAGTTCAAAGAGAACAATTATTAGAAGAATTATGTAATAAAAATAATGCTCATTTATCTTTAAATTCTTTAGACAATACAAAATATATAACTATAAGAGAATACGAAAATAAAGATAAGTTTTATACAGATGTTAAAGATTTTGAAAGTAAACTTTTATTAGGTAATTGGGAAATTGTAAAACAAAAATTTGAATATTGTATATATGATAGCAGATTAGAACTAGATAGTGGTTGGGCTGCTTAAGGAGTAATTTTATGAATATTAATACAGAAAATTTAAATTATGAACAAATTGAAATGATTGCATTAGAAGGTTTTTTAAGAAGAGCTTGTAAATATAATTTACCTTTTATGTTAAAGGGGAGTTATGTGACTCGTCAATATATGCCTAATATGCAAGAAAGAATGCCAGAAGATATTGATTGGCTTTATTTTAGTAAAGATAAAATTACTACAGAAGAAGCTAACAAAATATTTACAAAATGGATGATTGATGTAACAGAAACTGAATTAGATGATGGAGTTAAATTTACAAGTTTTAGTGAAAATGCTTTTTGGCGTGGAATAGACTATGCTATGGATGATGATTTTCCTACTGTTAATACAGATATTGAATATACAGTAAATGATAAAGGAGAAGAAGCATCATTAGATATATCGTTTAATTTGGATTTAGACGTAGAACCAGTTCCACTTTTATATAAACCAATGCTTGGTGAAGCTTTTACAATTCCATATACACCACCTCTTTCATTACAAGTAGCATGGAAATTACACCAAACTATTGTTAGAGCAAGATTTAAAGATTTATATGATTTAAGTTATTTACTTCAACATCCATCTTATGATAGTAAAGCAGCAAATGAAACCCTACAAGCTCTAGTTAATGAATGTTATAAAGATAAAATAGATAATGATAAAATACTAAATATATTTTCAAAAAAAGAAGTGGAAAATCTATATAATAATGAATTAGCTAAAAAAGATACTTTTAAAAATTATTATTCTCATTTATATGACGATTACTATTTTAAAAAATATATTGGAGATGTTAATATTAGTGCTACTAAAGAAAGATGGTACAAGTTTGCAGAACAATTTTATACATTATTAAATAATGTAGGTATTAATGAAAAAATATCTTTACCAAAACCAACTAGGAAGTAAACTTATTCAAGGGGGTTTGTATTATGGAAGATTCTGATTATATGTTTTATATTTCAGAAGATTATTTAAATCATAAAAAAAGTGAAATAATTGCAATTGAAGGTTTTCTAAGAAGAGCTTCTAAATATGATTTACCATTTGTATTAAAAGGTAGTTATATAACTCGTCAATATATGCCTATTTCAGAGATGAAAAAAAGATTACCTGGAGATATTGATTGGCTTTATTTAAGTAAAAATAAACTTTCTGCCGAAGAAGCTAACGAGATATTTACAAATTGGGCAATTGATATAACAGAAACAGAATTAGATGATGGAATTAAATTTAAAACTTTCAAAGGAAATAATTTTCAGGATGGAATGGGACTAGATTATGCTATGAATGATGATTTTCCTACAACACGTTCATATATAAACTATTATGTAGGAAATCAAATGGGAGTAGCAATGATTGAGATATCTTTTAATTTAGATGTTGATATGGAACCTATGCCACTTTTGTATAAGCCAGTTGTTGGAGAACCTTTTACTATTCCATATACCCCACCACTTTCTTTTCAAATAGCATGGAAATTACATCAAACTATTGTTAGACCAAGGTTTAAAGACTTATATGACCTAAGTTATTTACTTCAACATTCATCTTATGATAGTAAAGCAGTAAATGAAACCTTACAAGCTTTAGTTAATGAATGTTATGTAGATAAAATTGATAATTCAAGAATATTAAATATATTTTCAAAAGAAGGGCTAGAAAGTATATATCATAATTATATTAAAACTGATGATGATTATAGCGACTATCATCACAAATTTTTTGTTGGATATGATTTATATGATTATTATTTTAAAAAATATATTGGAGATGTTAATATTAGTGCTACTAAAGAAAGATGGTACAAGTTTGCAGAACAATTTTATACATTATTAAATAATGTAGGTATTAATGAAAAAATATCTTTACCAAAACCAACAAAGAAGGAGAAAACTAAATGAAATTAAATGGTTCAGAAATATTAATAGAATGTTTATTAGAACAAGGAGTTGAAGTTATTTTCGGTTATCCCGGAGGAGCAGTGTTAAACATTTATGATGCTCTTTATAAATACCAAGATAAAATTAAACATATCTTAACATCACATGAACAAGGGGCTTCACATGCTGCTGATGGATATTCTCGTGCAAGTGGTAAAGTTGGAGTGTGTTTAGCAACATCAGGACCGGGAGCTACAAATTTAGTAACCGGTATAGCAACAGCTTATATGGATTCCATTCCTATGGTAGCGATAACAGGAAATGTAGGGCGTTCTTTACTTGGAAAAGATAGTTTCCAAGAAGTTGACATAGCAGGTATAACAATGCCAATAACTAAACATAATTTTATAGTTAAAGATATTAATAAATTAGCTGATACTATACGCAAGGCATTTTATATAGCACAAGAAGGAAGACCAGGACCTGTATTAATTGATATACCTAAAGATATAACAGCTAGTATAACAGAATATGAATATAAAGCTCCAATAGCCATAAATAAAAGTACAGAAAATATAAAACAATCAAACATTACAAAAGCTATAGAACTTATTAATTCAAGTGAAAAACCTCTTATATTTATTGGAGGAGGAGTTATAATTTCAGATGCAACTAAAGAACTAAAAACTTTTGCTGATAAAATTGATGCACCTGTTACAACAAGTCTTATGGGATTTGGTGGATTTGATGGCACAGATGAAAGATTTACAGGTATGATAGGAATGCATGGAACAAAAACTTCAAATTATGCTTGTAGAGATTGTGACTTACTTATAGCAATAGGTGCAAGATTTAGCGACCGTGTAGTAAGTAAAGTTGAAAGATTTGCACCAAATGCTAAAGTTATTCATATAGATGTTGACCCTGCTGAAATTAATAAAAATGTTAGAACTTATCATTGTATAATAGGTGATGTGGCCGAAGTATTAAGTCGTTTAAATGAAAGTTTAAGTAATCAAGAACATTCTAATTGGATGAAACAAATAAAAGAATGGAAAAAAGAATATCCATTAACTTATATAAAAGATGGAACCCTAAAACCACAATATATTTTAGAAAGATTATATGAAATTACTAATGGTGATGCCATAATATGCACGGAAGTTGGACAACATCAAATGTGGTCTGCTCAATATTATACTTATACTAAACCAAGAACGCTTATAACTTCTGGTGGTTTAGGTACTATGGGTTATGGTTTAGGTGCATCTATAGGAGCTAAAATAGCAATGCCTAATAAACTTGTATTTAATATAGCAGGTGATGGCTGTTTTAGAATGAATTGTAATGAACTTGCAACTGCTGTTGAATATGATGTTCCCGTAATAATACTTATATTTAATAATCATGCTTTAGGTATGGTACGTCAATGGCAAAACTTATTTTATGATAAAAGATTCTCAAGTACTACTTTAACAGATAGAACAACTAATTTTGTAAAGCTTGCAGAAGCTTTTTCAGCTATTGGAATGGAAATAAAAAAACCAGAGGAAGTTGATGAAATTTTAAAGAAAGCTATAGAAGCAAATAGACCTGTAGTAATAAATTGTGAACTTGGAATGAATGATAATGTATTTCCAATGGTTGCACCAGGTGCTGCTATAGATGAAGTTATAACAGAAGATGAAATATAAAAATAAAAAAATGTTAATAAAATAATTTAAATCAAAGTTGTGTCGCACTCCTTAAGGAGTGCGACACAACTTTAAATTAAAAAATAGTAAGAACAATATTTTATTGTTTCATACTATTTTTAATTATCATTATTTATTTAGAATGAATGTAAATAATATAAAAGATTAAGTTTTTATATGATATTCTATATTGCAAGCTTCTATTACAGATGGAATTTCAAGTTTATCAATCATATTACTTATAGCATGTATTGGTACTGGTGCATGATTTTTTCTTAATTCATTTCTTTCAATAAGTTCTTTATAAGGAACTTCTAAATAAATTATTTTAACTTTTGCATTATAATTTGTAAATAAATCTATTAATTTTTTTCTAATATCTTTAGTTATATTTGTAGCATTCCATATAAAAGATTGTTTATTTCTTAAATATACTTTTGCCATCTCTCTAGCTTCATTTATTACTTTAGTTTGATTATCTGTAGGTTTTATATTATTTTTTTCTCTTATATTATCTAAAGATATTACAGGAAGATTTATATTATTTTCATTTATCCATGTATCTTTACCACTAGCAGGCAAACCAGATAACAGGATAACTTCACAATTACTATTATCATAAGCTTCAAAAGTTATATTTCTATCTTCCTTTCTAAAATATTCAAATCTGCTTAAATTACTTGGAAAACTTTTGGGTTTGTCAAAGCAATCATTTTCAATAGCTATTACTTTAAACATTTCAATATTATCTAATAAATTATTTTTATCTTTATAACTGCAAATTCTACCTAAACAATCAGCTTTTGAAAGTATATATAAATATTTTAGATTAACTACTTGACTTATTTCAAATAAATACTTTTCAGGATTATGCTTATCCACAAAAAAAGGAGGAAATCCATGATATCTAATAAGCTTAACAACTTGTTCTCTAGTATTAAAATCTATAAAATCATAGTTTTTATAAAAAATACTTCTTGCTATTATCTCACCTTTTACAGCATGTTTAGGAGAAGTAATAACTCCATCATATTCTATTGCACAAATACTTTTACCAATATCATGAAATAAACTTGCTAGAAATAAAATTTCCTTTTCTTTTGTTGTTAAAGCTTTAAATTCAAATAAATTTATTAATTCTTTACAAACTAATTTTGTATGATTTAAAACATTACCCTCACCATGATAAACTTTATTTTGTTCAACTTTTTCAAGCACATTTAATTCTTTAAAAACATTTAATATTTGTTTCCATTTCCAGTTTAAAACACTATCCAAACATATCAGCTCCATTAATCAATTTATTTTCAATAATAGGTCTATCTAACCAATGAGTTTCTGAATTTATAATATTTGTTTTAAAACTTTCTCTTACAAATTTATAACGTTCTCTAACTATATCATCTTCTTCTACTTTTATATATAGACCTTCCATAATTCCAGATAAATCCGTTTCTTTTTCAACTCTTAAAAAATCTAAATTTGATTTTTTACATTCTTCCATTAAACATTCTTTTATATTTTCTGATATAAAATACGATTTTCCTATAAAAGATTTTAATTGATTTAGGTTTCGTATTTCACCTGTATACAAAACTTTAACACTATGAATAAAATTATAATCTTTCAACAATTCCATTCGTTTTTTTGTACTTAAAAATTGATTTGTTTGTTTATCATAAATATCAAATTCCATAAAATAATGTGGAAGTAAATCATAATATACAGTATGTTTTGCATACATCCATTCACCATACATAATATATCTATCTTTTAAAAGTTCAAATAATTGATATTTATGTATAGTTGCCCATGTTTTTAATAAATTAAAATGCCTTTCTCTACCACCTCCTATTAAAAAATGTCCTCTACTTTGAATAAGAAGTTCGCCTTCTTTAGAAAAACTAATTCCACTATTTGCACCATCTATTTTTTCTTCTACAACTAAATATTTTCCTTCAAGTTCGCTAAGTAATATTTGTTTTAAATCTTCATCACCTACTTGCAAATTAGAACCTAATATATGTTTTGTTCTTGGATATTTAATTAATTCATTATCCATACTCATTCTCCTATTTTTAAATATTTTATATAGATTATAAATTTTATCATCTTATAATTAAACTGTCTATTATTATTTTAAATAAATAAATAATAAAATATTTTCTTATTACTTTTTTTAATTCAAAGTCATGTCGCACTTAATTTTAAGTGCGACATGACTTTAAAATAAAAATAAAGAGCATTTATATTTTATATAATAGAGGAAAAATAATAAGGCGACCGAAGGTCGTCTTATTATGAACAAAAGATTATATTAAGATAAATATAAATAATCTGGTATTCCATTTTTATATTTTAAATTTATTTCACCTTGAATAAGAGGTTTAATATAATTATATAATTCATTTGTTATATCATTACCTCTTGCATTAATCCATTCTAATGGTATTTTCTTTTCTAGGTTAGCAATACTTTTTATATCAACACTATCAATTGTTACTGAATATTTATCACTTTTATTTCTTACAAAAACCATCATTTTTGCTGTATTACCTTTAAGTGCTGTTTCAACTGCCTTATAACCTATTTCAAATGCTTCATCTAAATCTACTTTTGAAGCTATATGCATAGCAGAACGTTGTAATACATTTAATTCAATTGAACGAACCTTGCATTTTAAATTTTGTTTAATTATGTTTTCAAGTACTTTACCTACTCCACTTAAAATAGAATGTCCAAAACTATCCGTAGATATATTTGATGGATTACTAGCATAATAGTTATTATTTTCATCTTTTATACCTTCAGATACTGCCACTATTATATTTTTTTTAGTTTTAAAACATTCTTTTATATCTTCTATAAATCTATGTGAATTGAAAGGTTTTTCAGGTAAGTAAATTAAATCTGGGGCTGTACTATAACGGGTTCTAGCAAGAGCAGAAGACGCTGTAAGCCATCCTGCATTTCTACCCATTATTTCAACTATAGTAACTGAATTTACATCATATATCATACTATCATGTGCTATTTCTAATATAGAAGTTGCTATATATTTACTAGCCGAACCAAATCCGGGAGTATGGTCGGTAAACATTAAATCATTATCTATAGTTTTAGGTATACCAATAATGTTTATATTATAATTTATTTTTTTTGCATAATCTGAAAGCTTTAACACAGTGTCCATAGAATCATTTCCACCAATATAAAAGAAAGCAGATATTTTAAATTCTTTGAATATATCAAAAATTTTGTTGTATATATAACTATTTTCTTCATGTTTAGGTAATTTGAATCTACACGAACCCAAATACATGGCGGGAGTATATTTTAATCTTTCATCAGATAAATCAGTTAAATTTATTATTTTTTTTTCTAATAATCCTTGAATACCATTACACATACCATAAATTTTATTATATTTATTACTTTGAATTGCTGAATTTATTACACCATTTAAACTAGCATTTATTGCTATAGTTGGGCCTCCAGATTGCCCCACAATACAATTCATAATTATTTATTCTCCTTTAAACTTATAACTTAACTAACTTGAAAATATTTTTATACTGCTTTTAAAATCTTGTACTATAGATATTTATTAACTCTTACAATAGCCATTTGAGCTAAAGTATTGTTATTATCTAATTTGTATGCTTCTTCAAAATAATCTAAAGCATCTAAAATTTGGCGTGAATTAAAATAAGATGCACCTTTATTATAAGAATTTACTGATTTTCTACGTTTACTTTTATATTCAATTATAAATATAACTATTTGTATTAATGTAAGAACAAAACAAGTTCCAAAACCCAATATATGAGAAATATATTTAGGCATAAGAAAAAAAACTATTATACAACTTATAAAAGGTAATATAAAGTAAGGCATTATTACTTTGGGTATTTTATGTTCATATTTATTTAGCTTGCCAAATTTACCAAAAGGTTTTAATAATATTTTAAAATATGGTAGATTTAAGCGAATACTTAAAGGTATTTTTTTAAATTTAAGAAGACCTTTAAATGTTTTAAGTTCAGATATATTTTTATTTTTCAGTTTGAATCTTATATGTATTTCTTCTTTAAAATTTTTACCATTTTCCGAACATACTTCTTTTGATATATTCAGAAAATAATACACATCATTAGCATATTTTTCTTGAGGTTGTATAGCTATAATATTATCAAAAGGTACATAAAATATTTTAGCGTTAACTACTTCTCCATATTCATTTGTAATATTTGTTGTCTTAGAATTAACAGATTGCATTAAGAGTGGAACATTAAATTTTATACTCCAACAAAAATTATCCGAATATTCTTTGAGCTCATTTTTTATCCCATTTTTTATATTTTTTTTTGCTTTAATTTCTAAAAAATCGTTCATAGTAATCATCTCACATTAATTTTTATTATATAAATATATAATAAATATATCGCCAAATTAATGTTTTAAATTAGGCTTTATTGATAGAATTAAAAAAGTTGATAGAAATAAAATCTATCAACCATTTGTATTATATAGCACGAGTAACTTTTTTTGAACGCAAACATCTTGTACAAACATTAAGAGTTTTAACTGTACCATCTTCTATAACTTTAATGCGTTTTACATTAGGTTTCCATTTTCTATTAGCACGTCTACTTACTTGACTACGATTTATGCTTATTCTGTGACCAGTAAGCAAAGCTTTTTCACAAATATTACATTTCGCCATTTTTACACCTCCTTAACAAGTTACGTAAAACAACAAAGATATTCTAGCAGAAATCAAGCAATATTGCAACAAGAAAATAATTTTATAATCAACAAACTTTAAAAAACTTGTTGGTTATAGCAAGATATTTTCAGTTAACATTAAAAGACAAATAAAAGTATTTAAAATTTTTAAAAAATGGTGTATAATATATTTATACTAAGCAAAGTTGAAAGGTATATTATGCCATCACATATAGTCAATGTAGTTTTTAAATTACATTGGCTATAATAAACTTTAAAAAAATTTTAGGAGGATTTATATGACAGCTAAGGTAACTAACGAGTATGGAACTATTTCAATAGATAATGAAGTTATTAAACGCATCGCTGGACTTGCAGCGATGGACTGTTATGGAATAATTGGTATGGCAACTAAAAATGTTAAAGATGGATTTGTACAATTATTAAAAATGGAAAGTTTAACAAAGGGTATTAATCTCACAATAAATCAGAATAAAGTATCTTTAGATTTTCATATAATTGTTGAATATGGAACAAATATTTCAGCTATAGCAGATAATCTTATAAGCACAATAAAATACAAAATAGAAGATAGTATAGGAATTGAAGTAAATCATATTAATATATTTGTAGAGGGTGTAAGAGTAGATAAATAGGGAGGTAGCATTGTGGGTTTTACCAATATAGACGGAAGATTATTAAAAAAAATGATTGTAGCAGGTGCCAACAATCTTAATAAAAATAAACAAATGGTAGATGAATTAAACGTATTTCCTGTTCCAGATGGAGATACAGGAACAAATATGTCTTTAACCGTTTTATCAGCAGCAAAAGAAGTAATGAAAACAGATACAGATAATATATATGCTGTTGCAAAAGCCGCAGCTAATGGCTCATTAAGAGGAGCAAGAGGAAATTCTGGAGTAATATTATCTCAACTTTTTAGAGGGTTTTCAAAAGGACTTGAAGGTTGTCAAACAGCAAATATTGATAATATAGCTAAAGCATTTAAAAAAGCTGTTGAAACAGCATATAAAGCAGTAATGAAACCTAAAGAAGGAACAATGCTTACTGTTGCAAAAGCTGGTGTAGAAAAAGCATTTCAATTATTAAATGAAATAGATGATTTAGAATTGTTATTAAAAGAAGTAATAAAATATAGTAATGAAATTTTAAATAAAACCCCTGATATGTTGCCAGTATTAAAACAAGCTGGTGTTGTAGATGCAGGTGGAAAAGGTTTGCTTTGTATATTAGAAGGTGCTTTTGATAGTATATATAAAGAAGAAGTTGAACTTGATGAACCAAACCAATCTGAACCAATAAACTTTTCAGCACTGTCAACAATATCTGAAGAAAATATAACGTTTGGTTATTGTACAGAATTTTTTATAAATGTAAAAAATGCAGATAATAGTATTATTGAAAATTTAAAAAAATATTTAAATACTATGGGTGATTCTGTAGTTGTAGTAAATGATGAAGAAATTATAAAAATTCATATTCATTCAGATAATCCCGGAGCTGTTCTTGAAAAAGCAATAACTATTGGTAGTTTAAGTAATATTAAAATAGATAATATGAGAGAGCAACATACAAGTAAGATAGGTCTTAATGAGCCTAAACCTATTATAGATACACAACAGCAAACTAAAGAAATAGCTTTTATATCTATAGCTATGGGTAAAGGGATAAGTGAACTTTTTCATAGTTTAGGTGTTGATATAGTAATTGAAGGTGGGCAAACTATGAATCCAAGTACAGAAGATATACTTGCTGCTATTGAAGCTCTTAATGCTGATAATATTCTAATTTTACCTAATAACAAGAATATTATACTAGCAGCTAAACAAGCAAGTAAACTTGTCAAAGATAAAAATATAATTGTATTATCTTCAAAAACTATACCTCAAGGTATTTCTGCTATGATAAGTTATGATGAAAATAAAAGTATTTTAGAAGCAACTGAAATTATGGAAAAAGCTATAAGTCAAGTTAAAACAGGACAAATTACATTTGCAGTAAGAGATACAAGTATAAATGACATTGAAATCAAAGAAGGAAATATATTAGGTATAATAGAAGATAATATTGAAGTAGTTCATGATAATTTAGAAGAAGCAACTAAAGAAGTTATAGATAAGTTAGTAAATAATGAAAGTGAAATTATAAGTATTTACTATGGTGAAGAAATTACAGAAGAAGATGTTAATAAAATAGAAACTTATATATTAGAGAAATATTCTAATTGTGATATAGAAATTTATAATGGCGAGCAACCTTTATACTATTTTATTATTTCTGTTGAATAAGCAAATTAGTATAACAAATGAGGATGGATATTTATGTGTAAATTACTTTTACCAGATGAAATAAATCAATATTTATTAAATATGGAATGTGAACAAAATAGTATTGGTTGTTCTCAAGCTAATGTTTATAAATTTACTTCTAAGTCACAAACATATTATTTAAAAATTGAATCGAAATTAGGTTATCTTAAACAAGAGTATGAAAAAATGCTTTGGCTTCAAGATAAAATTCCTGTTCCTAAAATAATAAAATGGTATTCTGATTCTCAAAATGATTATTTGTTAATGACAGAAATAAACGGCAAAATAGCTTGTGATGATTATTATAAAAATAATCCTCTTGAAACAGTTTCTGTATTAGCTAAAGGAATTAAAGCACTTCATTCTATAGATATAAAACAATGTCCTTTTTATAATGATTTAAATAGAAAATTAAAACTTGCTAGTGATAATGTAAATTTAAATCAAGTTGATATGGCTGATTGGGAACAAAGCACAAAAGATAATTTTTCAAGTCCAAAAAGTTTACTTGAATATCTAAATGAAAATAAGCCAGAAGAAGAGTTAGTATTTAATCATGGTGATTATTGTTTAGCTAATGTTTTTGGTAATGGTGATATGTTTAGTGGATTTATTGATATTAATACTGCAGGAATAGCAGATATATGGCAAGATATAGCACTTTGTATTCGTTCTTTAAGACATAACTTTAATACTGAAAGATATGATAATTTATTGTTAGAACAAATTGGAGTTACAATGAATAAACAAAAGTTTGATTATTATATTTTACTTGATGACTTATTTTAATATTAAAAAAAATACACAGACACATAAAATCTGTGTATTTTTTATTTATAAAATCATATATTAAATTGTATGGGAAACAAGCATAATTGCATACGTTATTACTATTTATAATTTATAATTATATTGAGGTGATAATTATGTTTAAAAGAGTTAGGGATTTAAGAGAGGAGAAAAAATTATCTCAATCTTATATAGCAAAAATACTACATATAGACCAGAGTACATACTCTGATTACGAAACCGGACAGATAAATATACCAGTTGATGCATTGATTAAAATATCTGATATTCATGAAACAAGTATAGATTACATTGTAGGAAAAACTGATGTAAGAGAGCCTTATCCTAAAGCAAGCAAATAAATTATTATATTATTATAAACTTAAAAATGGTATTTAAATATAATTTAAGTACCATTTTTATTGTATAATAAAAACTGAAGATTTCAACAAATAAATAAGTCTTTTCTAGGTAAGGTATTTATATTTTAACTATCAATCTATATTCATTATATAATCAAATAATTTAATTGTAACATCTGGTCTTTTGCTATTACCAATAAAACCAATTAACGTTTCTTTTGTATCATAGCCTAAATCAGATAATATTTTACTAGTATCCAATCTTACTGCTATAGGTTGTTCAACACATAAAATTATATTAAATCCATCATCTACTTCAACTATATCTTCTTGTTTATATGTTCCTTCTTCAAGATTTTCTATTGGCACTAATCCCATTACAAACTTATCTTTTAAAGTATCATATTTTGGATTTTTTAAAAGTTCTGACACATCTAAAAATAGTGAACTAATAGAATTTTGTTTAAAGAATTCTTCAACCCCTATAACTAAATCAATATCACCAATTGTTATCATAGCATATAATTTTTGAATAAGTGCTTGTTCATATTTGATATCTTGACTTGAACCTAATGGAAAGCTATTTATGGTAAATTCATATCCTTCTTCTATGCCAATAGATTTTTCAACATCAGTTTTTAATGTTTCGATAGCAGAGTCAGGTAATCTCAAATGTGTAATTGCTAAACTAACAGCTGTTTTATCAGAAGGATTAAATATCATTATATTTAATGTATAAATTATAAATATTATTAATAATACTATACTTATTATATGAATTTTATAATATTCTAATATATAATCTTTTCTATCTTTAAAAGATTTCATTTCTTTTAATTTCTTTTTTTCCAATTCTAACTTAGACATTTTTTACTCCTTTATTTCTTAGAATAACTAAATTATATTTTTTATTGATTGTTATTTGTTTCTTCTACTGTGACAGAAGAAATTTTTTGTATTGTTCTTGGTAAGGAGTCTTTTGAATTTTTCCAAGGTTCATTTGCATAACGATAATCAAATTTACTTATAAACCAGCTTAATTCATCTTCAAGTCTTTTTAAATTTTCAATTTGAATTGGAATAATTATTTTATAAAGTTCAGTACATTCATTAACAGATAATTTATTTGGAGCCTCTTCATATATATCTGCAAAATGATTTAAACAAAAACCTTTAGAATTTTTAACTAAGTCAATGAATTTGTCATCCTTTTTCCATAAATAAAAGAAAGTATCTTTAAAATGCACATACATACTTTCAATTTTATTACATATATAACAACTCTCTTTTAAATTATGAACATGTTGAACAACATTATTAGAACTTAAAATAGGTTTAGAAAATATACTTTTTTTAGTGATAGTTGGCATAGCATCTTGAGGTAATAAGTTAATTAAATCTTTATTTATTTGCTGTAAATGAGTGTGAACCATTAAAGCAAGTCCAAGTTTATTTTGTTGTAAGCTCATTTGTTTAAAATGGTCTTTGCAAAAACCTATTTTATTTGTTTCCATTCTAATATCATCTTCCATGTAAGATGGTCCCATCATAAAATCTATTGTATCTTTTTCTAATTTATTTCTCATAGAGCAGAAAGGACATTCAGTATCTGCTTTAAAAGCATCATTTACAGGTATTGCATATATTTGTTCTTTCATAATAAAACCTCCATTTTAAAATATATATTAATATAAATATTTTATTTTAGATTAAAGCTATATCTAATTTTTTAAATAATTAAATCATCTCCTTAATAAAAATTATTGATAATTGAATTAAAATATAGTATAACATAAATAGTATATTAATAAAAGGAGTTTTAATTATGGAATATAAATTTGAAGATAATACAATTATATTGTATAATCCTGAAAGCTTTGATATTGGACAAATATTAGAATGTGGTCAATGCTTTAGATTTTTTAAAATGGAAGATAATAAATATAGAATAATAGCAATGAAAAAATTATTATATATAGAACAGTTAGATAATATAGTAAAATTTTATCCTTGTACAGAAGAAGATTTTAATAATATATGGATTAAATATTTTGATTTGAATAGAAATTATACTAATATAAAAAACATTTTATCACAAGATGAAATTATGAAAAAAGCAATAGAATATGCACCCGGAATTAGGATATTAAATCAAGAACCTTGGGAATGTCTTATATCTTTTATAATTTCACAAAATAATCGCATACCAATGATAAAACAGGTAGTAGAAAACATAAGTAAAAAATATGGAGATTTCATACAAGATGAATTTTTTGCTTTTCCTACACTAGAGCAACTATCTAAAGCTACAGAAGAAGAGCTACAAGAATGTAAATCAGGATTTAGAGCAAAATATATATTAAATGCATGTGATATGATTAATTCAGGTAATTTGTTTATAAATAATTTTGCCAATATGGAAACTGAAGAAGTAAGACAAAACTTAATGTCTATAAAAGGTGTAGGACCTAAAATAGCAGATTGTGTATTATTATTTTCTTTAAGTAGAAGTGAAGTATTTCCAACTGATGTATGGATAAAAAGAATAATGCAATATTTTTATTTTAATAAGGAAGAAGTAAATATAAAACAAATTCATAATTATGCTTATAAAAAGTTTGGGGATTTAGCAGGTATAGCTCAACAATATTTATTTAATTATGCAAGATTAGAATATAAATCTTTTTAAAATAAAGAAGTGCTAATTTATAAAATAATTAGCACTTTTTTATTTTAACAATTTTTGTTGTATATTAATCTAAGCCCTTCTAGTGTAAGATTGGCATTATATTCTGTAATACAATTTGTATACTTTGTTATTGTTCTACCTATTCCACCTGTTGCAATTACTTTAAAACTTACATCTGGATATGATTCTTTTAATTTTTTAACTATATATTCTGTTTCTCCTACGGCTGAATATACTAAACCTAATTGAATACTATCAATTGTATTTTTTCCAATAGTGGCATTAGGTTTTTTAATTTCAACCTTTGGAAGTTGTGCAGCTTTTTTATAAAGGGCTTCAGCACAAATACTAACACCTGGACATATTATTGCTCCTGTGAGTTCACCATTTTCGAGAACTACATTAAATTTTGTAGCTGTACCATAGTCTACAATAATAATATTTCCACCATATAATTCTTTAACTGCTACCGCATTAACTAATAAATCTGCTCCGACTTCTCTGGGATTATCCGCTTTTATATTTATACCAGTTTTTATTCCCGGTCCAACTACTATTGGTTCAATTTCAAAATATTTATTTATACCATGTCTTAAAGAATACATAATATCAGGAACAACAGAAGATATTATTACATCTTTTATTTGTTTATAATCAATTCCGTTATGTTCAAATAAAGATACTATAAATATACCTGTTTCATCTGCTGTTCTTGTCATTGCTGTTGTCATTCTAAAGCTGGAGATTAGTTTTTCGTTATCATATACACCCAAAACAATATTTGTATTTCCTACATCTATAACTAAAAGCACATTTATCAACTCTCTTTTTTGGTTTTTATAATTTTCTATTATATCATTTTTAAATAAAATTGTATATAATAAAAAAATACTTTTTTATACTACTAATGTTTGGGTTTTATTATAAAAATATTGAATGATTAATATATTGAAAATTAGTAATTTTTGTGATATAGTATTAATATTTTAATGGAGGTGCAAAAATGAAAATTGAATTAGCTAAAGTTCAAAAAATGCTTGAATGGTTGGAAACAAAACTTTTCTTAGATTCTATTTCATCCAAATCCTTAACAAGAACTGTTAAAAGAGGGCAAGTATACAAATGTAATTTTGGATGTGGTGTTGGAAGTGAAATGCAAAAAGAACGTCCTGCAGTAATTATACAAAATGATATAGGAAATATTAAATCAGGAAATACTATTGTTATTCCTATAACACATAACGATAGTAAATTACCTTGTATTGCAAATATCACTTGTAAAGTTGACCCAACTGGAAAAACTATCCTTGATGGTCAAGCCAATGCATCTAATATAATATGTGTTAGCAAAGCTAGGCTTGGTGATTTTGTCTGCAAATTAACAAATCATGATATGAAGCTAATTGATATTGCTATTGCTAAAACAGTTGGTCTAATGAGTTATTATGCAGACTTATCAAATAAGCTAGAAGATAAAAAATCATTTATTTCAAAAATTAAAGAAGATAGAAATAAAGCACATGATGAATTAAAAGAAATAAAAACTATATTAGAACTTAATGATGATGATTCTATAATTACATATCTTACAGAAATGAAAAAAGGTATTGACAAGTAGTAAAACATGAGTTAAAATAAAGATACAAAGAAATCCTTTTCCGGAGTGTTGAGGATATTAACATTTTTTCAAAGGTAAGGAACTCTAGACGAGTTCCTTTTTACTTGCATAAAATTTAAATTTAATCATATACTATCAATACAAAGTGACTCTAAATAGGATATTTGGAGTTTTATTACTCAATGGAAGTATCATTTGATACTTCCATTGTTTTCATTAGACAAAAATAGTAAAAGGTAGCCCGGATGATAGGGCTACCTTTTACTATTTTACTTTAGCTCTGGCAAGCCGAGTTCTCGCAAAAATTGATTATGCCTTGTTTTGGCATCAATAATATCTTCCTCAATGCTATCTAAGGTCTTTTTTACTTCTGCCAAATCAATGATTTCCTCTTCATCTGCTGTGCTTACATATCGAGAAATATTTAGATTAAAACCATTTTTTTCAATTTCCTCCATAGAAATACGGCGAGAGTATTTTTTATCATCTTCCTTGCGGAATTGATAAGTTTCAACAATTCTATCAATGTGTTCCGGCAAAAGAACGTTTTGGCGTTTACCTTTTTCAAAATATTCACTTGCATTGATAAACAGCACATCATCTGGCTTTTTACATTTTTTAAGAACAAGGATACACACTGGAATTCCTGTGGAAAAAAACAGATTTGGAGGTAGTCCGATGATTGTATCAATATTCCCATCTTTGAGTAACTTAGTTCTGATTTTTTCTTCAGCACCACCACGGAATAACACGCCATGTGGTAAAATAATTGCCATCGTACCTTCATCGCTTAAAAAGTGGAAGCCATGCAGTAGAAAAGCAAAATCTGCTGCCGATTTTGGTGCAAGCCCATAACTTTTAAAACGGAAATCTTCTGCTAGCGTGTCAGTAGGTTCCCACCTGTAACTAAAAGGAGGATTTGCAACAATAGCATCACACTTTAGCTTTTTAGCCGGATTCATCTCATTGAGTACCGGCCAATCATTTAATAACGAATCACCATGGAAAATTTGAAACTCTGAATCTTTAAATCCATGAAGCAACATATTCATACGAGCAAGGTTATAGGTTGTAATATTTTTTTCTTGCCCATATATTTGCCCAATGCTATTTGGTTCAAGTTGCTTTTTTACATTAATGAGCAACGAACCTGAACCACATGCAAAGTCTAAAAGATTATTGATATACTTTTTCTTTCCTGCACTTGGGTTTTGGCTATCAAGTATTACTATGCGGGAAAGAATGGTTGAAATTTGTTGTGGAGTATAGAACTCACCAGCTTTTTTTCCAGAACCCGCAGCAAACTGACCTATCAAGTATTCGTAGGCATTTCCTAAAAGATCAATTTCATTGGTGAACTCAGCAAGCCCCTCTGCAATTGCTGTAATTATAGAACACAACGTTTCGTTACGTAGTGGGTATGTTTTGCCTAGCTTATCAGAGTCAAGATTAACTTCTGAAAACAAACCTCTAAATGTGCTATCAAAAGATTCATTTTCAATAAACTTAAATCCATTTTGTAAGGTTTTTAAAAGTTGATTGCTCTGAGTTCTTGCCAACTCATAAATGTTACTCCAAAGATAGTGTGGCTTTATTACAAAGTGGACTTTTTTGCGCATCTGTTTTTCAAATACAGCCACTTGGTCTAAATTTCTAATATACCAAATACTTAATGGCGTTAATTTACGACTTTCGATCAGGCTCTCATAATCATCTATTAACGTTTTTCTTGCTTTGTTAATTACATCTTTGTCTGTCTCATTTTCTTTCACAGATAATTTACTTACAGGTAGTGTTTCAAAGTAAGCCGCTATCTTTGTTTTTAATTCAGAAATAATTACATCTTCTGTTTTGTTTATAGTGGCATTTTCAATTTCTTTTTCACAGTCGGTGTAATCACTGCCAAGCTCTTTTTTAGCTGCCGTTTCATAATTATCGGAAAGATAACGCAAGAAAAGAAATGATAGCATATAATCACGAAAGTCATCCGCATTCATAGCGCCACGCAGTTTATCGGCAATCCCCCAAAGGGTAGCACCTAATTGTTTTTGTTGTGAATCATTCATTCTTGCCCCTCCTGAGTTTGACTATCTTCAAACAACTTTTTGTTGAAATTATAGTCTTCTAAAAAATTATCAAGTATGTTTTTAAAATGCTGTTTGTTTTCTTCAACCATTTCCCTTGGTTCAAACAATGAATAGTTTCCATGGCTCAAAAGATTTACAATTCTTGTGTATACTGGTTCGTTTTCTTTATCACTTTTTCGGATACAAGAAGAAAAATGAGCATATCCATGAAAAGAAGCTGTTTTTTCAAGTATATTTCTAAGAATATTAAAATGATATGTATATAATACACCAGTGTCAGATGCTTTCCTCAATTCCTTTAACAGTGCAACGTGATGGAAAAAAGGTGTCTTGGTTGTATCTTTTAGAATATATGTACCGCTGGTGCTATTCTTTTGTAAAAATAGTTGCTCTGCTTTATTAATCTCATTGCATAATACATTAAAAAACAATGTATGATGGGATGACACAATTACTTTCACATCACTACCACTCATTATTTGAGCCAAATGACTTGCAACAGCAATTACATTATTATCATCCAAAGAGGAGATAGGGTCATCAACATAGATGTATTTTACCCAGTTATATGACTCCACCTTATCCACCACCAACTGTACAATCGCTAAGAAAAAACACCACACAAAAATATTTTCTTCACCACGGGACACTTTGATATTTTCTTTAGAAGCATCTCTGAAAAAATTAATTGTTGCATTTTGATAGTCAATAGTAAAGTCAAAATCGGCATATCTTTGAAGCAGTGGACGAATTTTACTTTCCATTTCTAGTTCTTTTAAGCCAGAAAAAAAGCGTGAATTGCTATTCAGTTTTATCACTCGTTCAGTATCATTTTGTAAATCGTTGTCCCAATAGAAAAGGTCTTCGGTAAAAGCGTTATAGTAAAGAGTATCTGCCGTTTTTTCTCCTGTTTCTTCATTCAACTGCTGTCCCAAAGATTTGAATTCCATAGAAAGCCTTGTTTTACCTGTGCCATTATAAGCAAACAGTACAATGTACTTCTTTTCCTCTAACAGCATTCTGAAATACGTGGCAATTTCTTTAATCGAATCAAATTCCTTGTTTCCCACTCTTTTTAGAATAAAATCTATTTTGGCAAGCACTTCAGGAGATAAATCATCTTTTAATGTGTATTCTACTGAGCCTTTGGCTTTTTTATAATTTTCAGTAATTATTTTTTTGTATTGTTGAAAATCATTCGTGTTTAGTTTCTTGTTGGTCAGCTTGTTAAATTCCTCTTGTGTAAACTTAGCAGGAACATTCATACTCATTGTGTCACCTCCTCAACAGAAGGGAATAGCCCTTGCATTAAGCCTTTTTTGTGTTGCTTTAAGGCCTCAATTTTTTCGGCTTGTGCAGTAATAAGCTTATCTACAGAAGATAGAATATCGGCTATTTTTTGTTGCTCATCTTCGCTATGTGAATACCAAAACTTTGTTCGCTTAGCTTTTTGAATGGTGTATGTTCCAACAGTCGATGCAGAAGATTGTTTTATTATTTGATTTTGAATATAATCTGATTCAAAACAATATTTGAAATACGTTGAACAAAGACCCGGTTTTAATCTAAACCAAAGGACATTTCCATCTTTAAAATAAAATTTATCCTGAGATTGTACTTGATAAGATATACCAAGAGTACCTACACCACTAATAAGGAAATCCCCTTCAGATGGAATTCCATATTTTTTAGAAAGCTCACAAAAAAGCTCATCTGATATAAAAATTTCGCTTTTAAATGGCTCATTTTTGCTTAAAGAAACTAATTCTCTGGTGCGATAAAATGGTATTCCTTGAGTAGTCCAGCTTTCTTGTAAGACCCTCTTGCTTGACCCTACTACAAAATATTCTTCAACAAATTTTTTTTCCCATTCCCCACAATCCTTAAACTCTGAAAATCTCCACTCTGGAACAGTTTTGCCCTCAGCAGGAAATAACTTTTGCATCAAGCCTTTTTTGTGTGCTCTAAGAGCGGTCAACTTTTTATCTTCTGCATTGATAAGGTCATCAAGAGAAGAAAGGCAATCAGCAATTTTTTGTTGTTCTAGTAGTTTTGGTAAAGCTATGGGCATATTCCACAAGTGTTTAGTTTCAACACTTAATGAGCCATGAGCACGAGCACCCACTTCGATATATTTTCTTAACCATGTGCCGTGATAATTGTTATGAAAAAGATGATCAAAAAATCTTGGTTCACATTCATCATCAATTATACGAAAGCACGTGAAAATACTGTTTGGTAAGGCAGCATCTTCATATTTTGTGAGCATTGAGATATACCCTTGGGGAAATTTTTTAGTAGCACTTTTGTTATATGCAAAGTCATTTTTTTTGATAACATAATAATTTTTATAAGCACTACCAGCAATTTCTCTCCCAAATTTCTCAATTTGAGAGACAAGTCCCACACCTGACGTTACACTCATAAGAGTATATTTTTTTACTCCAGCTCGTTCTTCTACTGGTTCACTAACATCTTCTAACTTTCTAACACTCCACTCGGAGTTGCCATTAAATTGAGAAAGTCTTAATTTAGGAACCACTGTTTTATCTTTTTTACTCATACGCTTTTAACCCCACAATCTCACGTCCATTGGCTAATTTTTTAAGTTGTGGAATTAAATCTTCCATCAGCGCTAATTCTTTCTCGGTTCTATCACGCCAACCAAGGTCAAGCGGTTCTAATAAATCACTTAGCTTTTCACCATCAAAAATCATTCTTTCTATGATTGAATTCACAAAAATTTGTAAAGATGTGGATTCAATTCCATGTTTGTCAGCTAGAGAAACAAGCTCCTTGGTGGATTTTTCTGCTTTGAACTTCTTGTATCCCTCCATTACCTCCTTTTTGCTTAAGCCTTTGTTACCATCAAAACTATTAATGTATTGGTCAAGTACTTCGATGTAGTCCTGAATGTCTTTGCGCTCTTCCATTAAATTAGAAGTTGAAGCAATAAGGTCTACTAATTCTTTTTTGGTCATCTTTTCTTTCTTTGGCACATGGGGCTGTGTGTACTTAGAAAGCAATGACATGATATAGTCATAATCAATGATGGCAGAGGAAAACAGAACAAACTCAAAATCGAGTTGTTCTAATGCAGGCTCTTTATTTGGTGTATCCTTGCCTTGCCGTTCCTTTAATCTCCCGGCAGTTTCAAGGTATGCTCCTCTAAATGCACGCAGGGTATCTTCTGGTAGAAATTCTGCAATGACCGCCACCTGTTCTTCTTTTATATCAGTGTATTGGTCTAGCTGTGTTTTCAGACGTTGTACCTCTTTGAATTTATCAATAAACGCTACACGTGCAGTATCGCCTTTAAGGTTGCTTACTTCCTCGGGCTTGCACTCAAGTCCTTGTGATTTCATAAATTTTTCAAGTTCTGCCACTGCCTTATTTAATTTCTTTACTACAACAGGAGCCGGTTCAACAAGCCAAATTTCCTTGACCTTTTCACTATTTTCCTTTCCGGAAAAAAGTTTAATGGCCTCATTCACTTCTTCTTCATGCCCTCTAAAATCAATTATGTTGCCGTATGGTTTTGTAGGATTTAAAACACGATTTGTTCTTGAAAATGCCTGAATTAAACCGTGTTGTTTCAAGTTTTTGTCAACATATAATGTATTAAGATATTTAGAGTCAAAGCCTGTTAATAACATATCTACCACAATAACAATATCTATTTTATTTTCATGAGGGTAATCCTCATTTTTGTACTCCTGGTCTTTGATACGCTTTTGCACATCTTGATAGTAAAGGTCAAAATCATTTATGCTATAGTTTGTTTTAAATTTGGTGTTGTAATCATCAATAATCAGTTTTAGTGCCGCTTTTTTCTTATCTGGCTCTTCTTTATTATCTTCTTTTTCCTGTGAGAGGTCTTCTTGTAATTGTTTTATATCTTGGCTTTGCTTTGCATCTTTGTTGCCTTCAGCCGGAGGCGAGAAAACACAAACAATGTTAAGTGGTGTATAACCTTCATTAGCTTTCTTCATTTCTTCTTGCAATTCTTTAAACAAGTGGAAATATTCAATAGCTTCATTGATACATGCTGTTGCAAAAATAGCATTATATCTTCTGTTAAAAGTAGATTTTTCATGTTTTTCAAGAATTACTTTGACAATCTTCCTTTTACTTAATGTAGAATCTGCTTTTGTGGCTTTTTGTACATCATTGGGTTTAAAATAGTCAATGTGAAAGCGCAATACATTTCCATCGTCAATAGCATTGGTAATGGTGTAAGCATGAAGCTCTTGTTGGAAAACGTCCTTAGTTGTTCGATAGGAGCCTATGGTACCATCAATCTGCTTATATATTGAGTTTTCCTCAAAAATAGGCGTTCCAGTAAAACCGAAAAGCTGTGCTTTCGGGAAAAATGTTTTTATTGCATCATGATTGTCGCCAAATTGGGAGCGGTGACACTCATCAAAAATAATAGCCATACGCTTATCTTGAAGTTTTTCCAATCTTTCTTTAAAAGTTAGTTCACCTTTTCTTTTTTTCTCTTGATTACGCTTGCTGTCTTCATCAAGCGCAAGCCCCAGCTTTTGAATTGTGGTAACAATAACTTTATCTTTATAGTCATCTGAGGTAAGGCGTCTAACCAAGTTCTCAGTATTGGTATTTTCTTCAACACAACCTTCTTGGAATTTGTTAAACTCTAATCGAGTTTGCTTATCTAAGTCTTTTCTATCAACGACAAATAAACACTTTTCAATTTCAGGATTGTCCTTTAAAAGTGTTGAAGCTTTGAATGATGTAAGTGTTTTTCCGCTTCCAGTAGTATGCCAAATGTATCCATTTCCACGATTTTGCTCTATGCAATCCATAATTGCTCTAACAGCATAAATCTGATAAGGGCGCATAATCATTAGCTTTTTCTCACTTACAACGAGTACCATATATCTACTGATAAGTTGCCCAAGTGTGCATTTTGGTAAAAACTTAGTGGCAAAATCATATAAATTGGTTATTTTTTTATTATCTTCATCTGCAAATTGATAAATAGGCAGAAATCTTTCATCTGCATTAAAACAAAAATGTTCTTTACGATTGTTTGCAAAGTAGTAAGTATTTGTTTCATTGCTTACCACAAACAACTGCATAAAACATAGTATTGAGTTTTCATAACCATTGCCATGGTCGTTTTTATAATCTACAATTTGTTCCATTGCCTTCTTTGGTGTAATTTGTAATGTTTTCAGCTCAATTTGAACAATCGGAACACCGTTAATGAGAATAATAACATCATAGCGATGATTGCTTTTGTCTGTATTAATTCTTAACTGGTTGATTACTTCAAAATCATTCTTACACCAATCTTTGATGTTCACAAGCGTGTATTGTAAAGGAGTGTCATCATCACGTTTAAATGTATTCATTTCTCGTAAAGTTTTTGCAGCGGCAAATACGTCTTCGGTCACAATACTGTCTCGCAGGCGTGCAAATTCAGAATCGCTTAGTTTTACACAATTTAATCTTTCAAAGTGTTGTCTAAAATTAGCTTCCAAAGAGGCTTTATCCCGAATATCTTCTCGATATATATATTTTAAGTCTTGCAGCTTTTGAATCAAGCTTATCTCTATTTCTTTTTCATATTTCATAGTCATCGTCCTTTCAATTACAAATTTAAAGTCATCACTAAATATCAATCTCGGACATATTCAAGTAAGTCAGTAAGTTCACAATTCAATTCATTGCAAATGTTATTTATAAGCTCTAAATCGATGTGCTTGACTCTCTCGTTATATAAATCTCCAATTGTGTTTGGACGGACATCTACTAACTCTTCAAGTGTTTTTCTTGTCATTTTGTTTTTTCCTAATAATTCAGATAATTTTATTTTAATCATCAATATCACCTCAAAGTGAAAATAACGTTTTTTGATATAAAATAACATTTGTATTATATCACATGCCATAGTCAGATTCAACTACTACATATAAAAAAACTTCCAACAAAGCACTATAGTTGCCTGTCAGAAGTCTTATCTTGGATGTATGTGTTAACTCTTTAGTTAATCATTCCAAAATGTTTGAGTGCAGCAACAATCACATTTTCTTTATAATCAGGACATTACGGCACCTTTCCATCCTCTTTTTTAGAATGGTTATAGTTCTTCCGTTTCCTTGATGCCCATTTTATCTTTTACTTGTGCGATATAAAGACTAGATACTTTCAAACCAATGGTCTGCAAAACATACTATTTGATTTCCTCATAGGTTTCTTTTGATTCCGCAGAGGTCAAGTCAAATCCAACTAATTCATATTCAAATTTACTTCAATATGACGGTCTGTACGAAGCAATAAACATACTGTCTCCACATGTGTAGTCATAGGAAATTGGTCTATTGGTTGTACTTCTTTTATATAATAATCATCTCTACATAATATTTTTAAATCTCTTGCTAAAGTAGCTGAATTACAAGAAACATATATTATTTTATTTGGTTTCATTTCTAATATAGTTTCCAATAAATTTTGTTCACAACCTTTTCTAGGAGGGTCTACAATTACAATATTAGGTTTTATATTAATAGTTTGTATTAATTCTTCTGCTTTACCTACATAAAATTCTACATTATCTATATTATTTATTTTAGCATTTATTTTAGCATCATTAATAGCCATTTCAACTATTTCTATACCATAAACTTTTTTTGATTTATGTGCTATAAATAATGAGATAGAACCTATACCACAATAAGCATCTAAAACTACTTCTTCTCCTGTAAGTTGTGCATAGTCTAAAATCTTATTATACAATACTTCTGTTTGAATAGGATTTACTTGAAAAAAAGATAAAGGAGATATTTCAAATTTGATATTACCTATATAATCTACTATATAAGAGTTCCCCCATAAAACTTCAATTTTATCTCCAAGTATTACATTGCCCTTATTTGTATTATAATTTAAAATGATACTTTTAATATCAGATATTGTTTGTAATTGTTTTATTAATTCAGAACTATTGGGAAGTTGTTTACCATTTATAATTAAGCATACCATTATTTCATTTGTATTAAAACTTACTCTAGTAAGTATATGACGTATTAATCCTTTGTGAGTTTTTTCATCATAAGTAGATATTTTATATTTAGTTATAAATTCCTTAATTATTTTTAAAATCTTATTATTTATATTATGTTGAATATAACAAGTATCAATATTTATTATATTGTGAGTACCTTTTAAATAAAAACCAACTTGTAATTTTTTATATTGAGTTTTAACAGGAAATTGAGCTTTATTTCTATAGTATAGTGGATTATCCATACCTATTGTTTCTAATACATCTATATTTTTCAAATTTCCTATTCTCTCTAAATTATCTTTGACTTGCTTTTGTTTTAATTTTAATTGGGTGGTATAATCATAATTTTGAAGTTGACAACCTCCACACTTATTTGAAATATTACATATAGGTATTACTCTATGTTTGGATGGATTTATTATTTTTATAAGTTTCCCATATCCATAAGATTTTTTTAACTTTAATATTTTTATTTCTACCTCATCCCCAATTACAGTATTTTCTACAAATATAGTAAAACCATTTATTTTACCTATACCTTCACCTGATGAACCACAATCATCAATAATCATTATATAAATTTCATTTTCTTTCATTAAAAAATGCCTCCTAAAATTCTCTATGAAATATTTTTTATTATAGCATTTTTCGGTTTATGTTGGTACTCCTTTTTAGGAAGTGCTAAATAAATAATTTAAATTTAAATTATGTAAGTCTTGAATAAAAATAATTTTGAAATTTCGTTAAGACTTCTTTTAGAAGTCAGAACAAAAATTCAAGGCCTACAAAACAAGCTCAAACCCAGTAAATATAGGAGTAAATTTACCTCGAACATGCTTAATTTCACACAGACTTCCTCAGGAAGTCTTAACAAAAATTGAATAGTTATTTAATATAAATAATTTCTATTTTCAATTGTTTTATTAGCACTCACCCTTTTTACATAATTAATGATTATACATAAAAACTTTAAATAAAAAACTTTACTTTAACTAAATTATTATGCTATAATTATTTTAATAAATATTTTAAATGAGGAAGTGTAAAATATATTTAAAATAATAGAAATAGAAGATAAAGATATAAAAACCAATATAACACTTGAAATAATGAATGCTCTACCATTATGGTTTAGTCCTCCTGAAGATATCATTAAAAAATCTATTATTCATAGAGAATACCCTTTTTTAGCGATTTTTGATAATGATAAAGCAATTGGATTTGTAGCTTTAAAAATTCATAATGAATATACAATTGATATATTTAATTTAGGTATATTAGAACAATATCATAAGCAAGGAATTGGAACAAATTTAATATTAGAAATTGAAAAATATAGTAAAAAAAATAATTACAAATTTATAACTGTAAAAACACTTGATTCATCTGCTAGATATGAACCTTATGAAAGAACAAGAAAATTTTACTTTAAAAACGGATTTATCCCATTAGAAGTTTTTACTACATTTTGGAATGAAGAAAATCCATGCTTATTTTTAGCAAAGTATATTGGTTAGAGGTGAAAATATAAAGCAAAGACATAAATGTAATTGTTGTGGTTACTATACTTTAGTTGGAACAGAAGAAGATATTGCATGGGATATATGCCCTGTTTGTTTTTGGGAAAATGACGTTTTTGGAACAAATTCTGATATATATAGTGGAGCAAATCATATGACATTGTCACAAGGTCGTGAAAACTACCAAAAATATGGAGCATGTGATTTTAAAATGTTACCTAATGTACGCCCACCACGGTCAAAGGAATTACCGGAAAACAACTAATGATATAACTTGAAAGTTTTTAGTAGAACTAAATTTTGTTGTATATATAATGAAGTATTAAAAGAACGATTAAAATACGAATTAATATTAGATAATTATGTGAAATTATAAATATAACCATAATATTTACACCATACAAGCATATTTAAAAATATGCTTGTATGGTGTTTTTGATTTTATATTTAGCATAAAAAAAGTATATTCATTTCTTATATAATAATTTGAGGGTGTTTACTATAGAATGATGCAAAAATAGGGCGACCGAAGGTCGCCCTATTTTTTTTCGGACGTGCGAAGCACGCCCCTACAATCTATAATTATTTGCATTTGCTTTTTAGATTAAATTGTAGCAATATCATTCTTTGATTAACACTATCAATAATTTTAGATTTAAAAATATTAACTTTCAATAAAAAACTTTACTTTAACTAAATTATTATGTTAAAATTATTAAAGTAACTAATTTAATGTTGTATTATTTAAGAAAGGATGATTTAAAATATGATAAGATTATTTGTTGAAAAGAAAAAAGGTTGTAATATAGAAGCAAAAAATTTATGTCATGATATAAGAAATAATTTGTTGATAAAGAATTTAAGTAATGTCAGAATCCTTAATCGTTATGACTGCGATGGTATTTCAGAGGAGCATTATAAACTTGCTAAAACAACTATATTTTCAGAACCACCTGTTGATGAAATATTTGAAGAAAATATTAATTGCGATTCAGACGAAATAATGTTCGCTGTAGAATATTTACCGGGACAATATGACCAAAGAGCTGATTCAGCAGAACAATGTTTACAAATAATAACTCAACAAGACAGTAGTATTCAAATTGCTGTAGCCAAAGTATATATATTAAAAGGAAATTTATCTTCTGAAGAAGTAGAAAAAATAAAAAAATATTGTATTAATCCAGTTGATTCAAGAGAAGCTAGTTTAACTAAACCAGAAAGTTTAAAAATGGAAATGAAAACTCCTGACAATGTTCAACTTGTTGATGGATTTATAGAAAAAAATGATAATGAATTAGAAGTTATGCGTTCTGATTTAGGACTTGCCATGAGTTTTGATGATTTAAAATTCTGTCAAGATTATTTTAAAAATGAAGAACATAGAAACCCTACTATTACAGAAATACGTGTTATAGATACTTATTGGTCTGACCATTGCCGTCATACTACATTTTTAACTAACATAGAAGATGTTAAAATAGAAGATGGACATTTAAATACAGTTGTAAAAGAAGCTTATTCTTTATACTTGAATGAAAGAGAAAAGATTTATATAGATAAGAAAAAAGATATTTGTCTTATGGACATTGCAGTATTAGGAGCTAAAGCTTTAAAAGAACAAGGTAAACTTGATGATTTAGATGAATCTGATGAAATAAATGCTTGTAGTATAGTTATTAAAGTAGATGTTGATGGAGTAGATGAAGATTGGCTTTTGATGTTTAAAAATGAAACGCATAATCACCCTACAGAAATAGAACCATTTGGTGGTGCTGCTACTTGTTTAGGTGGTGCAATTCGTGACCCATTATCAGGTCGTTCATATGTATATCAGGCAATGCGAATAACTGGAAGTGGTGACCCACGTACAAGTATAAAAGATACTATTTCAGGTAAATTACCTCAAAGAAAAATCACACGTGAAGCAGCACATGGTTATAGTTCATATGGAAATCAAATTGGGCTTGCTACAGGTTTTGTTAATGAAATATATGACGAAAGTTTTGTTACAAAGCGAATGGAAGTTGGAGCAGTTATTGGAGCAGTAAAGAAAGAAAATGTTAAGAGAGAACAACCTGAAGCGGGTGATTTAATAATCTTATTAGGTGGCAGAACTGGTAGAGATGGTATAGGAGGTGCTACTGGTTCATCAAAAGAACATACGGAAGATTCAATTTTAAATTGTGGTGCAGAGGTTCAAAAAGGTAATCCACCTACTGAAAGAAAGATACAAAGATTGTTCCGTAACCCTGAAGTAAGCAAAATGATTAAGCGTTGTAATGATTTTGGTGCTGGTGGTGTGTCTGTTGCTATTGGAGAACTTGCAGATGGACTTATAGTAGACTTGGATAAAATACCAAAAAAATATGAAGGCTTAGACGGAACAGAGTTATCTATTTCAGAATCTCAAGAAAGAATGGCAGTAGTAATAAGGAGAGAAGATTTATATAAATTTACTCACTTTGCACATGAAGAAAATGTTGAAGCAACTTTAGTTGCTATTGTTACAGAAGAGCCAGTACTTAAAATGCATTGGAGAAACCATACTATTGTAGATTTAAAAAGAAGTTTCTTAAATACAAATGGTGCTAAACAATATGCAAAAGCAATTATTAAAGAGCCAGAAAACTTTAATTTCTTCAATAAAACATCAGTTGATGAATTAAAAATTAAAAGTGATTTAAAATCTGCTTGGTTAGAAAATTTACAAAATCTTAATGTATGTAGTCAAAAAGGTTTGGTTGAACGTTTTGATAGCACAATAGGAACAGGTACGATACTTATGCCTTTTGGTGGCAAATATCAGTTAACACCAATTGAAGCAATGGTTAGCAAAATACCCGTACTAAAAGGTGAAACAAATACAGTAAGTATTATGTCAGCTGGTTATAATCCTACTATATCAAAATTAAGCCCATTCCATGGAGCTGTTTTTGCAGTTTTAGAATCAGTTGCAAAAGTAGTTGCTGTTGGTGGAACTCATAAAGATATTCGTTTATCTTTCCAAGAATATTTTGAACGTTTAGGTTTTGATGAAGTTAAATGGGGAAAACCATTTTCAGCATTACTTGGTGCATTCATAGCACAAATGAAAATTGGTATACCTGCTATTGGTGGTAAGGATAGTATGTCAGGCTCATTTAAAGATTTAACAGTTCCTCCTACACTTGTTTCTTTTGCTGTAAATGTAGCTAAAGCAGATAATATTATTACTCCAGAATACAAAAAAGAAAATAGGCAAGTAGTTTTGGTTGAATTGCCTTTAGATGAATTTTATTTACCTGATTTTGATATGCTAGATAAAATGTACACACGTATTGAACAACTTATAAAAGATAAGTTTGTATTTGGAGTAAGTACTGTAAAATGTGGTGGTATAGCTGAAGCTGTTACGAAGAGTTGTTTAGGTAATAATATAGGAATTAAATTTAATGATGATATAAATAAAGAAGATTTATTTAAACCAAAATATGGTTCTTTTATATTTGAAATATGCCGTAAACGTGATGTTAAAGAATTATTTGAAGGTTTAAATTATAAACATTTAGGTTGGACACAAGAAAATCCTTCTATTGATATAGGAGGAATATCTATTTCAATTTCTGAAGCTTATGAAGCTTTTAGTTCACCACTTGAAAAGATTTTCCCTACAAAAGTAGAAGTAGAAAATAATTTTAATTGCAATATTAAACCATTTATATCTGATATTAAACTAAAAACCAAAATAAAAATAGCAAAACCAAAAGTATTTATACCAGTATTTCCGGGTACAAATTGCGAATATGATACTCAAAGAGCTTTTGAAGCTAAAGGAGCAGAAGTAAAAACTTTTGTTATAAAAAATCTAACAAAACATAACATTGAAGAATCAATAGATTTTGCTGTTAAATTAATAAAAGAAAGTCAAATTATTATGCTACCGGGTGGTTTTAGTGCTGGAGATGAACCAGATGGTTCTGGTAAGTTTATAGCAACGTTTTTTAGAAATCCAAAAATAAAAGAAGAAGTTATGAATTTACTTAATAACAGAGATGGTTTAATGTTAGGAATATGTAATGGTTTCCAAGCACTTATTAAATTAGGATTATTACCATATGGAGAAATAAAAGATATGGATGAAAATAGTCCAACACTTACTTATAACAATATAGGACGCCATGTATCTTGTTTAGTAAATACAAAAATTATTTCAAACAAATCACCATGGCTTATAAATACAAATGTTTCAGATATTCATACTATAGCTGTTTCACATGGTGAGGGTAGATTTATAGCAGATGAAACTACTTTTGAACAATTAGTTTTAAATGGGCAAATTGCTACGCAATATGTTGACTTTGATGGTAATGCTACTATGGATATTAAATATAATCCTAATGGTTCAATGTATGCTGTAGAAGGTATTACAAGTATTGATGGTAGAATATTTGGTAAGATGGGTCACTCTGAAAGAATAGGCTCTAACTTATATAAAAATGTTCCAGGTGAAAAAGACCAAAAAATATTTGAATCAGGAATAAATTATTTCATGTAAATTCAATATAGTGTTGCACTTCTTAAAGAGTGCAACACTATATTAATTAAATAATAATATTTAAAAAATCCTTGACACTTTTTTAAAAGTGTCAAAAAAATTTGAAGGCCTACAAAACATGCTTAAACATAGTAAATTCAAAGGTAAATTGAATAGAACATACCTAAAAAGTAGTGACACTTTTTTAAAAGTGTCAAGGAAAATTGGTTATTTATCAAAACAAATGAAAGTAAAAAATAATTAATAAATATTGTAGGGGCGACCAGAGGTCGCCCCTACATAATCATATATTTTAATCAATCATAAAAGTTAATATATTATCATATTTCATAAATTCAAAACTTTGTTTTATATCTTGTGTTTTAATTAAATCTAATGTATAGCAAAATTCTGTAATACCTGATAAATCCATTTTAAAATTTGTTTCCCAAGTATTATTCATAATCCATGAGTATATATCACGTTTATTATTTTCTTGTTTATTATCACATAAAAGTATAGGGTGGTGTTTAAGTTCTCCCATATATATAAGAGGCGTATCTTTTATTTGAATTAAAATACTATTTTTATCTCCTTCATACACAAGTCCGTTATTTGTAATATAATATTCCATACAAGTTCCCGGTATTTGGTCTATACCTGGTCTAAAAATTGTATCACCTTTATCAATATAACGAGTTGTGTTTTCTAAATCTAAAGTAAGAGGTAAGAAAACGCTTTCTATATCTGTTGATAAAGTTTTAGCTATTTTATACTTAAATTCTATTTTAGGTAGTTTATTATAAAGTTTAATTACAATTGAACTAAAAAATGTTCCTTCTAACTTAAATATAAGTTCTACTGTTTTAAATATAATTCCATTTTCTAAAATTTTTATATCTGTAAGCTCTCCGATATGTTTCTTTGCATGAAGTCCCCTTATATTTCTACCTATTAAGCGTCTTTCTTCATATGTATTTGTTCTAATATCAGTATTTTCATATATAGGAGTAAAAAATTTAGCATCTCCATCCTTAAGCATTTCTTTTTGTTCTAATTTATTATAGAATGAAGTTATTCCTTTTCCTATTTCATATGAAATTTTAAAAAACTCATTTTCTAATTGATATGGTAGCTTATAACTTTCTTTATCATAATCATTTATTATATCTCTTACTCTTTCTGAACCAACATATGCAACCCTTGTATTAACAACATCTAATTTTTTATCAGCTTCTTTG
Source organism: uncultured Eubacteriales bacterium (assembly GCA_964638835.1). GTDB lineage: Bacteria > Bacillota > Clostridia > Lachnospirales > CAZQDT01 > CAZWZB01. The sequence continues at coordinate 36,893 of CAZWZB010000015.1, read as the reverse complement.
TAAGTATAAATTTTTTCTTCATTTGCTGAAAAATAATCTATAAAACTAATTAATACACCACGTGGATGTCGTGATATTTGAGTTATCATTTCTTTATTAGTTTTTTCATCAACAACTTTTACATTATCGTACTTCCACACTTCTATAAAAAATTCTACTACTTTATCGCCACAAGCATCTGAAATATTTATAGCCTTTACTTTTCCGTTTAAATCATAATATCTTAATTTATCACCTAAACTATGTTTGATATTAGCAAAGTTTTTTGATACTGCTTCATGTATTTTTGAGGCATAACTATTTTTTCTAAAGTCTAAATTTTGAACAAATGTATCGTATGGGTTTGTAACTGTAGCAGAATGTCCCCATGTATGTTCAGCATACAAAAGTATATTGTCTTCTGCTTCTCTTAGTAATTGCTTATCAGACACATTATTTTTATCTAGTTTTCTACAGTAATGATAAAGTCTTTCTGCTTCTTTATAATGTTTTACTGCATATGGTGTACTACCAACTCCATTTGCCCACCAGTCAGTTAAATCTCCTTTATATGTAGTTGGCTGTACCCTATCTTTGATTTTGTTATATAATTCATCTAATGTTACCATTTCTAAATTTATCTGTTCACCATAAAGCTTATTAAATTCATAAATAGTTTTAATTATTTGTGGATTTGGAGGAGCATTATCACTAAATACGCCGGATATATTTACAGGGATAAAGTCATATGGATAATCATTTTCTACACATTGTTGAATATAATTATCAATGTTTTGTTTAAGAACTTCTAAATGCTCTTTTACTTTATTATCTTTACCACAATAATTTTCAGTCATAAAATTAACATCTTTATTATAAATAATTCCTAAAACATTACCTAAATTATAGTGTTCACCACTAAATACCAATAACTTTTTACCTGAATTGCTTTCCCAAAAGAAAGGTTTTTGATTTTGATATAGTGGATACATTCCATGATGAGTATGTATATTTGTATATAAAAATTCAATTCCATTATCTAAAAGAGAATCTAATACACCTTGTGAGATTCCATTAATATCTGCAAACATTGCTGATTTTATTGGAATATTTTGAGCATTAAAAATTTCAACCATCTCTCTTGTTCTTTTAGTAATAACATATTTATCAATTAAGTCATTAAAATTTAAGTAGTTAGCAGATAAACCAATATTATTTTTTCTAACCATTTCATAAAAATCTTGTTTTTCTTCATTAGTTGCAACTTCTAAAAATTTTTCTACACAATAATAAGTTTCACAATTCCATTTAAAATCTTTTTCTATAGTGTTATTTTTATAACCTTCTTTTACAATATTTACAGCAGATTTTATATAATGGATATGGTTAAGTATTATGTTTTCTTGTAAATCAGTATAGCCAATGTCAGTATGGGAATGATGTATAATATACAAATTCCATTTTTTATTTTGCATAAAGTTAATTCCTTCTTTCTTGTAATAGAGTAAGAAAATATTTGTTCTTTAATCTAAATATTGTACATTATTGCTATATAAAAGTCAAGTACAAGCAATTTTTAAATATGATTAATATAAATATGATGAATTTTTAAATATATTTATCATAACAGTTAATAAGAAAATATTTTAAAAACATAAAGTGACATTTTAAAAACATAAATGAACATTTTAAAAACATAAAGGGACATTTTAAAAGCATAAAGGGACATTTTAAAAGCATATATTGAAATTCATGGTTTTATATGATAGACTATACCATCAAATAAAAATTATTTATATAATTGAAAGGCATACTAACAATTTATAAAAGTTTGGAATTTGGAGGCAAATAAAATGCTTAAAGAAAATATGAGGCCAATAGGACATATCCTAAAGCTATTAAAGATTTCATATACTGAACTTGCTTCTGTGATTTTTGTTGAGAGGACAGTCGTAAATAAATGGGCATTAGGTAAACGCTCTTTTAATTCAAGTTCAAAACATTATAATAATGTTGTAGACTATATTATTAAAGTAAATGAAAATAAAAATAAGAAAACACTTGAAAATTTTTTTAATACTATTTATCCTAATATATCTAAAACTGATTCATATGTAAGAGATTGTTTAGATAGATTTTTATCTTCCACTGATATGCCATATAACTGCTATGGACTTGTTAACGAATCAAAAAATAATATGTTTTACTATAATGTCCCTATTTACGGAAATACTTTTGGTAGATTTTCTGCACTTATGCAATTACTTGATAATGTTATAATGTCTGATAAGAAAGAAAAAATTATTTTATATGATAACAAACAATTTGAATGGATTATAAATAATGATAATTATTCAACATATTTTTACGACAAAATATCACAAATTCTGAAAAAAGAACATAATATTATTGTTATTTCTGATGTTCATTACCTTGAAAAATATCATAGGTTTAGTACACTAATGCAGAGATTTCATGTGTATAAAAATTTAATCCAATATTTTTATATTTCTAATAGAAATCCGCAAATGATATATTCACATTATCTTGTTAAAGGGAAAACAATAATAATTGGAACTGAAATGTCAAATGGAGAGCTTTATACAATCGTATTAAGTGACATATTCTCTGTATCTGCTGCTGAAGAAAGAATTAAACATCAATTAAAACACTGTTCTCTATTTACAAGAATACAAAATGATAAAGAGCGTTTTAGAGTTTTGGATAATATTTGTATTGCAGAAAAAACAGATGATTTAACATATCTTTATACACCTGCATTATCATTTATTACAATGAGTAGAGATTTATTATGCAAAGTATTGCAAAGAAATAAGGTTATAGGAGAAAAGAAAGAACAAATATTAAAGTTACATGATAATCATTATGCAATTAGTTTTTGCAAAACAGTTACTGAACCACAATTTAGGCAGATATGTTACTTGGAAAATATAAAAGATATTCTTTCTCAAGATGAATGGTGTCTCGAAGAATTATCTGCTTTAATTGGAAAAAGAATAACTATTACTAATGAAATAGGTATTCAGCATATTAAAGATACAATTGACCTTTTAAATAAAAGCTCAAATTTTAGTATTGGTTTTTTAAGAGTAAGAGGTTCAAATTATAAAAATGAATATACTTGCTTATGCAGGAATAACCAATATTTAATTAATTGTCAAATCCAATCAAGAATTACTCATGAAATATATATTGTGAATGAAGCTATAAAATTAATGGATTATGAATGGCATAACCATATACCATCTGATTATAAAAATAATAATGAGGTTACAAAAAAGTTAAAACAACTCATAGAAAATAAATAAGATATAAAATTTAAAAAGTTATCATTATTGATAACTTTTTTTATTTGTCCCTATATGTACCCAATAATGTGTTGGGGAAAATAGGATAGTATTATTTATTCTTACTAAAACTATGTTATAATTATACGAGTATAGTATGTTAATTACAAATAATTAATCAATAAAGCCACTATAATCATAAATGGTAATACATAAGGGATATTAATTTATTGAAAAGTTTAATAAGGACATACTATTAAACGAATTTTAGGAGAGGGGATATAAACTATTTTTCATCATTTCTACTTATCAAAAGACAAACAAATCATTTTGAAACATATTAGAAAATAAATTTCCGGAGGTATAAATTATGAAAAACATTAAAATTTCTGTGCAACTAATTATTGGGTTTCTATTAATAATATTAATATCATTTAGCATGATGATATTTGCTATTATCAAAATTAAATCTGTTACTTCTCTTGTAGACAAATTATATAAATATCCGTATACTATATCTACAAAGGCTATTACATGTCAACGTGATTTTCTCGATATAGCAAGAGAATTAAGAGGTGCAATACTATTTGAATATCAAGATGGAACAGATGATTTTATAAGATATGAAAATCATATATATTCATTACTTGATTCAATTTATGGAAACATGGAACAAATTGAAAGTTTATTTTTAGGAGATAAAAATTTAGTAATTGATTGTAATAATTTTATTACTAATGAGGTAAGACCTGCTCGTATAAAGGTTATGGAACTTATCAAATCAGGAGATTTTGTAACGGCAAAAGAATATTTGGAAAATAACTATAGACCATTATTTCTAGAAGCTAATTCAAAATTTCAGGAAATTGTTGAATCTGCAAAAAAATCAGCAATTGATTTTAATAATGATTCAATTAAAATTGGAAAAAACACTGCAAATGTTTTATTTATTATTTGCATAGTAATTATTATTGTATCTATTGCTGTGTCTACATATATTATTCATTCTATTACCAAGCCTGTTAATGAACTTGACAATGTTGCAAAAAAAATTGCAGATGGTAATCTTGATGTTATGGTTAATTATGAATCCAAAAATGAGTTCGGTGTACTTGCTAATAATTTTAATAAAACAGTTATACAATTACGTGAATATGTACGTTATATTGATGAAATTGCAGTTGTATTACAAAACATTGGAGATGGAAATCTTGCTTTTAAACTTCAACATAAATATACAGGAGAGTTTGCTAAAATAAAACATGGATTTGATAAGTTATCTACAACTTTGAATGAAACATTAAGCAATATTATAATTTCAGCCAGCCAAGTTTCTTCTGGTTCTGACCAAATGTCAAGTGGTGCACAATTACTTGCACATGGTGTTACTGAACAGGCAAACTCTATTGAAGAACTTTCAACATCTATAACACAAATTTCAAATCAAGTAAAACAAAATGCAAAAAATTCTCAAAAAGCAAATAATTTAGTAGAAAATACGGTTAACTCTATTAAAAATAGTAATGAACAAATGAAACAATTAATAATTTCTATGAATGATATTAATATTAAATCTAAAGAAATTAGTAATATTATTAAAACTATTGAAGATATTTCATTCAAAACTAATATACTTGCCATTAATATAGCAATTGAAGCATCTCGTGCAGGTTTAGCAGGAAATTGTTTTACTGTAGTTGCAGAAGAAGTAAGGAATCTTGCTATCAAATCAACGGAAGCTACAAAAAATACATCAAAATTGATAAAAGATTGTGTTTTAGCAATTGATGATGGTGTAAACTTAACTGATATTACAGCAAATGAACTTAATAATGCAGTAGAAGCTGCTGTTTCAACAATGGATGTAATATCTGAAATTACAAAAGCTTCTAATGAACAAGAACTATCTATTCAACAGGTTACTGATAGTCTTGACCAAATTTCATCTGTTGTACAAAATAATTCTGCTACAAGTGAGGAAAGTGCAGCAGCTAGTGAAGAATTATCTAGTCAAGCAAATATTATGAAAAACTTAGTATCGAAATTTAAACTTAAAGATAAAAATTTTATTTAAAAGAATATATTAAGAACTAATAATATAAAATTTTTTATAATAAGTTTTATATAATACATATAAGTTATTTAGAGTGTTAAGTAAAGAATGTTTAATAAAAGTAGGGGGACATTCAGAACAATGTCCCCCTACTTTTATTGTAATAATATTATACATCATCTTTTAATCATTCTATTATAAACAATCTCAAATTATTTTAATCAACCATAAAAATTAATATATTATCATTTTTATAAATTCAAAACTCCATAAAGAATTAAACTTTATAATTTGATGGTGAAACTCCATAATATTTCTTGAAAAGTTTACTAAAATAATATGCATCATCATACCCTACAGTTTTAGCTATATCTTGAATACTTATATTTTCATTATTAAGTAAAATTTCTTTTGCCTTTTCTAAACGCAATTGTATAAGATAATTAATGGGGGAATCCCCCGTTTCTTCTTTAAACAATTTTGAAATATATACAGGACTTAAATACATATTTTTAGATATTTTATTTAAAGAAATTTTTTTCATATAATTTTTATTTAGATAAGAAATAATAGTATTAACAATATATGTTTTATTTGAAGACTCAAAATTACATCCCACTTGTTCATTTGCCTCTTCTATAATGTTTCCACTAGAATAAAGTTCCCTCATTACCAAAACTAAAAACTTCATAAACAAAGCTTTTATCATTAAATCATTATACTGTTTTTTTGTTTCCTGTTCTAACAATATTTCATTACAACATTTTACAAACTCTTGCCTGTGATTTGAAGGAATATATAACATAGGTGGCTTATCTAATAGATATAATGTATTTTTAGGAAAATTCTTAATATGAATATTTGTAAAACCTATATTAAATTCAATAATTGGTTCTTCAAACGAATTTAATATATTTTTATGTAAAACATTAGGATTACATATAATAATATTACCTGATTTTACATTATATATTGTTCCATCTAACATATACTTCCCAGTACCAGAAAAAATATATCTAAGTTCAATATAATCATGTTTATGATATTCAAATTGATTAGTAACTTTTTTCTTGCAAATATAAAATATTTTAGGGTCAAAGTTTTCTTGACTTATAATAGCAGTACACATTAATATTTAACCACCTCACATTAATTTATTTGTTTGTTACTATAACAATATACATCAAAAAACTAAAAAAGTACATTTAAAACTTAAAGAATATAGTTCATAATCATAAGAATGTTAGGCAAAAAAATAACATAAAGGAGGATTTTTTATTTATGAAGCCTTTAAATTGGTATTGGAAGTTTTTAAAGAAGTATAAGCTAAGTATGGGTATTGGATTAACAATAACTTTGATTTTATGCTTATTCAACTTTCTTAATCCTTATCTATCAGGAATTATAGTTGATAAAGTTATAATTGAAGGGCAAACAAATTTATTATTTAAAATAGTAATAATATTAGTAACCACTACTCTATTAAGAACAGCAATAAGGTACATTTCACTTACATATTGTTTTGAAAAAACATCTCAAAATGTTTTATTTGAGATGAGGGAAGCTATATATTCAAACATACAAAAACAAGATTTTGAATTTTTTGATCACAATCGTACTGGTGACCTTATGTCAAGAATGACAGGTGATATGGATGCAATAAGACATTTTACAGCTTGCACTATTTATGCAGTATTTGAAAATGTTATATTATTTTTCTTATCACTTGTAATGATGTTTACAATTAGTTGGCAATTAGCATTAGCTATGTCTTTAGTAACACCTTTTATTGGATATTTTGCATATAAACAATCAAAAGAAATAAAGCCCGTTTTTTATGAAACAAGAAATCAATTTTCAAAATTAAACACTGTTGTACAAGAAAATATAAGTGGAAATAGAGTTGTAAAAGCTTTCACTAAAGAGGATATAGAAATAGAAAAGTTTAATAAAGAAAATGATGATTTCCAAAGAATAAATATTGAAGCTACAAGCATATGGGCTAAATATATACCAATATTAGATTTTTTCGCAAACTTTTTATCTGTAGTATTACTCTTGTCTGGTGGTATTATGGTAATAAATGAACTTATGACTTTAGGAGAACTTGTTACATTCTCAGGATATATATGGATGCTTAATAATCCTCTTAGAATGACAGGTTGGTTTGTAAATGATATTCAAAGATTTACAACATCTATAGAAAAAATTTATACCATTATAAAGATGAAACCACGAATTAAAAATCCCGAAGAACCTATTGATACACCAAATATAGTTGGTGATGTTGATTTTGAAAATGTAAGTTTTAAATATGATGATAATATTATTTTAGATAATATTACTTTCTCTGCTAAAGCAGGTCAAACAATAGCAATTGTAGGACCAACAGGTGCAGGCAAAACAACCTTAATTAATTTAATATGTAGATTTTATGATGCTTCTTCTGGTAAGATTAGAATTGATGGTGTTAATATAAAAAAATTAGATTTATACAAATTAAGAAGCGCTATAGGTATGGCTATGCAAGATGTATTTCTTTTTTCAAACACTGTAGAAGGAAATATTGCTTATTCTGACCCAAATGCCTCTTCTGAAAAAGTAAAATGGGCATCACAAGTAGCAAATGCAAATAATTTTATTGAACAAATGTCCGAAGGTTATGAAACAATAATTGGTGAACGTGGTGTAGGATTATCAGGAGGTCAAAAACAAAGAATAGCACTTGCCCGAGCTTTATTTAAAAATCCAAAAATAATGATACTTGATGATACAACTTCTGCTGTTGATATGGAAACAGAAAGCAGTATACAAAATGAATTAAAATCTATTTCTAATAAAACAACTACATTTATTATAGCACATCGTATTTCTTCTGTAAAAAATGCTGATTTAATACTTGTACTTAATAATGGTAAAGTTATAGAACAAGGAACACATAATGAGCTTGTTGAACAAAAAGGTTACTATTATGGCGTATTTAAAAACCAGTATGGGGATTTTAATGACTTACAAGAGGTGATATAAATGGCTAGAAATAAATATGATATAGATGAAACTTTAAAATCAGAATTTAATATAGAACATCTTAAACGTGTTTTGGTTTATATAAAACCATACAAAAAGCAAATATTAATAACTCTTTTTATAATGGTAGTAACAAGTATATTATCTATGCTTGCACCAATATTTATGCAAATAACAATGGATTATTTAATACCACAAAAAAATGTTTCTGGAATTATAGTAGTAAGCATTATTTATACATTAACTTTATTTGTAATTGCTTATTGTGTGAAGAAAAAAATTATGCTTACATCAATAATGGGGCAGAAAATAATACATAAAATGAGATGTGATATATTTGAACATTTGCAGAAGTTGCCATTTTCATACTATGATGATAGACCACACGGTAAAATTTTAGTTAGAGTTGTAAATTATATAAATTCACTTAGTGATTTATTATCAAATGGTATTATAAATGTTATTACTGATTTATTTAGTTTGATATTAATTATAGTATTTATGTTATTCTTAAATATAAAATTAACACTTGTTTGTTTGTGTGGATTGCCTTTTTTACTTACTGTAATATTTTTTATAAGGTCAAAACAACGTGTAGCATGGCAAATGTGCAGTAATAAATCTTCAAATTTAAATGCATATATACAAGAAAGTATACAAGGTATAAAAGTTACACAATCATTTGTTAGAGAATCTGAAAACTTAAATATTTTTAAAGGTTTGAGCAGTGATTTTAGAAAGTATTGGATGAAAGCAATTAAAGTTCAATTTTTATTTTCTCCTGCTGTTGATAATATAGCTATGACAACAACAGTTTTCATATATATAATAGGTGTTTCTTTAATAAGTGAAGCAAATTTAACAGTTGGTGTATTAATAGCTTTTACAAGTTATATGGGAAGATTTTGGGCACCAATAAATAATATAGCTGGTTTTTATACTGCTATTTTAAATTCTATGGCATATTTAGAGCGTGTATTTGAAACAATGGATGAACCATTATTAGTTACAGATATTGAAGATGCTAAAGAAATGCCTCAAATAAATGGAGAAGTAGAATTTAGAAATGTTGTGTTTGGCTATGAAGAAAATAAAAAAATACTAGATGGTATTAATTTTAAAGTAAACAAAGGTGATTCTATTGCACTTGTAGGACCAACCGGTGCAGGTAAAACAACAGTTGTAAATTTAATAAGTAGATTTTACAACATTGATTCAGGACAGATTTTAATAGATAGTATTGATATTAACAATGTAACTTTAAAATCCTTAAGAAGTCAAATGGGTATTATGTTACAAGATAGTTTTATTTTTTCAGGAACTATTATAGATAATATAAGATATAGTAAACTTGATGCAACTGATGAAGAAGTAATAGAAGCTGCTAAAACAGTATGTGCGCATGAATTTATTATGAGTATGGAGAAAGGTTATTATACAGAAGTAAACGAAAGAGGAACAAGATTATCTGTAGGTCAAAGACAATTAATTTCATTTGCTAGAGCATTACTTGCTAATCCTAAAATTTTAATATTAGATGAAGCAACTTCAAGTATTGATACAGAAACTGAAATAGTATTACAAGAAGGTTTAAATAAATTATTAAAAGGAAGAACATCTTTCATTATAGCACATAGACTTTCTACTATAAAAAATTCAACTTGTATTATGTACATAGCAAACGGTAATATAATGGAAAAAGGAACACATGATGAACTTATGAAAATCAAAGGAGAATATTATAAACTTTATTTATCACAATATGAATTTTTAAATAAAGAGTAAATAAAATCACCATTAATTTGGTGGTTTTATTTTGTTACCTTTTCATGTTTAGGGGTGTAATTTTTACATCTGCAAAATTTTTGATACTAATATATCTTTAATAATTTATAGAATTTTTACGGCTCCCTGCGGTCGCCCCTACATTCTCTTTGATACTAATATATCTCTTCAATAATTTGTTAAAATTCTTGTGGATAATCGTAGATAATTCCAAAAATTGATATGTATTGTTGACAATGATTAATCCAAATTACAATGAAAGTAATTTTTAAACATTTAGAAATTATTAAAATACAAATATATAGGTAAAATTGAAAATAAAAAATGTAACTTGACATACTTACATAAAATGATATAATTATATGCAATAAAATTACTTAGATTTTAAATCAATTTATATACAATAGGGTTGAAAACTTGTTATTCAACCCTAAATTTTTATGTATATTATGGAGAATAAATATGAATAAAAGAGAAAATATAAAGATATCAGACTTAGAATTACAAAAGCAAAAAGATATACTATATGAATTAAAAGAATATTATTCAACAATATTTAAAGAAGCGGGTAGAATTCTTAGTGTAAGTATTCAAACTTTTGGTTGTCAAATGAATGTACATGACTCTGAAAAGCTTATGGGAATGATGAGTGAGATTGGTTTTTCATTTACACAAGATGAAAAGAATGCTGACATAATAATTTTTAATACTTGTTGTGTACGTGAAAATGCGGAAAACAAAGTTTTTGGTAGACTAGGTAGTTTAAAACGTATGAAAAAACAAAATAAATATGCAAAAATAATTTTATGTGGTTGTATGATGCAACAACAAAGTATTATTGACATAATAAAAGAAAAATACAAACAAGTTGATATTATATTTGGTACATTTAATTTATATAAATTACCTGAATTATTAAAAACAAATATAGAAACTGGAAGTACTATAATAGATATTTGGAAAGAACACAAGGAAATTGTAGAAGATATCAAAACTATAAGAGAACAAAAATTTAAAGCATCAGTTAATATCATGTATGGGTGTAATAATTTCTGTACTTACTGCATTGTACCATATGTTAGAGGCCGTGAAAGAAGTCGGGAACTTTCAGATATTTTAAATGAAATTAAGTTGTTAGCTAATGATGGAGTTAAAGAAGTAACTCTCTTAGGTCAAAATGTAAATTCTTATGGTAAAACTCTCAATAATCCTTGTTCTTTTTCAGACCTTTTAAAAGAAGTAAATAAAATAGAAGGTATCAAACGTATTCGCTTTATGACTTCTCATCCTAAAGATTTATCAGATGAACTTATTCAAACAATGAAAGAGTGTTCTAAAATATGTAATCATATTCATTTACCTGTACAGTCAGGAAGTTCAAATATTTTAGAGAAAATGAACAGAAAATATACTAAAGAAAGCTATTTAAGTTTAGTAGAAAAATTAAAGTTAAATATTAAAGATATAGCTATAACTACAGATATTATTGTAGGATTTCCAGGCGAAACAGATGAAGATTTAGAAGATACAATAGATGTTGTTAATAAAGTTCAGTTTAATGGTGCTTTTACATTTATATATTCAAAAAGAACAGGTACGCCTGCTGCTAAAATAGAAAACAATTCAACTGAAGAAGTAATACAAGAACATTTTAATAAATTACTTAAAGTTGTAAATGATAATGTATATATTAAAACATCCGAACAAGTTGGAAATACTTATGAGGTATTAGTAGAAGAACAAAGTAAGCTTGAACCTAACATACTTACAGGAAGAACAAATAATAATAGTTTGGTACATTTTAAAGGGGATAAAAATTTAATAGGTGAGTTAGTACAAGTTAAAATTACAGATTGTAAAACTTTTTATTTAATAGGAGAATTACTATGACAATATTTGAGAAAGCTCGGGAGTTGTCTTTTATGTTTTTAGAAACAGATGAGTACAAAGCTTTTCAAAGAGCTAAATTAGATTATGAAAATAAACTTATAACTAAAGAAGAATTAGTTAATGTAACTAAATCATTTAATGATTTTATAGAACAGATTTTTACATTGATAAAATTTAATATAGATGATGAGTTAGAAACAAAAGGTTGTTGTTGCAAAAATTCATGTAATAAATAGGGGGATATTATGGGAAAATTAACACCAATGATGGAACAATATTTTGAAATAAAACAAAATTATAAAGATTGCATATTATTTTTTAGATTAGGTGATTTTTATGAAATGTTTTATGAAGATGCAATAATTGCTTCTAAAGAATTAGAAATAGCTCTTACAGGTAAAAGTTGCGGTCAAGAAGAAAAAGCCCCTATGTGTGGCGTTCCATTCCATTCAGCAGAAGTATATATTTCAAAATTAGTTGAAAGGGGTCATAAAGTTGCAGTATGTGAACAAGTAGAAGATGCAAAGATTGCAAAAGGTATTGTAAAAAGAGATGTTATAAGAGTAGTAACACCTGGTACAATTTTAGATAACAATATACTTGATGAAAAGAAAAATAATTATTTAATGAGCATTTATTTATCAAATAATAAATATGGTATTTCTATTGTTGATATAAGTACAGGTGAGTTTTTAACTACTCAAGTAGAAGATGAAAATAGAGTATTAAATGAAATAGGTCATTTTAATCCAGTAGAAATACTTTGTAATGAAACTTTTATAGATACATCTGTTTATAATGAAATAAAAAGTAGATTTGCTGCTTTTATAAGTACATTTCCTAAAATAGCATTTGAATATAAAATGGCATATAGAAATTTATGTGCTCATTTTTCTGTTGTTTCACTTGATGGATATGGTTTAAAAGGATTTGATTTGTGTGTTTCATCTTCTGGAGCTTTAATTGAATATTTAATAGAAACTCAAAAAATCAATTTAAGCCATATATTAAATATAAGTGTATATTCAACTTCTCAATATATGACATTAGATATATCTTCACGACGCAATTTAGAATTAACCGAAACTTTAAGGGATAAATCAAGAAAAGGGTCTTTACTTTGGGTATTAGATAAAACAAAATCTGTACTTGGAGCTAGGCTTTTAAGAAAATGGATAGACCAACCTTTATTAAACAAAGTAGAAATTGAAGAGCGTTTAAATGGTGTTGAAGAATTAAAAGAAAATATTTTATTAAGAGAAGAATTAAAAGAATATCTTTCTACAATATATGATATAGAACGATTAATGACAAGAATTGTATATGGAACAGCAAGCCCAAAAGATTTACTTGCATTAAAAATATCAATAAAAATTTTACCTTTTATAAATCAATTGTTAGATGATTGTAACTCTAATTGCCTTAAAAAGTTGCAATCTCAATTTGATAATTGTGAAGATATTTACGAATTAATAGAAAAGTCTATTGCTGATGATGCCCCATTCTTATTAAGAGAAGGAGGCGTTATAAAAGATGGTTATAATGTAGAATTAGATAAATTAAGACAAGCGAAAAATAAAGGAACTCTGTGGCTTTCAGAATTAGAAGCAAGTGAAAAGCAAAAGACTAAAATAAAAAATTTAAAAATACGTTATAACAAAATATTTGGATATTATATAGAAATAACAAATTCTAATAAAGATATGATACCAGATAGATATATAAGAAAGCAAACTGTAGCAAATGCAGAAAGATTTATTACTCCTGAATTAAAAGAATTAGAAGAAACTATTTTAGGAGCAGAAGAAAAAATAATTCAAATTGAATATTTAATATTTTCAGAAATTAGAAGTAAATTAGCTGAAAATATTAAAAGATTACAAACTATAGCATATTTAATTTCTACAATTGATGTTCTTCAATCATTAGGTGAAGTTGCAGATAAAGAAGGATATGTTAAACCTGAAATAATAGAAAATGGAGTATTAAATATAATAGATGGTAGACATCCTGTAGTTGAAAAAACGATAGAAAATTTTGTATCAAACAATACATATTTAGATATTGAAAACAATAGACTTTCAATTATTACAGGTCCTAATATGGCAGGTAAATCAACATATATGCGTCAAGTTGCTTTAATAGTATTAATGGCACAAATAGGTAGTTTTGTACCTGCTAAAGAAGCACATATAAGTGTAGTAGATAGAATATTTACAAGAGTTGGTGCATCTGATGATTTATCAGCAGGTCAAAGTACTTTTATGGTGGAAATGTCAGAGGTCGCAAACATATTAAATAATGCAACTAAGAATAGTTTACTTATACTTGATGAAATAGGTCGAGGCACAAGTACATTTGATGGATTAAGTATAGCATGGGCGGTACTTGAATATATAAGTAATGAATATATAATAGGAGCTAAAACTTTATTCTCAACTCATTATCATGAACTTACTGAATTAGAAGGTAGAATTTCAGGTGTTGTAAATTACTGTATAGATGTAAAAGAAGAAAATGATGATATTACTTTCTTACATAAAATCAAAAGAGGGGGAGCTAATAATAGTTATGGTATTCAAGTTGCTAAACTTGCAGGTTTACCAAACTGTGTTATTGACCGTTCAAAAGAAATATTATCACAACTAAGCGATGCCGATATAGCTAAAAATGTTGAAAAAGTAAATAGTACTCACAACGAAACGCAAGCTAATACCATTATAGAAGAATTAAAATCACTTAATGTTATGAGTATGACACCAATACAAGCTTTTCAAATATTAACTGAATTACAACAGAAATTATAAAAGAGTAAATTTAATTTACCCTTTTTAATAATATAAGAGTGGTTATATAATTTACTAATAATATTGAGAATAATAAAAGGGAACGAATTTATTCGTTCCCTTTTATATAATAAAGATTGTACAATTATTGCGAATAGTTTTATATGAGTGTTAATAATGTATGTTTAATTTCTGAAAAAATATTTTTTATGTATTTAACTCCGGAGTTTTAAGTTTAAATTATATTCCTTTTTCTTTAGTATAAATAATGTTTATTGCTATTTGTATCTATAATAATGACTTATTCTTTAAGCAAAGTTTCAATCTAAATAAATATTTATATTAAATAATTTTAACATAATTGTGGTGCATGCATTCAATTTCCACAAATTATTATTTATTGATAGGCATCAACATTATCTAGAATTAGTTGATTTCATCAATATACTTAGTAAAACAAACAATTAAAGTACTGCAAATAACTACAAATAAGTATTCAAGAAAGTTTAATTTTATTGTAATAGCATACAGGGTAGGGTAGTTAGGGTTAAATTCGTGCATGAAATAATACATCTAAAAGAGCCTATTACTATGCCGTTAACCAAATTGAAAACAACACTTGATATACTTAATGTATAATATGTATTAATAATAAAATGTTGCATACTAAATAATAAAATCTTGAAAATTTATATAATATATCTATTTATCTTCAATTTTATTTCCATCAATATCATATATGGGTGCTTTATTTATCATATCCTCATAAATATCAATTTCATCATGTTTTGATTTCCAAGTATAGCTTTCGCCTCCTCTAACTTCCCACATAATTAATAAAGCAAGTGCTTCTTGAATAGTAGTACCACTAAAAGTCCACTTTTTTTTCACATCAAAGCACCACATATAATCATCATAACATTTATATTCTTCAAACTCATTGTATACTTCTTTATAAAAATCACAAGAAATATTAAACTTATATCCTTTTAATTTGAGTACTAAATAACATGCAACATCTATTGGTTTTATTTTTTTTAAAGAAGCATTATTACATACAATCTTATTATCATTTATATCATAAATTGGTACTTTATCTATCATATTTTTATATTTATTTAATTCTTCTTTAGAAGCTTCCCAATTTTTCCCCCTATATTCCCAAACAGCAATAAGTGCTAATAATTCATAAACATCATCAGCAGTAATTACTAAATCTGCTTTTTTTGCTGTTAAAGTCTTAAAATATTCATTATTTATATTTGTATAATACACATCAAGATTATAACCTTTTTGCTTAACTGCACAATAACATGGAATCATTGTATTACCAGCAACTCTAATAGTCTTATTTAATCTTCCCAAATAAATCCTCCTTAAATAATTTATTATTTTTTTATTATATAAAAATTTAATGTTCAAGTCAATCTAGTACAGAAAATTGATTTAAGCTGAAAAAATAATTAATTAGCAAAAAGTTATTTATTTACTTTATAATATTTTCGTATCTTTTAAAATTTTATTTATATAATAATCAAAAACACACTTATTATTAACTATGTTAATCCACCTTTAATAATTCTGTACTTTTTTTATATAACTATTAATAAAATAATAATAAATATTTTATTAGAAGGTGATGTTTTTGAAAATGTATCAATCTAATTGCTTCATACTACAAACTACTAATAATAATTTGTGGTATTTTTTTTACTCCCCTGATGGTAGCATTTGTTATAGTATTTATAGTAATAAACATTGGTCAAACCCTGTAACTGTAGTATCAGATGTAAGTTATAATTTTTCTGTAAATTTAACTTCTGATGATGATATATATGTATTTTGTCAAGATTCGTCAGGTAATGTTATGGTGTGTTTATATAAAGATAAAGAATGGACACAAAAAGTAATATTAGAAAATAAATCAAATGAGATACACAATATAAACTTTCAAATATTATTTAACAATCAAACACTTGATTTAATTTATAGTATGCCAATAGCCGAAAAAAACTCTCAAATGGTGTATCAATATAAAGATAGTAATAACAAATGGACTTCCCCACAAATACTTGATACAATAATTCCATTTAAATTTACACCATTTGCAATTCAAAAAGTAAATGATAATATTAGTGTAGTGTTTTATGAAAAAAAGGGAAGTGAATGTTCTTTAGGTTATAGAGAATTTTCACCAACATTAAAGAAATGGGGTAATTTTAATAATTTCCATACTACTTCTTATATGTATGTTGACCAGTCATTTTTAACTACAGAAGATACAATACATGTACTATATATAGTTAAAACAACTTTTTCAAATCAATTGATTTATAAATATAAAAGTGGGAGCGACTGGAGTTCACCTATTATGCTTTATGAAGCTAATAAAATAGATATATGTTCTTTGTTTATAGTAGATAATCAGCTTTGGGCTATCTGGTATATAAATTCAAAACTTTTTACATGTGTATCACAAAATTTAGGTAAAACATTTAATAAACCGTCACGATATCAAGGAAATTATATAGCAAATCCAATGAAAGCAAATTTTATAACTAATATAAAACAAAAAGAAGAAAAATTATATCTAAGAGAAATTTTACTTTGTGATTACCCAATACCAGAAATACTACTAATACCTCATTTATATCCTGACTTTTACAATTTGGAATTAAACACAAAAGTTGAAGTAATTCATAAAGCATCTACAGAACCTACAGTAAGAGCTATGGTTAATGATGATTCTTTTAAAGACCAAATGAGTATACTTAAAAATAAAATAACATCATATGAACAAAAAATAAATGAGCAGAATTTACAAATAACATCACTTATAAAAGAGAAAGCAGTATTAAATAAAACTAAAGAAATACTTGAAAACCAAATACAACAACAAAGCATTGAAATACTTTCGCTTCAAAATCAACTTGATGGTTTTGGTGTAAAAAAGGTTGAATATATGGAGGAAGATAATATTATTAATGAAGATATTTCAATAGAAATAGAGCATTTAGAAGAGATTGATTTGACGGGTGACAAAGATAATATATAAAGTTAATAATTACATAAAAAGTATTGTTATTTTAAAATGACAATACTTTTTATTTTTTATTTTAATAAAGTGACTAATCTGTGAAATTTATTAAAAATATTGATTTTGATTATATATGTGATATACTATAAAAAAATAGGAGGTTATTTATGAATAAAACTAAAATTTTAATTGTTGATGATGATACTAATATAGCAGATTTAATTTCTCTATACTTAAATAAAGAAGGTTATGAAACAAAAGAAATATATAATGGTAGAAAAGCATTAGATTTATTTTCAACTTTTACACCAAATTTAGTATTATTAGATATTATGTTGCCTGAATTAGATGGTTATGAAGTATGTAAAGAAATAAGACGAGTTAGTAAAGTACCTATAATTATGTTAACTGCAAAAGGTGAAACTTTTGATAAAGTATTAGGGCTTGAATTGGGTGCTGATGATTATATAGTAAAACCTTTTGAACCTAAAGAACTTGTTGCAAGAGTAAAAGCAGTATTAAGACGTTATGAACCTAAAGATAATACAGACAAAACAAAACAAATTGTAGTACCAAATATGTCAATAAATTTTTCAACATATACAGTAATATATCATGAAAATACTCTTGAATTACCACCAAAAGAATTTGAATTATTATATTTTTTAGCATCTCACCCAAATCAAGTTTTTACACGTGAACAATTGCTGGATAAAATATGGGGGTATGAATTTATGGGAGATACTAGAACTGTTGATGTTCATATAAAAAGATTAAGAGAAAAAATGACCTATGAAGATACTTGGGGATTAAAAACAATATGGGGTGTTGGATATAAATTTGAGGTAAAATAATGAATAAGTTAAAAATTAAATTTAATTTTAAATCTGTATTTACAAGACTTTTTGTAACATATTTAAGTATACTAATTTTAAGTTTTGTTATGATAGCTGTTGTTTTATCAAAAGCATTAGAAAGTCATTTTATGAAACAAAAGCAAAATCTTATGATAACACATGGTGAAAGAATGGTAAGACAGTTTGCATCTCCATACTATGAGGGAGAAGTAAAGATTAGCATGTTTTTTTCTAATGTACAAATATTAAGTAATTATATAGATGCAAGAATATGGTTAATAGATGATATAGGACAAATAATTGTAGATTCTTCTGATGTATTAAAAGGCGGTGATGTAGTAGAATTAATTCCAGAAATTCAAGAGTTATTTTATAATAAATCTAAAGAGTCTATGATAATTCAAAATAAATTTAATGATATATTTAATCAACCTACACTTACAGTTGTTTGTCCTGTAATAACAATTGATGATATAATTAAAGGTGCATTAATTATTCATTCACCTATGTTGGAAATAAAGCAATCTATAAAAGATACTTATACTGTATTTTTATTTTGTTTATTAATTTCTGCTTTTGTTGCATTTATACTTATATACTACACATCAAAAAGAATAACAAAGCCACTTAAAGATATAAATGATGCTGCTAGAGTAATATCAAATGGAGATTTTAATAAACGAATTGAAATAGTAAGCAATGATGAAATAGGTCAACTTGGTAAAAGCTTTAATGATATGGCTGAAGGGCTTAATCGACTTGAAGAATATAGGCGTAGATTTATAGCAAATATATCACATGATTTACGTTCTCCTATAACATCAATACAAGGCTTTTTAAATGCTATTTTAGATGGAACTATTCCAGAAGAAAAACAAGAAAAATATTTAAAAATAGTACTTGATGAAACTAATAGATTGACAAAACTTACAAATGATATATTAGAACTCACTAAATTTGAAAATCATGAAATAGAACTTAACAAAGAAAATTTTGATTTAAATGAAATGATAAGAAATATTTTATTAAGTTTTGAAACTAGAATGGTTGATAAAAATGTTAAAGTAAAAGTTTTATTAGCAAAAGAAAATACATGGGTATATGCAGATGCTCAAAAAATACAAAGGGTAATTTATAATCTTTTAGATAATGCAGTTAAATTTACAAATGAAAATGGAAGTATTACTATTGAAACAACTTATGAAGATAGTAAAGTAAATGTAAGTATTTCTGATACAGGAATAGGAATTAAAGAAGAAGATTTAAAGCATATTTTTGAAAGGTTTTATAAAGTTGATAGTTCGAGAGGTCAGGATAAAAAAGGAACGGGTTTGGGTTTAGCAATAGTAAAAGAAATAATAAAAGCACATAATCAAAAAATAACAGTTGAAAGTGAATTAAAAAAAGGAACAAAATTTACCTTTTCATTAGATATATTAAATGAAACTATATAAAAACATAGTTAAAAACTTAAAAAGTGTACAAATTATATTTGTACACTTTTCCCGTTTATTAAATATAATTTAAAATTTTTCACATATTTTATTAATTTAAGCAAATAATTATATTATATTATAATTATTTGTGAGGTAAATAAAATGGCTAAAAACAAAAAATTAAACTTATTAGCACTAATACTTGTGTTTTCAACATTAATACAAAATATTATTCTAGCTAATAACCAAAATATAGAAATAAATGGATTCATAAAGATTAAAAGTGAATTTATTTCTGACTATCAAACTAATGCTGATACTTATGAACACATCAAAACTGGTGCAAAAGTTCTTGTTATAAATAATGGAGATGAAGAAAAATTTTTTACAATTGGATTTAAAACACCTCCTACTAATAATTCAGGAGCAACACACGTATTTGAACATACTACACTTCAAGGGTCTAAAAATTATCCTATAAAATCAATGCTTACTGCACTTGGAAGTACATCAATGGCAACATACTTTAATGCTGCTACTTCTGATGATTTTACTTTTTATCCTTTTGGAAGTTTAAATGAAAAAGATTATTATAACCTTATGAATATATATTTGGATGGTATATTTTATCCAATGGCTTTAACAGATGAAAATGTATTTAAACGTGATGGTATAAGATTAGACTTAAAAGATAATATTCTTTCATATAATGGCGTTGTTTATAATGAAATGAAAAATTCATCTGCGAATGTAAACTCTATACTTTATAATAGCATTAAACAATCTTTATATCCCGATACTTATTATAAATATGTTTCAGGGGGAATTCCTGAAGCTATAGTTGATTTAACTTACTTGGATATATTAAAATTACATGAAGAAGCTTATCACCCTGCAAATTCATTAACTGTATTGTATGGTGAACAAGATTTAGTTAAATCATTTGAGATTTTAAATAATTATTTTAAAGATTATGATAAAAAAGAAATTACTTTTGAAAGTGGTTATCAACAACCTTTTACAGAATTAAAAAAATACTATGCAACTTATCCAGTTGAAAATGAATTAGAAAGTGGAATAATGGCACTTAATTATGTGATGCCAGAAGCTGATTATGAAAAAACTATAATAAATATTATATTAATGGATTTACTTATGTCTGGGGACACAGCTCCATTAAAAAAAGCAATTGCTGAAAGTGGTATTACAAATTCTTTAGGTGCTGCAACTAATAATTTGCAAGTAAATCAAGGTGCATTAAGTTTTTATAGTATGAATATAAATCCTGAATATGAAGATAAATTTATTGAAGTTATTGAAACTTCTTTAAAAGATATAAAGAATAATGGTTTTGATGAAGATTATATAAATGCAATATTTAATTCATATGAATATTCTCAATATGATTTAAAAAATAAAAATAATATTGGTTATGAAGCAAGTATTTCTGCTATTTCAGGTTGGATATATGATGATGACCCAACAATTATGATGGATAATAAAGCTATATTTTCTAAATTAAAAAGCCAACTAAATAGTAAAGTATTTGAAAAAGCTATAGATGATGTATTTTTAAATAATAAGTTTAAATCTTTAGTTGTAATTAAGCCTGACAAAGCATACAACATAAAAAAATCTCAAATTATAACGGATAAACTTAATACTACATTTACTTCTTTAACTCAACAACAAATAATTGAACTTAAACAACAAACAGAAGAATTTTATAAATGGCAAAACACTCCCGATAGTGCTGAGGATTTATCGAAATTACCTTCTTTAAATATAAGTGATATAAATACTAAACAAAAAACTATAAAATGCAGTGATGTAAAAGATATAGATGGAGTTAAATTTATACAAACTTATATTGATACAAATGGTATATCAAATATTTCACTAAGCTTTGATGCAAGTACAATTCCACAAAATAAACTTCAATATTTGCAGTTAATGAGTACATTATTAGGAAATACTGCTACTAAAGAGTATACAAAAGAAGAACTAGCACTTGCTACATTAAATACTTTGGGTTCTTTTGCTACTAATTTAGAAGCTGTAACAAATGAAAATAAAGAGGGATATACACCAAGATACAATATTAATATTAAATCTCTTACTACTAATGAAAAGGATGCTCTTTTATTAGTTAAAGAAATATTAAATAATTCTAATTTTGATGATAAAGAAGTAGTAAGAAAAAACCTTCAACAAATAAAAATATCTTTTGAACAAAGCTTATCAGAACTTTCTGTACCAATTGCTTCATATTTAAGTGCTGCAATGATAAGTGAAGAAGGTAAATTTTATGATTATATTTCAGGTTATGAATTTTATAATTTTGTATCTGATTTATTAAGTAGATTAGATAAAGACTGGAAAGGTATATTAAAAGAATTAAATTCAACAAGAGATTTAATTTTTAATAAGAATGGATTAGTTATAGGATATACTAATATAGAGGATAGAAAATTAGATTATAAACCTTTAATTAAATCACTAGAAACTAAAAAAAATAAAGAACAAAAATTAAAATTTGAAAGTTATCCTAATATAATTGGTGTAATAGCTCCTACAACAACTCTAAGTATTCATCAAGTTGGTAATATAAAAGATTTAGAATATACTTATAGTGGTAATATGGATGTATTATCTAAAATGATAAGTAAAAATTATTTATGGAGGCTTATAAGAGAACAAGGAGGAGCATATCATGCTGGTATGCATATTAGTCATGATGGTTTTGTAAAGTTAGTATCATATGCTGACCCGAATTTCGCTAATACTATAAACGTGTATAAAAATATACCTTCATTCATTGAAAATATAAAAACTTATGACCAAAGTACAATAGATAAATTTATAATAAGTTCTGCTTCAACAATTGATAATTTATTAAGAGATTATAACTTATGGGATTATGGAACAAGAAATTATATTACAGGTTATGGTTTAGATAAACTATATAAACAAAAACAAGAAATTTTAAATACAAAATTAACAGACATAATAAATTATTCTGATATGTTTAAAAAACTAAATGAAAATGCTAAATATGTAATAATAGGAAATAGTC
This sequence comes from uncultured Eubacteriales bacterium, assembly GCA_964638835.1. Taxonomy (GTDB): domain Bacteria; phylum Bacillota; class Clostridia; order Lachnospirales; family CAZQDT01; genus CAZWZB01. The sequence continues at coordinate 13,659 of CAZWZB010000015.1, read as the reverse complement.
AAATTATATATAAGAACAAAGATTTTTTTGATAAAATAATTGAATTAAAATAAAAGAAAACCTCACTTA
>CAZWZB010000015.1:5986-13490 GCA_964638835.1 uncultured Eubacteriales bacterium | reverse complement strand
TTTTGAATTTAGTTTTTAACTTTGCGTTTATAATTAAAATTACAATTAATATTGTGTCGCACTTAATTTAAAGTGCGACACAACTTTAAATTAAAAAATTATCAAGAAAAATATTTTTTCGTTATATATTATTATCTATTTAACACTTCTAAAAATTAAATAAAGAAAAATATTTCTGTTGTTAAATAAATATTTTTTTGTTACAATATGATTAAAATACTTATCAAAATTACTTTTGTTACCGAAATATATATATTAGAGACCTATAAGGAGGTTAAAAAAAATGAAACGACGTTTGTTAGCAATAACCACTGCTATGATTATTACAGCAAATTCTTTCATACATATTTTTGGTTATTCAGATGATAGAATACTTACAGATACTATTGTTAATACATATGTTGGAAGAATCGAAGCTACAGACATGATAAGAAATGCAAAATTTAGTGATGTACCAATTAATCATACTGCCCGTGAAAATATAGTAAGAATGACTGCTCTTAATATGATAAAAGGTTATGGCGAAAATTATAGACCAGATGATTTTGTTTCTAACCAAGAAGCTATTGCATTCCTTTTAAGAGCAATAGGAAAAGAAGATGAAGCACAAGCTGAAGGAATAGCCCTAAAACCTACTTTTCCCAATAGTTCAGCAATTAGAGATTTATGGTCATTGGGATACTTAAAATTAGCAATGGACGAAAAAATTCTTACAAAAGACCAATATGATGATGTTGTTTATGAAGCTAATCCTGTAGTTCCTGAACCAATCGACCCAAACAATCCACCTACAGAAGAACCAGAACCACCAAGAGAAATAAAATTTTTCCGTGAAAATCCTGTTAATAGAGAACAAGTTGCAGATTGGATTGTTAAAACATTAGAATCAGTAGAAAAAGATATATTTAATTTAGATACTACTCAACAAAGTATATATAAATTTTCTGATTGGGAAGCTATAACACCTTCTATGGTATCTTCTGTAGAAAAAGTTGCTATGAATGGAATTATGGTTGGCTTAGAAGATGGTACATTTAATCCTAAAGGAGAAGTTACAAGAGCAGAAATGGCTCAAATACTTGCTAGTTTAGATGATGTTTATAATAGATTAAATGGTATTTCTAAAAAAACTGGTACTGTTGGAGCTATAATAGATAAAAAAGATACAACAACAGGTGTTACAAGAAGTCAAAGAGAAATATATATACGTACATCAGATGGTAAAGTAGATGTTATGCGATATAATACAGTTGAAAACTCATCTCCACAACCTCAAACAGAAGATGTAGTAGTATATTCTTTTGGAGCTATTGGAGGATTAGACCTTTTAGAAGAAGAAGACCAAATAGAATATTTAGTTAGAGATAGTGATAATACATTATTATATGTTCAAAAAACATCACAACCAGTTAAAGAAGAAGTAACAGGTATTTTAGATAATGTTAATAAAGATACTAACTCTATAACAATAAGAGATGGAAAAGGAAATAAAACTACATATAGACTTATAGAAGGACTTATTAAAAATAATATAAATGATAAACCATATATACTTATGGATAATCACGAAAGAATAATAAGTGATTTACCAATTGGAAGTAAATTAAAACTTACTTTAAAAAATAATATAGTAACTACTTTAAATTATATAGGTGACCCTGAACTTGTAACAGAAATCAGAGGTATGGTAACAGAAAATAATCCTCAAATGGGATATATAACATTAATAGATAATGAAGGTGTTGAAGTAACTAAAAACTATTATAAAAATGCTATCAGAGTTCAAAAACAACAATACTATGATGTTATGGACGAAATAGGTTATATAGATAAAGTGTTTCCTAATTTTTCATATAATCCACGTGATACATTTATAGAAGAAGTAGAAGCAGGAGATATAGTATTTATAACTTTAGACCCTTTAGATAATCAATATATTAAAACAGCAAGTGCATCTACAAATTATACTATGAAATATGGTAAGGTGTTACAATCTAAACCATCTAGCAAACATACTTCTTTACTTATGGAATATGAAAATAAACAAACTGAATGGATAGATGTACCTAATAGTACTTTTGTATCAAAAGATACCTATCCTGCACGTTTATCTGATATATTAGCAGGTGATTGGATAAAAGTATTGGTAAATGAAGCAATAATAGCACCCGGTTATACTATGCAAGTAGCAAAAGAAGTTGCTATAGAAGGTAGTGAGAGATTTGTTTCAAATGTATATAAAGCACAACTTTTAGGAATTAATCCAGCACAACAACAAATAATGCTTAAAAATGTAGAAACATTAGGTACTACTGGTTGGGATGATTATCAACAAGTTAAAAATATTAATATTGGTAATAGTTCTAATGTTGAATATTATTATAATGGTAATAGAATATCATTAGACTTTGCTGTTCAAAGATTAAAAAATAATTATGAAACTTATGTAGCTACACAAAATGCATTTGGTGGAGAAAAAGCTCTTAAAATAAGTTTTAGAGATAGTCGTGATGAATTATTAGACGAAGACAACATAATATATTCTGATGGAAATGGTACTATAGGATTAAATAATAAATTAGGTATAGCTACTGATGCAGGTACTATAGTAGTACGTCATGGAAGGCTTACAGATGGTATTAATATAATGGTTCCTGATTATGCTAAAATATCACTTAATGGACAAAATCAAGCTGCTGTTGTGGATATAAAAGATACTCCAAATACTTCAGGGCTTATAATAACAAGAGGAAGAATAAAGAGTATAAATGAAGGTAAGACTTTCCAAGTTCAATCTATGGCGATACTTGGAGGAATGAACTGGGCGTATACTCCAATACAACGAATATTTAATATAGATTATAATACTGAATATTATAATCAAGATGGTTGGGTAGACCCAAAAACATTTATAGATTATACTACTGAATCAAATATGGATAAAGTATTTACTATTGTTACAGATGGAGATAGAGCAGTACAAATAATAGATACACCTTACCCATCAAAAGGTATAAGAGGTACTATATATGCTATAGAAGATGATGTAGTAAGAATTAAAGACGCTTACACATATAACGAAAAAACAGGTGCATGGTCTGTTATAAGTAATAAAAACACAGCACTCAATATAACAGTACCTAAGAGTTATATAATAGCTAAAGATAATAAATCTGTAGGTTTAAGTGAACTTAAAGTTGGACATCAAATAAGAATAATGACAGATGAATTAAAAGAAAAACCAACCGAAGAAGATGAAATAAATGGTTATATAATATTTGTAGAGAAATAAAATAATAACTCCTGAAACTTAAGTTTCAGGAGTTATAATAAAGGAGAATTTTTTATGAAAAAATTTTTATCCATTATGACTACAGCAGTTATACTTATGTCAACAACTGCAAATGCTCAAATAGGGGATATGGGTTATTTTGGTGGTGTATCAGATGGTACGGCTTTACCTAAAACTATAAATACAATTTTAAATCCTCCAAAAGCAAATACAGCACGTAATATGGAATATAAAGAAATTATATGGTTATCAGGTAAACCAGTTGAATTCTTAGGTGGTATTTCTGTAACATCTTCTGGTACAATTGATAAAGATAGAGGAACTTATAAAGAAACTTGGACTATATCACCAAACAAATATTCAAAAGATACTGTTTCTGTAAGAAGAAGACTTGTATTAGATGTACAATATGAAAAAATTCCAAGTATAGATACACCGGGAGGTTATCAAGTAGTAAAAAACTATACTGTAAATGCTTGGAATGAAACAATTTTAGTAGATGGTGTTACTTATACACTTGATAGAGATAAATCTTATTTTTCAAAAACTTCAAATGAAGATTATATAGGTGGAGTTACATATATAAAAAATAATATATCAAGTAGAAGTGTATTTACTTCATCATCAGGTGGAGAACAAGTAATACAAACTAATGTTGGTGAATCATATGGTTATGACCAAGCATGGTCAAGTACTGAAACTCAAAGATTAAATATAAATGTACAATATAAAAATGATGCAAAAACTTGGCAATTACAAGCACAAGTTAGACCTTCAGTTACGGTAAATAAAGTATTACAATACTCACCTAATGAACCATCTATCACAAGTTTTAATGGTAACTACTATGAAATTCTAAAAAAAGAAAATGGATTACAATATGATATATTAATGCAACCACTAGAATTTAGTAGAGATGTACCTAAAAACGGAAGTGTTGTAATTGATACTTTTAATGATATAGAAGCTTTAAGAGTGCCTTTAGCATTAGATTTAGTTTCATTAAAAGGACATCCAGCAGAAGAAGATATAAAACAATTATATAGTATAGGAGTATTAGACCAACCACAATATTTTAAACCATCACAAGGGATAACAAGGTCACAATATATAACAGCTATGGCTAAAGCATTAAAACTACCTACAAAACCAGCTACAACTAAAACTACTAATAGTAAAAAAGCTCCACCTGTAGAATATTTATTTCAAGATTTTTCATCACAAGAAGCAGAATTTGATTACATAAAAGCTGCTTATAATGCAGGTATTACAGTAGGACGTGAAAATGGAACATTCAAACCAGATGAATTAATTCCAAGAGAAGAAGCTTTTTGTGTAATGGTTAGAGCTTTAGGTATGCAAAATATAGCACATTCAACACCTCCAATTACACAATTTGTTGATGATAACGAAATAAGTCCATGGGCTAAAAATGAATTAAACTATTTAGCTAAAATTGGAATTATAAGAGCTGATGAAAATGGCAAGATTTATCCAAAGGAATATATTTCAAAAGGTGAAGCTGCTGCAATAATTAATTCATTTATTAAATATATGAGAGAAAAAATGCAAATAGATTATATAGAAAATATAATTTACTATACTCAATAAATTTGAAATCTAAGAGTAATAATAAACTAAATCAAAAATTTAAAGGCAGGTTAAAAACCTGCCTCTATTATGTAAAAAGGAGATTTTTATGAACACTATTTTATTAGACAAAATAATAAAAAATGCATTGGAAGAAGATTTAGCTTGGGGTGATATTACTACTGAAAGTACAATACCTAAAGATACTATATCTAAAGCAAACCTAATTGCAAAAGAAGAAGGAATTATATGTGGTATAGATGTGTTTGAAAAAGTAATGCATACTTTAGATGAAAATATATCTATTACAAAATATTTTGGTGATGGTGATAATATAAAAAAAGGTAACTTGATTGCTGAATTAAAAGGTAATGCAAGAAATATATTATCTGCTGAAAGAGTAGCTTTAAATTTACTTCAAAGAATGTCAGGTATAGCTACACAAACAGCCAATATAGTTAAAAAAGTAATAGATACTGATGTATGTATTGCTGATACTAGAAAAACTACACCTAATTTACGTATATTGGAAAAATATGCTGTTAAAGTTGGAGGAGGAAGTAATCATCGTTTTAATTTAGCTGATGGTGTGCTTATAAAAGACAATCATATAAATGCAAGTGGAAGTATAACAAAAGCTGTTACATCTGCTAGAAAAAACATTCCCCACACAATAAAAATAGAAGTTGAAACCGAAACATTAGAACAAGTAAAGGAAGCTTTAAATTGTGGTGCTGATATAATTATGTTAGATAATATGGATATACCTACAATGAAGAAGGCAGTTGAACTTATTAATGGTAGGGCAATAACAGAAGCTTCTGGAAATATGGGTGAAAAAGATTTATTAGAAGTTGCACTTACAGGAGTTAATATAATTTCTGTTGGTTCATTAACTCATAGTGTAAAAGCTATGGATATTAGTTTAAAATTTACTTTTTAATTTGATTTAATTTCTTATTTAGTAATAAGCAATATTTTTTTGTTTAAAGTTGTGTCGCACTCATTAATGAGTGCGACACAACTTTAATTTTATTTTATCATCACTATTGTATATTTTATAATACAAGTAATATAGTTGAAAGAAAATAATGAATTATGATATAATAAATAAAAAAATTTGAGAGTGGTTACTAAAGTATAGATATTATTATAAAATTAATAACAGTAAAAATTAATTGTAGGGGCGACCTGTGGTCGCCCGCAAAAAATTTAATGAATTATTGATAAATATCTAAATAATATAAAAAATTATGCGGACGTTTCCACACCCCCTACATATATATTAGTAATTTTTCTATACAACTATTTATAGGTAAACACTCTCAAAAATTTATAAGTTATCTAGTTTAATTTGATTATAGAATAAGAGGTTAAAAAATGAACAAAGTGGAAAAAATTTTAATAGTTGAAGATGATATATCTTTAAGTGCAGGTCTATGCTTTGAACTTGAAAGTGAAAAATATATTACTGTAGCTGCATATAGCATTCAAAAAGCAAAACAATTACTTGAAAGTGAAACTTTTAACCTAGCTATATTAGATGTAAATTTACCTGATGGGAATGGTTTCGAGCTTTGTAAACACATCAAAAAAATAATTCCAACTTTACCTGTGTTGTTTCTTACAGCCAATGATTTAGAAAAAGATATATTAATTGGATTTGACCTTGGTGCTGAAGATTATATTATAAAACCTTTTAATATAAACATCTTACGTAAAAAAATTGGAGTTGCTTTGCGTAATGGCACAAAACAAGAAAACCAAGATAAAAATATATTTAATGATGGATATTTACAAATTGATTTTGATGGACTTTCTGCTGTACGAAATGGTGAAAAATTAGCTATTACACCAAATGAATATAAAATTTTAAAACTTTTATTTGTTCATTCAGGTAATATTGTAACTAGGCAATTACTTTTAGAAAGATTATGGGATTGTGATGGCAACTTCATTGATGACCATACTTTGACAGTTAATATGACTAGATTACGTGGAAAGCTAGAAGATGAAACTCATTCTTATATAAAAACAATTCGTGGCATGGGGTATGTTTGGATTGGGGGAAAAAATGAAAAGAAAAATTAATGACCATATTTTTTATTTGGTTATAAAAGTTATATTTTTTTTATTATCAACTATTTTTATTTTTATTCTTTGGAAAACTATTAATAGGCATAGTGATTTTTGGCTAATTATAGTTATAGCTTGTAGCATTTTATTAGTTTTATATATCTGGATGTTATATTTACGATATAAAGTTTCTCAATTTTCAGATAAGTTATGTAATACATTAGATTCATTAATTGCTGGACGTCAACCAGAAAATTATTTTCCTTATGAAGATTCCCTCACTACCAAAATAGAAAATAAACTTTTACAATATTATGATATTATGCAAGCAGGACGTGATGAAAGTAAACATGATAAAGAAATAATTCAAGCTCTAGTGTCAGATATTTCTCACCAAGTAAAAACACCTATTGCAAATGCAAAAATGTTTACTAATATACTACAAAAACATGAAATTCCCCAAGAAAAGAAAATAGAATTTTTAAGTATGCTTGATGGACAAATTGACAAATTAGATTTTCTAATGCAATCTCTAATTAAAATGTC
>CAZWZB010000015.1:0-5886 GCA_964638835.1 uncultured Eubacteriales bacterium | reverse complement strand
ATAAAAGAAGAAGATTACCACCGAATTTTCAAACGATTTTATCGCTCATCAGAAGTTGCTAATAAAGAAGGTGTTGGTCTTGGTTTGTACTTAGCTCAAGGTATTATAACTCGCCAAAAAGGATATATAAGTTTAAAATCAAAGCATGGTAGTGGAACAGTTTTTTCTGTACACTTACTTAATTAATAAAGAAAGGAATTTAACATGGCAATTTTAGAATTAAACGAACTTAAAAAATATTATAGTGTGGGTGATAATCAAGTTAAAGCACTAGATGGAATAAATCTTAGTATTGAAAAAGGAAATTTCACATCGATTATTGGTTCTTCTGGTAGTGGCAAAACAACATTATTAAATATGATGGGAGGTTTAGACCATCCTGATAGTGGTGATGTTATTGTAGATGGTATATTATTATCATCACTTAATGAAGAACAGCTTGCTATATTTCGTCGTCATAAAATTGGATTTATTTTTCAACATTATAATCTTATTCCTACTTTAACTGTATACGAAAATATTGTTTTTACTTTTGATTTGGAAAATACTACTCCAGACAAATTATTTTTAAATGAAATCCTTACATTATTAAAACTTGAAGATAGACTTGATACATATCCACATCAACTTTCTGGAGGTCAACAACAACGTGTTGCTATTGCAAGAGCATTAGTAACAAAACCAGCTATTATTTTAGCTGATGAACCAACTGGTAATTTAGATAGTAAAACTAGTCAAAATATAGCAGGTCTTTTAAAACTATCAACTAAATCATTTCATCAAACATTGATTATGATTACTCATAATCCTGACCTTGCAATGCTTGCAGATACAGTTGTACATTTAGAAGATGGAAAAATTAAAAGTATAAAAGAATAATTAAGAGAGGTGATTTAAATGATAAAGTATATTTTAAAAGGACATAATTTACATCATGAAGTACAATCAATGATACAAGTTTTCTATCCAAATGTACATTACATTCAAACAGAACAAATTCAACCATTGGGTTTAACTATAATTAGTATTATAGAAAACAATATTTGTACAGCTATATTGTATGAAGATAATATAAAAATAGATGAAAGTTCAATTAAAATGGAGTATGATATTAAATATAATGATGAAAAAAAAGAAATTAAAAGATTTATTAAAACAGCTATATATATGCTTTTAACTAAAGTCACTAAAAAAGAAATTTCATGGGGAATATTAACAGGAATACGACCTGCTAAAAATGTAAATGAACTTTGGGACAAAGGAGCTACAGATGAAGAAATAGTACAAATATTAACTAAAAAATATTTTGCTCAAAAAGATAAAATTGAACTAGCAATGCAAGTTGCAAAAGTTGAGAGAAAAATATTATCAACTAATGATAAAAATACTATAAGTTTATATATAGGAATACCTTTTTGTCCTACTACTTGTTTATATTGTTCTTTTACTTCTTATCCACTTTATATACATAAAAATAAAGTGGATAATTATATGAAAGCACTTATAAAAGAAATAGAATATACATCAAAATACGCTAATAAATATAAAATTGAAAGTATTTATATAGGTGGAGGAACTCCAACATCATTAAATGAAAATCAATTAGAATTATTATTATCAAATATATACAAATACTTTGATTTATCAACATTAAAAGAATTTACAATAGAAGCCGGACGACCAGATACAATAACAAAAGAAAAACTAAAAATAATGAAGAACTATAAAGCCAATCGTATTTCTATAAATCCACAAACTATGGTACAAAAAACCCTTGATATCATAGGAAGAAAACATACAGTAGAAGATACAAAAAATGCATTTTATATGGCAAGAGATTTAGGCTATAACAATATAAATATGGATATTATATTGGGATTACCCGAAGAAACATTGGAAGATGTTGAAATTACTATGAAAGAGATATTTAATTTAAATCCAGATAGTTTAACAGTTCATACATTAGCTATAAAAAGAGCATCTGCATTAAAACAAAATTCATCATATCAAATAATAGATAGAAAAGTGTTTGAAAAAATACTAAAGTCTATTTTATGTTATGCCGATAAATTTAATATGTATCCATACTATATGTACAGACAAAAAAATATGGTTGGAAATTTTGAAAATATAGGTTATTGTAAGTCAAGCAAAGAAAGTTTTTATAATATTAAAATTATGGAAGAAAAGCAAACAATACTCTCTATGGGTGCAGGAGCAACTACTAAAGTTGTAAATGAAAACAATAAGATAGAGAGGACTTTTAATGTAAAAAGTTTAGATGATTATATTAATAGAATAGATGAAATGATAAAGCGTAAAGAAGATTTTTTTTCTGTTAATAATATATAAAAACAAACTATTATCAAATAAAACATATTGTAACAAATATTTATATATTAAAAATTGATTTAGTAAATATTAACTATATATTAATTTATTTTATAATGACTATTAATAAAAACACAATATATTATATAAAATTTTAATTTTATATTGTATTATACAAATCATTATGCTAAAATAATTATATTGGAAAATTACTTTTATAATCATCTATAATTTTTATTTTTAATCAACAAAATTAAAATAAGTAATTTTAATGGACATCCAAAATATCAATGTATTTAAGGAGCGATGTATAATGAAACACAAAGCAAATAAAGCGTTATCAATAATATTAGCCTCATCAATGGTTTTTTCTACAACAGCTTTTGGGGCTAATTTTACAGACACTATAAACCACTGGGCATCTAAACAAGTGGACACTTGGAGTGAATATGGAGTTGTAAATGGTTATGATGGTTTATTCCGTCCAGAAGACACTATCACAAGAGGTGAAATGGCTGTTTTAATTGATAAAGTAATGAAATATCAAGTAGCAGCAGAAAATAATTTCGATGATTTAGGTAGAAACTTATTCTATACATTACCAGTACTTAAAGCTAATGAAGCAGGAGTTATGAATGGTTATGATGGAATGGTTAGACCTAATGACAACATAACTCGTGAAGAAGCAAGCGTACTTATTTGTCAGGCATTTGGTATAGACCCTACTAAGGAAAGCAACGTAAGTTTTGTAGATAGTAATAAAATTTCAAATTGGGCAAAACCTTATGTAAATGCACTTTCAAATTTAGGTTACATAAACGGAAAAGGAAATAATGATTTTGACCCTCAAGGTAGTATAAAAAGAGGGGAAGCAGTAACAATGTTAGATAACATTGTAAAAGCTTTTTATTCAAAAGCAGATACATATAGTGAAAACGTAAGCGGAACAGTAGTAATAAATACACCAGATGTTAATTTAAAAGATATGCATATTAAAGGCGATTTAATATTAGCAGAAGGTGTTGGAAATGGTGACATAATATTAGATAACGTTATCGTTGATGGTGAAGTTATCGTACGTGGCGGTGGAGAAAACTCTGTCCATGTAAACGGAAATTCAAAAATTAAGAAAATAAAAGCTGCTAGAAAAGACAGTAAAGTAAGAATTAAAGTAGCAACTACAGCAACTGTTGAAGTAGTAGTTGTAATTGAACGTTCTACAAATGTAGCTGTAGAAGGTAAAGTTGGAGATGTTCAAGTATTATCTGTAAATATTACAGTAGATATTAGAAGAGCTAAAATCCAAAACTTAACTGTAATTAGCAATTTAACAACAGTTATTGTTGATGAAGATTCAGACATAGAAAACGCTACATTATCAGAAACAGCTATCGAATCTAAAATAGTAATCAATGGTAAAATTAAAAACTTAACTGTTAATAGTGAAAAATCAAAAGTTCATGTAGATAAAAAAGGTAAAGTTGAAAATGTTAAAGTAGCCGAAAAAGCTGAAAAAGTTGAAGTTAAGGTTGATGGCGAAGCAACAAATGTTGAAATCAATTCATCTGGTTCAACTTGTGAAGTTGGTGAAACTGGTAAAGTTGATGACATCACTGTAAACGAAAAAGCTGAAGGTACTGATATTAAAATTAATGGTGAAGTTAAAAATATAGTTGTTAATGCTATAAAAGTTAATATTAATGGTAACGGTAAAGTAGTTACAATAAAAGTAAATGCTAATGATTGTATTATAAAGATTAAGATTACAGGTAAAGTTATAATTGCTAAAGGTGTAACTGGAACTAAAGTAAACGATAAAGAAGAAAAAGGCGATATTACTATTGACTTTACTATTACTGTTGGTGGCGGTTCAACGGGTGGTGGTTCAAGTACTACTGATGAAGTTGTAACCAAAGTTACATTAAATAGTGTAGAAGCTGATGGTGTAAATGGAGAAGTAACTACTACTAAATTAACATTAAATTTTGATAAGGCTATTTCTGGTTTAACAGCTAACCACATTAAAATTACTGATGGAACAGGTACAGTAATAAAAGGTGATTTAGAAAAAGTTGATAGTAAAACTTACAAACTTGGTGTAACTGTTGAAAATGCTGGTAACATAGAAGTTGAAGTAATACGTCCAAATACATCATATACTATTGTTGATGGAAAGAAAAATGTAACAGTATATAAAGCAGGTCAAACAGCAGCAGAAATTACAGGGGTAACTGTAACACCAGCAACAGCTACTATTGGTATAGGTGGAACACAACAACTTACAGCTAATGTAATAGGAACTGGTGATTTTAACAATACTGTAACATGGTCTTCTTCTGATAGCAATATAGCAACGGTTGATGCAAGTACTGGCATTGTAACAGGTATGTCAAAAGGTACTGCTGTTATTACTGCTACTTCTAATGGTAATTCAACTATTAAAGGCACTGCTGTTATTACTGTAACTGAAGATGTTCAAAAAGAACAAGTAACAATAACTTTAACAGAAGTAACAAATTCAATAGAAGCTCCAGATAAATATATCATTAGTTCTGATATTCCTGTTGCTGATTTAGATAATATTGAATGGTCATGTGATAGTGATTTTATCACTTGTAGTGAACCTAAAGTTGTTAATGGTGTTGTTGTTTTCCATTATACTATAGATAAATTAAAAGCAGCTTCTGTAACAACAGAAAAAGAAGTTAAATTCACAGTAAAATATAAGGATTCTGCTAACAAAATAGGTTCTAAAGAAATCCCAGTAATAATAGTGAATATTAATAATGCAATTGGTTCTATAGTAGCAGATGCTAAAGCTCTTTTACAAGATATAGACACTAAATGGCATGGTAATTGTACTACAGATCATGCTACACTAAAAACAGCTCTTGAAACACAAATTGCATTAGCAGAAAAATTATTAGGATTTGAATTTACTACTAAACTTGTATTGGGTGATACTGCAAAAGTTTTACAAGATACTATTGATGCAATTAAGTTACACATTGGTGCTGTTGAAAGTAAATCTTTAACTTTCTTTGGTGGAACAATTGAAATTGACGCAAACGCTGCTGAAACAGTATATGCTGCAGTATATAATAACAATGTAACAGGTTCTGTTTACAGTTCAGTATATGCAAGTGCAAAAGTTGCTGATTTTAAATTTGATGGTACAACTAAATCATTCAAATTTAATTTAGATGTTATAAATAAAGGAAACCCTACTTCTATAGCAAATTTAAATAGTATAACACTAACTGAAGTAACTACAACCAACATTGATACTACTAAAACAGTTATAAATACAAATACTAACGGAACTTCATGTGAGGTAGAAGTATTTTTAAAAGATGTAATACCAGCTGAAGGAATTTCAATTAAAGTAAAACTTAGTGGTGATAGTAATGATACAAATTATACTACTTTAGTAATTCAACCTACTAATTAATTTAATAAAACAAAAAAGATTGACTTAATAGTCAATCTTTTTTCATTGTAAATTTAATTAAAGAAATATAAAATCTTTTATTATAGAATGATAAAAAAATAAGG
>CAZWZB010000014.1:2625-85241 GCA_964638835.1 uncultured Eubacteriales bacterium | reverse complement strand
TAAGTTGCGATTTAAAGAGTTTGAGGAGGAGTGGGAAGAAAAGAAATTAGGAGATGTTTCATCAATATATGATGGAACTCATCAGACCCCCAAATATGTAGAAGAAGGTATTAAATTTTTAAGTGTAGAAAATATTAATAACTTTGATGCTAGTGATAAATTTATAGAAGAAGTAGTATATGAAAAAGAGTATAAAATAAAACCTCAAAAAAATGATATTCTTATGACTAGAATAGGAGATATTGGAACTAGTAATGTAATAAACACAGATACTAAATATGCATTTTATGTTAGTTTAGCACTTATAAGATGTAAGGATAATATATCACCAATATTTTTAAATCAATGTATTAAAACATGTGGTTTTAAAAAAGAATTATTTTCAAGAACTATACATGTTGCATTCCCTAAAAAAATAAATCTTGGTGAAATTGGTGGTTGTAAATTTTATGTTCCAAGTATATTAGAACAAACAAAAATAGCTTCTTTTCTAGCTTTATTTGATAGAAAAATAGAAAAACAAAAAGATAAATTAGAAAATTTGAATATGTATAAAAATGGATTAATGCAAAAAATCTTTTCTCAAAAAATGCATTTTAAAGATGATAACGGAAATGAATTTGCAGAATGGGAAGAAAAAAAATTAGGTGAGTATTTATTAATACCTGAAAAAGTAAAAGCTAAAAATATTGATAAAAATAAATTATTGTCTGTAAAATTGCATCTAAAAGGAATTTGTTTAAATACTGAAACAGATACATTAGAAATTGGAAGCACTATATATTATCATCGTAAAGCAGGACAATTTATATATGGAAAGCAAAATATATTTAATGGAGCATTTGGAATTATACCTAACAAATATGATGAATATTTATCTTCTGGAGATATACCATCACTTGACATAAAAAATATTAATCCTAAATTTTTGTTTTATTATATGAGCAGAAAAAGTTTTTATAAAGGGCTTGAAAAGATATCAATAGGTTCTGGAAGTAAGCGTGTTCATGAAAATGTATTAAGAGAAATTAATATAACAATTCCATCTTTACAAGAACAACAAAAAATAGGAAATTTATTATTTAAGCTTGATGAAAAAATAAATAAAGAACAAGAAAGATTAGAACAATTAAAAGAATATAAAAAGGGATTGTTACAAAAGATGTTTGTATAATTTCCAAGTTTAATAATTTATTTTAAAACACCTTACTTATTAATTAAGTAAGGTGTTTATAATTTTATAATAATAAATTAAAGTTTATTATATTGCTAATCAAGGAGAAGGCTTAATTATTTTTTCTATCAATTCCAGTAAGTTCTTTATATAAGGAAATAATTTATTATTATCAAAATCTAATAAATCATTTACAGAATCATTTAAACTAATTTTGTGCTGTAAATCGCTAATATGAGAAGGTAGTTGTTCCCCATTTTCATTATATAAATTAAAATATTTAGGAATAATATTTTGCATTTCAGTATAAAAAGGTCTACCTCTATGCTTTATATGATTGTAATTGTTTCTAATTGTACTATTAGAGAAATCATTCCAAAATTCTATTATCAAATTTATAGGTTCTTCAAAATCAGGACAATTGTCTCTGATATATTTGAAAGAATTAATATTTTGGTTTTTTGTTTTAGTCTTTGGACTTCTTACTTCTTTTTCAAATGTTTCTAATAATTTATATGCTTCTTCTATTGAAAAATCAGTAGATTGATTATTATAAATATTTTTAGCTGATACATAACAAATAATCCAAGATAAATCAACAATACTGTTATAAAACATTAAAGCAGATTCATAAAATCCTGAAGTAACAAACAATTTAGCATCCTCATTAGATTGTTGTTCTTCTGGAATCCAATACCACCAATGAGTTATTTGTGTTTGACCTAAAAAAGTTCTTGCTGAACAATATTTTCTATATATTTCAAATCGTTTTGCTTTAAAATAAATATCTTTTATAAGTGGGAGAGATGAAGTAAGTGAAACCTTAATATCTTTTTCTAATTCTGGGTACAATAAATTAACATTTTCTTTAAATTCTAATTCCATAATTAAAACCTCCTTTTATTAATCTTAATATAATTTTTATTTAGGCTATTAAAAATACATTTTTTTCTTATAATTTTATTATATACTTAAAAATTCTCCTTGTAAACATTATGTATAATATATTATTCGACATTGTTTT
Organism: uncultured Eubacteriales bacterium; assembly: GCA_964638835.1. Taxonomy (GTDB): domain Bacteria; phylum Bacillota; class Clostridia; order Lachnospirales; family CAZQDT01; genus CAZWZB01. The sequence goes on along the minus strand of CAZWZB010000014.1, from coordinate 83,043 downwards.
ATTATATTACTATAAATTATAGCAAAATATTTTAATTAAATTTTAGTTGATTTGTACTATTTTATAGAAAACATCTTAAAAATAAATTATAATTATAAAGAACCATTAAAGATGAAAATATTTTAAAAGAGTTTTTAGAACAAAATAGTTCGGAGGTGTTTAATATGCTATTAGGTGAATTTGATATGAAAACTGCTTTAGAAGTTATTAAAGAAGAAGGTATTCAAGAAGGTATTAGTAAGGGTATTAGACAAGGTATTAAAGAAGGTCTTAGGCAAGGTCATAGAGAAGGGATTAAAGAAGGTCATCTTTCAGGAATTAACCAAGCAAAAAAAACAATAGCAATAGAGATGTTAAAAGATGGCGAAGATTTAGCTAAAATAATTAAATGGTCAAAGTTATCTTTAGAAGAAATAGAACAAATACAAAAAGAACTAAACAACTAATTAAATACAGTTTTAAAAAGGCGACCGTAGGTCGCCCTTTATAATTAATATATATTTTTATTAAAATAATAATAAAATATAAATTTAATGTTCCATTTTTTACTTATATTACATATTATATATTAGTATCTCAAATGTTGTTGTTAATTCCGCTTACGGCATAGTAATAGGCTCTTTTAGATGTATTATTTCATGCACGAATTTAACCCTAACTACCCTACCCTGTATGCTATTGCATTAAATTAAAACTTTTTTGGATACTGCAAAATTTGTATTTCAAGCAATATCGTTAGTAATAATTAGTTCTACTAAGATGTTGGTAAAGTCAACAAATTCTAGATAATGTTGAAGTTATCAATTAAATAATGATTGTGGAGATTTAATGCATGCACCACAGTTATTATGTTAAAATATTTAATGTAAATACCCATTTACAACAATGTTTTGCTTATAGAATAAAGTTATTATTAATGCTTTTTAAACTAAAGAAAAAGGAACATAAATTAAAACTCCGGAGTTAAACTTAAAACCCCAAGTCTTTGTAATAAAATAATATATAACCAAATATATTTAATACTTAAAATTATAAAAAAATTAATATTATAAATAGTTATATACAAAAATCAATATGTAGAGGTGTGCTTTGCACATCTGTATAACTGTTGTTTTTATATTACTATATATTTATTTGTAACTTCCTAAATTTTTTGTGGACGACCACAAAGCATTCCCTATACTCCATAATAATATTATTCTTTATTTATCATTCTCTTTAATTTCAATATAATATCTACAAAATTTCTTGTAATAACAAACCTATATTACTACCTAATTCATTTTCTAATCTAACTATATCTTCACAAAACTGTTTTTCATTTTGTATTGCTTTTTTTATGTATGGTTTAAACTTATCAAAATCTATTTTTCCTTTTTTATATCCATCAAAAATATCTGATAAAATATGCTGTAAATATCTTTTCTTTTTACTTTTTTTATTATTTAAATCCCTTTTAGGATTCAATAAAAGTCGTTGTGTATTAAAGTTAAAAACTTTATCAAAATGTAATAACAAAAAAAATTCAAAGTCTGGATTGGTAACAAATAGTCGATATTTTTTATTTTTGCATTCTTCTAAAAATGTATTATAATCTGTAGGAAGTCTTAAATTTCTTTTGTTCCTATCTATAATAATACAAATATGGTCTAAATCTTTAGAGTATGTACTATAATCAACATATTGAATAAGTTTATCTTTAATATATTGATTTAACTTTTCGGCATCTATAGTGTAATTATTTTGTTCAAGATGTGAAATAAGTTTTGATATTAAATCATTTGTTACATCTATAAAATTATTTATATTAAGCAGAAAATTTTCATAAAAAAACAAAGTTAAATTGTTTTTTAAATCGTTCATAAAATTATCTTCTTTATTATAACTAAAAAAATCTAATACTATATTTATCACATCTTCAACAATAATATTTTCTTTCAAACATTTTTCTAATAATTCAACTACATTTTTTGGATGGCTATATGATTCATGTAATGCATCTCGTTTAGCATATATAAGTTTAATAATTGGATTAATCCCAATTTCTTCTTTATTCTTATTAATACCCTCAAAATATTGAACTTCTGTTTTACTACCCTCAAAAGCTAAAATATATTTAATTTTTTCTCCTTGTATTGTTTTAAAATGTGGTGTGGTTTTTCCAAAATCTTTAGTAATTCTCATAATTATTCGCCCTCGCTCATAGGAAATAAAGTACTAAATATTGGTACCCCTCCATATCGCCCCTCAAGGTATGCTTTTTCAAGTTGTTTACTAAAAGTAACATTATACTCATTTAAAGAATATAGTTCTGTTGCTCCTGTATTGTCTTTATTAGCAATCCAAACTTCATCTTGACGCAAAAGATTAAAATCTAATAAATGTGATTCATGACTTGTAATAATTAATTGAATATTTCTCTTTTCTGCTATTTTTAAAAATTCACTAATAAATTTATAGGTAAGTTGAGGGTGTAAGCTTCTATCAATCTCATCTATAACAAATACTTTTTCTTCTGTTGTAAGTAAAATTTCAATTAGGTCTAAAATTCTACGTGTTCCATCAGATTCTTCTTCAAATTGAAATATAGTTTCATTTCCATGGTTAAATACAATGGTTGTTAATTCAGGTTTTTCATCATCATCTAATGATATAACATAAAGTTTTTTATCCCATCTAATAATACTAGTAAAATTCTTATCTTTTAAATCAATTATGGATGAAAGGTTAAGGTCTTCTGTGATTAAACGTAATAATCCTGAATTTAATTCTTCTTCTGGTAATTTATATTCAAGAAAGTTAGTAATTCCAGTTCCTAAGCTTTTAATTAATTTACATATTTCTTCTTTATTTTTACTATCTTTAAAATATGAATATTTAGAAACATCTCTTTCACAAAAATTCACAGTTAAGATATTTTTAAACCACTTGTATACTTTCTTAAAAATACCTAATTCGTTTTCATCTTTATATATTTCGTCTTTAGAATTATTCATATTTCCAAGGAATAAAACACTATTATCGTTTTTTATATCATCAGAATAAACTTCAAATTTATTTTTAATCTTTTCATTAGTTATTTTTAAAGAACTGGTAAATTTACCATTCTTAATATCTCTTTCAAAAATAACTTTATTACCATCAGGATTTAATTCTATTAACCATTCAGAAATAAATTCCTTTTTATTTAATAAAATTTCAAAACCATATGAATAATTATTATTATCAATAATTATTTCAAATTCAAAATAAGAAGGTTTTTCTTTATAAGTTTCATCTAATTTGAATGAATATATCTTTTTTGGTGAATAAATCATATCTTCTAAAGATGGAATATATTTTCCATCTAAAATAATATTTTTAGCACACATCATACTTGAAACAAAATTTGATTTTCCTGAACCATTAGCACCAAACAAACTTGCAAACTTTAGAAATTTAATTTTATCCGTTTCATAAATACGTTTGTTTTTATCTTCAGTTCTACCCTTTATTAGTGAAAATTCTTGTACTTCTTTAAAAGAAAGAAAGTTCCCAACATTAAATCTTACTAACATATTTATCACCCTTTCTAAGCAAAGTATAGATTAAAAAATTTTAATTGTCAATATTATGCACAGTGGTATATAATTTATTCCAATAAAAAAAGATTATTTCTTACATTAATGAAATAACCTTTATAACTTAATTTGTTTTTTATCACAAGGTTTGTATTAAAGAGTATGATATAATTAAATAAATAAGTTAACTTATAATCTTTTTTGTTTAATTTCATACAGCTTATTAAAATCTGAAATATAAAAAAGGGTTATAACTTGCATCAACTATATAAGCAAGACTTAATATTAAACCTATCATACATGAAGTACATATAACTACATTATATATATACTTTTGTTTTATAGAAAGTAATATATTTTTGATTAAAGGAGTTGACGCTATAGTTAGAATTATTAATATAATGTAGTATGATGATAATAGATATAGTGCAGTATCATCTATAAGTTTGCTATTTATAAAAAATAATTTACCTAAAAATATTATTCCTTCGTTTAAATTTTCAAAACTAAAAAATACCCAACCTATTATAACTAATAAAATAGTATATAACCACTTTATTAATGTTGGTAATTTCTTTAAATATTTATTTAATACAAACTTTTCTGCTATAAGAATTATTCCAAAATATAATCCCCATACAGCAAAGTTCCAACTTGCACCATGCCATATACCAGTTAATCCCCACACTATAAAAATATTTCTTATATTTTTAATAGTGCTTACCCGATTACCACCAAGAGGTATATAAACATATTCTTTAAACCAAGTTGATAATGTAATATGCCATCTACGCCAAAATTCTGATACACTTTGTGATATATAAGGAAAATTAAAATTTTGTGGAAAGCTAAAACCAAACATTTTACCTAAACCTATAGCCATATCAGAATAGCCACTAAAATCAAAGTATATTTGAAATGTAAAAGCTATAATACCAAGCCATGCCGATAAGGTAGATAATTCTGATATATTTGATAAATATACTCTATCCCAAAGCATACCCACATTATTTGCTAATAAAACTTTTTTACATAGTCCTTTTATAAATATAATGGAGCCTTCTGAAAATTTATTTATACTTTCTTTTCTATAATTTAATTCTTCATCTATAGTTACATATCTGACAATAGGTCCTGCAATAAGTTGTGGAAACATAGCAACATAACAACCAAAGTTTATTATATTATTTTGTACTTTACAATTTCCACGATACACATCTATAGTATAAGACATTGTTTGAAATGTATAAAAAGAAATTCCAATAGGTAATGCTAAGTTTAAAGTATTTATATTCGTTTTGAAAATTAAATTTATATTTTCAATTAAAAAGTTTGAATATTTAAAAAAACCTAAAAGACCTAAATTTATAATTATAGAAGAAATTAAAACTAATTTCTTTTTAGTAGATGAATGTTGATAATGTTCTATTAACTTTCCATGCGTAAAATCTACTATAGTTGAAAAAATCATTATACTAACATAAATAGGTTCTCCCCATGCATAGAAAAAAAGACTTGCTAAAAAAAGTACAAAATTTTTACCCTTGCGAGGGGTAATATAGTATACAGCAAGGGTAATAGGAAGAAATATTGATAAAAATATTAAATTGCTAAAAATCATAAGTACACTTCCCAAATAATTACTTTAAAGAATAATAACAAACATTTTAATGTATGTCAAGGATATTTTAAAAGTGCTAAATAACAAATTATATAATTATAAAAAATATAAATTTTTATACATTACATTAGGAACGGATAAATTCGTTCCCTACATAATATCAGAATGCATTTACATTAGAGGATAGCCCCACTACTATTAATATTAAATATTTAAATTATCCTTCTAATATTGTTTTTTTGTATCTTTCAGGTTCAAAATCAACTTTATAACCACTTGGTTCATAAAGTCCAGTAAAACCTAAATCACAAACAGAACCTTTAACCATTCCGCCTTCTTCTTCTACAGATAATGAAACTTGTAATTTAGTTTTACCTGATGGTCGAGACGGTAGTCCTGTTATTTCAACCTCACCAATAAGTTTACAATTTTCTATAGTATCTTCTTTATCTATTCTTTCAACTATTCGCAAATCTAAAGTTGTCATATCAGCTTCAGTATTACCGGATAATGTAAATATATGACTTTTATTAGCTAATGCATAAGGTGTTCCTCTCCTTATCATTGGGAAAAAAGATTTTCTTGTTCCGCTTGTTACTTCTAATCCTATATCATGAGGAACAGTAACTTCAAACTCAACAATAGATGTAGAAGTTTTTTCAGATTCTATATCTGGAGAAGATAAAAGTCCCATTTTCATTGCAGCATAATAAGTAGCTCCTATTGATATATCTAAAGCAGGTCTTTCTGAAGTGTATATTTTATTTTCATCATTAAATATACCTATAAGCATATCTCTAACCCATGGCATTTGAGAAGACCCACCTTCTAATAATACACGGTTTATATCAAGAGCTGTTAATGCTCCTGTATATGCTTCACGTAAAGCTTTTAATACAAGTTTTCTTGTACTTTCAGCAAAATTTGTTACCATTTCTTCAAATTTATCGCGATTTATTTGTTCAACAAAAGGAGGAATACAAAATGTAAAAGGTATTCTAAAACTTTTAACTCCTGAAAGTCTTTCTTTTGTTTCTCTTGCTCTCATTGAAAGTTCTGCTTGATTTTCTAAACTTATATCATTTTTCTCTTGGTTTGTTTTTTCTTTTACCCACTTATAACATTGTGATAATATTATATCATCTACATTATCACCACCATGAAAAGCTTCCCCACCTTCACTAATAACTTGTAATTTTATATGATTTTCATTTTTTTCTAACACATGAAAAAGTGTTATGTCAAGTGTACCACCACCAAAGTCAAATACCATTATTTTTTCGTCTTGATTAAGTTGATGTCTAAAATTATAGGCTAATGCTGCGGCTTTTGGTTCTTCTATAAGACAAATTAATTTATCACTAAGTCCAGCTAAATGACATGCTTTCATAGTTGCTTTTTTAGCTGCATCATCAAAATCATATGGAACAGAAACTACACAACCAATTATTTCTGCATTAGGATTCATATTTTGACAATGAGCTATTAGTTCTTCTAATATTTTAGCTGAAATTTCTTCTGGTAAATAATCTTTTCCATTTATATTTATAGTTTCAGATGTACCCATTTTTCTTTTTATAGAACGAATAGTAGTTTCAGGATAGATTTTCATAGAACGATATGCTTCTTCACCTATTACCCATTCTCCTTCTCCACCATCTTCATCTTTACGATATTGAACAACAGATGGTAATGGAATTTTTCCAAAACCATTACTTATATCAATAGGTTCAGGCTTTTTGTTAAAATTATCCCAATAACTAACTATAGAATTAGTAGTTCCCAAATCGATACCTAATATATACCATTCCTCTGGCATATTTCCTTTTTTCTCTAGTTCAGCTTTATATTCCTCCCAATTCATGTAAACTACTCCTTTATATTAATTTTTTTATTAGACTAGTATATATTAAAAAGTATTATAATTCAAGATTTTTAATATTAAATTATTTTATAGTTAACATAGATATTATTTTTTTAAATCCATAAATAATATTATATATAATTTTTTAATCATATCTGATTAAAAGTAGGGTGTTATTTCTTTATAAAAACATAATTTAAAAATCCTCTATTATTAACCTATTGAAAATTAAATCGTATTTTATTATAATTAAGAAAGTATATTATATAAAGTTGAAAATATAAACTAAAAATACAGTTGTTATATATACTTATCAAATCAAAATCGGTATATATATTTACATTTTATTCACAATTTATTCATGTTTATATTTTATACTTAGTAAATATATATAAAGAACTGGAGGGAATACATTGATAGAAGTTTCAAACTTAACTAAAAAGTATGGTAAGAACATAGCTGTTGATAATATCAGTTTCACAGTAGAAGAAGGTGAAATAGTAGGCTTTCTTGGTCCAAATGGTGCTGGTAAATCAACAACAATGAATATGATTACAGGTTATATATCCTCAACAGATGGTATTGTTAAAATAAATGGATATGATATTTTAAAAGAGCCTGAAGAAGCAAAAAAAAGAATAGGATATTTACCTGAACTACCACCATTATATATGGATATGACAGTTATAGAATATCTTAACTTTGTTGCAGATTTAAATAATATCAAAAGAAGTGAAAAATCAAAAGTTGTACAAACTGCAATGGAAGTAACTCAAATAACTGATATGAAAAATCGTCTTATAAAAAATCTTTCTAAAGGATATAAACAAAGGGTTGGTTTATCTCAAACACTTATAGGTAATCCTGATGTACTTATACTTGACGAACCAACAAATGGTCTCGACCCTAAACAAATTATTGAAATGAGAGATGTTATAAAAAACTTAGGTAAAAAACATACAATAATTCTAAGCTCTCATATACTTTCAGAAATAAGTGCTATATGTGATAGAGTAATTATTATAAATAAAGGGAAAATTGTTGCCTCAGATACACCTGATAACCTTTCAAAAGGACTTAGTCAGGGTAATCGTCTGTCTTTAAGAGTTAAAGGGGAAAAACAAGAGGTTTTAACTGCTCTTAGAAGTATAGAAAATGTAGAAAAAGTAGCATTTAAAACAGTTAAAGAACCTGAAACAGTTGATATACTTGTAGAAGGTAAAGAAAACACTGATATAAGAGAAAGTGTATTTAAAGTTTTAGCACAAAAAGATTATCCTATACTTAATATGACATCTATGGATTTGACACTTGAAGAAATATTCTTACAAGTTACAAACGATAGTAAGGAGGTAAATTAGATGTTAGCTATTTTCAAAAAAGAATTAAAAACATATTTTACTTCTATGATGGGGTATATATTTATTGCTTTTTTTACATTGATTACAGCAATATTTTATTCACTTTATTGTGTATTAATGGGTAGTGGTAATTTTACAGTAGTATTATCATCTATTTCATTAATATTTTTATTGCTTGTTCCTATTATAACAATGCGTTTAATTGCAGAAGAAACTAAACAAAAAACCGACCAATTACTTTTTACATCACCAATTAAAGTAACTAGTATAGTACTGGGTAAATATTTTGCAGCCGTAACATTACTTTTAATAGCAGTTTTAGTTGTAGCTTTATTTCCTCTTATGTTAACACCATTTGGAGAAGTAATTTTTGCTGAAACATTTGGAGCTTTTATTGGCTTTTTTTTAGTAGGTACTTGCTTTATAGCTGTAGGTTTATTTATATCAGCATTAACTGAAAATCAAATTATTGCTGCTGTAGGAAGTTTTGGTGCATTACTTGCCATGTATATAATGGATACTATTGTTCAAGGTTTACCATCAAGTAGAATAGCTTCTGTTATATTTGCAATAATACTTGTAGGTATATTAGCATTTTTCGCTTATAACAATATAAAAAGCACTTATATAGCAATTGCCACATTAATATTAGGTATTGCCATAATAATAGGTCTTTATGTTTTAGTACCAACTATATTTGACGGATTAATGATTAATGTATTTAGTTGGTTTTCAATAATGAGAAGATTTGATAACTTTTATATGGGTGTTTTTGATGTTAGCTCAATAGCTTACTATATATCATTTGCAGCTATATTTGTATATTTAACAATACAAGCAATTGAAAAAAGAAGATGGAGCTAGAGGGGAGGCATATTTAAAATGAATGAAAATAATATTAATAATGAAGAAAATGAAATAGAAATAAAAGAAAATAAAAAAAATTCATTGAAAAATGATTTATTAAATAAACGAACTCAATATGGTGCATATGCTTCCGTTATGACAATAGCAGTAGTAGCAGTAATTATAATATTAAATTTAGTAATCGACCAATTTGGTTTAAAGTTCGACTTAACAAAAAATAAAATGTTCTCTTTATCAGACCAAACTAAACAAATTGTATCAAACCTTGATAAAGATATAACTATATATGGTATTTATCCTACGGGAAATGAAGACATTCAATTTATGGAAATGTTGGATAAATATAAATCACTTTCTAACAAAATTACTATAACTACAAAAGACCCTAATCTTAATCCACAATTTATACAAAAGTATATAAAGGATGAAGAAACAATAGGAGTAGGAAGTCTTATAGTAGAATCTGGTAATAGATTTAAAGTATTAAGTAGATATGACCTTGTAGATTATCAAATGAATCAATCTACGTATCAATATGAAGCTACAGGTATATCACTTGAATCAAAAGTTACAAATGCTATAAAATATGTTACAACAGATGATTTACCTATCGCATATATTTTAGAAGGACATAGCGAAGTTAAATTAAATGAAGAAACAGAACAAGCATTAACAGATGAAAATTATGAAGTTAAAACTTTAGATTTATTAATTGATGGTTCAGTTCCAGAAGACACAGACTTACTTATAATAACTCAACCTAATCGTGACTATTCAAAAGAAGAAAAAGATATGATAGTTGAGTACCTTACAAAGGGTGGTAGAGCTGTATTTTTATTAGGTATGTATACTAATGAAATGCCTAACTTTGAAAGTGTACTAGCTGCTTATGCAGTAAAACCTCAGAATTTACCTATAATCGAAGGTAGTGGTAATAATGCATTACAAAACAATCCATTATATCTTGTACCTAACATTGAAGCTCATGATATAACAACACCTTTAACAAATAATAAACTTAGAGTTGTTTTACCAATGACACAAGCTATAGAAAGTTTAAGTGCAAAAACAGCCAATACAAAAATAACACCTTTATTAACTACATCTAATTCAGCTTATGCTAAAGGTGATATGAATTCTGTAACTATAGAAAAAGAAGCTTCCGATATAGATGGTCCTTTTAACTTAGCTGTTTTAATAGAAGATAGTTGGTTTAATGATAAAGTAAGCTTTCAAACAAAAGTTATAGTTATATCAAGTAATAATCTTTTAGAAGCAAATATGCTTAGTGCTGGTGCTAATGTTGATTTCTTTATGAATTGTATAAATTTCCTTGTAGATAAACAAGATAGTATTTATATACGTCCTAAATCTTTAGCAATTGAACCTTTAGCATTAAATCAAACACAAGCATTAATAATATTAGGTGTTTCTGTTATATTGTTACCAATATTAATACTTGCTATAGGTGTAGTGGTATGGTTAAGGAGGCGAAATAAATAATGAAGAAATCTTTACGTATTGTAATAGTTTTCATTGTACTTACAATACTTATAGGAACATATTCATATATACGTTTAAATCCTAAACAATCAGAACAAGTTGAAGAAACAACAACAAAAGAAAGAATACAAGTTATAACTTTTAATCCAGAAGATATTGTTAAAATTGAACTTTTATCAAGTGAAAGAAATTTAACACTCTTAAAAGAAGAAAATTGGATTATAGAAGAAAACAAGAACATGGAAGCTAATCAAAGTATTATAAATAATATAACCAATACAATGTCTGAAATAAATGCAGAATTAATTGTAGAAGAAAATGCTAAGGATTTATCAATATATGGTTTAGATAAAGCAAATAAAATAAAAATAACTTTAGCTGATAACAACTCATATACTTTTTTAATGGGTAATCAAGTTCCAACAGGTGAAGGAAATTATTTTATGCAAGAAGGAACTAACACTGTATATATGTTAGGATATGGTTATAAAAGTTCATTTAACTATACCATGTCTGATTTAGTACAAAAAGAACAAATACCAACTATAAATTCAGAAGGTGTAAGTTATCTTTATATAGCACAAAAAGGTAAACCTGAAATAGAAATAAGTCTTATGGATGAAAACTCAGATGATAAATATGAAATATGGCATAGTTTATCTATGTGGAAAATAACTAAACCATATGAAAAACCTAGAAGCTTAGGTAATAATGATAATGTAATGGAATTATTACAAAGTACATCTAACTTTAATTCATCAATAAAAAACTTTGTAGAAAGTAATCCAACTTCTTTAGATAAATATGGATTAGATGAACCAGAACTTGAATTGTGGGTTAAAGATATAGAAGATTCAGAAGTACATTTATATTTTGGAAATTCTGCTGAAGATGGAGGAGTGTACTTTAAACAAGCAAATTCTAATGATATCTATACTTTTAGCAAATCAACAGTAGATAAATTTATGAATATAGATACTTTTAGTATCATAGATAGATTTTGTTTAATTTTCAATATAGATAGTATTAAAAAAGTAGTTATTAATAAAGACAATAAAACAACTACTTTTGATGTAACAAATACAGTAGAAGTTGATGAAGATGGATACGAAGATACTATTACATCTTGCACTGTAGATGGTAAAGAGTATCCAGAAGAAGACTTTCAAAAACTTTATCAAAACTTTATAGGTATTATGGTTGACTCAGAATACAAAGGAGAAAAGTTAACAGGTAAACCAGATATATCTATGACCTTAGAATTAGATAATGGTAAAGTATTTGAAGCAAAATATTATAAGTATGATGATAAATATTATGTGTTTGATAAAAATGGAACACAGGAGTTTTTAGTAAGTAAAAGACAATTTGAAAATATGAGTGAAAGAATGAACGAATTTTTTAATGGAACTATAAGTGAAAAATAATTCAAAATAAAAATACTTTAATTAAGGGTAATAAGAACAACTTTAAAATTGTTCTTGTTACCCTTAATCTATTTAAAACTTAATATTAATATTCTTGTATCCAATTTGATATATAATCTTTATATTTTAATGGTTTGTGTTTTAAAATACTATCTCTTACTACTATAAAATCAAAATTTAATTTTTTGCATAAATACTTAACATGATTTTCATATGCAAATATCGCAATTATATTTGCATTTGGATTGGAAACAAACTGCTCATAAATATTTAAAACTTCTAAAAATTGTTCACATTTTCCACAACTTGATAGATTTTTGCTTGGTACAGTAACTAGCAAATACATAATATTCCTCCTTACAAGTATATTTATTTAGCACTTTCCTTTATTTTATATTAATATAATACTTTATTTTTAAAATATTTTCAAATTGATATTTTATTTCTTATATTTAAGTTATTAGACATTCAAAAGCACGTAAATATATCTATATTAAAAAAAATGTGAGAGTGGTTATTATAGAATGATTTAAAATACTAAGTGTTGAGATGTCATTTTCTCCAGAATGTCAGAATTTTTGATATTTTTTTAATTGTAGATTATATAGTTTTGCCATAATACGAATTTGTAGAGAACAGATTTATCTGTTCCGTTTAATGTTTAATTAGCACCCTCAAAAATATATACTAAGGGTAATAAGAATAGATTTAGAATTGTTCTTATTACCCTTAAGATATTTTTATAATATATTGACAACTTATGTTAGATATTATAAGATAATATTATTAAATAATAAAAAATGGATAATCTATATTAACTTATTTATGTTAATAGCTAACTACTCTAAAGAGTAGCTGTTTTACTCTTAATTTATAAAACTTAAAAGGAGGGGATTGTTATTTTATCTTTAATAAAAAAGAATTTATTTCTTATACATAAAAATAGATTAATTTATTTTTTCACTGGTGTAATTATGTTAGCTTCTTTTATTTATGTCCTTGAATTAATAGAGCAAATTAAGTCAACAGATATAATTTCTTTAGATATTATTAGAATAAGTTTTATTTTTATAATGATAATTTTAATTATGCCAGTATTTACTATTATTTTAATTTATACTATATACTTTAATACATTAGAAAATAACCAAAATAGAGTTGAATTACTATTAGGATATTCTCCCACAAAGATTATACTCTCACAAATAAATACATTATATATTTGCGTTATAATTATGTTCTTAGTTCCATATATATCAATTTATATTATTTTATTTATAATTCCATTTTTTAATAATAAATTGCTGTTTTTATTTAATAATGCTATGGTATTTGACATTATTTTAACATGTATTTTATGTTTATTATATCATTTTTTTATAGTTAATAGCTTTATAAATATTCTAATATTATTTAATAAAAATATATTTAAAGGAATTATAAGTATTGTAATTTCACTAGCATTATTTTTTTATATTTTTTATTTTATATATTGGGATTTTTTATATAAGTATCTTATGGAAAAAGATACTAAGTTATCAGTAGTTATTGGTTATTTTATAATTTTTAGTTTTATTAATATTATAATTTATTTTAGAATTATTGTAAATTTTAAGAATATTGAATTTAATAAATAAAAGGAGGTTTACAATATGAACACACTTAAACTAGTTAAAGAAAATATTTACAAGATAATAATTAGTAAATATATTTATATGATTTTTTTATTTATTATTTTTAGTTTATTTAATTATGTTTTTATTTATATTTTTCAAGCTATTTACATATCAGAAGATACTGGTATTATGTTATATATTGTACGTCCTGTATTTATGAATAATTATCCTAGTATTATTTTTGCTTATCCTATATCTTATATAATTTTCCCTATATTTTTTATACTAATAGTGTGCATATATTTTACAGATGAAATACAAAAACGAACAATAATATTACATTTATTTCATGGGTTTTCGCGTAAAGAAATTTTATTCTCAAAATGGATTTCAATTAATTTATTAATTATAATAATGCTATTAGCAACTGTTATATTATCTTTAATTATAGGATTACCGTTAAGATATTTATATAATAAGTCATCTCAAATTTATGCTACTGCTACAATGTTTCCTGTTTTAATTCCACCTTTAAATTTAAATATAATAATACTATCTTTAAAATTATTTTTATTTCAATATATCTATCATTTTACTATTATTAATGTGGCATTTTTATTTAGTATAATCTTTAAAAATAAAATTAAAGTAGTAGCATTTAGTTTTATATCTTATTTAATATTTATATTTATTAGAGGAACATTTCCTTCTTTAGCGAAGTTTACTTTTGTTTTTTATGTAAATAAATTTATTTTTATTGAACATCAAGGTGATTATGTAGATGTAACTTATCTATCAAGTAAAGAATGTATATTAGGGACAATTGTATGTATTTCAACTGGATATATTATATACCTCTTTGCAAAATTTAAATTTTTGAATACAGATTTATAATAAAAAGGAGTTAATTAATATGAAAGAAGCTATCAAACTTATTGATGTATGTAAATCCTATGGTAAAGCCGAAATAATACATAAAGCTAGTTTTTCAATTAATGAAGGTGAAGTATGTGGGATAGTTGGTGCAAATGGTTCGGGAAAAACCACTATTATGGGTTTAGCAACAGGATTAATCAAAAAAAATAGTGGTCAAGTATTAATTGGTGGGTATGATATTGATAAAGAATATACGAAAGCTATAAAAAATATTGGAATGTGCTTTGATAAATTTTTGCATTATGAAAATTTAACAGGATACGAAAATATAAAATTAATTTATAATTTATGTAAAGAAGATTGTTATAGTGTTAATGAAGTTCTTGAAATGGTTGGTTTATCAAAAGAAGCTAACAAAAAAGTCCACCAATATTCTTCTGGTATGAAACAAAGATTAGCTGTTGCAAGAACAATTTTAAAAAAACCTAAACTTATAATTTTAGATGAACCAATAAATGCATTAGACCATCGTGGAATGAAAGAATTATATGATTTAATTTCTACTTTTTCAAAGATGGGAACTGCTTTTTTAATATCTTCTCATATGTTATATGATGTTGAGAAACATTGTACTAATATAATTTTTTTAAACAAAGGAAATGTACAATTAAGTGGTAATATTAAAGAATTAACACAAAATAAAAATATTGAAGAAATATATTTAGAATTATGTTAATATTAATAACTCACTATTCTAAAAGATAGGAACTTAGATGTGGAATAGTTTTTGCGGAGTGTCAAAAATGTAGCATAGGAACACACTACTTAGTATTTATGATTTTGTGCTTTTAATACAAATAAAATTATGTTAAACTTATTAATAAATTTTTTTATTTTGTGTATTGATAATAGAAATATGCAAAGTATTAAAAAAATATATTAAGGAGGTTAAAAATTGAAAAAATTGTTATTCCTATTTTACATCTTCATTACACTGGTGTTTACTTCATGTGAAAAAAGTGAAATTATAACACCAATTAAGTCCACAACGGAAAAGCTACCTCTAAGTTCACAAGCATCAACTTTAACAAAGGAAAATGTAAAACAATCAGATTGGGAAAATGCGTTAGATAAACTTATTGTTTCAAAGTATCCCATTATGTTTGAAAGTTATATTATTAAATTTATAAGTAGTGAAAATTCACTTGAAAACAATGAAAACCTTTTTCCAGTTGGCATAGAAGGTAATTATACACCTATGGAATTCGAGTTGTATGACTTGGGTGGCACTGCCCCTGTTGTAATTGTTACATTTAATTTTATTGAATCCGACGAAATATACAGTTATATTTACTGTTATAAAGAAGATGAATATATTAAAAATATGAAAATAATTAATTCTGGACATTATTCATTTCACAAGGATAAGTCAGGAGAAGTCATACTTGAGATTGGCTCAGTGGAGTACAATGGTTTTTGCGAGTTTTTCTCTGTGAAATATCATGAAGGAGAATATAAGTTTGAATTAATACAAAAAATAGATACATTAGAAGAGTATGATAACTTCTTAAAAGAAAATTTAGATTTTACTGTGAATATTAACTCAAAATTTCCAGAGTTAAAAAATCAAATTATTGAAAAATGTAAAGAATCAAACAAAAAATATCGTGACTGGCGTTACACTTACACTGAATTTTTATATGAAAATTTTATAATTAATGCACAAGGAAATGACGATTATACATACTCTCTTTTTGATTTTGATAAAAATGGAATACCAGAATTACTTGTAACTGAAAAGGATATGCCTGACTACGGCTATGTTTATACATATGAAAACAATAATGTAAAAAAGCTTGAACATGAATTTGATAATATAATTAATTCGCAGGCATATGTATATGAAAATAAGTATGATGATTTATATGGATTGGTTTTTATTTATGATACTGGCATGATAACAGTTGCCTATCTATATGAAATGGAAGATGGTAAAATTAAAAGAAATTCTTTCATGTCAGAAAATGCAGTTATGTGTTATCCAAGACACTTTATTGATGGTACCAAAATAGAGTATTCCAATATTGAAAGAAATGGACTATTATCAATATCCAATGAAAACTTTGACCGCTTATGGGAAGAAACAATGGATGAAAAAAATATATTAAGGAAAGAAAATGTATTTTATTTTTCATTTGAAGATATTTATAGTTATTAACCATTTGAAAAAGAAGGGGCGACCTGTAGTCGCCCCTTCTTTTTTATCTATCCTTTATTAACCACTCTCAAAATTATTTATAAATAATCTTTTTTACTTTAACTTACAATTATTAAATAAAGCCTTGTAATATTTTATTTTAGGTTGTATAATAAACTGCATTAAAATTAGAAAGGATTGTTAAAATTATGGATTCAAGAATTAAAAAACTTGCAGAGGGATTAATTAATTACTCATGTAATTTAAAAAAAGGTGAAAAAGTTCTTATAGAATTTTATGGAGTTGAATCACAACCATTAGTTAAACAATTAATAAAAGAAACTTATAAAGTTGGAGCAATTCCTTATGTTGTTCAATTTAATAGCCAAGTAGAACGTGAACTTCTTATGAATGCAACAGAAGAACAATTAAAAGATATGGCAAAATATGACGCTCTTAGAATGAGTGATATGGATGCTTTTATTGGGCTTAATGCTGTAGATAATGCATATGAAAGAGCAGACATTCCACAAGAAAAAATAGAATTATATAATCGCTTATATAGAATACCAGTTCATTTTAATATACGCGTTTCAAAAACAAAGTGGGTTGTTTTAAGATTTCCTACTACTGCTATGGCTCAAATGGCAAGTAAAAGTATGGAATCATTTGAAGATTTCTTTTATGATGTATGTACTTTAGATTATGCTAAAATGTCAAAAGCAATGGACCCACTTAAAGCTTTAATGGAAAGAACAGATAAGGTCAATATAAAAGGAAAAGATACAGATTTAACATTCTCTATAAAAGGTATACCAGTTATAAAATGTGCAGGTGAAATGAATATTCCTGATGGTGAAATTTATACAGCACCTGTTAAAGATTCTATAAATGGAACTTTATTATATACTTGCCCATCTTTATATGAAGGATTTACATTTGAAAATGTTAAATTAACATTTAAAGATGGTAAAATTGTAGAAGCAACTGCTAATAATAGTGAAAGAATAAATAAAATATTTGATACTGATGAGGGAGCAAGATATATTGGAGAATTTGCTATAGGAGTTAACCCATATATACTTGAACCAATGAAAAATATTTTATTTGATGAAAAAATTATGGGAAGTTTTCATTTAACACCGGGAAGTTCTTATGAAGATGCTTTTAATGGTAATCGCTCTGCTATACATTGGGATTTAGTTTGTATACAAACACCTGAATATGGTGGAGGAGAGATTTGGTTTGATGATGTTTTGGTAAGAAAAGATGGTAAATTTGTACTACCTGAACTTGAATGTTTAAATCCTGAAAATTTTACGAAAGTAAATAGTTAATAATAATATATAAAATATGTAATGCATATATTATTACTTTTTAGATATATTAAAAATAACTATTTACAAATAGTTATCTTTTTTATATAATAAAAGTATATAAAAAAGGACACCTTATAAGTGTCCTACACCCTTTATAGTATCTTTAGTTAGAGCTAAAGACCCAATAAATATTTTATAGCTAGTAAAATTATACTAGCTACAAAGCTAGCAAAAAAACCCTTTATGATCTCAACAACTAAAGGGTTTTTTTGTTGTCTTTTCTTCTTTAAAATGTAAGCTATAATTTTTTCCACTCTTCTCATTTTAATAATATCTATATAAAAAAACACTTATCAAAGGTAAATGCTACTTATAATCTGTTTCTATTGAGATAATTTTACCCTTTCCTACCTGATGAGGCCCTTCCATTATCTGAAATGTCTGCCCCAATGTAATTTCTTTATAATGTAAGTTGTCAAACGAAAACTTAAAAATCGCAGGAGTTGGCATATCAAAATCTTCAATAGACAAATCAAGAAAAGTAATACCCCAGTAATCTTTTAGACTATTAAAAACAGCATCTGGACGGTATCCACTCTTAGGCAAGCTTTTGCGTTTACCGGAATAAAAAACAACTTCTGCATATATAAACACTATTTTCACCTCCCATTCACAAAATATAAATTGTACTAAACTCCTGATATGCCATGGCTAAAAATAAGATGAAAGACAGTTTTTTTGTTGAAATAAAATAAGGGCATAGTAAAAAAATATTATTATTATATTATTTTTTGGATATATTAAAAATAACTATTTACAAATAGTTATTTTTTTTATATAATAAAAGTATATAAAAAAGGACACCTTATAAGTGTCCTACACCCTTTATAGTATCTTTAGTTGTAGCTAAAGACCCAATAAATATTTTATAGCTAGTAAAATTACACTAGCTACAAAGCTGACAAAAATTCCCTTTAGGATATCAACGATTAAAGGGTTTTTTTGTTGCTCCTTTTTTGTTGTCTTTTCTTCTTTAGTTTCAGTTTTATTCTCATAATTAAATTCAAATAATCTAATATCAAATAATTTAGTTGAAAACAACTTAAAATTTATCTTCTTCATTTACTCACCCCCTTTACTGTTTAATTAACAAGTAAGGGGGTAAGTAACGTCTTTAGTAACACAGTATCACCCCTAACTTTAGAGGTGTAAGACACTTTACAAGGTGCTTAATTATTATACTACAAATTCAACAATATTTCAACACTTATAAAAAATAATGTCATATATGGTCAATTGAATTTTTAAAAGTTTGTTGTTTATAAATATAAATATAAGCTTGAAAGCTGTGTATAATCTATGTTTATATACTTTTGAAGTTTATTAAGTATACAAATAAAGTATTGATATGTAGTTAATAATCTGATAAAATAAAACAAGACGATTAATACTTTTACAAAAAGGAGCATTTATTTATGAAAAGCGATATTCAAATTGCACAAGAAACGGAAATAAAACCTATAATGGAGGTTGCACAAAAAATAGGAATTGACTTTGACGACTTAGAACTTTATGGCAAATATAAAGCTAAACTTTCACAAAAAGTTTTTGAAAAAGTTAAAAACAATAAAGATGCAAAACTTGTTTTAGTTACAGCAATAAATCCTACTCCAGCAGGTGAAGGGAAAACTACTACAACAATTGGTTTGGGTGAAGCTTTAAATTTATTAAATAAAAAAACAGTAATTGCTTTACGTGAACCATCATTAGGTCCATGTATGGGAGTAAAAGGAGGTGCAACTGGTGGCGGATATTCACAAGTCGTTCCTATGGAAGATATAAATCTTCACTTTACTGGAGATATTCATGCAATTACAACAGCAAACAATATACTTTCTGCTATGATAGATAATCATTTACAACAAGGAAATGAATTAAATATTGACCCTAGACAAATTGTTTGGAAACGTGCATTAGATATGAATGATAGAGCTTTGAGAAATATAACTGTTGGACTTGGTGGTAAAATGAATGGTGTTCCAAGAGAAGACCACTTTCAAATAACAGTTGCATCTGAAATTATGGCTATTTTCTGTTTGGCTGAAAATTTAGAAGATTTAAAAGAAAAATTAGGTAAAATAATTGTTGCATATACATATTCAGGTGAACCTGTTACAGCTCATGATTTAAAAGCAGATGGTGCAATGTCTGTACTTTTAAAAGATGCTATTAAACCTAATTTAGTACAAACATTAGAAGGAAATCCAGTTATTATACATGGTGGACCTTTTGCAAACATAGCACATGGTTGTAATAGTATTCAAGCAACAAAACTTGCAATGAAACTTTCTGATGTAGTAGTTACTGAAGCAGGATTTGGTGCAGATTTAGGAGCAGAGAAATTTTTTGATATTAAATGCAGAAAAGCTAATTTAAAACCAGATGCTGTTGTTTTAGTAGCTACAATACGTGCTTTAAAATATAATGGAGGAGTATTAAAAGAGGATTTAGGTACTGAAAATATTGATGCACTAAAAAAAGGATTTGTAAATCTTCAAAAGCATATTGAAAACATACAAAAATATAATGTACCTGTTGTAGTTACATTAAATGCATTTACTTCTGATACGAAAGCAGAAGTAGAATATGTTAAAAAGAATTGTGAAGATATGGGCTGTACATTTGCATTATCAGAAGTATGGGCAAAGGGAGGAAATGGTGGAATTGAATTAGCAAAAAAAGTTTTAGAAACTTTAGAAACTAAAAAATCAAATTTCAATGTATTATATGACCAAAATCTTCCTATAATTGAGAAAATAAATATTATAGCAAAAGAAATATATGGAGCAAGTAATATTACATTAGAAACTAAAGCTTTATCCAATATTAAGTTAATAGAAAAAATGAATTTGGATAAACTACCAATATGTATTGCTAAAACTCAATATTCATTATCAGATAATCCTAAACTTTTAGGAAGACCTGAAAACTTTTCTATAAATATAAAAGATATAAGTATCTCAGCAGGGGCTGGATTTATAGTAGCATTAGCAGGGGATATTATGGTTATGCCGGGATTACCAAAAAAACCAGCAGCAGTTAATATAGATATAAATGAAGAAGGAAATATTATAGGTTTATTCTAATTACTATAGAAGCTAATAAAAACAATATCATTTCCTTTATTCTATAAAAAAAGTTTCTTAAATTCTTTTAGGTCGACCGTAGGTTGCCACTACTATTCAAATATGTTGGTAATAAAATTTATAAAATTACTAACTAATGGGGATTAAAAATCCTTGACACTTTTTTTAAAGTGTCAAGGAAAATTGAAGGCGTTTGCAAATTTTATTACTATGAAAAATATAACTAAAGAGGTGAAGAGATGGACGGAAAAGCAATTTCAAAAATTATAAAAGATGAAGTAAAACTTGAAGTAGCAAAATTAAAACAAAAAAACATAGAAGTCACATTAGCAGTAGTATTAGTTGGTAATAATCCTGCATCTAGTATATATGTAAAGAATAAAAAAACAGCATGTGAATATACAGGAATACGTTCTATATCATTTGAATTACCAGAAGAAACAACTCAAGATAAATTACTTAAAATTATTGATGAATTAAATAAAAGTAAAGAAGTTAATGGAATTTTGGTTCAATTACCACTGCCAAAACATATTGATGAACAAACTATTATAGCTTCTATTTTACCTGAAAAGGATGTAGATGGATTTCATCCAATAAATATAGGTTATATGAATATAGGTAAAGATACATTCCTTCCTTGCACACCTGCTGGAATTATAGAATTATTAAAACGTTATGATATAAAAATAGAAGGGAAAAATTGCGTAGTAATAGGTAGAAGTAATATAGTAGGTAAACCAGTAGCACAATTATTATTAAATGAAAATGCTACAGTTACAATTTGCCATTCTAAAACAGTTGATTTAAAGTCTATTTGTAAACAAGCCGATATAATCATTGTTGCAATAGGAAAAGCTAACTTTTTAACTAAAGATATGATTAAAAAAGATGTAGTGATTGTAGATGTAGGAATAAATAAGCTTGATACTGGTAAACTATGTGGAGATGTTGACTTTGAAGGTTGTAAAGAAATTGCTAAAGCTATAACACCTGTTCCGGGTGGAGTTGGACCTATGACTATAGCAATGCTTATGAAAAATTGTTTAAAAGCAGTTAAAATTGAAAAATGTATATAAACTTTCAATTTAACTAAGTATAAAATACAAATTAGAAAAGAGGTGTATCCTTGAAAGTTAATATTGCATTTGTTTCGCTTGGTTGTGATAAAAATTTGGTAGATAGTGAAGTTATGCTTGGATTAATTAATAAAGCAGGATACAATATTATATCTGATGAACAAAAGGCAGATGTTATTATAGTTAACACTTGTTGTTTTATCCAAGATGCTATAGAAGAAAGTATTGAAAATATATTAGAATTAAGTAAATACAAAACTACTGGTAATTGTAAAGCTTTAATTGTAACTGGCTGTATGGCAGAACGCTATAAAAAAGATATGTTTGTTGAATTACCTGAAGTTGATGCTATACTTGGAACTACAAGCTATGAAAAAATAGTTGATACTATAAATGAAGTATTAAAAGGTAAAAAAATAGAAAACTTTAATCATTTAAATTACACTATTAATGAAGAAAATTCTTACACTAGATTTTTAAGTACAGCTGGATATTATGCTTATTTAAAAATTGCAGAAGGTTGCAATAATAACTGCACATATTGTATTATACCAAAAATTAGGGGAAAATATAGAAGTAGAACAATTGAAAGTCTTTTTGAAGAAGCTAACATTCTTGTAGATAAAGGTGTTAGGGAACTTATAATAGTAGCACAAGATACTACTTCATATGGTATAGATTTATATGGAGAAAAAAAATTACCGGAGTTATTAAAAAAACTTTCTAGTATAGAAAGCTTAGAATGGATTAGATTATTATATGTTTATCCTGAACAAATAACAGATGAATTAATAGAGGTTATTGCATCTCAGCCTAAAATATGTAATTATTTAGATATTCCAATACAACATGCTAATGATGATGTATTAAAAAGAATGGCTAGAAAAAGTACACAAACAAAATTAAAAGAAGTTATTTCTAAAATAAGAGAGAAAATACCTGATATAGTACTTAGAACAACATTAATTACAGGATTTCCGGGAGAAACAGAAGAAGAATTCAATGACTTGGTAAATTTTATAAAAGATATAAAGTTTGAAAGATTGGGAGTATTTACATATTCGCAAGAAGAAGATACTCCTGCTAGTAAATTTAAAAATCAAATTGACGAAAATACTAAATTAAAAAGAAAAGAAATTATTTTGGATATACAAAAGTTTATATCAGCAGAAAAATGTGAAGAAACAATAGGTAAAACATTTAAAGTATTAGTAGAAGGTAAATTACCAGAAGATAATGTTTATTGTGGAAGAACATACAAAGATGCTCCTGATATAGATGGACTTGTATTTATAAATTCAGATGAAGAACTTATTTCAGGTGACTTTATAAATGTCCATATAAATCAAGCTACAGATTATGATTTAGTAGGAGTGAAGATAAATTGAACTTAGCAAATAAAATTACTTTATTACGAGTTTTGATGGTACCAATATTTATTGTTATATTATTAAGTAGTATATTTCCAACTCCACTTAATAGATATATTTCATTAGTTATATTTGTTATTGCCTCATTATCTGATGCATTAGATGGTTACATAGCAAGGTCAAGAAATATGGTTACAAATTTAGGTAAATTTATGGACCCTTTAGCCGATAAATTACTTGTTGTATCTGCTATGATAGCTCTTGTAGAACTTGGGAATATACCTTCATGGGTAGTTATAATAATTGTAGCTAGAGAATTTATAATTACAGGATTTAGACTTATAGCAGTCTCTAATAAAGTAGTTATATCTGCTAGTTGGTGGGGGAAGCTAAAAACTATAAGTCAAATGTTAATGGTTATTTTTTTATTAGCTGATTTTAGTGGTGTTATATTTGTAGCTATAAATAATTTACTTTTAGCTCTTGCAGTAGCATTTACGATTATTTCAGGTGTAGATTATATAGTAAAAAATATAAATGTATTGAAAAATTAAAGAGTGGTACAAAACCACTCTTTAATACACCCACAAAATAATAATTCTATTAAAAAAGTAGGAACGCATTTATGCGTTCCTAAAATCTATCATAAAGCGGAACAGATAAACCTGTTCTCTATGAGGAACAACAAAAATTCATATATGGAAAAAATATATAATAAAAAATTTTTTTATTGTGGAACTTAATTATATTAAGAGCGTCTAACACCTATAAAACAAATTTATATAAAAATTTAAGGAGTGCTTATAATGAAAAATTTTAAAAAGGTAACAGCAATTGTATTAGGAGCCACGTTTATAATGTCTTCCTCAGCTATGGCGTTTGGAAAAGCAGTAAATAATACAACTATTCCTGTTGTTAGTTCACAAGATGTACAATCAACAACTACTACAAATGTAATAGTTAAAGAAATAATTAGAAATGACAAAAACGACAAAGATTTTTCAGGGGTTAAACTTCTTGTAACAACAACAGATGAAAATGCTATGGATATTTTATTAAAAATTAATGATGAGAGTATTGTTAAGGACCCATTAACTGGTAAATCTACAAACTTAAATGCTACTATTAAAAAGGGAGATACAATTTCTGTTACATACCAAAATACTATGACAAGAAGTTTACCACCTCAAACAAATGCTATTGAAATTATAGCAGCTAAATCATTACCTAGTAATTCTAATGGTAATAAAAATGAAACTACATCTGATGACTTAATGCCAGTTGTACCACAAGCACCACAAACAATACAAATAAATGGTATAGTTAAAGAAGTAAATGACGGAAAATCTATTTTAATTGAAGATGAAAATAGTAAAACAGAAATTTGTTTAAATATAGATAAAGAAACAGTTATAATTGATGCAACAGGTAAGATTGTTAATTTAGAAGATTTAAAAGAAAATGATAAAATAAATGTAGTACATAGTGCTGCTATGACAAGAAGCTTACCACCTCAAACATATGCTTATTCTATAGTGGTAAATAACAATGAAAATGTTGCAGTACCCCAATATATTGAAGTTAGTAAAGTTGAATTAGAAAATGGTACTACTGTATTAGAAAGTGCTGATGGAAATTATATAATAAGATTAACTGAAGATACTGAGTTTATACCTTTTAATACAAAAAATATAGTATCAGCAAGTGATATAAAAGAAGGTACAAAATTATTTGCTTGGTATGACATTATGACAATGAGTCTTCCAGCTCAAGCAACTGCAACTAAAGTTATGTTATTACCAGAAGATATTAAAAATGAAGTTGAAGAAGAACAAAATCCAGTGGTAATGCCATTTATTCAACAAGTAGTTGAAATGAGAGCAGTTGTTAAAGAAATAATTAATGAAGAATATAAATCTATTTTAGTAGAAGATGAATTTAATAAAACAGAAGTTTCTTTAAATATAGATGAAGATACAATTATAATTGATACAACAGGTACTGCTGTTAATTTAGAAGACTTAAAAGCAGATGCCAAAATTAAAGTTGTTCATAGTCAAGCAATGACTTTTAGTTTACCACCTCAAACTTACACTTATGCTATAGTAGTAGAGAATGAAGAAGAACCTATGTCACCACAATATATTCAAGTAGGTGAAGTTTTAGAAAATGAAGATGGTACTATCACAGTAGAAAGTGTTGATAAAAGCTTTTTAATAACTATAAATAAAGATGCTGTAATTACACCATTTAAAACTAAAAATATAGTAACAGTAGATGATATAAAAACAGGAAGTATATTATTTGCTTGGTATGACATTGTAACAGCAAGTATACCAGCAATGGCAAATACAGATAAAGTTTTATTATTACCAGAAAGAGAAGTTGAAGATATTTTAGTTAATAAATCTAATGAAATAGATTTAAACTCAATACCAGAAGAAATTTATTCTGTTCAAATTATAACAGATGACAAAAACATTTGTATAAATGGAGAAACTGTTAATTTAGGAAGTAAAGGCTTTAGAATGATTAATAGTAATGGCATGATTCCACTTAGAGTAGTTGCAGAAAAACTTGGTTTTGAAATTCAATGGGATAGTAAAACAAATACTGCAACTTTAGATAATGGAGAAATTAAAACTTCTGTTACAGTAGGTAAAGATAGTTATTATAAAGCAAGTAGTAAAGCAATTGGTTTAACAGCAGCATTTGAATTAGGGGCAACACCAACATTTATAGAAGGAAACTTATATGTTCCGGCTGAATTATTTAACTTATTATATAGTGACTATGTAGTTACTGTAGTAGATGGTGTTCTTAATATAAATACAAAATAACAGTTAATTATAAAATGTAGGGGACGGCATCCTTGACGTCCCTTATATGATTATTAAAAATCAAACTACGAGTCAAACTGGTAGTTTTTTTATGCAATAAAAAATAGGAGAATATCTCCTATTTTATTTCTTGTGCAAATAGTTTAGTATACTCTTGCATTTTATTTATATCTTCTTCATTAGGATTAAAATTAACTTTAACACCATCAGAAACTACTTTAAGCCCTAAACCTTCAAGTCTATGTTTAATCATTGGAAGAGCTTCACCACTCCAACCATAAGAACCAAATATACCAACAGGTTTTCCTCTATTTACAATAGCATCTGTAACAGAAAGAACATCCCATACAGGTTTTAATGCATCACGGTTTATAGTAGGAGTACCTATCATTAAAGCATCGGCTTGTTCAAGCTTTCCTTTTATTATTCCTAAATCTTCTTCTATAATATTAATTATTTCAACATCCATATTAGATTTTAATTGTTCATATGCAATCTCAGCTAATTTTTTAGTATAACCATATGCTGATACATAAAGTATCAAACATTTTTTTGGTTTGTTTGTATTAAGTACTTCTTTACACCAGTTATAATATTTTGTTTTAGCTTCTTCTATAAGTTCTGTTAAAACAGGACCATGACTAGTACATACTAAATCTATATCTAAATCTTTAATTTTTTCTAAACCATCTAAAACATAATTTTTAAATGGTCCAAATATAGCATCGAAATAATATTTAAATGCTGTATCATAACTTTGCTTATATCTTATAAATTTATCTATACAACGAGGTTCACAATAATGTGCTCCTAAAAAGTCACATGAAAATAATGTTTTATCTTCTTCTATATATGTGAACATAGAATCAGGCCAATGTAAAAACGGTGCTATTATAAATTTAAGAACTTTACCACCTAAATCTAAAGTGTCATTATTTTTTACAATTTGTGATTTAATTTGTAAATTAGAAATGCCACTTATATATTTATTTCCTGGTGCTGTAGTTATAACAGTAATATTAGGATTTAGTTCTAAAAGTTTTCTAACACTTCCTGTATGGTCAGGTTCTGTATGATTTAAAATAATATAAGCTATATCTTTAATATCAACTAAACTTTTTATATTTTCTAAATATTCATCAAAAAAGTTTTCATGTACAGTTTCTATTAAAGCTACTTTTTCACCTTTTACTAAGTAAGCATTATAAGTAGTTCCAAATTCAGTTTTCATTATAATATCAAATACTCTTAAACTTGGATTAATAACACCTACACTGTAGATACTGTCTTTAAGTTTCATAATAAATTACTCCTTTTCAAAAGCATCTTTACCTAGTCCACAAACAGGGCATACCCAATCATCTGGTATATCTTCAAAAGAAGTATTAGGTGCTATTCCTCCATCAGGGTCTCCCTTTTTAGGGTCATAAACATAACCACAAGCAGTGCATACATATTTATCCATAAAAAAACCTCCTATGTTATAAATTTTAATATATATATTCCCTATTACAAGAAATATTATACTATATGAAATAAATAAATGCAAGTAATTTTTACTAAATATTAAATAATAATTATTATTATTTATATTTAGCGAAAATAAAAACGGGTATGAATACAAATGTAGTGTGTATTCATACCCGTTTTTATTTTGTGTCCTTATTTACAGTCAACTTAGTTATTTACTATGTTGACTATAAGCTCCTATATCTTTTCTAAAATGTTTTTTTTCAAAATCAACTACTTCAACCCCTTCATAAGCAACTTTTATAGCTTCATCTAAATTTTTACCTATTCCAGTTACTCCTACCACTCTACCACCATTTGTAACAAATTTATTATCTTTTTTAGTTGTACCAGCATGAAATACCATTATATTTTCTTTTTCCTTTATTTCATCAAGTCCTTTTATTTCATAGCCTTTATTATAACTTTCAGGATAACCACCAGATGCAAGTATAACACAAGCAGCAGCATTATTTTCCCATTCTATATTTAATGTATCTAATGTTCCTAAAACACAAGCTTCAAATATTTCAAATAAATCTGTTTTTAATCTTGGAAGTACAACTTGGGTTTCAGGGTCACCAAAACGTGCATTATATTCTATAACTTTCATCCCATTTGGTGTAAGCATAAGTCCAAAGAATATAATACCTTTGAATGTTCTATTTTCTTTATTCATTGCTTCTACTGTAGGTTTATATATAGTTTCCATACATTCTTTTGCTAATTCATCTGTATAAATTCTACTTGGCGAAAAGGTACCCATACCACCAGTATTCAAACCTTCATCATTATCTAAAGCTCTTTTATGGTCTTGTGATGATACCATTGGAACTATAGTTTTACCATCACAAAATGAAAGTATAGAAATTTCTTGTCCTGTTAAAAATTCTTCTATAACAACGGTTTTACCAGAGTCACCAAACTTTTTATCAATCATTATTTGTTTTAATCCATCTTCTGCTTCTTTTAAAGTATTACATATTAAAACACCTTTACCAAGTGCAAGCCCATCTGACTTTATAACTATAGGTATTTCTTGTGATTTTATGTAGTCTAAAGCTTTATCATATTCTTCAAATATTTCATATTTTGCTGTTGGTATATTATATTTTTTCATTAACTCTTTTGAAAATGCTTTACTTCCTTCTAATATAGCAGCATTTTTTCTAGGTCCAAATATTTTTAATCCTTCTGCTTCAAATTCATCCACTATTCCCATAACTAATGGGTCATCCATACCTACAACAGTAAAATCTATTTGCTGTTCTTTTGCAAATTTTAAAAGATTAGTTATGTCTGTTGCTCCTATGTTTACACACTCTGCAACTTCTTCTATACCTGCATTTCCAGGAGCACAATATAATTTAGTTATTCTTTTGCTTTGTGATAATTTCCATGCTATAGTATGTTCTCTACCACCACTACCTATTATTAAAACTTTCATTGTTTATATCTCCTTCAATATTAAAAATTTATTCTAGCATAACATATAAACATAATAAATTCAATTATATTAGTAATTTATATATAATTACATATGGATAAATACTCTTAAATTTTTATCAAGAATTATTAACTTTAAAACTTAATAGTAATTTAATAATTATGATTTAGATTTCAAAAAATTGTATTAAAAAAACACTCCTACAAAAGAGTGTTTAGTTTTAATTATTAATCTTGTGAATATGGCATTAAACAAAGATGTCTTGCTCTTTTTATAGCTGTTGTTAATGCACGTTGATGTTTAGCACAGTTTCCTGTAATTCTTCTAGGAAGAATTTTACCTCTTTCAGAAATATATTTTCTTAATTTAGGAATATCTTTATAATCTATATATTTTATACTGTCTGTACAAAAACTACATACACGTTTTTTTCTACGTCCACGTTTTTTATTAACCATTTTTAAACCTCCTTCTAGTAATTAATTAGAATGGTAAATCATCATCTTCGACACTTTCTATAGGACTAAAACCTTCACTAGGTTGAATATTAAACGATGGTTTAGATACATCACCTGTTGTTTTATGGCTTTCAAAAGCAGTTTTGCTTTCAGCAAAATATGTTTCATCTACAACAACCTCTGTACTCCAATGCTTTTGACCATTTTGGTCATCCCATGAACGAACTTGTAATCTACCAACTACAGATACTAACTGACCTTTTTTAAAATATTTTTCAACGAATTCAGCCGTTTTACCAAATGCAGAGCAAGCAATAAAATCTGCATCTGCTTCACCTTCACGCTTAAATTTCTTATTAACAGCAAGTGTGAATTTGGTAACTGCTAATGGCTCAGCACTTTGCGTCCATCTAGTTTCAGGGTCTTTTACAAGTCTCCCCATTAATATTACTTTATTCATATTACACACTCCTTTTAATAAGATTAAGCATCAACACGAATAATAAGATAACGAAGAACATTATCCATAATACGTATACGTTGTTCAATTTCTACTGGAACAGCTGGCTCTGCAGTAAAGGTTGTAAAACTATAATAACCTTCAGTTTGCTTTTTAATTTCGTAAGCAAGTTTACGCTTACCCCAATCATCAACTTTTTCTACTGTACCACCAAATCTTGTTATAAGTTCTTGTGCTTTTTCAAATGTTGCTACTTTAGTTTCTTCATCAACATTTGCACTTAACACAAGCCCTAACTCATATTTGTTCATTATTACACCTCCTTTTGGACTTAGGCTCTCTTTTTTAGAGAACAAGGACTTTATCCTAAATGTTTTCCTCATAAAAAAAATAATTTTCAAGGAAAATTATTTTTTCATTATACAATATATTCTTATAAATTGCAATAAAAATATTTAATTATTTTTTATATTTAGTAAATTTTTTAAAGTTTCTTTAGTTTAAATTGTTGGTTGTATATCTACTTCTTCAATTGTTGCTTTATCTAGTATACTTTTTTCTTTGGTATGATGTATTAATACAGACTTATCAGGGAATACATCTCTAAATTCTTCTCCTGTTATTTTTTCTTTTTCTATTAAAAGTTTCGCTGTATCATGTAATACTTGTATATGTTCATTAAGTAATTCTTGAGATTTTAAATAAGCAGTTTCAACTATTCTTCTAATTTCTTTATCTATATTACCTGCAACTTCTTCACCATAATTTCTAGTGTGTGCTAAATCTCTACCTAAAAATACTTCATCATTATCATCACCAAATTGAATAGGTCCTAAAAGGTCACTCATACCATATTTTGTTACCATATTTCTTGCAGTTGCTGTTGCTCTCTCAATATCATTAGATGCACCTGTAGTAATATCACCTATTATAATATATTCAGCAGCTCTACCACCTAAAAGAGCTACAATTTCTTGTTCCATATATCCTTTAGATAAATACATTTTATC
This sequence comes from uncultured Eubacteriales bacterium, assembly GCA_964638835.1. Taxonomy (GTDB): domain Bacteria; phylum Bacillota; class Clostridia; order Lachnospirales; family CAZQDT01; genus CAZWZB01. The sequence goes on along the minus strand of CAZWZB010000014.1, from coordinate 51,513 downwards.
TTCTCCAGGAAGTGGCATAGTATAACCACCTGCCATACCAGTAGGTATTATAGATATGCTATGAACAGGATCAAGCTGAGTTAATAGCTCATGTAATATTGCATGACCTGCTTCATGATATGCTGTAACACGTTTTTCTTTTTCAGAAATAACACGACTTTTCTTTTCTGTTCCTATTCCAACTTTAACAAATGCTTTTCTTATTTCAACCATATCAATAAATTTTTTGTTTTCTCTCGCTGCTAAAAGAGCAGCTTCATTTAAAAGATTTTCTAAATCTGCACCAGTAAAACCAGATGTGGTTTGTGCTACTACTTTTAAATCAACATCTTTTGCTATTGGTTTATTTTTTGCATGAACTTTTAAAATTTCTTCTCTACCTTTTACATCAGGTCTTCCTACTACTACATGTCTATCAAAACGACCCGGTCTAAGTAATGCAGGGTCTAGTATATCATGTCTATTTGTAGCAGCTACTACAATTACTCCTTCATTTGCTCCAAAACCATCCATTTCAACAAGCAATTGATTTAGTGTTTGTTCACGCTCATCATGTCCTCCACCTAAACCTGCTCCTCTCTTTCGTCCTACAGCATCAATTTCATCTATAAAAACTATACAAGGAGAATTTTTTTTAGCTTGTTCAAATAAATCTCTGACACGTGATGCACCAACCCCTACAAACATTTCAACAAAGTCAGAACCAGAAATACTGAAAAATGGTACACCTGCTTCTCCAGCAACTGCTTTTGCAAGTAATGTTTTACCTGTTCCAGGAGGTCCTACAAGAAGTACACCTTTTGGTATTTTAGCACCTAATGCTTCAAACTTTTTAGGAGATTTTAAAAATTCCACTACTTCTTTAAGTTCTTCTTTTTCTTCATCAAGCCCTGCAACATTTTCAAAAGTGACTTTATTGTTTTCATCAACTGTCATTTTAGCTTTACTTTTACCAAATGACATTACTTTTCCACCGCCACCACTACTACCTTGTGTTTGTTGCATAATAAACATTAATAATACAATTGCAATAATCATTACTATAATTGATGGTAATAAAGCAATTAACCAACTGGTTTTAGGTATATCCAAACTATCCACTTTTAATCTACCTTCTTGTACTGCTGGATTAACTATTTCCATAAAACTTTTTACTGATGGAACAATAACTGTTCTATTAGTACTATCAGGTAATGTAACCATTACAGCAGCAGCATCAAAACCATCTTTATCTAATTGTATTTTTATAGATTTAATTTCTCCATCTTGAATACCTGTAATTAATTTATCATACGTAAATCGTTCTGCTTGTTGTCTAACGCTGGGCATCATACTATTTTTTGAAAAAAGTATTGCTACAATAATAAACGCAAAGATAATTAAATACAGAGATATACTACTCATATACTTTTTCAAATCTTTTCCTCCTTTTAAAGTATATACATACTTTATTTGAAATCCTTTCAAATAATTTTTTTATTATACTATCCTAAAAGATATACTAATTTATTATACTATCACAACTATTTTATAAAATCAACTTTATTAGAAATAATTTAAAAATTTATTCCAAAGTTAATTTCCCTATGTAAGGCAAATTTCTATATCGCTGAGCATAATCTAAACCATATCCCACAACAAATTCATCAGGTATACTAAATCCTACATAATCAACAGTAACGTCAGATATTCTTCTATCAGGTTTATCAAGTAATGTACAAAGTTTTAAACTTTTAGGTTTTCTTTCTTTTAATACTTTTAATAAATAACTAAGTGTTCTACCAGAGTCTATAATATCTTCTACAAGTAAAACATTTTTACCTTCTATAGATTCATCTAAATCTTTATCTATTTTTACTATACCACTACTTTTTGTTTCTGTACCATAACTTGAAACATCCATAAAGTCAAATGCTACTGGCATTTTTAATTCTTTAGATAAATCAACCATAAACATTACTGCACCTTTTAAAATACATATAAGTACTATTTCTGTATCACCATAATCCCTCATTATATCATCTGCTAATTCTTGAACTCTCTTTTTTACAGCACTTTCTGAAATTAAAATATCAACTTTTTCCATTATTTTTATCCTCCTATATTTTCATTACTCTTGCTTGTCTGAGTAATAATAACTTATTATAAGTATTTTTCTTGTATTTTCATCAACATTATAAAGTGAATTTGTTCTATATCCAAGTACCCAAAGTATATTATTTGAGGTAGCTAATAAGGGCACTATATCACGTTGTTCCCGTGGTAATTTTATGTCTATAAAAAAATCTTTAAGTTTTTTACTCCCTATTCCTTTTAAATAAATTCTATCACCAGCATATCTTGTTCTTATTTTAATATTGCCATTTATTTTATCATAATCAAAAACTTTAGTACATAGATTATTTTGTTTTTGTGAAAAATTTTCTACATATTTTAATTCTGATATTACATAAAGAGAAGCTTCTTTTATATATATCTTATCATTTAATTTAATATCATAGCAAAAATTTGTAGATTTATTTTTTTTTATGTAGAAGCATAAATTATCATATTGCTTTTCTGCGATTATTCCATAAGGAAGATTTATTTTTTTGCCTGTATTGTTGTTTGCAAGTTCTAGTAATTGATTTATGTGTATTAATTCTATATCCTTCAAGTCAAGTATAAAATTTTGTAAAATCATTCTTAATACTCTTTTTTTTATTACTATATGATAATTTTTAAATTGATTTAAATTAATATTAATTGTATCTTTTTGTATTTCACAGCAGGAATTATAAGCTTCTATTGTTTGAATATCTATATAATTTTCTTCTTCTTGAAGTAGTAAACTCATTTTTGAAAGCGTATTAATTATTGAGGAATTAAGATTTTCTTTAATCCAAGGAATAAGATTTAGACGTATTTTATTTCTAGTATACACATCTGTAATATTTGTAGAATCTTGTTTATATTCTAAATCATTAACTAAACAATATTGTTCAATGATTTCTCTTGTACAAAAAATAAGAGGCCTTATTATATTATCTCTTATTGGTAAAATACCTGTAAGCCCTTTTAAACCTGTTCCTCTGCAAATACGCATAAGTAATGTTTCTGCTTGGTCGTTCATATTATGAGCTACAGCTATTTTATTACCATTATATTTTTTCAAAATTTGATTGAATATTTTATATCTTATTATTCTTCCAGCCTCTTCCTCTGTAGTTTTCATTTTTTCAGCTTCTTTATGTATATTACATTTAAATACTTCACATATTATATCATATTTAGCACATAAAAATTTAACATAATTTTCATCTAAATCGGCATCTATTCCCCTTATTCCATGATTTATATGCACTCCTATAATATTAAGATTGTGTTTGTACTTTATAGTATATAAAAAATGCAATAAAGAAACAGAATCTGCTCCACCTGATATACCAACTATAATACAATCCCCTTTTTGTATCATATCATATTTTTTTATAGTTTGATATGCTGTTTTAAACATTTGTAAGCTCCTTTATAATATTGAATATACAATATAATAACTAATTACTTCATAAAATGCAATAACATTTAATTAGACAAAAAATCTATATACTGTTATACCCAATAAAATAACACTTAATAGTAAACATATATTTAATATTAAGTTTAAATTTGTGTTTTTGGTTACTTTAATTGATTTTTGTTTGTTTTTAATTTCATTGATTTTTAATGTGCTTTTTACCATATAAGAATTTATAATCTTTTCAGCTTCATTTACAAAATCAATAGGTTTATTATCTGTATTTATATCACTTCTCATTATAAATATAGCTTTTTCATACCATTCAGAACGTTTTCCATCAACCATTATAACTTTTTTATTATCTTCTTTCATATATAATCCCTCCGATATTTAATTTAAATAGTTTACTACTTTATATAGAATCAACAAATTAACTCTACATAAATTTTTGCCTTACTTAAACAAGCTTATACACTTTATATAATTATAGTTTAAATAATTGCTTGTACTAATCATTGTATGCTAGTCCGTTATTATTGACACTAAATAAAAAATTTATATAATTATATTTTTTTGTAAGTAATTAAATTTTTAGTTTTGCATATATTATTAACAATTGTACATGACTTTTATGGAGGTTTTTATGATTGTTAATTTCTTTAAAGCTATATTAATTGGTATAGGAGGGATAATACCGGGATTAAGTGGTGCTGTTATAGCAATGATATTTGGGTTATATGAAGATATGGTTAATGCTGTTGGTGATTTTTTTAAAGACATAAAAAAGAATACAGTTTTTTTAACTCCATTATTGTTTGGTATAGCAATTGGTTTTATATTATTTAGTAATGTTCAAAAAATATTATTAGACAAATATCCATTTGAAACTATGTTGATAATAATAGGGCTTATAATAGGTACAGTACCAATATTATTTAAGAAAGCTAATATTAATAGAGTTACTAAATCTTACATTTTTATTTTTTTAATTACACTATTAATAGGTTTATTTATATCCTTTATTGGAGAACCTGAATTTGATGTAGAAAATAAAATATTAACATTAAATTTCTCTACTATATTAAATCTTTTTCTTATTGGATTTATTATGGCTGGTTCACATATTATACCGGGAATTAGTGGAACAGTTATTCTAATACTTTTAGGTTCTTATGGCATAATGTTAAATGCTATAGCAAATTTAAAAAATTTATTTTTAATTGATTCATATATAAACAATATTGATTATTTAATTTATAATGTAATTGTTATAATTCCTATTGGAATTGGACTAATAATTGGTTCTATATTATTTTCAAAACTTATGAATTACCTTTTAAAAAAATATTATACAGAAACATATTGTGCTATTATTGGTTTTGTAGTTGGTTCTATACCAAGTATAATACCGCCTTTAAATTATAATTCTCAACCTATATTAGGAGTAGTATTCTTTTTTATTTCCATAATAGTATCATATAAAGTGAGTCTTTTAGAATAATTTAATAAGGTGTAAAATTATTATTTATTACAAAATAATAATTTTACACCTTTATTTTATATATTAATCAATTCTTTTTGGAACATAATCTTCACCAAGTCTACCATAAAGACTAAGACTATATAAACCAGATATACCAACTAAGGCGTAAACTATTCTACTAATCCAACTTCCCATACCACCAAATAAAGCTGCTACAAGGTCAAATTGGAAGAATCCTATTAAGCCCCAATTTATGGCACCTATTATAATTAAGGTAAGTGCAAAATAGTCAAATGCTCTAAGTCTCATAATAAAACCTCCTTTGCGAAATAATAAAAATATTTCATTATTATTATGCCACAAATCTTTAAATTAATTTACAAAATAAATTCCAATTAGATTATTTAAATAATTATATTTAATAAACTATTTTATTGTTTGAATTGTAAAGTAATTTTAATATTTATATCTTTAATAATATATCTATATATGGAATATACTAATTTTAATTAATTTTAATTCATTGTATTATAGAATTAAGATTACTTAATAACGAATAAAACAATTTAAAACATAATATCAAAAAATGTGATAAAAACCTTTTACATTTATTATTCGTTATGATATAATACAATTTAATTAATAAAATTATATGAGGTATCCTAAAATGAAAAAACTCCTACTAGTAATAAATTCTATTTTTTTAATATTTTTATTAAGCTCTTGTAATTCTCCTTTAAATTCAGAACAGGCAAAAGCAGCAATGAATACTATTGATGAAAATGAGCAAAAACCTAAAAATATTCGTATATTTGACGTTGTAAATAGACCTACAGAATTTGATTATTTAACAGAAAGTCAAATAACTAAAGAATTAGATGGTTATAAAATTTCTGCTACTTATCCTTGCACTGAATATTCACAATTAAATATTTTAATAGAAGAAATGATTTATCAAACCATAAATGACTATATCTTTAATGAATCTAAATACGATTTAAACATAAATTATGAAATTAGTGAATATTGTGATATATTGACTAGTTTTAAATTTAATATACAGAATTTAACTACAAATACAATAATAAGCGTAGAACCTTTAGTTTTTAATCTTAATGATGGCCAAAATGTTTCAATTAGTGAAATTTTTAAGCCTAATATAAATTATTTAGAATTACTCAATAATAAAATCCCAGACTTAAAAAACAATGATTTTTCAAGGTTTGCTATAGATGAAACTAATTTAATAATATATGATAATATAAATTCTTTTCAAATTCCTTTGAAATCAATAAAAAATAAATTGATGTATACTAACGAGGAAGAGTTGATAATAGGTGAAGATGAAAAATTAATTGCTATAACTTTTGATGATGGTCCAAGTATATTTACTACGCCATATTTACTAGATGGTTTAGCAGAAAGAGATGTAAAAGCTACTTTTTTTATGTTAGGAAGTAATATAAAAAGATATCCTGATATTGTTAAAAGAATTTATGAAGAAGGGCATGATATAGGTAATCACTCTCTTGAACATAAAAATATGGTTAAATTAGATAATAATATGGCTAAAGTACAACATGATACTCCAAATGAGTTATTGAATTCTATATTAGGAATGAATGCAACATTCTTTAGACCACCATATGGTAATTTTAATGATATTGTTAAAAGTGTTTCAGATGTTCCTATTATTTTATGGAATATTGACCCTCAAGATTGGAAATATAAAGATGCTAATATGGTAGCAAATCATGTTATAGAAAGAGCTAAAGACGGAGATATTGTACTTTTACATGATATATATTCTAGTACTGTAGAAGCGGCATTTAAAATTGTAGATGTATTAAGTGAAAGAAATTTTAGGTTTGTAACTGTAAATGAACTTTTAAAATATAGAGAATATGAACCAAATGCTGGAGAAATATTAAGATATGCATATAAAAAACAGTAATTATTAATTAACCTCTAATTTCTTAAATTAAGGTAAGAAATTAGAGGTTTTGTTTTAATTTATAATGAATATGGTTGAAGATAATTTCATTGATTATAAAAATTGTATATTTACCTAAAAAAATAAATGTTCTATTAATATTTTTAATCCTATTAAAATTAATATAATTCCACCTATTATTTCTGCTTTCTTTTTAAATAGGTCACCTGCTTTTTTACCAATGAATACTCCAATAGAAGATATTATAAAAGTAATAACTCCTATCATTATTGCAGGAATTAATATATTTGTATTTATCATAGCAAAGCTAACACCAACGGCTAATGCATCAATACTTGTAGCAACTGACATAAGTAAGATAACTTTTAAACTATTAGGTTCTTTTACTTCTTCATTATCTTCACCTTTTAAAGCTTCACGTATCATACTACCACCTATAAATGCTAATACACCAAAAGCTACAAAATGGTCAATATTAACAATATAATTACTAAATGTTTTACCACAAAACCAACCAATAACAGGCATAACACCTTGAAATATTCCAAAAAATAATCCTATTTTAAACATTTCTTTAAAAGTTACTTCTTTTAATACTATTCCATTACTTATAGCTACAGCAAAAGCATCCATTGAAAGTCCTATAGCAACAAAAAAAATTGATATTATATCCATAATTACCTCTCTTAAAAAGTCCTTTTATTTATTCTAATGTACCTATTAATATTAAATTTCCTCCTCCTCTAAACATCCCTGAACAATTATATGCCCATTGTCCTTTTGATAATTCTATAATTATTTCTTCGTCCATTTTATCTATAGTAATAGTTTTTCTTTGTACTCCATTTGGGTCAAATAATATAAAATCTACACTCCCATTTATTAGCTCTGCTTTAATTTGCAATTTTAATTTATCACCATCCTTAGCATAAAAATTTCCAGACTCACTCATATTGAAAGTATTTTGATTTTTTAAGTTTATTACTACATTTTTTATATCAGAATTAATATTGTAACTATTAATAGCAGGTGTTATTATATCTATTGTTTTGCTATTTTCATACCATTGAACAGAATAACCTAATATTTGTAAAATTTCTCTAACTGGCATATATGTTTGAGCAGTAGTTTCACCTTGTTTTACAATAGAAACTAACGGATTAGTAATATTTAAAGTATTACCATTTAATGTTATATTATAATTGTTGTATGTAGCTGATTGTATAACTCCACTAGCAAAAACAGAAGTTATGCCAACAGCTCCCACAACTAATCCACTTATAAAGCTTTTTATATTTGAAAATTTCATTAATAACTTTCCTTTCTATTAAAATTCATAATTTTTAAAGTTATGAAAAAAATCACATTGATATTGTGATTTTTTATACTAACATATATTTATTATCTATGGTTTACAAGTTCATATGAAGGATGGTAAAGTTTTGTTGGCTCATAAAAATTATTCTCTATATAGTTAAACCCTAGTCGGTTTAAAAGTTTTTGAGAATTAATATTCTCAGGGTGGTGACCAGCAAAAATTTTATCTGCATTAAGTCTTGTAAAGCAATAATCTATTACTGCTTTTGCAGATTCAAAAGCATATCCTTGATTCCAATATTTTTTGCGAAGATGAAACCCCATTTCATATGTATTTTGTTCTAACATAAATGGACGAAGTCCTCAACAACCAATTAAGTCACCAGTTTCTAATTTAAATATAGGCCAATACTGTACATTAAATTTATAACCATTATTTATTTCAGTATTTAAACGACTTTGAATATCATCTTCTGAAAACTTTCCGTTAGCACAAATAAATTGCCTTACATCTGAATTTTTCCATAATTGTTTTGCTAATTCTATATCAGAATTTGTCCAAAGTCCAAAACCAATACGTTCAGTTTGCATAAAAAATGTTTTCATTAATTTACTCCTCCATAACATATTCTTTATATATTTCATAAAGTTTTTAGTTTTAAATAAGATTTAGAGTATTTTAAAAAATTAAGTTATTCTCTTGATATGATGTGAATAATATTTTCACTTATATTTGATAAGTTGTTTTTTAAAAAATCAGGTACAATATTTATTTGTTTTAATTCATCAATAGATAACCAATGTAAAGTTTCTTTTTCACCTTGATCAGTATATGTACCATCTATAATATTTATATTATTATATTTCATTAAATAAAAAAATACGATTTCATGATGATTCTTACCATTATACTTAAGAAAACGCTCTTGAATAAATACTAATTTATTAATTTCAAAATTAAAACCTGTTTCTTCAAATGTTTCACGAACTACAGCTTCTATTGATGTTTCATTTAGTTTACACGACCACCAATAGTATAGTAACAAGAATGGTTTATATGTTTTGCTACTAACAATTTGTTATTATTGATTATAAGTGCAGCTACTCTGTATAAAAAATTACCATGGGTTGTATTAATTTGAAAATCATATTTTTCCATATTTAAACGTCTCATTTCTTTAAATAAATATAAGCTCACTTAACAGATGTTATAATATTCACAATGGAAACTAAGTCTAATTTCTTATGTTGTAATTTTATTAAATTACCAAAGATAACATCTAATTTGATAATAATTGATATACTATGTACAATATTTATAAAGTTTAATAATATAACTTTATCTAAACTTTGTAATTATATCATATTTAAATTAGTTTATCAACTGCAATAAAATAAACATTCCATTTATGTATTAATTATTTATATTATAAATTTATATATATTAAAATATAAAAAAGTCACATAGATAATGTGACCTTTTATAAAATTAAGTTTAATTATTTTTTGGCTTTATTGGTAAAAGTAAATCTAATTGAAGTGTATCATCATTTGGAGTACCCATAAATTTATTTATATAATTAAGGTGTTCTTCCAAACATTCTGTTTCTGTTTTTTCGCTTTTAAAATCTAATTCATATTTATCATTATTTTTTGCCCAATCACATAACTTAAACCACTCATCAAACTCACCCATAGGTATCATAATAGCACAATATAATCCACCACTAAAATGCTTTTTAACAAATGGTGGTTTTATATAAAAATCTTCTGGTATAGTAACCCAACGTTCATAACCACAATCACTTCCATCTGGTTTTGGATTATTAAATCCATAATGTCTAAAATCAGGTTTTATCTTATAAAGCTTTGTTTCTTCAATAAATTGGTGTAACAAGTTTCCACTATTAATTTCAGCAGCCCCATGCCCACCAAAGCAATGAATACTTGCTATAGTTGCAGGTGGTAAATAAATAATTCTTACATCCTTATCTCTTAATTTACTAATAATTTTATTTGATTCCATTGATTTTCCTCCTTTAAAATTAATTTTTGTAATGGTAAGAGTTTCTATAATCTTAATTATGGATTTATCGCCTAACAAATCAAGTTTTACATTTACAGATATACTTCTGTTTATTTGATTGATAAATGCATTTAGAACTGATTTTATAGTTGATAAAGCATTTATTTCATCATCTATTTCTTGTATATTTTTATAAAAAACTTCAACTGCTAAAACAACATCTTCATTTTTTAGAATATCACTAATTTGTTTGAGTGGTATTCGTAGTTTACGCAAAATAATTATTTGCTGTAGACGTTTTATTGAATCTTCATCATAAGTCCGATAAGCATATTCTTCTTTTTTTTGACAATGTAAAAGACCAATTTGTTCATAATAACGTAATGTTCGTGTTGAAACATTAAAAGCTTTAGATACTTGACTGATAGTTTTTAATTCCATTTAAATCTTCCTTTCATAATAATTATAACAGTTGACGTCGTGTCAAAGTCAATAAGTAATAAGTAAAAAAATATTTAATAGTGTTTATATGCAAAAGTTATATAAAAAAATTTATAATTAAAATAACAAATAAAAATTAATCTTGTGTCGCACTTATTTATGAGTGCGACACGACTTTAAATAAAAAAATAGTAAAAACAATATTTTATTGTTATTTACTATTTTTAATTAATTATTTTATTTATGATTTTTTAATTTTTAATTATTTCATATTTCCAATCAATTATTCCACCAAAATCAAATACATTTTTATATCCCATTTCTATAAGTTTATTACTTGCTAACTCACTTCTTATTCCGCTTCTACAATAAACTAATATTTTTATTTCTTTATCAGTTAACATTTCTTGAGCTTTGTTTTCTATTTCTGTATCAGGAATTAAAATAGCTCCTTCAATATAACCTTCATTATATTCAGCTTCAGTGCGAACATCTAAAATAATAAAGTTTTCTTCACTATCTATTATTTTTTTAGCTTCTTCACCTGTAATTTTTTTATATGCTGATTTAACTTGATTATTAGTATTAGAATTAGATGAACAGGATGTTAGAAACATTATAAAAATTATATAAATAAAAATTTTAATTATTATCACCTTCTAATAAATTTTAGTTATGTGTTAATTAAAATATTATATCATATGTAAACTTAACTCACAACTTTATTATTTAACTTGTGTATTAAGTAAAAATATATACTTATAATTTTAATATTTATATCTTTTAAATTTTGCAACAAAGAAAATACCAATCAATATAAAAGCTAAATATATCCCTATAATACCTAATTGCTTTATTGTGTGTTGTGGATTTGTGTTTTCTTGTGGTACTTGATTATTGTTTATATTAAATACTTGAATATTATCAAAATTTATATCTTTTTCATTTATTGTAAAGTTTATTTCTTTTCTTTGAGTATTCTCATTTACTTCAAATTTTATTTCTCTTCTTTGATTGTTTTCATGTTCTCCAAAATTTTTATTATCACCCATTGTTCCAAGTGCTGATAAATTAAGAGTAGTTTCTAAATTCCCATACTCTTTGGATGGTTGTTCACTATTTAATTGCAATTTAATACTTTCTGTTCTATCTTTTCCGAATTTCTTTAATTCTTCTATACTTAATTTATATTCGTCAAAAGTATAAAAAGCAGTTTTATCATTTTTAATATACTCTGAAATTAAATTATCTAAATTTGAAATTGTGTTATCAAATTTACTATTTATAATATAGTTATTTATAAGTTTATTAAGATATTGATGGTATAGATTTTTATATTCATCTACTTCTAATAATTTTGAAATTAATGGACTTCTTTCCATACTATCCGTTACAGGAGTATCAATCGGAAAATTTATAACTTTAGATGCATCATTCATTTGAAACGCTCCAAATGATAAATTATAATCCCAAGGTAATATTTGAAATTTTCCATCTTGTTCATACAAATAATAATTATGTTTCATGCTACCTGAATAACTATCAAGATTTACTAAAAAGGTATTAACGGCAAAGTATCTAAGTACTTCATCTACATCAATATATTTTTCTAAATTAGTTCCATTATTCAAATTTTTAATCATTTCTATAACTTTCTTTTTATCAGAATCCGTTGTATGTTTTGTAATTGTATTGTCAAAAATACCTGAATAACTTGATAAATTGTCATCTATATAAACAAGATTAGTACCAGAAGAACCGCCCATAGGAAATCCCTTTTCATTGGGGAAGTTATCTTTGTTAGGCATATTGTTTATATCGGGAAAATTATCTCTATTAGGCATATTGTTCATATCGGGAAAATTATCTCTATTAGGCATATTGTTCATATCAGGAAAACTATCTCTATCAGGCATGTTGTTCATATTGGGAGAATTATCTCTGTTAGGTATATCATTTATATTAGGAAAACTGCCCTTATTAGGCATTTTGTTTATACCCATATCACCAATATTAATACTTTCTGGTTTATATAAATTACCATAGTTATTTCCATAATATCTTTGTAAAAAGCTATCTTCTAATGTTTCAACTGCCAGATATAATCCCCATGGTTCACCATTTAAATTAATATTTGCAAATGAATAAGCTGGAGTGTTTATACCCATTTCAATCATCATATCATAAGATAAATATTCTTTCATATAAGTAGTATCACCAATCATATTGTTAAGTGCAATTTTTGAAAGTCCATATAAATTCTGACCTTTGATATATTGTGAAAAATCAAGTTTAAAACTAAAACGGTCAGTAGTACTATCATTTGCTACCATAGAAAGACTTGAATTTCCTTTAGGGCGAATACCTACTGTAGAAATTTTTGTACCATTTATTACAATATCACATGGAACATATTCTTCTTTTTTGGCATTTTCAATTAGATAATTCCAATTTATTTCATCTATAATAATATCTACTTCTATAACTTTACTTTTATCAAATATTTTATTTATATATTCCATTTGTTTATATATTTTTGAATTATCTAAATTAACAGCTATAGCAGTTATTGTAAAAATTATAGATATTATTATAGCAATTATTGTTGTGAATGAAAAATACTTTTCTTTTAGCAAATGATTTTCCTCCTTTATGACATATAATCACCACTATAACTTACAAGTACAGCATTTTTAACTCCATTTAGTTTACATATTTCGTTTACAAATTGAGTTGTCATATCTTTTAATCTAATTTCAATAGTTATTTCTATACCTGAACTTGATACGGTTTTTGATTTAACAACGTATTTTTTAACTTTTGTTGTTATAAAGTCAAAAGCTTGTTTTTCATTTTCATCATTATCACAATTAACAATAAGTATGTAAGGATTATCAATAGTTTGTTTGTTAATAAATATAACTAAAATAATACCAATAAATAAAGAACCAAATATAGCAAGGGGTATAAGCCCTGCACCTAAAACAATTCCAACACTAATTGACCAGAATAAAAATGCAATGTCGATTGGTTCTTTAATTGCACTTCTAAAACGAACAATAGATAATGCACCAACCATACCAAGTGAAAGTATTACATTTGATGTAACAGCTAAAATAATTAAAGTTGTAATAAGAGTAAGTGCCAATAATGAAACACAAAAACTATGAGAGTACATAATACCTTTAAAAGTTTTTTTATAAACTGCCATAATGAATAATCCTATACATAGAGCTAAAGAAAGACCTATTATCATATCAAGTATTGAAAAAGAAGTTACTTTTTCAAGAAAATTAGATTTAAATATATCATTGAATGTTATCATAAATATTACCTCCAAAATAAAATTTGTATATTTTTAAATTTATTAAATATACATTCTACATAATGCATATTTTGAAATAGCTGTTTTAGACCTCTCTCCAATTTGTATTAAGTTAGCTATTATTTCAGGTAAAAATTTATCATATTTTACTTCTAAAATAATATAGTTAGAATCTAAAATTTCTATAGTTGAATTAAATTCAAAAATATTTGTGTTACTTAATCCTGTTCTAACTGATTTGTCAAAAGTTATTCTTACATTTGATACATCATAAATATAAGCTTCTCTTATATAATCAACTATAGTTTTGGGCTTCTGCCTTTCATTTACCATCTTTATATAAAGTTCATTGAAAATAGGAGTATTATTTTTTAAAAATTCAATTTCCCCCAAAAAAATACTTTTACATTCTTCTTTAGATATTTTTGAACTGATTTTTTCACATAAATTATTTACTTTTGATTTTTTTTCAAGCTTAATAAATGAATAATCATCATTATAAAACCTTATTCTAAATTTATCTCTTCTATTAAAACCATTTATTTTTTCAAATAATACTTTATCATCATAATTATCAAAATAAATACTACGAATTTTATATTCTCCGTTTTCATTTGCATTACTATCAATTTTCATAATGTACTTAAGCTTATTTTTAATAGTTATATAATCTGAAAAATTAATGTAATATTTAAATTCATGCCTCATTTTAGCACCTCCTTTTGTAAATTTAAGTTTAAAATATAAAAGTGATTTTTATGTGAACACTAAATAAATTATTATTGAAATATAAGTGAAAAATATAAGAGATGATAAAAATACCATCTCTTATATTTCATAATAATTTATATTATTTCATGTTTTTAAAAAATATTAACAAAGTTAATCTATATTTATATAATTAATTATTTTTCTGCTAATAAAAAATCAGGATTAATTACTTTAAAACTTATATTTCTTTCATAATTTCTAAATATACAACCTTCACGTTTTGTATTATGCAAAATAGAAATACCTTTTGAATAGTTAACCATTTCAGATATAGTATCTTTTAGTTTAAAATTTGTTTCTAAAATAGGTACTACTTTAATATTAAATGGTTTTAATAATTCTACCATCTCAATAGTATTTATCTTTATATCTGAATATATTAAATTAAAAGCATAAAAGTCAAATCCTTTAAGTTTATACTTATTACTTTGTATAGATTTTATTCCAATATGCTCACTATCACAACCTATTATTTCACCTTGCAAAATAATTCTATCATCATTACCAATAAGAATTCTTAATACATTTTCAATATCATATTTATTAGCAATATACCAATATGAACTAGGATTTTTTGTATCATTTGTTATATCATAATTTCTACTGCAAACACCAAATTTAAATTCATCATCTATTCGTTGTAAGTAATATGTAGCAGAACATCCATCTATTTTTTCGGTAACTATAAATTCTGTATTATTTTGCTTTTCTGCTTCAAATAGTTTAGGAATATTTTGTATTCGTTCTTCATCTGTTTTAATAATCCAATCAGGAAAATTTTTTTCGCCTTTCTGCTTTTCTTCTTCTAATTGAGGGTCATCTTTTTTTATTTCAAGTATATCTGTAACATTATCACCCTCATTATAAACACCATCTGGTAGTATATTTAATGGTAATACTAAACCTTGAGATATTTGACCTCTTAGTTTTATAGTTTTAACTTTAAATTTTCTATCTCTTAAAAACTCAAAAATAGGTAGTTCAGGTAATATACTATCTATTTCTATGTAAACAATCAAATCATTAACTTTAAAATTTTCAGATTTTTTTATAATACATTCCCAACCATCCACAATAGCAACTTCAATAGAATCTGCTTTTTCTATTGGTTTAATGGCTTTAATTTTTCTAATTATAGCCAATTTTCGCATAATATATCTCCTTTACAACATTTATTTATAAATCTTTTATTTCATTGTTAAAAAAGTTACCTATATATATATCCCATTTAGTTTCTACGTTTCTATCAAGTGAGAATACTTTTTGTGATGAACCAGTAGTACATATTATTTTGTTGTCTTCAAATACAATATTTAAAAAAAGAGCTGAAGCATTATTATCAAACTCTTCTAATTTATTAGTATCATAAGAAAATATTATTTTAATAGATTTAGGTTTAATACTGCCTTTTATTAAGCCAAATACTATTGGTTTTAATTCTTTCCATAAGCAAAAGTTTCGATTTATAGTTTCTTGTTCATCTAATGAAAAGTAACTTTTATTTAATATACCTGAAATTTCAAATTTAGTAAAGGTATTTATTTCGATATTTCTAACTTCAAAATTATCAAATATATCTTCTTTCATTAAAGCGTTCATAAAATTTTTATTATTTACTATATCAATTGTAATCATTATTTAAAATCCTTTCTTATTTTGATTAATATTAAATATCAGGAAAAACACGCTTGATTTTATTTAAAATTTTATTATAATCATTAGAATTCACTGTAGGAAGTGTATGATTTAAATTAGCTTTACTACCATATAGTATTAATGCTGCTTGGTTATATGCTTGTGCTGCTTGTTTTTCTGTAGCATACATTCCTAAATAAATATGTTTATAATTATAGCCAATATAAGCTCTGTAACCTGTTTTTTGCTGATATACTCCTGTATAATTTAAAAATCTTATAGGTCTTTTTTGTTTTGATTTGATTATAATATTATTTGATATTTTAACTTTTTTGTACAATTCTTTATATTCTTCTTTGTTTAATGAATGGATATAATTTTTATTATCTTCTTTATCAATTCCAACTAACTTTAATAAATTTATTGCTTTATTATAAGCTATAGCAGCTTCGATTTCTGTGGCGTATATACCAACTAATATACTGCCTTTATTATATATATGACAGTTATATACAGTTTTATTTTTTTTCAGCGTTTTTGTAACTCCATTATATTTATTTATTATTTCTAAATTTAAACGTCTAAAATCATAGATATCTCCATTTTTAAAATAATAATCTTTTCCTATTATAGAGTAGTTTTTTATATTATATCGGGAAAGTATATTAATCTGTTGACCATGGTCATTTATATAATAATGCCCATTTCTAAAATGAATTTTATGAATTGCATAGAAAAATAAATCTTGTGTATCAAATTTAAATTCAATATGTTCATTTAAATGATAACAAAAGTAAGATTTATATAAATATATAGGAGTGCTAATATAATAATTATTATCTCTAAAGTTGTGTAGTATAACCCATTTTTCAAAATGGATTAACATATCTTTTGAAAAGTCAATTATTTTATATTTACAATTAAAAACAATATCATAAGCTTCTAAATAAACTTTATTAGCAATTTCAGCACTATTATAACTACCTAAACTAATATGTTTATTTCTATATGTTATAGATGATTTATAATTTATATCATTATTTTTTTTATATATTACTTGTACTCCTTTTAAACTCACAAAATCACCTCTACATATAATTTTATCACTACCAATTAAATAAGTCTAGTGATATTAATTTGCTTGTGTTTTAAAAGTTTTAAATAATTCAATTTCACGGATATAAAATTTTTGTTGTAATATAAAGTAATAATAGCCTCTAATCTCGCAAAAGAGAGGAGGTGGTGTGCATGAGTACATTTGAAGTATTAATGTTAATTTTTACTTTTGGAATGTTGCTTATTGCTCTTATCTCCTATTTAGATAGGAATAATAACACAAAAAAATAACGCCCTGTCTTTGCCGTCAGGCGTTATTTTCACTAACAAACGAGGCTAACCACTATTGTGGTCGATTACCCTTTAATAATTATATTATAACACAAATTTTTGATTTGTAAACATAAATTTTTTAATAAATAACTATATCTCATTAAATATATAAAGACCCTAAATATTATTTTAAATATTTAGGGTTTAACTTTTTAACTGGTATCTATAAATTATCGCTACATATAATTTTATCACTACCAATTAAATAAATCTAGTAATATTATTATAATTTGCTTGTGTTTTAAAAGTTTTAAATAATTCCATTTCATGGATATAAAATTTTTGTTGTAATATAAAGTAATAATAGCCTCTAATCTCGCAAAAGAGAGGAGGTGGTGTGCATGAGTACATTTGAAGTATTAATGTTAATTTTTACTTTTGGAATGTTGCTTATTGCTCTTATCTCCTATTTAGATAGGAATAATAACACAAAAAAATAACGCCCTGTCTTTGCCGTCAGGCGTTATTTTCACTAACAAACGAGGCTAACCACTATTGTGGTCGATTACCCTTTAATAATTATATTATAACACAAATTTTTGATTTGTAAACATAAATTTTTTAATAAATAACTATATCTTATTAAATATTTAGGGTTTAACTTTTTTAATTTGTAAATATAAATCCAATAAATTTAAAAGATTAGTGATGCTAATATAATAATTAAAATAAAAAATAATAATGAAAAAGTAAAATTTAAAATCAATCTTGTGTCGCACTCATTTATGAGTGCGACACAACTTTAAACAAAAAAAATAAAAGTAATATTACTATATTTAGTGAATTTAAAATTACAAAGATAAAATTAATTTTTACTCTTACATAGATTTTTAATTTTGTGTCCTTACATAGAATCAATATAGTTGCTTATAATTACATTGAATATATGTTTTTAAAGTAGCTTTACTAATTTTTTAGTATTAAGTATAAAAATTTTGGACATAATATAATTTTTAAAATACTTTATAACAAAATATTTAATTTATTATAGATTTTATATTTTACTTATGATATAATACAAGAATGAATATACATATGTAAAATTATGTATTGACTTTATACTTTTTTGTGGACAAAATATATAAAAATTAATTTTAACAAAAAGTATTAAATTTATGAATGAATGTATAGATTTTAAGGAGGAACTAAATTTTATGAGTTCAAGTTTGGAAAAGTTAGAAAATAATATGGTGAAATTAACAATTGAGGTTGATTCCGCACAATTTGAAGAAGGTATGAAATATTCTTATAATAAAAATAAATCTAAAATAAATCTTCAAGGTTTCAGAAAGGGAAAAGCTCCTAGAAAAATTATAGAAACTCAATATGGGAAAGAAGTATTTTATGATGATGCTATAAACTATGTTGTTCCTATAGCATATTCAGATGCAATAAAAGAACATAATTTAGAAGTGGTTTCAAAACCAATAATAGATTTTGAAGATGTAAAACCAGAAGGAAATTTTGTTTTTACAGCAGAAGTTGCCGTAAAACCAGAAGTTACACTTGGAGAATATAAGGGTGTTGAAATATCTAAATTAGATATTGAAGTTAAAGATGAAGATATTGAAGCAGAACTTAAAAAGGTACAAGATAAAAATTCAAGATTAATATCAGTTAATGACCGCCCTACACAAAATGGAGATGTAGTTACTATAGATTTTGAAGGTTTTATTGATGATGTTGCGTTTGAAGGTGGTAAAGGTGAAGATTATGATTTAACACTTGGTAGTAAAACATTTATAGATACATTTGAAGAACAATTAATTGGTAAAAATTTAGCTGATGATGTAGAAGTTAATGTTACTTTCCCTGAAGATTATACAAATAAAGAATTAGCAGGTAAACCAGCATTGTTTAAAGTTGAAATAAAAGATATAAAATATAAAGAGCTTCCAAATTTGGATGATGAGTTTGCTCAAGATGTTTCAGAGTTTAATACATTAGATGAATATAAATCTAATCTAAAGGCTAAACTAGTAGAACAAAAAGAAAAAGCTGCAAAACAAGAAAAAGAAGTAAAAGTTTTAGAAAAAGTTATTGAAAATGCAACTATAAATGTTCCTAAAGTAATGATAGATGAATATTCAGAACAAATGGTTAATGACTATGCTAAAAGATTACAAACACAAGGTTTACCTATTGATATGTATTTACAATATATTGGGCAAACTAAAGAAGAATTTAAATCAAGTTTTGATGAACAATCAGAATTTAACATCAAAGCTAGACTTGTTCTTACAGCAATTTCAGAAAAAGAAGATTTTGAAATTTCAGATGAAGATTTTGAAACTGAATATGAAAGAATGTCAGATGCATATAAAATGGAAAAAGAAAAGCTTAAATCAATGATGAGACCTCAAGAAAAAGAAGCTCTTGCAGTTGATATAAAAGTTCAAAAAGCTTTAGATTTTGTATTAAATAATGCAGTTGAAGTTTAATTAATAATAAAAATACTAATGAAGGAGGATTACATATGAGTTTAGTTCCAATGGTAGTAGAACAAACAAATCGTGGAGAACGCTCTTATGATATTTATTCAAGGCTTTTAAAAGATAGAATAATTTTTCTTGGTGAGGAAGTAAATGATGTAACAGCAAGTTTAGTAGTAGCTCAAATGCTATTTCTTGAAGCTGAAGACCCTGACAAAGATATTAATTTATATATAAATAGTCCGGGAGGTTCTGTAACTGCTGGATTTGCTATATATGATACAATGCAATTTATTAAACCAGACGTTTCAACTATATGTATAGGAATGGCTGCTAGTATGGGAGCATTTTTATTAGCAGGAGGAACAAAAGGAAAAAGGTTTGCATTACCTAATGCTGAAGTTATGATACATCAACCATTAGGAGGAGCAAGAGGGCAAGCTACTGAAATTCAAATACAAGCAGAACAAATATTAAAAATCAAAAGAAAACTTAATCAAATATTAAGTAATAATACAGGAAAATCCGTAGAAGAAATAACTAGAGATACTGAAAGAGATAACTATATGTCAGCAGAAGATGCTAAAAAATATGGTTTAATAGATGATGTTATATCTAAACGTTTATAAAAGTAAAAATATATAATTTTTCCTATTTATTTTAAAAGAAGTAGTTATTTTATGAGGTGAATAAATGGAAAAACAAACACTAAAATGTTCTTTTTGTGGTAAATCACAAGAGGAAGTTCGTGTACTAATTACAGGTACGGTTAATTTTGTAGGAATAGATATTTATATATGTAATGAATGTATAAATTTATGTAGCGAAATAGTTGAAAAAGAAATTTCTGACAACGGAGAATAACAAAAGATACTAAAAGAAATTGTTTAATATAAATAATGTTATATTTAAACATTTGTAAAAAATAAAAAATTTATGACTTTCCTCTTTATTTTAAGAGGATTAGTTATTTTATGAGGTGAATAAATGGAAAAGCAAGCAATAAAATGCTCCTTTTGTGGCAAATCACAGGAACAAGTACGTAAATTAATTGCAGGAACGAATGTTTATATATGTAATGAATGTATAGATTTATGTAGTGAAATACTTGAAGATGAAATTTATGACCATGATGAAAATTTTTATATGGATGATATTCCTAAACCAAAAGAAATAAAATCTAAATTGGATGAATATGTAATAGGACAGGAAGAAGCTAAAAAAGCATTATCAGTAGCAGTATACAATCATTATAAACGTATAAATTTTAATTCTGATAACAAAGGTATAGAAGTTCAAAAAAGTAATATTTTGCTTATAGGTCCAACAGGAGTTGGTAAAACATTTTTAGCACAAACTTTAGCAAAATTACTTAATGTACCATTTGCTATAGCAGATGCAACAACATTAACAGAAGCTGGATATGTTGGAGAAGATGTAGAAAATATTCTTTTAAAACTTATCCAATCAGCAAATTATGATATAGAAAGAGCCCAAAGAGGTATAATATATATTGATGAAATAGATAAAATATCTAAAAAATCAGAAAATGTATCCATAACCAGAGATGTAAGTGGTGAAGGAGTGCAACAAGCATTATTAAAGATATTAGAAGGTACAACAGCTTCTGTTCCACCTCAAGGAGGACGTAAACATCCTCATCAAGATTTCTTACAAATAGATACTACAAATATACTTTTTATTTGTGGTGGTGCTTTTGATGGATTAGATAAAATTATCGAAAACAGAATTGGAAAAAAATCAATGGGTTTTGGAGCTGAAATAAAAAGTAAAGCACAAAAAAATAATAGTAATACATTAAAACAATTGTTACCACAAGATTTACTTAAATTCGGTTTAATCCCTGAATTTATAGGCAGAGTACCTATTATGGTTACATTAAATAGTCTGGATGAAGAAGCACTTATTAAAATATTAACTGAGCCTAAAAATGCACTTGTAAAACAATACAAATATTTATTTGAATTAGATGATGTTTTACTAGAATTTGATGAACAAGCATTAAAACTTGTAGCAAAGAAAGCAATTGAAAGGTCAACAGGAGCAAGAGGGCTTAGAGCAATAATAGAAGAAGCAATGACTGATATAATGTATGAAATGCCTACTATGTTAAATCTTGAAAAATGTATTATAACTCAAGAAACAATAGATAAACACACAGACCCTGTCTTTATAATAAATGCTGATAAAAAACATCTAAAAAAACCTAGAAGGAAGATGAATAAACACGAAAGTGTTTCTTAAAATTATAGTCAATATAGTTAAGAACTAAATTGACTTAATCATTGCTAAGCATAATATATTATAACATTGATTAATTGATAATAAATAAATCCAGATAAATAAAATTAACTTTTTATATTTTTATCTGGATTTTTTAATACTCATTTATAATTTAGTTAATTATAAAATTTGATAAATCTTTATGTAAACTTTTATAACAAATTAAAAGTATCTTGACATAATTTTTAAAAAGTTATACAATCTATAAAGATGTGAATTTATTATTAAGCATTAATATTAACAGAATTATTATTGTTATAGTGGACAAATTTTCACTATAGAGAGTAAACTTGGTATAATATTTTAAGAACATTGAAAATTTAATGAAGGAGGTGTTCCTAATAGGTTCAATTTTATTGGGAGTCGGAATAGTAGTTATTATTATATCTGTTTTTATATTATTATTTGCATTAAAAAAACTTAAAAACATTAATATAGAAGCTGAAAAAATAATTGAAAAATCAAAAAAAGAAGTAGAATTAAAACAAAAAGAAGCAGAATCAAAAAAGAAAGAACTTTTGTTAGAAGCAAAAGAAGAAAATTTAAAAACAAAAAATGAGCTTGACAAAGAAATAAAAGAAAGACGAGCAGAAATACAAAGACTCGAAAGAAGATTAAATCAAAAAGAAGAAGCTTTAGAACGTAGAACAGACTTACTTGAAAAGAAAGAGGAAGATTTGACAATCAAATTGGAAAATGTAAATAAAACAAAAGAGGAAATTACAAATATTCAAAAACAACAAATTCAAGAATTAGAGAGAATTTCTGGTCTAACAACAGAACAAGCTAAGGACTTTTTATTATCGACAATTGAAAATGAAATTAAACATGAAGCAGCGGTTTTAATTAAAGATATAGAAACCAAAGCTAAATATGAAGCTGATAAAAAAGCTAAAGACATATTATCAAGTGCAATACAAAGATGTGCTGTTGACCATGTTGCTGAAACTACAGTTTCAGTTGTTTCATTACCTAATGATGAGATGAAGGGGCGTATTATAGGTAGGGAAGGAAGAAATATTCGCACATTAGAAACTCTTACAGGAATTGATTTAATAATTGATGATACACCAGAAGCAGTAATATTATCAGGATTTGACCCAATTAGAAGAGAGATAGCAAGAATTGCTTTAGAAAAACTTATAGTAGATGGTCGAGTACATCCTGCAAGAATAGAAGAAATGGTTGAAAAAGCAAGAAAAGAAGTAGATTTATTAATAAAGGAAGAGGGAGAATCTGCTACACTTGAAACAGGAGTACATGGACTTCATTCAGAACTAATACGTTTGCTTGGTAAAATGAAATTTAGAACAAGTTATGGACAGAATGTTTTAAAACATTCTATAGAAGTATCTTATCTAGCAGGTTTAATAGCTGCTGAATTAGGAGCAGATGTTATACTTGCAAAAAGAGCAGGGTTACTACATGATATAGGAAAATCAGTTGACCATGAAATAGAAGGTTCTCATGTAAGTATTGGTGTGTCATTATGTAAAAAATATCGTGAATCAGATATAGTAATTAATGCTGTTGAAGCACATCATGGAGATGTAGAACCCCAAACTATAATTGCAGTTATAGTTCAAGCAGCTGATGCAATATCTGCAGCTAGACCAGGTGCAAGAAGAGAAACTTTAGAAACATATATAAAGCGTCTACAAAAATTAGAAGAAATTGCAGATTCATTTAAAGGAGTGGAAAAATCTTTTGCTATACAAGCAGGTAGAGAGTTACGTATAATAATTATTCCTGAAGATGTTAGTGAAGCAGAAATGGCACTATTAGCAAGAGATGCTGCTAAAAGAATAGAAAATGAACTAGAATACCCAGGACAAATTAAAGTTAATGTAATTAGGGAAACTAGAGCTATAGAGTATGCTAAATAAGCATAAATAAAAAGTACGAAATTATTTCGTACTTTTTTTGTTTACTTATTTTATTTATACTTAACAATTTTTAAAATTTAAATCAAAAGGAGTTTCTTGATATACATAATAATTTAACCAATTTGAATATATAAGATTGGCATGTGAACGCCATTTAACTAAAGGTTCTTTCTTTGGGTTATCATCTTTAAAATAATTTTTAGGTATTTCTATTTCTAAACCCTTATTAATATCCCTAACATATTCTTTTTTTAATGTTTCAGGGTCATATTCTGAATGTCCTGTTACAAATACTTGCTTTCTATCTTTTGATGCAACAACATATACTCCTGATTCATCAGAAGTGGAAATTATATCTAACTCTAAAACTTTTTCTATATCTTCAAATCTTACTTCTGTATGTCTTGAATGAGGTACATAAAATACATCATCAAATCCTCTCATAAGCATTATTTCTTTTTTTAAAACTTTATGTTCAAATACTCCAAACATTTTTTTAGAAAGAGGATATTTATGTATTCCATAGTGATAATATAAACCTGCTTGTGCTCCCCAACAAATATGAAAGGTTGAAGTGACATTATTCTTTGACCACTCCATTATTTCTTTTAATTCGTTCCAATAATTTACTTGTTCAAATTCTAAATGTTCTATAGGAGCACCTGTAATAATTAATCCATCAAAATATTCACATTTTACATCATCAAAAGTTTTATAAAAACTTAAAAGATGTTCAATAGAAGTTGTTTTTGATATATGAGTTTTTGGATGTAATAAAGTTACATCTATTTGTAAAGAAGTATTTCCTATAAGTCTTAATATTTGCACTTCTGTTACTTGTTTTGTTGGCATAAGATTTAATAAAGCTATTTTAAGCGGTCGTATATCTTGTTTAAATGCTCTACTTTCATCCATAACAAAAATATTTTCATTAAGCAAAATTTCTTTTGCTGGTAATTCATCTCTAACCTTAATAGGCATTTTAAGTCACTCCATTCAATTATGTTGATTATAATTATACCATACTCTTTAGGTTAAATAAATATTTATAGTTGTTGAAGTTTAAAATAAAAATAGAGTTGGGACAGTGTTCCTTATATTTTAAAGAATAGTATCTCAATTTACTTTATAAAGCATAATAATTTAAGTAGTGCTAAATAATATTTTTTTATTTAAAACTGGTTCGCACTCCATATGGAGTGCGAACCAGTTTTGATTTTAAATTTCTTATTTGATTTAATATATAACTATTAATTTTATAACAAAACCTATCTTTTAATAAACATTCATTATTACTCTCATAATTTATATTTGTTAAACCAATAAATATTATAGTGGACAAATTTGAAAAAAACTCTTCACTATAAATAGTTTTAAATAACAAGTTTATTTTTTAAAGCAAAAGTATATGCACCAATAGCCGTTGCTACAGCAAGATTAAGAGAATCAACCTCATTCATTTGAGGAATTTGTGTAACAGTCCCCACGGATAAAAAGCTATTATCAAGACCTGTTGCTTCATTACCAAAAATTAATGAAAATAATTTAGTTTCAGGACAATTTTCAAAGCATAATTTTTCTTTTCCACCAAGCATAAAAGGAAATAATTGATGATTAATGAATCGTTTTTTATAATCATTAAAACTTTGATAATATTCGATATTTAGTTTAAATAATGCTCCCATACTAGCTCTAATTGTTTTTGGATTCCATATGTCAGCAGTAGGAGTTATAATAGCTAAATCCTTATAACCTAATCCTAAAATTGTTCGTATGATTGTTCCAACATTACCCATATCAGAAGGATTTACAAGAACAATATGTGGTTTATTTATATTTAACACCATACTATACTTATAAAAAACACCTAATACAAAGCTATTATCATTTACTCCTATACGTTCAAAAATTTTATCATTAAATATTATAGGAATATCATTACATAAATTTTTTATTACTGAGAAATCTTCATATTTTGAATGGATATATATTTCTTTTACTATATTGGATTTGTTCTTTAATAATTCAATGGTAGGATACATTCCAATTGTATATGAATAATTATACTCTTTTTTATAAATCTTTAATTTGTCATTGTTTGTCATAATAGTTCGCTCCCTAAAATTTTATAAATTAACTAAAAGTTTTAAGGTACAAAGTCCTATGATAAACTAAAATATTTATGGCGAACTTTATTTACTCCATGCAATTAACGCCATTTGCTTATCATAATTAATCTTTAAGCTGATTAATTTGGACTTTGCATGGAGAGTATCAAGTATAACACCAAATGAAATTGCCATATATATCACCTCAATTTAAAAATAAATATTAATGTGAGTTTAGTGATTATTTAAAATTCATTAAACTTATAACTGTATTATATCATAATGTAGTTATTTTAGCGATAAAAAATATAGTAGTGCTAAATAAATAATTGAAAATAATAAAGAAATATTATTTTTAATATTTTTTGATTTAAAGTCGTGTCGCACTCATAAATGAGTGCGACACAGGATTGATTTTTAATTTTACTTTTTGATTACTATTTTTAATTTTAATTATTTTATTAGTACTTCCAAAAATATTAAACATTCATAATAATATTAATAAATAAGCTAAAATATAAAAATTATTTTTTAAAAAGTAATCACTTAGATTTTTATTGCATTATAAATTAAGATATGATAATATGAATCAATATAATTAAGTATTAATTTTTAAATGATAAGGAGAATTTATGAAAGTATTATCAAATGGTCTTAAAGTAGTTTTAGAAAAAATACCATATGTACGTTCTATAGCTTTTGGTATATGGGTTAAAAATGGTTCTCGAAATGAATTAGATAGTACAAATGGAATATCACATTTTATTGAGCATATGCTATTTAAAGGTACAATTAATAGAACGGCTAAAGACATAGCAAATGAAATGGATGCTATAGGTGGGCAGTTAAATGCATATACAAGTAAAGATTATACTTGTTATTATACTGTAACTCTTGACACACATATAGATACTGCATTGGATGTTATGTCAGATATGCTTATAAATTCTGTTTTTGATAATAAAGAGATAAAAAAAGAACTTAATGTTATACTAGAAGAAATAGATATGTATGAGGATTCTCCTGAAGAATTAGTTAATGATTTACTACAAGAAGCAGTTTGGAGTGATATGCCTTTAGGCAGACCCATATTAGGTACAAAAGAAACTATAAGTAAATTTGATAGCAAATTATTTAAAAATTATTATAAATCAAATTATACACCTAAAAATACTATCATATCAATTGTTGGAAACTTTGATGTAGATGAAATTCTATATAAAATAGAAAAGTATTTTGGTGTTTGGAAAAATGAAGTTGAATATAAAAATATACCAGAAAAAACTATTTATAAACCTAGTATTATAACAAAAATCAAAGATATAGAACAGATACATATTTGTTTAGGTTTTAAAGGTTTAAATTCATTATCAGATGATATATTTATACTTAATATACTTAGTATAATTTTTGGTGATGGTATGAGTTCAAGACTTTTTCAAAAGATAAGAGAAGATAATGGACTAGCATATTCAGTTTATTCGGATATTTACAGTTATATAGATGATGGAATATTTACTATATATTTAAGTATGGCAATAAATCAAATACCTAAAGTGTTTAAAATAATAAATAGAGAAATAAAAAATATAAAAGTAGATAAGTCATTAGAAAATGATATATTGAAAGCTAAAGAACAATTAAAAAGTAACTATATAATAGGACTTGAAACTACAAGTAATTTAATGTCATCATTTGGTCGTTCTACACTTTTATTAGGTCATGTAGAAACAACAGATGAGGTTATAACCAAAATTAACAAAGTAACTGTAGATGAAGTGCTAAGTATGGCAAATAATATACTTGATATATCACAAATGAGTTTAGCAACAGTTGGAAAATTAGATGATAAAAATATAGAATATATACTTAAAAATGTAAAATAACCAAAATATTTAATACTGCTTTTTTAGGTTGAAATAAAATATAATAACTTAAAAAATTATGAAGATAAGTGTAGTAAAATCTACGATTTTACTACACTTAAAGGAATAATTTAATTTCAACAAGAAAATTAAATGGATTATGTGCAATTTTACAATGTAAATTACAAGATGTAATAGTATATGAAAATGTAGTAGATTTAAATATTTAAAAAAGTGTACGAAATATATTCGTACACTTTTCAACTAATATAAATTTCTTATCTACCACTTATATCTGTGTAATTGACCCTCTCTTAATAAGTTTTTAAAATTTTGCTGTCTTAATGCTTCATATACTATAATAGCAACGGAAGTTGAAAGATTTAATGAACGTGAATTTTCTATCATAGGAATTCTAATAGCCGTTTCTTTATAATTTAATAGTATTTCTTCAGGTATTCCTGCACTCTCTTTACCAAAAATAATATAATCATTATCTGAATAACTTACATTAGTGTAAGTTTGCTGTGATTTGGTGGTTGCCATAAAAAATTTTCCATTAGAATTTTTTGTTTTAAAATCTTCAAAGTTATCATAATAAACTATATCTAAAAGATTCCAATAATCTAAACCAGCTCTTTTTAAATATTTATCTTCTATAGAAAAACCAAAAGGTTTAATCATATGTAAGACACAATTTGTAGCAGCACAAGTTCTAGCAATATTTCCTGCATTTTGTGGTATTTCTGGCTCTAGTAAAACAACATTCATAATATTCAACAACCTCTTTCTTATTTGTTTTTAGTATTAGGTTGCAAAGATACATCTATTTCAAGTGGATTACCATCACTTAGTTGGAGTGGTATACAAATAGTTTGCGTTTTAGTAGTTGATATTTGAACATTCTGCCCCATTAATAAAGATGGAGGAGTAATATCTATAATTATGCCTGCATTATAAAATAAGGTTGCTGTATTACCTAATATCATATTTGTTAATTCAGATATAGCACTTTTAGCTAATTCATCCATTTCAGTTACTGGCATGCCCATCATCATTTTAGACGCTATTGAACAAGCTGAAGAATGCCCTAAACTAAAAATAACCTGTCCTTTAATATCACCCGTAACTCCTATTATAATAGAAATTGTTTCACCAGTAAAAGGTGACGATTTTAAGTAAATTTTCCCAAGTGTTGTTTCTTCATTACATAAGTTTTTTAATACTGCTTGTGTTCCATTTATGAATGGATTTATATATTCAACATTCATTTTTTTTACCGCCTCTCAAAAATTTTAATTTTATATATTACTTTATCATATTATCTTGATTTGAGCAATGTTATACTTAAATTTAAAACAAAAATATATGATAATAATTACAATATGTCAATTATAATTGCTTGGAAATTTAAAAATTGTAATATTGTATTTTATTTACTATTTTAAATATAAATCACATTAAACAAATTGACAATAGTTTAAATATGAAAACTTATTATTATAAATTTTGGAGAAGTTATTGACCAAAATTTATAATATTAATTCTATCATCATTTAATTTATTTTTATTAACTTTATTACATAATTATATTATAAAAACTTTAAAATATGGAGTTAGTATTTTATATCTAAATAAATTTTAAAAGTAATAAATTAAAGTAAAAAATATCTATAATATTGTAATTATATTTTGTTTAATAAAATATGTTAACTAAATAATTGATATTGCAAATGTAAAGTCTTAGAATAATTTAAATGATGATTTTAAGCAAAATTATTAGATAACAACTATATAAAATATTTTTAAATTATTATATTAATAAAAATTCAAATATAAACATTTATAGCATCCCACACTATCACACAATATCTCCCAATACTATATATGTTTTATATATTTTTATAATCTACATTAACATAATTTTTAGTAAAAACATTTATATACAAAATTTAGTAATATTTAAATTACAAATTTTTTTGTTATTATATTTATTATATAAAAATTATGATTATTAGTAAAGAACAAATTTAATTAAAATATTGACTAAAAAATAATTCCGTACTATAATAAAAATGTAAGTGGTTACAAAATAAAAATTATACTATTGGGGGAATATTATGCCATTAAATAAAGAAATATATAACAAATATAAACTATATCCTGAAAGAATATTACAATTTGGAGAAGGAAATTTTTTAAGAGCTTTTATTGATTGGTTTATTGATACTATGAATGATAAAATTAACTTTAATAGTAGTATTGTAATTGTTCAACCATTACCATCTGGCAGAGTAGAAGAACTTAAAAATCAAGATTGTCTTTATACTTTATATTTAAATGGAATTAAAGATGGTTTTGTAATGAGTGAATATAAAGTTATAAATAGTATAAATAGAGTAGTTAATCCATATAAAGATTACAATGAATATTTAAAAATTGGTGAAAATCCTGAATTACGCTTTGTTATATCAAATACTACTGAAGCTGGTATTGTATACTCAGAAAATGATAATATTTATCAAGCTAACTCTACTTATCCTGCTAAATTAACTTCTCTTTTATACCATAGATATAAAACATTTAACGGAGCAGTAGATAAAGGACTTATAATAATGCCTTGTGAATTAATAGACCAAAATGCTAATTTTCTAAAAAAATTTGTACTTCAATATGCAGTAAAATGGGAACTTGAAAAAGAATTTATTGAATGGATTGAAAATTCAAATACATTTTGTAACACACTAGTAGACAGAATTGTGCCAGGATATCCAAAAGATAAAATACAACAAATTACAGAAGAATTAGGATATGAAGATGTAAATCTTGTTGAAGGTGAACAATTTCATTTATGGGTTATAGAAGCCCCTGATTGGGTTAAAGAAGAATTTCCTGCTGATAAAGCTGGATTAAATGTAATATTTACAAACAATCAAAAACCATATAAAATACGTAAAGTTAGAATATTAAATGGAGCACATACAGTATTAACACCAGTAGCATATCTTTATGGTATTGATACAGTTAGAGAAGCAGTAGAACATGAAATAGTTGGTACATTTTTAAAAGATACAATTTTTAAAGAGATAATAAAAACATTAGAACTTCCTAAAACTGAACTAGAAACATTTGCAAATGAAGTGTTACAAAGATTTTTAAATCCTTACATAAAACATTTATTGATGAGTATATCCCTAAATTCCATGTCAAAATATGAAACAAGAGTTTTACCATCATTACTAACATATATAGAACAACAAAAAACACTACCTAAAAGATTAGTATTTGGATTAGCTTCTTTAATTGTATTCTATAAAGGTGAAAGAAATGGCGAAAAAATAAATATTATAGATGGTAAAGATATAATAAATCTATATTTAGATGTATGGAAACTTTATGATGGCTCAAAAGAAAGCACTTACAAAGTAGTATCAGAAGTATTAGGATATAAAAACAACTGGAAAATGGATTTAAATAAAATTGAAGGTTTAACAGACTTGACAGCTGATTATGTATATAAAATATTAACAAATGGAATTCAAGATGCCATAAAAGAGGTGATTTAATGAAAGATTATATAAAAATAAATCCTCGTGATAATGTAGCTGTAGCTTTAAAAGATTTATCAAAAGGTTATAGCATTGATGAAGTAATACTTATTACAGATATTAAAAAAGGACATAAATTTGCTTTATCTGATATAAATAAAGATGAAAATATAATAAAATATGGCTATCCTATAGGACATGCAAAACAAGATATAAAAAAAGGTGAACATATTCATGTTTATAATGTAAAAACTAATTTAGGACAAATAGAAAACTATACTTACACTAAAAATATTAATCCAATAAAATATGAAAATAGAAATCTTACATTTAAAGGATATAAAAGAAGTTTTGATAAAGTAGGAATAAGAAACGAACTTTGGATAATACCAACTGTGGGTTGTGTAAATGGCACTTGTGAACAAATGTTAGATAATTTAAAAAAAGAAATTGATACTTCTAAGATAGATTATTTAGGCGTATTGAAGCATAATTATGGTTGTTCTCAACTAGGAGATGACCATAAAAATACTCAAACAATTTTAGCTAACATAGTTAAACATCCTAATGCAGGTGCTGTTTTAGTTGTTGGACTAGGCTGTGAAAATAATCAAATCAATTCATTTAAAGAAAATTTAGGGGAATATGATACTAATAGAATCAAATTTCTTGAAGTACAATCTGTTAATGATGAGATAACTGAAGGTGTAAACTTATTAAAAAAACTTTATAATATTATGAAAGAAGATAAAAGAGTTGATATTCCATTATCAGAACTTAAAATAGGGATGAAATGTGGTGGCTCTGATGGACTTTCAGGAATAACAGCAAATCCTTTAGTAGGAGTTTTTTCAGATTTTCTTATAAATCAAGGTGGTACAACTATACTTACAGAAGTTCCTGAAATGTTTGGAGCTGAAACATTACTTATGGAGAGAGCAGAAAGTTATGAAGTATTTAACAAAACAGTTGACCTTATAAATGATTTTAAAGCTTACTTTACAAAACATGAACAACCAATATATGAAAATCCATCTCCGGGCAATAAAGAAGGAGGTATAACTACACTTGAAGACAAATCTTTAGGTTGTATTCAAAAAGGTGGCACGGCTACTATTGTAGATGTTTTAAAGTATGGAGATACTTTAAATAAAAATGGACTTAATTTATTAAATTCCCCGGGAAATGATTTAGTCTCAGCTACTGCATTAGCTAGTACAGGTTGTCATATGGTATTATTTACAACAGGACGTGGTACACCATTTGGTAGTTTTGTGCCTACAATAAAAATTTCTACAAATTCAGACTTATATAAAAGAAAACCTCATTGGATAGATTTTAATGCGGGTTCACTTGTAGAAGACAAAACAATAGATGAACTTTTAGAAAACTTTATAGTTTATATTTGTGAAGTTGCAAGCGGAAAATTTGTAAATCAAGAAAAAAATAATTTTAGAGAAATAGCAATATTTAAAACAGGAGTTACATTGTAATTTTATTTTACTATATATAGTAAGCAATTATAAGGAGGAACGCATTATGAAAAAATTTATGGATGAAAACTTTTTATTAAGCAATGAAACAGCAGTAAATTTATATCACAATTATGCAAAAGATATGCCAGTATATGATTATCATTGTCATTTAAATGCTAAAGAAATATGGGATAATAAAAAGTATAAAAATATAACAGAAGTATGGCTTTATGGTGATCATTATAAATGGCGTGCTATGAGAGCTAATGGAGTAGATGAAAAGCATATAACAGGTGATGCATCTGATTATGATAAATTTTTAGCTTGGGCTAAAACAATGCCTTATTGTATTGGTAATCCTTTATATCATTGGACACATTTAGAATTACAAAGATTCTTTAATATAACTGATTTATTAAATGAACAAAATGCCGATTCTATATGGAATAAGGCTAATGAATTACTCCAAAAAGACGATTTTAGTTCAAGAAGCTTAATTGAAAAATCAAATGTGGTAATGATTTGTACAACAGATGACCCTATAGATAGTCTTGAATATCATAAACTTATAAAAGAAGAAGGAAAAATGAAAACAAAAGTTTTGCCTACTTTTAGACCAGACAAAGCAGTTAATATTGATTTAAATACTTTTTTAAGTTGGGTTAAACAATTAGAAACAGTTTGTAATAAAGGAATTAAAAATTATAATGATTTAATTAGTTGTTTAAATGAAAGAATAAATTTCTTCCATGAAAATGGCTGTAGATTATCTGACCATGCTTTTGAATATGTTCCTTATGAAGAATCAACAAATGAAGAAGCCGAAGCTATATTTATAAAAGCTTTAAATAAACAACAACTTACAGAGAAAGAAATTGAACAATATAAAACTAACTTAATGCAATTCTTTGGAAAGAGATTTTCTGAATTAAATTGGACAATGCAACTTCACATAGGAGCATTTAGAAACAATAATACAAAAATGTTTGAAAAATTAGGCCCTGATACTGGTTATGACTGTTCACATGACCACAGAATTGCAAAACCATTATCACAATTTTTAAATTCATTAGAAAAAGAAGATAGCTTACCAAAGACTATTTTATATACTCTTAATCCAAAAGATAATTATGTATTAACTACTTTAATGGGTTGTTTCCAAAATGGAGTTGCTGGTAAAATGCAGTTTGGTTCTGGTTGGTGGTTCTTAGATCAAAAAACAGGTATGATTGAACAAATGACTACTTTAGCAAATATAGGACTTTTGAGTCGTTTTGTTGGTATGTTAACAGATTCAAGAAGTTTCTTATCATACCCAAGACATGAATATTTTAGAAGAATACTATGTGATTTAATTGGAACTTGGGTTGAAAATGGCGAGTTTCCTGATGATGAAAATTTGTTAAAAGAAATAGTACAAAATATAAGCTTTAATAATGCAAATAATTATTTTAATATGTAAATAAAGTTAAAAGGGTTGTTGAATAAATTATCAATAGCCTTTTTTTGATTAATAAAACTTTAATTATATAAGATTATTTAATAATACTTAATAAATATACTAGTAAAGAAATATTCCTTAGACATAATCAATATTATTATGATAAAATATTATTATAATTATAATACTTCAAAAAATAAACAACTAAATAGTTAAAGAGGTGATTTTTGAATGCGAGATATGCCACCAATTTTAGGCGTTGTTTTTCTTATTGTTGGTATAGTAGGTTCTATTTTTCCTGAATTTATGTGGTTCATACATATTGGTTGGAAAGTTAATGGTGATATAGAACCTTCCGATACTTATTTAATAATAACTCGGATAATGTGTTTTGTTATAGCTATTGCATCAATACCAATAATCTTAGGTATACCTATATAGAAATTTTACAATAAAATAAAAAGCGTAAAATTCAATACTGTTTTTAGTAAGTAATGTAAGGGACGTCGTAAACGACGTCCCTTACATACATATTGCTAGTTTTTCTATATAACTATTTATATATGACCACTCTCAAAAACAAAAGTACAAATAAGATAATAATATATAGTTTGTAATATAACTAAAAATACTAATAAACTGTTAAGTAATAATGTTATTATATAAACTATATTTTATATGCATAGTTATTAAATATCATTAAGATTAATAGTTTAATTCTTAATATTCAAATATTTATATTTTGAACTATAAATTTTATAATTATTATTTTAACAGATTATAAGTATATTTCTTTTAATTTATGATTAGTGAAGTTTAAAATTTTATTAACTTTAATATTGGTTCGCACTTAATTTTAAGTGCGAACCAATATTAATTTTTATTTAAAATTAATAGAAAGTATATTTTTAGAATCTAAAAAATAATATAAATTAATTTTATACTATTTAATTTATATAAGCAACAATATTATTAGATAAATACTACAAAAATCTTTATATATCGTTTAATTTTATTTATTAGTAAAAAAATTCTTTTATTATTACTAAAAATTTGTTATAATGCTTTAGTAAATTAAAGATTATAGGAGATGATATTTTTATGAAATATATTGTTGTACTTGGAGATGGAATGTCAGACTTACCATTAAAGGAACTTAATAATAAAACACCTTTACAATGTGCTAAAAAACCTGCAATTGATTTTCTTGCACAAAATGGGGTTGTTGGAATGGTGAAAACTGTTCCTGAAGGAATTTCTCCGGGAAGCGATGTAGCAAATTTGTCTGTTATGGGATATAATCCAAAAGTATATTATACTGGTCGTTCACCTATTGAAGCTATAAGTATGGGAATTGATTTAGCTTCTGATGATATTGCTTTTAGATGCAATTTAGTAACATTATCTGAAGATGAAAATTATTCTGATAAAACTATGCTTGATTATAGTGCTGATGAAATAACTTCAGAAGAAGCAAAAGAATTAATTGATGAAGTGAATAAATATTTTAAAACTAATGATATTGAATTTTTTTCTGGGATTAGTTATAGACATTGTATGGTATGGCATAAAGGTTTAAAAGGATTAGGTTTAAAACCTCCTCATGATATATCAGATAAAAAAATAACTGAGTATATGCCAAAAAATAATCTAATTGCTGAAATGATGATTAAAAGTTATGATATATTAAAAAATCATAAAGTTAATATTGAACGTGTAAAAAAAGGTTTAAAACCTGCTAATTCAATATGGCTTTGGGGTGAAGGAAGTAAACCACAATTATCTAACTTTTATGATAAATATAAATTAAAAGGTTCTGTAATTTCTGCTGTGGATTTAATAAAAGGATTGGGTATTTGTGCTGGATTAAATTCTATAGAAGTAGAAGGTGCAACAGGAAATATACACACTAATTTTGATGGTAAAGCTAAAAGTGCAATAGATGAATTATTTAAATATAATCAAGATTTTGTATATGTTCATATAGAAGCTCCAGATGAATGTGGACATAGAAAAGAAATTGAAAATAAAGTAAAAGCTATAGAACTAATTGATGAAAAAATTGTTAAACCAATAGTTGAGGCTCTTAATAAAAATTCAGAAGAATATAGTATATTAGTAATGCCAGACCACCCAACACCATTAGAATTAAAAACGCATACTTCAGATCCAGTACCTTTTATTATATATAGAAGTACAAAAAAAGTTACTTCTAATGTAAATAGATATGATGAAGAACAAGCTAAACAAACAGGAGTATACATTAGTGAAGGCTATACTATAATGGATAAGTTTTTAAAAAACCAACTATAAAAAATACTATTGAAAAATAAGGAATAATTTATTATAATAAGTTAAATAATTTGTGGATTTGAGTTTTAAAAGTTGAGGATTAT
Source organism: uncultured Eubacteriales bacterium (assembly GCA_964638835.1). Taxonomy (GTDB): domain Bacteria; phylum Bacillota; class Clostridia; order Lachnospirales; family CAZQDT01; genus CAZWZB01. The sequence continues at coordinate 14,218 of CAZWZB010000014.1, read as the reverse complement.
TCTTCAACTTTTTTTAAATAAATTTTTAAATCAAGATTTAATTTATAAGGAGGTAAATGTATGATAAAGCTTACAGATGATATAGAACAAATAAATAATGTAGGTACTCAAAGAGCTAATAAGCTGCATCAATTAGGTATTTATAAAATTTATGATATCATAGAATATTTTCCAAGAGATTATAATGATAGAACAAATATATTAGAAATAAAAAATCTAATTGAAAATGAAGAAAATACTTTTACTGCTATTATAGCAAGTACACCTGAAAATATAAACATAAAAAATAAAATAATGACTAAAGTTAAATTGAAAGATAGCACTGGTACAATAACTGGTATATGGTACAATCAAGTATATTTAAAAAATACTTTTAGAATAGGAGAAGAATATTTATTTTCAGGAAAAGTAACTAAGAACTATAATAAACTTGAAATAATTAATCCAGAATATGAAAAGATAGATAATAAAGAATTGTTATCAGGTGGAAGAATAGTTCCGATATACTCTTCAACATATAAATTTTCTCAAAAGATGATTAGAACTATTATAAAAAATGTATTGGATGAGGTTTATAATGAAATAGAAGAATTTATGCCTGATTATATACAAAAAGAATATAAACTTATTGATAGAGTTTCTGCTATCCAAAATATTCATTTTCCATCTGATAATCAAATGTTTTTTTCTTCAAGATATAGACTTGTATTTGAGGAGCTTTTTTTATTACAACTTGGACTTACACGCATAAAGCTAGTAAATTCTAATAGTAAAAAAGGAGTTGTAATAGAAAAAGTAAATGAGGAACAAGATTTAATTAATTCTTTACCATTTAAACTTACAAATGCTCAAATAAATGCTTTAGATGAAATAAAAAAAGATTTATTAAGTGGAAATAGTATGAACAGGCTTATACAAGGTGATGTTGGTTCAGGTAAAACTATTGTTGCACTTTTAGCATCATACATAGTAGTTAAAAATGGTTATCAAGTAGCTATGATGGTTCCTACTGAAGTTTTAGCACAGCAACATTATGAAAGTTTCAATAACTATTTATCAGATTTAGGAATAAATATTGCATTATTAACAGGCTCTATAACTAAAAAACAAAAGACTGCTATATTAGAAGATTTACAAAGTGGTAAAATAAATATTGTGCTTGGTACTCATGCTATAATACAAGAAAATGTTTTGTTTAACAATTTAGGACTTGTTATAACAGATGAACAACATCGCTTTGGTGTTGCACAAAGAGCAAAATTATCTTCAAAAGGTGATAACCCCCATACACTTGTAATGACTGCAACTCCAATTCCTAGAACTTTGGCACTTATATTATATGGTGATTTGGATATTACTATTATAGACGAGCTACCACCTGGTAGACAAAAAATAGATACATTTTCTGTAGGTACATCTTATTATGAAAGGATTTATGAGTTTATAAAAAAAGAAATAGCACAAGGTAGGCAAGCTTATATAATATGCCCAATGGTAGAGGAGTCTGAAAAATTAGAGGATTTAAAATCGGTAATAGAATATACAGAAAAGCTTAAAGAAAAAGTTTTTAATAATTACACAATAGAGTTTGTACACGGAAAATTAAAATCTAAAGAAAAACAAATTATTATGGATAGATTTATTAAAGGTGAAACAGATATATTAGTTGCTACTACTGTTATTGAGGTTGGTATTAATGTCCCTAATGCTTCTATAATGGTTATTGAAAATTCTGATAGGTTTGGATTAGCACAATTACATCAACTTAGAGGTAGAGTTGGTAGAGGAACATATAAATCTTATTGTATACTTGTAACAGATTCCAAAAATAAAGTTACATTGGAAAGAATGAAAATTATGCAAACAAGTAATGATGGTTTTGAACTTTCTCAAGTTGATTTAGATTTAAGAGGACCAGGGGATTTTTTTGGAACAAGACAACATGGCTTACCTGAAATGAAAATAGCTAATTTATATAAAGATGTTTCTATTTTAAAAACAGTACAAGAAGCAGTTAATAAATTATTAGAATATGATTATATGCTTGAACGTGAAGAACATTTAGGTTTAAGATTAAAGGTAGAAGAATTTTTTAGAAAAAATGATGAAATATCTCTATAATAAATTGACGAATTGTGTTAATATATAAGCATATAAGATTAACATTGGAGGAATTAAAATGAGAGTAATTGCAGGTACAGCAAAAGGTCATAAACTTCAATCGCCTGAAGGTATTGAAATAAGACCAACAATAGATAGAATAAAAGAAACTTTATTTAATATAATAGCTCCTGATTTAGATGAGTGTAAATTTTTAGATTTGTTTAGTGGCACAGGTGCTATAGGTATAGAAGCTTTAAGCAGAGGTGCAAAACAAGCAGTTTTTGTTGATAATTCAAGTAAAAAAATTATAGAATACAATCTTAACCATACAAAGTTAAATGATAAGGCTCAAATTTATGCTGATGATGTATTTGATATTATTAATAAACTAGGAAAACAACAAGAGAAATTTGATATAATATTTTTAGACCCACCATATAAAAAAAATTATGCTGATGAATGTCTTCTATCAATAAAAAATAAAAATATACTTAATGATGATGGATATATAATAGTTGAACATGAAACAAAATGTAAATTAAATTTACCTGAAGAGTTTCAAATATTCAGAGAAAAAATTTATACTAAAACTACAATGACTTTCATTAAAAAAGAAAGGGATGCTATATGAGTTTAATTGGTGTATATCCGGGTAGTTTTGACCCTGTTACTAATGGACATTTAGATGTTTGTATAAGAGCATCTAAAGTAGTGGATAAATTAATTATAGGAGTTCTCAAAAATCCATCAAAAAAAGGTTTATTTACATTAGATGAAAGAGTTGAACATTTAAAATATTTAACACAAGGTATTCGTAACATAGTAGTAAAAGAATTTGAAGGTTTACTTGTAGACTTTGTTAAAGCAAATAGTGCTAAAGTTATAATAAGAGGACTTAGAGCAGTTACAGATTTTGAATATGAATTTAAATGGGCATTGGCAAATCGTTCATTAGTACCAGAAATTGAAACAATATTTCTTACTACAAGTGTTGAAAATTTATTTCTAAGTTCAAGCACTGTTAAAGAAATTGTTTCTTTTGGGGGAAATATAGATGCAATGGTTCCATCATATATATCAGCTAAAGTAAAGGAAAAGTGTACTAAAAGGGGGTAAATAATGGATACAATATTAGAATTAATAGATTTACTTGAAGATATAGTAGAACAAAGTTCATCAGTTCCATTTACTAGCAAAACTATGGTAAATAAAGATGAACTTTTGGATATAATTACAGATATACGTTTAAAACTTCCTAATGAAATTAAACAATCCAAATGGATATTAGAAGAAAGAAATAAAATACTTATAGATGCACAAAAAGAAGCTGATACAATAATAAAAGAAGGAAGCTTAGCAGTAAATCGACTAATAGATGAACATGAAATAACAAAACTTGCTAAAATTTCAGCAGAAAAAATTATAGCTGAAGCTAAACATACAGCAAAAGAATTACGTCTTGGTGCAATAGAATATGCAGATGAAGTTTTAGCACTCATGCAAAAAACTGTAAGTGAAGCATTAGATGATTCAAATAAACAAACAGAAGAAATGCTTACAATTATAGAAAATTCTCTAAATAGTTCAAAACAAGCAGTTTATAAAAGTATGGAAAAAACTCAAGAATACTATAATTCTACATTAGATATAATATATAAAAATAGACAGGAATTAAGAGGTAAATAGATGGTCATTGAAGGCTGTCTTTTTTTATAAAAAAATATAAATTTTTGTTGTAAATTAGAATAAAATATGATAATATTAATTTAAGGTAATCGAAGACAAGGGTGTGTGTTAGCCTCCTATCTTACAAAAGAGAGGAGGTGATGCCAATGACTAACTATGAAGTTATTGTAGTTATGTTAATGTTTGGAACTTTAGTTTCAACAATGATAATTGGTACTCTCTCTATAATAGTATCTATAATGATTCTATTTAAAGATAACACAAAAAAATAACGCCCTTAACTTTAGCCGGTTAAGCGTTATTTAAAAACGTCGAGGCTAACCACTTTGTGGTCGATTGCCTTTTTATAATTATATTATAACACAAAATTTATATTTGTAAATATGATTTTTAAATTATTTTCATTATAAATAATTTCATTTAAAAAATATATAAAAATAACGCATACCTTTATTAGATAAGCGTTATTTTAATTATTAGTTTTATCTTTTGTAATTATAAAACCTAAATGCTATCAAAACATTAACTAACATTATATGGAGTTAATATTATTTTATTTTGATTACCAATTCTAAAACTTATAGATTCCATGGAATCATTAACTTTATATATATCTGATTTCATAAACAATACAACTCCCCTATGTATTGTTTTTTTTATCTCTATGGAAGGAAATGTTTCTTTGATTTTTAATTTTTTTAATCGTTCATGTTCTTTTTTCTTAATATTATATTGAGCAGTTTTTTCTATTTTTTCTCTCATTAATTCAATAGAATTTATCTTTCCTTTATTATTTCTTTCAATTAATTTAATTTCTTTTACTAAAGTTTTAATTTCTTTTTCTAAAATTAATAATTGCTTCGCATTTTCATCTGTGAAACCAACTTCTAATGTAGTTATTATTTCAGATGTATTTCCTAAACCAATTGCTTGTATTTTATCAAGTGCTTTAGTTATTCCACCTATTATAAATCCCCTTTTACCTGAAACAATAATATTTTGTTCGCTTTCGACAAAGCTATTCATTATAGCATTTGTTGTAATATTACCTTTAGCATAGACTTCACACATTTCTATAAATTTAGTAACGACATTACCACCTGATATTAATTTCCCTTTACCTGAACCTTGTATTCCATTTTTAAGGATTATGTCACCATCTGCTTTAAGTAAGGAAGCTTCTACAAATCCATCTACATTTATAGAACCAGTAGCTATAATAGTAAAACCTGTTAAAATATTTCCTGTTATAAAAACATCACCATTAAATGATATATCCCCTGTAGATGCATCAACATTTCCGTCAATAATCATTTTATTTGAAACGCATACTTTTCCATTTACTATTTCTACATTCCCATCTATTTCAGCTAATAAGTGATATCCATCTTCAGAAACCTTTACTTTTTTTCCTTTAGGAAATTTAAGTGATTTCCCCTTTTTTGCACTTATAATTTCCCCTGTTACATAACAACCATCAATACCTTGTGTTGGTGGTATATATGTTACTAATAATTGATTTTCTTTTACATTTTGTACAATATTAAGATTACGAAAATCTACAGAACCATCTTCTAATAATTGAGGTTTCAAAGAAGGTTCTTTATCAAAATGATAAATAAAATATCCATCACAACCATCAACTTTTGGTTTACCAAATGCTATTTTAATTGGTTCATTATAAATATTATTTTGTAATAATTCTTCTATTTTATTATAATCTACACCAAATATAATATTATTTACTTTCAAAACATTTTTTATTATTGGCATATCTATTTTTATATTTTCATCATGATAAAGTATCATAAGATTTGCTGACATTTTATCAGCATCAATAGACACAGCCACAAAATCTTCTATTTTGAAAATATATTTTTCTATTGCATCTTGATTTTCAATATAAAAATTATAGAATCCCTCATCATAAGTTAAAGTATTAAATTTCTCATCTTTCATATTAATATATCCTTTCTTGAATTAAAATTTAAACTTTATTTACTACAACCCCAATTATATTTTAGCAGAAATAAATTAATTTTCATAGTTATTTTAAAAAAAAGTATTGAAAGTTTAAAAAATATGAAGTAAAATATAGAAAAATATATTAGTTTATATTTTTTAAATTTTACTTTATATAAAAGGAAGTATTAGGAGGACATAATATGAATTTAATTTTCAATGTAAATTTATATTGTAACAAGTCTGTTTCTTATTATTATAGAAGCAGGCTTTAGTTGTGTTCTCATTTATTTTAGAGTAAAACAGACTAGAGCTTTTTTGTATTATGCTTTAGTCTGTTTTTTTGTTTTTACAAAAATTATAAAAAAGGAGTCATATTATGAATGCACATGAACTTTTACAAATTTTAAAAAGAGATGCTATCTCTATATTTTCAGAAGACACTTTAAAACAAAAGTTAGATAGTGGAAAAAAGCTAAAAATTAAACTTGGAGCAGACCCAAGTCGTCCAGATTTACATCTTGGTCATTCTGTAGTGTTACGAAAATTAAGAATGTTTCAAGATTTAGGACATGAAATTATTTTTGTTATTGGTGATTATACTGGTATGATTGGCGACCCTTCTGGTAAAAGTAAAACAAGAGTACCATTAACTTTTGAACAAACAAGAATAAATGGGCAAAGTTATTTTGAACAAGTAACAAAAATACTTGACAAAGACAAAACTATAATTACTTATAATTCAGAATGGTTGTCTAAATTAAATTTTGCTGATATATTATCTTTAGCAAGTAAATATACACTTGCTAGAATTATGGAGCGTAATGATTTTTCAAAACGCTATTCTGAAGGTCAGCCAATAGGTTTACATGAGCTTTTTTATCCACTTATGCAGGGATATGATTCAGTTGCATTAAATGCAGATATTGAAGTAGGTGGTACAGACCAAACTTTTAATTTGCTTGTAGGTAGGGAATTACAAAAAGATTATAATCAAGAACAACAAGAAGTTATAACTTTTCCTCTTTTGATTGGACTAGATGGTGTTGAAAAAATGAGTAAATCACTTGATAACTATATTGGTATTGATGAAGCACCTGAAATTATGTTTGAAAAATGTATGAAAATTCCTGACAAACTTATGTATGATTATTTTAGACTTACAACGGATATACCAGAAAAAATATTTGAAGATATCACAAATAAAGATATAAGAGAAGCACATTTTTTATATGCAAGAGAAATTGTAAAAATATATCATAATATTGATAGTGCTATTGATGCTGAAAATCGTTATAAAAAAGTTGCTTCGGGAAAATTACCTGAAAATATTAAAACAGTTTATATAGATAATGATGAACTAAATATTATTAAAATTATAAGAACAATTGGATTTGCAACTTCAAATAGTGATGCACGTCGACTTATTAGCGGTGGTGGTATTAAAATAGATGGGAAAGTTATAACAGATAAATTTGATATTTCTAATTTAAATACATTTGTTATAAGTCAAGGTAAAAATAAATTTATAAGAGTTGTTATAAATTAATTATTGATAAAATAATGCACCTAAGAGGATTCGAACCTCCGACCTGCAGTTTAGGAAACTGTCGCTCTATCCTACTGAGCTATAGATGCAAATTATACTATCTTTTATATTATACTCAAATCTAAAAAAATTACAAGAAAAATTTTTAATAAATATATAAAGATTATCAACTTAAAAATAAGAACGACTAAATATCGTTCTTATTTTTTAATAAATAAATCTATACGGTAGAAATTGCTTTTACTAAAACAGCTATCATAGGTCCTAATATAAATCCAAATACTCCAAATACTTTTACTCCAACATACATTGAAAATAATGTAGCTAATGGATGCACACCTATTTGTTGCCCTAAAACTTTAGGCTCTAAAACTTGCCTTGATAAAATAACTATAAGGTAATTTATTATAAGTCCTATTGCAAAAGTATACTCACCTGCTATAAGACTCCAAACAGCCCAAGGCCACAATATAAATCCACTACCAAACACAGGTAGAGCATCTATAATACTAATAAGTAATCCTATAAGCAAAGAATATGGAGAACCTAAAATTGTGAGTACAGTTATACATATAAGTCCTGTACAGCTCATTAGTATTAATTGTGCTTTAAAATATCCTGAAAGAGCTACTAAAGCATGAAATTTTATTTGTCTAAAGCCTGATATGATAGGGACTGGCAATTTTTTTATAACAAATGATTCTATTTCATATCTATCTTTTAAACAAAAAAATGTTGCTATAATATTTACTACAATAAACATAATTGCATTTGGAACTTTTGATACTGTATTTATAGAAACATTTTTAACACCTGAACTTAATAAAGATGTAAAAGCTGTTATTAATGCTTCTGATACATTTGATACCGCTAATTGTATTTCTTCTGGAACTAAAAATAAATATTGTTCTGCTTTTATTTTTATATTGTTGTAAGTTTGCATTATTTGTTCTTGATATATTGGCATATTTTCGCTTAATGCTTTAACTTCATTAGTTATTTTTAAAACAAGTAATGTACCTAAATAACCTATTATTGTAAGAACAGATATTATAACTATAATACTACTAAGTCCTCTGGATAATTTTAAATACTTGTTAAGTAATTTAACTAAAGGTTCTAAAATTAAAGCGAAAATAATTGCTAATACAAAAGGAGCTACATAATGCAAAATATATTTTATAAATATATAGAAAACTAATAAAATAATAAAGTATTTTAATAATTTAATCAAAAAACTTCTATATTTTATATAAAACTCCTTCAAAATGTAACCCTCCTTATAATTTAAAAGCAGGTTTTAAACCTGCTTAAAAAACTAAACTTTTAACTAACTACACTATTTATATTTCTCGTCTACCTTCTAATGCTTTTGATAGAGTAATTTCATCTACATATTCTAATTCTCCACCTACAGGAACACCATTAGCTATTCTTGTTGTTTTTATACCTAATGGCTTTAATAACTTGCTAATATACATAGCTGTAGCTTCCCCTTCTATATTAGGGTTTGTTGCTAGTATTATTTCTTTAATATTTCCAACTTGAATACGTTTTAAAAGTTCTTTTATTTTTATATCATTAGGTCCAACACCTGTCATTGGAGATATAGCACCATGTAATACATGATATAAACCTTTAAATTGTTTTGTTCTTTCATATGCTGCCATATCCCTTGGGTCTTCTACTACCATGATAATATTTTCTTCTCTTTTAGGATTACTACATATAGAGCATACTTCAGTATCAGTTAGATTATAGCATTTTAAACAATATTTAATATTTTTTTTAGCTACAATCATTGCATTAGCTAAACTTTCAACATTTTGTTCAGACATATTAATTATATGAAAGGCAAGTCTTTGTGCAGACTTGCCTCCTATACCTGGTAATTGAGAAAGTTCTTCTATAAGCTTCGTAATTGGATTACCATAGTAGTTCATATTTATCACCTCTAAAATAATCCACCAGGTACATTAAGTCCACCTGTAATTTTGTTCATTTCAGATGAAGACATTTCTTCAGCTTGACGAATAGCTTCATTTACTGATGTCAATATTAAATCTTCTAACATTTCTATATCATCAGGGTCTACTACATCAGGATTTATTTTTATTTCCTTTATTTCTTTTTTACCTGAGATTGTAATTTTTATAGCTCCTCCACCAGCAGTTGTTTCTATAGTTTTGCTTTCAAGCTCTTCTTGCATTTTTTCCATTTGCTTTTGCATCTTTTGAGCTTGCTTAACTAAATTATTCATATTCATTCCTCCAGGCATTCCACCCATACCTTTTGCCATCTTTATTCCTCCTTAAAATTTAAATTAATTTAATTTAACTTATATATATTACCACAGATATAACCTCTAAGGGAAGTACAAAATAAATTTTTAATAAAATAGTTTTCACCAAAATATTTAAATTATATTAAATTTTAAGAGTGTTTACTAAAATAATTATTATTTATTATTTAGTAATTCTTAAAATGAAATCAAAGTTGTGTCGCACTTATTAATGAGTGCGACACAACTTTAAATCTAAAATACAAATTATTATTTAATTAACACTTAAAAGTAGTAAATAAATTTGAGAAAATATATTTACAAACAATCTTTTTTAAAGCTATAATAAATTTACTTTGTTTTAGCAATCAATAATGTTATTGTGATTACTTAAACAATTTGTTAGTGTATGGATTATTTATATTTAGTGAGGAATTAATAAATGGAAAAAGATTTAATTTTTAGAAAAGCAGAAATTACAGATAAGTTAGATATATTAAAATTATATCATTCTCTTATTGGAACAAAAGGTTGCACATGGAATCTTCAATATCCAACCATAAATAATATAAAAGATGATATTGAAAATAACTCTTTATATTGTTTATGTGATTATAGTAATAATATAATTGCCGTTGGATTCGCTGGCGTATGTGATGAATTAAATCATATAAAGTGGAATGAAAATATTAAAAATCCTTGTGATTTAGCAAGAATTGGAGTACGGTTGGATATGCAAGGTAAGGGAATTGGAACACTAATATTGAAATATATATTTATAGATGTTAAAAAACGTGGATTTGATGGTATTCGTATGCTTGTTAGCAAATCAAATCCATCAGCATTAGCATTATATAATAAAAACGGATTTTCATGTTGTGGTGAAGTCCATATGTTTGATATTAATTTCTTTTGTTATGAATTAGTTTTATAATAAAGTCTCTATGGCTTTATTTTTTTACTTTTTACAAAACAATTTAAAATTTACTTTATTAAGTACATAGTCAATGAAGTTTTAAATTCACTATATAAAATAATTTTTTAATATAGAGATATTTTGAGTAAATGAAAGATATTTGGTTATAATTAAAGGTAATATTAGCTATTTAATAAATATAACACTTGCATTAATATAACAATGTAGATAATATAATAGTCAAGAGTTAGCACTCACTACTATTGAGTGCTAACAAGCAAAAATTTATATTTAAATTTTAATAATAAAAAATATTTTTAAGGAGGAAATTTTCATGAATTTGAAACCATTAGGAGACAGAGTAGTTATTAGACAGCTTGAAGCTGAAGAAAAAACAAAATCAGGTATTGTATTACCAAATCAAGCTAAAGAAAAACCACAAGAAGCAGAAGTAGTATCTGTAGGACCGGGCGGAATTGTTGATGGTAAAGAAGTTGTTATACAAGTTAAACCTGGTGATAAAGTAATTTATTCAAAATATGCAGGAACTGAAGTTAAAATTGATAAAGAAGAATTTATCATAGTAAAACAAAACGATATACTAGCGATAGTTGAATAATAAAAAGGGGGTCTTTTTATTAATAATAACAGTAATGATGATGACAGACCTTTAATAGTGTATATGGAAATTATTAATACTAAAGAAGAATTAGAAAAAAAAATCCAAGAATTAAAAACAGAAATAAATATCTTATTAAATAGTACTGATATTAAAGATATACAAATGAAATGTAACGATGAAAAAATTCAATCATTAAATCGTCTAAATCAACTTAATAATGACAAAATAAGTGTTTTAGAAGATTTAATTGAAGCTCTAAGTACACATATTGAAAAATCATCAAGTATTGATGGTACAAAATTGCAATTAAAGAACTCAATTAATAAAAAAATAAATATCAGATGTAAACAATTAGAAGAAATAAATATGAAAATAGAAAACATTGAAAAACTTATTTAAATTAAAATACAGGAGGTAATAAAATGGCTAAACAAATTAAATTTAGTGTAGAAGCAAGAAATGCAATTGAAAGTG
>CAZWZB010000014.1:0-2525 GCA_964638835.1 uncultured Eubacteriales bacterium | reverse complement strand
AAAATGGCTAAACAAATTAAATTTAGTGTAGAAGCAAGAAATGCAATTGAAAGTGGAGTTAATCAATTAGTTGATGTTGTTAAAGTTACATTAGGACCTAAAGGACGTAATGTAGTATTAGATAAAAAATATGGAACACCTCTTATAACAAATGATGGTGTTACTATTGCAAAAGAAATTGAACTTGAAGACCCATTTGAAAATGTTGGAGCACAACTTGTAAAAGAAGTTTCAACTAAAACAAACGATGTTGCTGGAGATGGAACAACAACTGCCGCAGTTTTAGCACAAGCTATGATTAATGAAGGACTTAAAAATATTGCAGCTGGAGCAAACCCAATTATATTAAGAAAAGGTATGCAAAAAGCAACTCAAGCAGCAGTTGATTCTATACTTGCTATGAGTAAAAAAATTGATGGTAAAAATCAAATTGCAAGAGTAGCAGCTATTTCAGCAGGAGACGACGAAGTTGGTCAAATGGTTGCTGATGCAATGGAAAAAGTATCAAATGATGGTGTTATAACTGTTGAAGAATCAAAAACAATGAATACAGAACTTGAATTAGTAGAAGGTATGCAATTTGACCGTGGATATCTTTCAGCATATATGTCAACTGATATGGATAAAATGGTTGCTAACCTTGACAACCCATATATCTTAATCACAGACAAAAAAATTACAAACATTCAAGATATACTTCCAATACTTGAACAAATCGTTCAAACAGGAGCTAAACTTTTAATAATAGCAGAAGATGTTGAAGGTGAAGCATTAGCTACATTAGTAGTAAATAAATTAAGAGGAACATTTACTTGTGTTGCTGTAAAAGCTCCAGGTTTTGGTGATAGAAGAAAAGCAATGCTTGAAGATATAGCAATACTTACAGGTGGTACAGTAATAGCAGAAGAAGTTGGTCTTGAATTAAAAGATGCAACAATTGATATGCTTGGACGTGCAAAATCTGTTAAAGTTGAAAAAGAAAATACAATAATAGTTGATGGTGCTGGAGATAAAGGCGATATCACTTCAAGAATAAATCAAATTAGAACTCAAATTGGAGAAACTACTTCTGAATTTGATAAAGAAAAACTTCAAGAAAGACTTGCTAAATTAGCAGGAGGAGTTGCTGTTATTAAAGTAGGAGCTGCTACTGAAACAGAAATGAAAGAAAAGAAATTACGTATGGAAGATGCTTTAGCTGCTACACGTGCTGCTGTAGAAGAAGGAATTATCTGTGGTGGTGGTTCAGCTTATATCCATGCTATTAAAAATGTTAAATCAGCAACTCAAAACTTAACTGGAGATGAAAAAACAGGAGCTAATGTAATATTAAAAGCACTTGAAGCTCCAATGCGTCAAATAGTTCATAATGCAGGTCTTGAAGGTTCTGTAGTAGTAAATGAAATCTTAAAATCTGCTGAAGGAAATGGTTTTGATGCTTTAACAGAACAATATGTAAATATGGTTGAAGCAGGAATTATTGACCCAACTAAAGTAACAAGAAGTGCATTACAAAACGCAACATCAGTTGCAGCTACATTCCTTACAACTGAAGCAGTAGTAACTGATATTAAAGAAGCAGAACCTCCAATGCCAGCTGGTGCACCTGGTGGAATGGGTATGGGATATTAAAATATAGCATAACAAACAATCTACTATATGGTTGTAAATTTAATTATAAAATAGGCTAAGTATTATGAAATACTTAGCCTATTTTGATTACATTTAACTTTATAATATTATTATCAGTAAGCATATATTAGTAGTTAATATTTTAAATTATACTTAAAAGGATGTGGTATCTTGGTTCTTGCTATTCTTATTCTTGTATGGTTAATTCCATTTATTATTTTTAATTATGATAAAATACGTGAAAATCACAGGAGAAAAGCTGAGTTATTTGAAACAGGAGAAGGCTGGGCTATATTAATGGTTATTTTTTATATAGTAATAATAATAAAAATTTTAATGTCAATAAAAAAATAGTTCTATTTAAGTTAATTTAGGTAATCATTATTTATTTGGATTTCAAGATTCTACTAAACAAATAAATGTTATTGTATTATTATTTGGTATAGTTATGTATCTTAACCAATGAGAACTTTATCAATGGTTCTAAAGTTAATAATGCTACATATATGATATATTATATTATGTAAATCTCATATATAAGAAGATATTATAAATACCCTTATTTTTTTGAGAGTGTTAATTAAAGAATGATATTTTTATAATTAATTGTAGGGGCGTGCTACGCACGTCCGAAAAAAACAGGGGCGACCTCAGGTCCCCCCTACATTTCGCTATAAGTATTTTTGAATCATTCTATAGTAAGCACCTTCATTTTTTTATATTAACTACTTTAAAAATTTATACTAAGTTTATAGTTAATAAATTTTTTAAATTTTATCGAATAATGTATTCAACATTTTATTATTATTGCATATTATAAATTAAGTATATCAAGTGTTGTTGTTAATTTGGTTAACGGCATAGTAATAGGCTCTTTTAGATGTATTATTTCT
>CAZWZB010000013.1:57993-86633 GCA_964638835.1 uncultured Eubacteriales bacterium | reverse complement strand
TTTATGAGTGCGACACGACTTTAAATTAAAAAAATAAAAATAATATTTTATTGCTATTTTTAATTATTTAAAACTTATATTTTAATTATAACATTTTCTTTAAATACTGCCCTGTATATGATTTAGGATTTTGACAAACTTCTTCAGGTGTACCTGTTGCTATAATTTCACCTCCTCTATCTCCTCCTTCTGGACCTAAATCTATAATGTAATCAGCAGTTTTTATAATATCGAGATTATGTTCTATAACTACAACAGAGTTTCCACCCTCTACTAATCTTTGTAATATTCCTGCTAACTTATGAACATCTGATGTGTGTAATCCTGTTGTTGGTTCATCAAGTATATACATTGTTTTACCTGTACTTCTTTTACTTAATTCAGTAGCAAGCTTAACTCTTTGAGCTTCTCCGCCTGATAATGTAGTTGATGATTGTCCTAATTTTATATAGGATAAACCTACATCATATAATGTTTTTATTTTATTATTTATTTTTGGTATGTTTTCAAAGAAAGGTAATGCTTCTTCTACTGTCATATCAAGAATATCAGCTATGCTTTTTCCTTTGTATTTTACTTCTAATGTTTCTCTATTATATCTTTTTCCACCACAAATTTCACAAGGTACATAAATATCAGGTAAAAAGTGCATTTCTATTTTTATAATTCCATCACCTGAGCAAGCTTCACAACGTCCACCCTTTACATTAAAACTAAAACGACCTTTTTGATAACCTCTTATTTTAGCTTCATTTGTTTGAGCAAATAAATCACGTATTAAATCAAATAGTCCTGTGTATGTTGCAGGATTTGAACGTGGAGTTCTTCCTATTGGACTTTGGTCGATATCTATTACTTTATCTAAATGAGAAAGACCTAACATTTCATCATGTAAACCACTTCTTAATTTTGCTCTGTTTAAATCTCTTGCTAGTCGTTTATATAATATTTCATTTATTAATGAACTTTTACCAGAACCAGACACCCCTGTTATACATGTTAATATACCTAAAGGTATTTCTACATCGACATTTTTTAAATTATTTTCTTTTGCACCTTTTATAATTAATTTGTTTTCAGATGGTGTTCGGCGTATAGATGGCACTTCTATTTTTTTTCGTCCACTTAAATATAAGCCTGTTTCTGAATGTTCACAATTTAGTATTTCTTGTGGTGTTCCTGTGAATATTACTTCTCCACCATTAGAACCAGCTCCTATACCTATATCAACTATATAATCTGATTCCATCATTGTTTCTTCATCATGCTCTACAACTAATAATGTATTTCCTAAATTTTTTAACCTTTTTAATGTTTTTATAAGTTTTGAATTATCTCTTTGATGTAAACCTATACTTGGTTCATCTAATATATATATAACACCAACTAATCCAGACCCAATTTGAGTTGCTAAACGAATTCTTTGAGCTTCTCCTCCTGATAATGTTCCAGCTGCTCTACTTAATGTTAAATAATCTAAGCCTACATCTACAAGGAAATTAATTCTTGCATTTATTTCTCTAAGTATTTGGTCACCTATTTTATGTTGCATTTCTGTTAAACTAACATTTGAGAAAAATTCTTTTACTTTTAGTATTGGTAGTTTAGTTATATCGTTAATATTTTTATCTCCTATTTTAACAGCTAATGCTTCGGGTTTAAGTCTTGCTCCTTTACAAGAAGGACATGGCGTATATGTCATAAAATCTTCATACTCTTGTTTCATAAAATCAGAAGTTGTTTCTTTATATCTTTTTTGTAATACTGGTATTATTCCGTCGAAATTATAAGAATATTGTCCACTTCCATTTGCATTAGTATAACTAATCTCTAATTTATCATTACCATTACCATAAAATATAATATCTTGTACTTCTTTAGTTAATTGTTCAAATGGAGTAGCTAAATCAAAGTTATATTTTTTAGCTAAAGCTTCAAATACTCTATTTGTCATACTTTCTTCTTTTCCTGCTGAACTCCAACCAATAGCTATTATTGCTCCTTGTTGTATACTTAATGTTTTATTAGGTATTATTAAGTCAGGGTCAAACTTCATTTGGATACCTAAGCCTGTACATTCAGGACACGCACCAAAAGGATTATTAAATGAAAAATTTCTTGGTTCTATTTCTTCAAAACTTATGCCACAATCAGGGCATGAAAAATTTTGACTAAATATTAACTCATCTTCATTAACTAAAACTAATATCAGACCAGATGAAAGGTGAGATGCTGTTTCTATAGATTCTGCTAAACGTTTTTCTATTCCTTCCTTAATAATTAATCTATCTATAACCAACTCTATATTGTGTTTTTTATTTTTATCTAAAATTATTTCTTCTGAAAATTCATATATATTACCATCTACACGGACACGTACATAACCTGTTTTTTTTGCATCTTCCAAAAGTTTAGTATGTGTTCCTTTTCTTCCTCTTACAACAGGGGCTAATATTTGAATTTTTGTTTTATCTTCTAATTGCATTATTTGGTCTACAATTTGGTCTACACTTTGTTTTTTTATTTCTTTACCACAACTAGGACAGTGAGGTATTCCTACTCTTGCATATAATAATCTTAAATAATCATATATTTCAGTTACTGTACCAACTGTTGAACGTGGATTATGACTTGTAGTTTTTTGGTCAATTGAAATAGCAGGTGATAAACCTTCTATTGAATCTACATCGGGTTTTTCCATCTGCCCTAAAAACTGACGTGCATAAGAAGATAAGGATTCTACATAACGTCTTTGTCCTTCTGCATAAATCGTTTCAAATGCAAGAGAAGATTTACCTGAACCACTTACACCAGTTAAAACTACAAGTTTATCTCTTGGTATCTCTAAACTTATATTTTTTAAATTATTTACTCTTGCACCTTTTATAATTATTTTATCCATTATATTTCCTCCGAATAATTAAAGTTTATCTCTTATTATATCATATATTTTTTAAATATAAAACATATGTTTGTAAATTTTTTATTTTTTAAATAACCCCATTTTAATAAATCCACAAGAGTTTTTATTTACTATAAAAAGTATGTAAGTTTTTTATTGTATCTTTGGTAACACGGACTTAATTAAATATATTAGCTATAACTAAAAACCAATTGATTTTTTTTAGCTTTTATGTTATATTATTATTAAATTAATAATTAAAGGCTTTGAAAAGAAGAGTAATTAAATGGTACTTTCACAGAGAACCCAGTAGCTGAGAATGGGTAAAGTTAAATTTAATGAATATGGTCTTGGAGCTGTGCATCGAAATATATTATTTATATTTAGGCTGCAACGGGTGTACCCGTTATAGTAATATACTATCGACAAATCATTTCTTGTCCGTAGTAGATAAGGCTTGTATTGTGAAATACAAGTGAATTTGAGGTGGTAACACGAAGCCTTTATGCTCTCGTCCTTGAAAATTTAATTTTCGGGAGGAGGGCTTTTTTAGTTTCATCAAATTCAAAAAAGAAATGAGGTTTATTTATGAAAGTTTTAATTGGAAGTGCATGGCCATATGCCAATGGTTCATTGCATATAGGTCATATAGCAGCATTATTACCATCTGATGTTCTTGCACGTTATCATAGAGCAAAAGGTGATGATGTTTATTTTGTTTCAGGTAGTGATTGTCATGGCACACCAGTTGCTATTCGTGCTAAACAAGAAAATAAAACACCACAGGATATAAGTGACTATTATCATAATGAATTTTGCGAATGTTTTAATAAACTTGGTTTTAGTTATGATTTTTATGGAAAAACATCTTCTGATGAACATAAATCATTTGTTGTAGAATTTCACAAAAAAATGTATGAGAGTAAATATATTTATGAAGATAATACTTCACAAGCATATTGTGAAAGCTGTAATACTTTTTTAGCTGATAGATTTGTAATTGGTAAATGCCCTATTTGTGGAGAAAAAACAAGAGGTGATCAATGTGATATTTGTGGTAGTGTATTAGAGCCTGAAATTTTATTAGAACCAAAATGTTCTATCTGTAATAAAACTCCTATATTCAAAAACACAAAACATTTATTTATTGCCATTTCACAACTTGAAAATGAGTTGAAAAATTTTATTAATTCTCATACTAATTGGCGTAAAAATGCAATTAATTTTTCAAATAGATATATTAATGAAGGATTACGTAACAGAGCTGTTACTCGTAATCTTGATTGGGGTATTGACGTTCCAAAAAATAAATATGAAGATAAAAAAATTTATATTTGGGCTGAAAATGTTTTGGGTTATTTATCTGCAAGTAAAGTTGTTGCTGATAGACGTGGTGAAGATTTTTATAAATTATGGGGTGAAAATTCTTTACACTATTATGTACATGGTAAAGACAATATTCCATTTCATACTATAATTTTACCTTCTTTGTTACTTGCTAATGGAGGTGATTGGCATTTACCAGATAAAATAATTTCAAGTGAGTATTTAACCCTTGAAGGAAAGAAAATTTCAACAAGTGAAAATTATGCTATTTGGGTTAAAGATATTGTTAATAAATATAATCCTGATTCATTACGTTATTTCCTTATTGCAAAGGGACCAGAAAAAAGAGATAGTGATTTTTCTTTTCGCGAATATATTAATACCTATAATGGTGAATTACTTGGTGGTTATGGTAACTTTATAAATCGTACTTTTGTTTTTATTAATAAATATTTTAATAGTATTGTACCAAATGGAGAATTAAATTTAGAAATTAAAGAACAAATAGAAAATTTATATTTGAATGTTGGTAATAAAATTGAACAAGGTAATTTTAAAGATGGAATTAATGAAATCTTTGAATTGGTTAGATATGCTAATAAATATTTTGATTTTGAAAAGCCATGGGATACAAGAAATAATAATATTTCTATTTGTGAAAATACAATTTTTAATTGTGTTCAAATTATTTCAAATCTTGCTGTATTATTATATCCTTTTTTACCTTTTTCATCAATTAAAATTTTTAATTGGATTAATATTGAACCTAAATGGAAACCTCAATTTATTAAGAGTGGATATACTATTAAACATTGTGAAATATTATTTGAACGAATAGATAAAAAAATTATAGATGAAGAAATATCAAAATTATTTTCCTCTTAATAAAGAAAAGAGAATAGATTATCTATTCTCTTTTCTTTATAAAAAAACTCTAAAGTAAAAACTTTAGAGAATAAAATTTATTTAGTTAATTCAGTATTAAATATTTCAACTGCTTTATCAACATTATCACATATAGCAAGCATTACATATTTACCTTTTGTTACGATTTTACCATTCATCGCAAGTTCGTAAGGTTCTGGTAAATATTGTTCAAAACTTTGTTGTACATATTCTAATCGTTTTTGGAATGCTTCTGTAACTGATTCTATATCTGCATTTTCTTTAACTTTTGCAATAAATACTGTGTTTGATTGTATCATCATAGGTTCAAGCAAAGTATAATCTTCTATTTTGTTAAAATCTAAGCCTGTACTTTCTGTTAAAAATTCTTCATTAGCAGGAAATAACATTCCATATTGTAATTCTTCTGTGTTTAATATTATATCTGCTAAATCTTGAGTTTTTATATCATTTATTTTTTCAGGCTTTTTAAAACAACCTGTTATAGAAACAACAATAAACATAGCAAGAACTAATGTTAATAATTTTTTCATAATTTATATCCTCCCGAAAATTTTTTATTATAAATATTTAGACGATGATATACTTATTTTGTTCCATAAAGTACATTTTAATTAAAAAATTTTTTGCTAATTTAGTGTTAATTATAAAAATATTGATAATAGTTGACATTTTAAAATTTATATTTATACTATATATATAATTGACTGTAAGGAGATACTTTATGGAAGGTAACACACATATAGCTGTTGGAATAGCATCTTCATTAATAATATTACAACCTAATTCCAATATAAAAGAATTATTTTTAGGAACTTCACTTGCTGTTGTTGGAAGTTTAGTAAGTGATATAGATACACGTAAAAGTAAAGCTAATAAAACTATAAACAAACTTGG
Source organism: uncultured Eubacteriales bacterium (assembly GCA_964638835.1). Lineage (GTDB taxonomy): Bacteria > Bacillota > Clostridia > Lachnospirales > CAZQDT01 > CAZWZB01. The sequence continues at coordinate 80,602 of CAZWZB010000013.1, read as the reverse complement.
ATGGTTTATAGGATTTTTTAGTATAACTTCTCTCATATTAGATTACATATTTGAATTTGGTATTTATGAAAGAGTTTTAAATGATATATTTATTATGAGGATAATAGTTGCTATTTCATTATTTAGCGTTCTTATAATGTTTACCAAAATAACTAATCATAGAACCTTTTCTCATAGTATTGTTGGAGTGATTTCTTTTTATGTACCTGTTTTCATTTTATTTGATAAAATCAGTAATTATTTTTTGATTGCTATTATATCTCATATTTTTATAGATTTATTTAACAAAAAAAAGATTCAACTTTTTTATCCAAACAAAAAAGGATTTAGTTTTAAGTTATGTACTTCAAATGGATTAACAAATAAAATCTTATTTTATTTATCTATTGTTTGTATTATATATGTATGTGTCAAATTTATTTCAATATTTTCTGTAAAAGCTAGTTTGTAAAATGTAAAGAGCAGTTTTTATTGCTCTTTACATTTTTTTATTAGCCATTTATTTTAACAGGTAAAATTAAATATTTATATTCATCGTTTTCATCAGATTTTATTATACAAGGACTTAAATTAGATGTAAAGCATATTTGTATATTTTCATCTTCTATAGCTTTTAATGCGTCTAAAAGATATTTAGGATTAAAAGCTATGATTAATTCTTCACCTTCTAAATTAATATCTAATTCCTCATATGCTGTTCCTAATTCAGAATTAGAAGTTATAATTAATTTATCTTTTTTTATTTCTAATTTTATAGGATTCTTTTTACTATCTCTCGATAAAATAGAAGCTCTTTCTATACAAGTTATAATCTCTTTTCTATTTTTATTTATTATTGTTTTAGCTTCAGCTAAAAATACAGTTGCATATTTTAAAAATTCACCTTCTATTGTACGTGAAACAATAGTAGTATCTCCTAAATCAAACAACACATGTTTATCTGTAAAATATAAAGTTATATCAGTACTATTTGATAACAACACTTTAGATATTTCATTTAAACTACTTCCCGGTATTATAGCTTGAATATCGATATATTCATTTTCTAATTTTAAAGTTCTAAATGATATTCTAAAACCATCAACAGATACTAAATTAAATGAATTATTTGTTATTTCTACAAGTTCCCCTGTTAGAGTTGGTTTTGATTCATCAGTTGATACACTAAATATAGTTTGTTTAATCATATCTTTTAATTTAGATTGTTTCATTTTATAACCAAAATCTTTTTGGATTTCTGGTAAATCAGGAAATTCATCTCCTGCTAGTCCTGATATTTTATATTCTGATTTAACACATTTTATTATAGTTGAATTGTTTTCATCTGTTGATATTTCTATATCTTCATTAGGTAAATGTTTTATAATTTCTGAAAATGTTTTAGCTTCAAGAGCAATTGAACCAACTTCAACTATAACAGAATTTGTTACTCTAGTTTCTATACCAAGTTCAAGATTGTTAGCTATAATTTTAAATTCATCTATACTGGCTTTTAATAAAATACAATCAAGTATAGGTTTTGTGTTTTTAGATGATACTGCTTTTGAAACTTTATTAATACTACTAATTAATATTTCTTTATTACATATTATTTTCATTGTTATAATCCTTTCATATTATTTAAAGCGTAAAACTAATATAATATATTAATTTTACGCTTTAAATTTATAGTAAGTTTTTGTTTTAAGATATTTACTAAATAAGTTGTTTTGTATCTCTTGCTATAACTAATTCTTCATTAGTAGGAATAGCAAATACTTTTACTTTTGAATCTTCTGTACAAATACAAATCGCTTCTCCACGTTTACTATTAGCATTTGCATCTATAGTAATGCCTAAGAATTCAATATATTTACAAATATTAGAACGTGCATCTGCACTATTTTCTCCTAATCCTGCTGTAAATACTACTGCATCTACTCCATTCATAGCAGCAGTATATGCACCAATATATTTTGCTACACGATAATAAAATACATCTAAAGCAGCTTTAGCTTGCTTATTACCTTCTTTAGCAGCTTTTTCTATATCTCTAAAGTCACTTGAAACCCCAGATACACCAAAAACACCAGATTGTTTATTAAGTAAATTATCAATACCTTTTGAATCAAGACCTTCTTTGTTCATAAGGAAAGTTAAAACAGCAGGGTCAATATCTCCACATCTTGTTCCCATAACTAAACCTTCAAGAGGTGTGAAACCCATACTTGTATCAACAACCCTACCATTTTTTATAGCAGCTACACTAGCACCATTTCCTAAATGACAAGTAATGATTTTTAATTCTTCAATAGATTTTCCCATTAGCTCACTAGCTTGTTGTGAAACAAATTTATGTGATGTACCATGGAAACCATATCTACGAACTTTATACTTTTCATAGTATTTATAAGGTATGGCATAAAGGTATGCATTTTCTTCCATTGTTTGATGAAATGCTGTGTCAAACACTGCAACTTGTTTTGTATTAGGCATAAGTTTTTCACAAGCATTAATGCCAATTAAGTTTGGAGGGTTATGTAATGGAGCTAATTCGTTACATGCCTCAATAGCTTTTTTTACTTCATCAGTGATTATTACGGATTTACTAAATAACTCACCACCATGTACTACACGATGTCCAACAGCTGATATTTCATCAACATTTTTAATTACTCCAATATTTTCATCTTTACTTAAAAGAGCATCTATAACCATTTGAACAGCATCTGTATGGTCTTTCATATCATTTGTAAAAACAACAGATTCGCAACCTGCTTTTGTATGTTTAAGGTTTGAACCTTCAATTCCTATTCTTTCGCATAAACCTTTTGCTAAAACAAATTCATTTTCCATATCTATAAATTGATATTTTAATGAAGAACTACCACAATTAATTACAAGTATTTTCATAAATCTTCTCCTTCTATATTAATTTTAGAATGTTAATTAAATTTTAACAATCTAAATTCATTGTGCTTGAGCTTGAACTGCTGTTATTGCAATAACTCCAACTATATCTTCTGCTGAGCAACCTCTTGATAAGTCATTAACTGGCTTAGCTATACCTTGTGAAACTGGTCCATAAGCTTCAGCTTTAGCTAAACGTTGTACAAGTTTGTAACCAATATTTCCAGCATCAAGGTCAGGGAATACAAGTACATTTGCTTTTCCTGCTATTTCGCTATTTGGTGCTTTTGATTTTCCTATGCTTGGAACTATGGCAGCATCCAATTGGAATTCACCATCTATTTTTAATTCAGGGGATTGTTCTTTTGCTATTTTTGTAGCTTCTACAACTTTATCTACATCAGGATGAGTTGCACTTCCTTTTGTTGAATGTGAAAGCATTGCAACTATAGCTTCTTTTTGAACTAATGTTTCAAATGATTTGGCTGAACTTTGTGCTATGGCAGCTAATTCTTCAGCATTAGGATTTTGACAAAGTCCACAATCACTAAATACAAATATTCCATTTTCACCATATTCGCAATCAGGAACTACCATTATAAAGAATGAAGAAACTAATTTTGTTTTAGGTGCTGTTTTTAATATTTGTAATGATGGACGAAGTACATCTGCTGTAGCATTAATAGCTCCTGCTACACATCCATCTGCTTTATTCATTTTTACCATCATAACAGCAAAATATAATGGGTTCTCTAAAAGTTTTTTTGCTTTTTCAGTATCTACGCCTTTATCTTTTCTTAATTCAACAAGTTTTTCAACAAATTCATCTTTACTTTCATATGTATTTGGGTTAACAATAGTAGCTTTTGATAAATTTAAACCTTCACCTAATTTATTTATTTCAGTTTCATCACCTATTAATATAATGTTAGCAATATCTTCCGACAATACAACTTCTGCTGCTTTTAATGTTCTTATATCGTTTGACTCTGGTAAAACAATAGTTTTCTTATTTGATTTTGCTCTAGTTTTAATTAATTCTAAAAATGACATTTAACTTACTCCTCTCAAACTTATAGTATTTACTTATTTATTATAAACAAAAATTATACTGTATACAACCCTAAATTGTGTAATTGATTAAAAAATTTTGACTAAAATTAAATAATAAAATTTTGTAAATATAACTATTTCTTAATTTGAACTAAACAAAAAATTGAAGGCGTTTATTAAAATATAATTTATATACTGCTAATTGTTTTAATCATTTTTCAATTTTCCTTGACACTTTTAATAAAGTGTGACTAAAATTTAAGCATATTTGCTATAATTATTATTGAATTTACTGGATTTAAGCTTGTTTTGTAGGCCTTAAATTTCCTTTGACACTTTTTTAAAAGTGTCAAGGAAATTTAACCACACTAAAAATAAAATTATATTCTTTTTGTTAATTCTTTTATTTTTTATATTAAATCATAACCACACTAAATTTTTAAATTTAAAATATATTGATTTTAATAAAAAGTGTGTTATACTATTAAAAAATGTTAGGTAAATTATACTAAACAAAAGTTTTTACTAAGTTTAATTTACTTTTATGGATAATTAGAAAAGGAGAATTTTTATGGATTATAATTTTAACGCTATTGAAAAAAAATGGCGTCAAATATGGGATAATGAACCTATAAATAAACCCGATGAAAATAAGCAAAAATATTATTGTTTGGATATGTTTCCTTACCCATCAGGTAATGGACTTCATGTAGGGCATTGGAGAGGTTATGTACTTAGTGATGTTTGGAGTCGTTATAAGATATTACAAGGATATGAATTGCTTCATCCAATGGGTTGGGATGCATTTGGTTTACCTGCTGAAAATGATGCTATAAAAAAAGGTATTCATCCTGAAGTTGGAACAGCTAAAAATATAGCAAACTTTAAAAGACAATTACATGAAATAAGTGCCATATATGATTGGGATAAAGAAGTAAACACAACTGACCCTAATTTTTATAAATGGACTCAATGGATATTTGTAAAAATGTTTAAAGCAGGTTTAGCATATGAAAAACAAATGCCTATAAACTGGTGTCCTGAATGTAAAACAGGTCTTGCAAATGAAGAAGCAACAAATGGTGTTTGTGAACGTTGTGGAGCTACAGTTACTAAAAAGAATTTACGTCAATGGATGTTGAAAATAACAAAATACGCAGAAAGACTTCTTTCTGATTTGGATAAATTAGATTGGCCAGAAAAAGTTAAAAAAATGCAAGCAGATTGGATTGGCAAAAGTTACGGTGCAGAAATAGATTTTAAGGTTGATAATACAGATAAACAAATAAAAGTATTTACTACAAGACCTGATACACTTTATGGTGCTACATTTATGGTTCTTTCACCAGAACATAAAATAGTAGAAGAAATAACAACTGATGAATACAAAGAAGAAATGAATAAATATGTATTTTTAGCTTCAACAAAATCTTCTGTAGACCGTATGGCTGATAAAGAAAAAACCGGTGTGTTTACTGGTAGTTATGGTATAAATCCTTTGAATGGTCAAAAAGTACCTATATGGGTATCAGATTATGTTTTAGCTGACTATGGTACAGGAGCTATTATGTGTGTTCCTGCACATGATGATAGAGATTTTGAATTTGCTAGAAAATTTAATATTCCTATAATTCAAGTTATTATAAAACAAGGTGAAGAATTAAAAGAATTAGAAGAAGCATACACAGAAGAAGGAGTTATGATTAATTCTGGTGATTTTAATGGAATTAAATCATCTGAAGCAAAAGAAGTAATAGCTAATTATTTACAAGAAAAAGGAATAGGTAATAAAACAGTAAATTATAAATTAAGAGATTGGGTATTCTCAAGACAACGTTATTGGGGTGAACCTATACCTATTATACATTGCCCTACTTGTGGTGTAGTACCAGTACCAGAAGACCAATTACCAATAACACTTCCAAACGTAGAATCATATCAACCAACTGGAACAGGTGAATCTCCTTTAGCTGCTATAGATGAATGGGTAAATACTACATGCCCTGAATGTGGTGGAGCTGCTAAAAGAGAAACAAATACAATGCCCCAATGGGCAGGCTCATCCTGGTATTTTTTACGTTATGTTGATAATAAAAATAATAATGAATTAGTAAGCAAAGAAAAAGCAGATAAATGGTTACCAGTAGATTTATATGTTGGTGGAATTGAACATGCTGTTTTACATTTACTTTATGCAAGATTTTATACAAAATTCTTAAAGGATATTGGAGTTGTAACATTTGATGAACCATTTAAAAAATTATTTAATCAAGGTATGATAAATAAAAATGGTAAAAAAATGAGTAAATCAGAAGGGCATTTTGTATCCCCTGATGAATTAGTTGAAAAATATGGTTGTGACTCTTTGCGTATGTATGAACTTTTTGTAGGTCCTCCTGAATTAGATTGTGAATGGGATGACAGTGGTATTGATGGTGTATACCGTTATATTAAAAAAGTATGGAAACTTGTAACCGAAAATAGTAATAAAATAATTCCTGTTACAAAAGATTTAGAAAGAATCCGTCATAAAATGGTATATGAAATAACAACTCGTCTTAACAATTTTAGTATGAATACTGTAGTAAGTGGTTTTATGGAATATACAAATAAGTTAGCTGATATAGTTAAAAATGAACATGGAATTGATAAAGATACTTTAGAAACATTAATAAAACTTCTTGCTCCATTTACTCCACATGTTGCAGAAGAATTATGGCAAATGATTGGTCATAATGAAACAGTATTTAAACAAAGTTGGCCTAAATATGATAAAGATAAAATGAAAGAAGATAGTGTGGAAATAGCTATACAAGTAAATGGTAAAGTTAGAGCAAATTTTTCAATACCAATTGATATGCCTAAAGAAGAAGTATTAGCAAAATCTAAAAATATAATTGCTGATAGACTTGAAAATGTACAGATAGTAAAAGAAATATATGTACCACAAAAAATAGTTAATATAGTTGTAAAATAAGAAATCACCAGCCAAGCTGGTGATTTTAATTATATTTTTCTTAAATCAAAAAGGGGAATTTATATGATTGGGAATAAATTTAAAATCTTGTTTTTTCATTGTATAAATGTATTTTTATTTATAATTATACTAGGTTTTATTATAAAATTTATACCACTTTTGTTATTTGGTTATTCTATTGAAGCAACTAGAGACAAAGATTATATTAAAGTCTTTGAAGAAAGAGAAGCTGATTTTGAAATAATAAAAGACAAATTACTTGAAATATCAAAAAAATATCCAGATGCTACTATTAGTATTTATAGTGATAGAATTGAAATTTTTAAAAATGGAAAAGAGCAAATAAATCCTAATGATGATGAATCAAATACATATATAAGATTAAGTCGTGCTATTTATGAGGCAAATCATCATTCTTCTTTAACTGATATTTATTATGATGGAGAAAGAATAAATTTCGCATTGGATGGTAATTGGTATAGATATGCATATATAATAAATGGTAAAAAACCTAAGTATATGTTACGAAAAGATGAAAATATGTCTTTTAAACTTTTTAAACTTAAAGATAATTGGTACTATTTTAGAAGTAAATAAATAAGGGAACAATAATATTATTTTTCTTTGAATAAAGCCATCTTTTATATGTATTGTGAGCAATTGACCATAAATAAGCATTAAAATTTTGAATGTTAGTTTTATTGTGAATAGCCTTAACACATTCAAAAGTAATTTCTTGTGAAAGTTCTTCTGCTTCATTTAAGTTGTTTGTTCTTTTTACAGCAAAGACTAAAAATGCCTCTATATATTCATTTGATAATACTTCAAGTTTTTGTTTTATTGTTTCATTCATGAAATCTCCTCCAAAATAAACATTTAATATTGCTTTAGAAAATTTTTATTTACACTAATATAGTAAAGGTTATCGTCAAAAAGATAAGTAGTTTATATAAAATTTTATTTTTTATTTTTCAGCAGTATTTATAAAATAATTATAGTCATTAAAATTAATTAAATATAATTATTAAGAAAAATGTTGGTTCGCACTTAATTTTAAGTGCGAACCAACATTTTTTTTAATTTAATAATCTGAATTATTATTTTTGAGGTTAAAATATTATAATAAATTGACTTATTAGTTTTTATATAATAAAATAAATTTAGTATTTTTAATCTTAAAAGATTATAAGTCTAAATGCTTAAGAAAGGAAAAATTTTATGGTTACTCAACAAAAAATATATGAACAGAAGATAACAACTACACTTGAATTAAATTATATGCCTTATGCAATGAGTGTTATTGTATCAAGGGCTATACCAGAAATAGACGGCTTTAAACCTTCTCATAGAAAACTTTTATACACTATGTATAAAATGAATTTACTTACAGGAGCAAGAACTAAATCTTCTAATGTAGTTGGTCAGACTATGAAACTTAACCCACATGGTGATTCTGCAATATATGAAACAATGGTAAGACTTACAAGAGGTAACGAAGCATTATTACATCCTTTTATAAACTCAAAAGGTAACTTTGGTAAACAATATTCAAGAGATATGGCATATGCTGCACCTCGATATACAGAAGTAAAACTTGATGATATATGTAATGAAATTTTTAAAGACATAGATAAAAACACAGTAGCATTTGTAGATAATTATGATGGTGAAATGAAAGAGCCTTTATTTTTACCTACAACATTTCCAAACATATTAGTTAATCCTAATCAAGGTATTGCTGTTGGTATGGCAAGTTCTATATGTAGTTTTAATTTAAAAGAAATTTGCGAAGCAACAATAGCATATATAAAAAATCCTGATGATGATATAAAAAAATATTTAAAAGCTCCTGACTTTCCAACTGGTTCTGAATTAATTTATATTAAGAAAGAAATAGAACAAATATACGATACTGGTAGAGGTAGTTTTAAATTACGTTCAAAATATAGATATGATAATAAAAATAATTGTATTGAAATAACAGAGATACCTTATTCAACAACCATAGAAATGATAATAGATAAAATATCAAACTTGGTTAAGTCAGGTAAAATAAAAGAAATAAACGATATAAGAGATGAAACGGATTTAAATGGACTAAAGATTACATTAGATATTAAACGTAACACAAATGTTGATTTACTTATGCATAAATTATTTTCGATGACTCCATTACAAGATAGCTTTAGTTGTAATTTTAATATCCTAATTGACGGTAAGCCAAAAGTTATGGGCGTTAAAGAAATACTTGATGAATGGATAAAATTTAGATTAGGTTGTTTAAAACGCCAAATGGCATTTGATATAGAAAAGAAATCTGAAAAAATACATCTACTAGAAGGTTTATCTAAAATAGCATTAAACATAAATAAAGCTATAAAAATAATACAAAACACAGAACATGATAAAGATGTTATACCTAATATAATGGAAAGTTTTAAAGTAGATGAATTACAAGCTGAATTTATAACAGAGATAAAGCTTAGAAATTTGAATAAAGAATATATTTTAAAACGCACAAGTGAACTTGATAGTTTAAAAGAAGAAGTTTTAAACTTACAAGAAGATATAAAAGATGATAATAAAATTAAAGCTTATATATGTAAACAACTTAAAGAAGTTTCAAAAACATATGGAAAAGCTCGCAAAACAGAAATAATATCTGAAGAAGAAATAACAGAAATACCAGATGAGCATTTAATAGAAGATTATGGTATAAAACTATTTTTCACAGAACATAATTATTTCAAAAAAATCTCACTTGTTTCATTGCGTTCTGCTTCTGAACAAAAGTTAAAAGATGATGATAATATTTATCAAGAAATTGAAACAACAAACAAAGCAGATGTACTTTTATTTTCAAATAAAGCAAATGTATATAAAGTTAAAGCATATGAATTAAACGACTGTAAAGCTAGTAGTATAGGTGAATATCTGCCCAATATGTTAGGTTTAGAAGAAGATGAAAGAATAATTTATATGACGGCTACTACTGACTATTTAGGATATATGGTTTTTGGATTTGACACAGGTAAAGTTGCTAAAATCAATTTAGAAAGTTATGCAACCAAAGTAAATCGTAAAAAATTAATTAATGCTTATTCCGATAAAGAAAAACTTATATTTATACAACATATATTAGAAGATGTTGATTTAGTTATAATAAGAGATAATGATAAAAAAATGTTATTTAATACTTCGCTTATACTTCCTAAACTAACTAAAAATTCTATAGGTGTTCAAGTAATGGCTTTAAAAAAGAATAGTATTGTAACTAATATTTATCAACCTAATGAAAACACAGAAGAAGCATTTAGAAGTTCAAAAATTCCTTCAACAGGGCGTTTCATTCAATAGGAAATATTCTAAATATTTTATGAAAGGATGTATTACTATGTGTATATGTGAAAAATGTCATCAAGAAATAGATTCTAAAAAAGATTTAGTTGTTACATCACCATTCCCATCATTAAAATTGCATTGCTACCATTTAGATTGCTACCATTTAGATTGTTATAATGCTGATTTAAAAATGTCAATTCCTGTTCCGCGGGTTAATAGCGTTTTAGGAACAGTTAAAGCTATATTAGCACTACTACTTTTACTATGCTTATGGAGTTATAATGATAATGTATCTGTTTCTATAATAGCACCAACCTATTTCTTCGCGTTACCAACTATAAATAGAATATATTCCTTTGTAAAATATGAAAGAAAATTAAAATAGGAGAAAATTATATGTTAAATAAAAAAATAGGCATTATTGGCGGTGGTCAATTAGGTAAGATGATGATATTAGAAGCTAAAAAAATGGGCTTCTATATTACAATTTTAGACCCTGTTTTAAATTGTCCCGCCCACACTTTAGTTAATGAACATATTGTAGCTAATTTTGATGATGAAAAAGCTATAGAAGAACTTGCTTCAAAATCAGATGTTATTACATATGAATTTGAACATATAGGAGTTTCTGCTCTCAAAAAAATTGAAGCTAATGGTTATAAAGTATATCCTACTGCAAAAAGTCTTGAAATTATACAAAATAAATATACTCAAAAAACTATTTTAAAACAAAATAATATCCCTATACCTGATTTTATAGAAGTAAAAAATATAGAAGATATAAATAATGCAGGTAATATATTTGGCTATCCTATAATATTAAAAACCTGTACTGGTGGATATGATGGCAAAGGTAACTTTTTAATAAAAAATAGTTCTGATATAGAAATAGCTTTTAATACTTTAGGTAATGGTAAATTACCTCTTATGGTTGAGCAATTTGTTAATTTTACAATGGAAACTTCTATATTGGCATGTAGGGATATAGAAGGTAATATAGTAGTTTATCCTGTTGGCGAAAATATTCATTATGATAATATACTTTTTGAAACAAAAGTTCCTGCTAATATTGATAGTAAAATAACTAATAATGCAATGGCTCTTGCTAAATCTGTACTTGATGTATTTAAAGGCGTTGGTATGTTTTGTATTGAAATGTTTATAACTAAATCAGGAGAAGTACTTATAAATGAGATTGCACCAAGGGTTCATAATTCAGGACATTACACTATAGAAGGTTGTAAAACTTCTCAATTTGAACAACATATACGAGCAATAACAGGATTACCTTTAGGTGATACTTCATTATTGCAACCTTCAGTTATGATTAATTTGCTTGGTGAAGAAAGTTATAATGGAAAAGTTGTAGTTAAAGGAGAAAAAGAGGCTTTAGCTATACCCGGAGTTAAACTTCATATATATGGTAAAGAATTTTGCGTACCAAAAAGAAAAATGGGACATTTAACGGTTACAGCTGAAACCTTAGAATTGGCATCAAAAAGAGCAGAAGAAGCAAAAAAATATATTAAAATATTAGGTGAAAATAAAATTTTAAATTAATATAAGGGACAGTATTCTTACTGTCCCTTACACTTAACACTATTAAAATTATAATTTGATGAACTTTTATATACGTCCTACAAATCCAATTTTTTTATGAACTTTTCTTAAAGTTTTTGAAGCAATATAATTTGCTTTTTCAGCATTAACCTTTATAATATTGTCTATATAATCTTTTTCATTTGAAAGCTCTTTAAATCTTTCTTTAATAGGATTTAATTTATTAATTACACCCTCAGCCACTGCTAATTTAAAATCTCCATAACCTATTCCAACAAATTCTTTTTCAATTTGTTCTATAGTTTTATCCGTTACACAAGAATATATATCAATAAGGTTACTTATTCCAGGTTTATCCTTAGAATATCTTATTTCATTTTCTGAATCAGTAACAGCACGTTTGAATTTATTTATTATTATATTTGGTTCATCTGATAAAAATATAACATTATTTTTATTTTCATCTGACTTAGACATTTTTTTGTCAGGTTCTTGTAAAGACATTATTCTCTTACCTGACTTTGGTATATAAGGTTCTGGTATATTAAATAATCCGTCATATATACTGTTCATTCTCATAGCTATATCTCTTGCTATTTCAAGATGTTGCTTTTGGTCTTCTCCAATAGGTACTAAATTTGTTTGATATAATAAAATATCTGCTGCCATAAGTACAGGATATGTAAATAAACCTGCATTTATATTTTCAGCATGTCTTGCCGATTTTTCTTTAAATTGTGTCATACGATTAAGCTCACCCATATAAGTAAAACAATTTAATATCCAGCTTAATTCTGCATGTTGTGGTACATGAGATTGAATATAAATTATATTTTTTTCAGGGTCAAGACCTGCTGCTATATATTGTATTAATACATCTCTAGTAGCTTTTCTAAGTGCTGCTGGTTCTTGTCTTACTGTTATAGCATGTAAGTCAACTATACAATATAAACAATTATAGTTATCTTGTAAGTCAACCCAATTTTTTATTGCTCCTAAATAATTTCCTAACATTAAAGAGCCTGATGGTTGTATTCCACTAAATATTATCTTTTTATCTTTTTGTTCCATTTCTACACCTCATTTTATTTTATACTTAGTAAACTATATCAAAAAAACATTTCAATTTTAGTTTATTCTAAAATGAAATGTTGTAAATTGCAATATAATTTTAAATTAAATAAAAAATTTATAGGACGAATAATTATTCGTCCCTACTTTATTATACATCAAATTTACCATTAATTTCTCCAGTAATATCTTTATTTAGTATATAATAGCAAGAATTTTCTTCAGGTTTGTAATATAACTCAAGAGTTTTAAGGTCCTTGATTTTTTTGCCATCTTGCTTCCATATATCTTTTGCTGTATCTAATAGTTGTTTATGTTCTATTTTTTGACCGGCAAATTCAATAAATACACTCTCTTTCATTTTAAAACAACTCCTTCCACTTTAGAACTTTAAAAAACCTTAAACTTAAATATTATTTCCATGTTATATAATACTATTCTTTTATAGTATTGTCAAATATTTTTTAAAATAAAATAATATATAATCTCACAATTTGTATTTTATTCTTCAGTATTATCCATTGTATCAATATTTTCTATATAATCTCCATCTTCTATGCTTAATGAATCTTCTTTATCCTCGCTATATATTTTTTCTAATTTAGATACAGAAACTTCATATGCAATTTTAGTAATTATATTATCTTCATCAATTTTTTTCTGATAGTTACGACTTTGTATTCTACCCCAAATTTTAATGTTATCACCAGTTTTTAGTTTGTTCACATACCTTGCATTCCTACCCCAAGTAATACATGGAATATAGTCTGATTTACTATAAGGTCTATTTACTGCTAATAAAATATCGGCAATCTCTCTACCAAATGGTGTTGTTCTATATATAGGTGTGCGACATATATATCCATTCAAATATATTTTATTTGGATTACTATTCGCTTCTTCTAATGTAGATATACGAATATCTCTTGCAAATACTGTGAGTATAAGACGTGTTTTTTTGTTTTCATAACTGTTATATGATCTTAACTGTCCGTTTATACTTACATAATCACCTATTTTAATTTGTTCTGTCTCAATTAATCTTTCTGAAATTGTAATTGGCAGTATGTCAACAACTTCACTTAATCTAATTACTTCAATATTAAAGCAATAAAATCCTTCTCCATATACTTCATGGCTAAATACACAATTACTAACTATTTTCCCAATGATATTAACCTCATTATTATCACATATCATGTTCATAATGCGAAAACTCTCCCTTCGTAGCATAGATGCAAACTCAAATTACATCTTTACTCTTATGTTTTTTAATATTATCTTTATATTTTTATTCATATTAGTTTGAATTTAGAAGTAAATTCTTTTATAAAGCTATTTTTTGGATATTATCTACTTCTATACCACAAATTATCGCTAAAGAAACTGCTGCTAAACTAATGTATATTTCATATTCCTTATATTTATTTAAAGTTAATTTGAATTCTTGAGGCTCTATTTTAGTACCTATTAGAGTAGGTATAGTTCTTTGAATGCAAAATTCTATTTCTTGCAAACCATAATCATTTTGAATACTTGAAACCGTAACGCACGATTTACTATTTAGTCCAAAAGTGATGAGTTTAGCTTTAAATCCATTTAAAAGTTTAAAAATATTTTTATCATCTAAGTTTACAACTAATACATTTACATATAAATCTCTATTTTCATCCTTATTAATAGTTTTTTCTATTATACCACAATTTTCGAAAATGATAATATCAAAATTTAAAAAATTGTATTTTTTATTTATAAAATCTTCATAATTTATTTCAATAGTTAAAATATCACAATTTATTTTTTCATCATTACTTAATTTTAAATTATTTTGAATACAGATATCACTAAATAAGCTAAGTGCTTGCATTTTTTTATCAGATTTTACAACCCCTATAGTTATCATTTGCCGCACCTCCATATAGCCAATAAATTTAAAAAAGTTAGTTGACTATGTTCTTAATTTAATAATACCCAATAATTAAATTTAGTATTAAAGAAATTTTTAACAAAAAAAAATATTAAGTTATAAAACTTAATACTTAATAAAAAGTTTTAAATTTATGAGCAAATCTATAAGCCGGGTTCTGTATTCGACAGTCATCTATCTAGGTATATTGTTACCAATATACTCATGCGACCTTCAAATGAAGTAAGCGAGCAACTTATTTACCTTCAAATTTAATTTTGGTCTTGCTCCAAGTGGGGTTTACAGGGCTTTCTCTGTCGCCAGAGAAACGGTGAGCTCTTACCTCACCTTTCCATCCTTACCTAAAATTTAGGCGGTTTATTTCTGTTGCACTTTCCTTAAAGTCACCTTCACTGGGTGTTATCCAGCACTCTGCTCTGTGGAGCCCGGACTTTCCTCAAATATAAATATTTGCGACCATCTGATTTACTCAAAATTTATTTATTAAATTATTGATATTTTAACATATTATTAGAATTCGGTCAAGTATTTGAGCAATGAAAACAAAGAAACTACAAAAAAATACTTAATAAAATTAAAACTTAATCTATTATAAATTTTTAATTGATTTAATTACATAATCAACTTCTTCATTTGTCATTTTAGGAAATAAAGGTATACTTATCATCTTGTTATATAAATCTTCACTATGTTTACAGACAATATTTTTATAACCATTATTTTGATAGTAAGGATGTTTATATACTGGTATATAATGAACATTAACTCCTATACCTAATTTTCTTAATTTATCAAAGGCTAATTTTCTATCTTTATTTTTAAATTGTAAGATATATAAATGCCAACTATTATTACAACCTTCTAATTGAGTAGGAATAATATAATTATCATCATCTTTAAAAGCATTATTATACATTTGAACAATCTCTTTACGTCTATCTAAAAACTTATCTAATTTTTTCATTTGATTTAAACCTAAAGCACATTGGATATCTGTTATACGGTAATTATAACCCAATTCAATTTGTTCATAGTACCAATCACCTTCATTATTTAGCATAAAGTTTTCATCTCTAGTAATACCATGTGTTCTAAATAAACTTAATTTTTTATAAAGGCTTTCATCATTTGTAGTAATCATACCACCTTCACCAGTAGTTATATGCTTAACAGGATGAAAGCTAAATGTAGTCATATCAGATATACTCCCAATTTTTTTACCTTTATAATCTGCTCCAAGTGCATGAGCAGCATCTTCTATAACAATTAAATTATATTCATCTGCTATAGCTTGTATTTTATCCATGTCACAAGGTTGACCGGTAAAATGTACAGCTATTATTGCTTTTGTTTTATTTGTAATTTTTCGTTTTATATCTTCAGGGTTTATATTGTAAGTTATAGGGTCTATATCGGCAAATACAGGAATACCACCACAATATAATACACAATTTGCAGAAGCTGCAAAAGTAATAGGAGTAGTTATCACCTCATCTCCTTCTTTTATATCAATTGCAAAACAAGCAGCATGAAGTGCAGCTGTTCCATTTGATATAGCAACTGCATATTTAGCACCAACATAATCCGCTACTACTTTCTCAAATTCGTTAACAATTGGTCCTGTTGTAAGGTAGTCGGAACGTAAAACTTCATTCACTGCTTGTATATCTTCTTCATCTATCCATTGTTTACCATAAGGTATATACATAAATTCACCCTTTTTAATTAATATTATTAAGAAATTTAATTTTATTTGCAATGCAAGTAATTGTAAACTTCTGAAACAACTCTTTCTGTACCTTTACAGTCAACTAATAGTTGACCTTTTTTACTTACCTCTTTTCTATATTCATAATTTGAAAGTTCATTTAATAAAATTATAAAATTTTTATAGTCTATATCGTCATAATATCCTATATTCTTTATATATTTTAATTCTGTCATTTTTTCTACTATAAATCTTTGATTTTCAGCATAAATAAATGCAATAGTAGGAGTTCCACATGCTGAAAGTTCATATAAAGTACTTCCTCCAGCAGCTATTGCTATATCAGAGCTTAACATTATTTCAGACATATTATTCGGATTTCTATACAATAAAATATTTTCATTATTATTTGCTAAACTTTCAATATCAATAACATTATTAAATCCACTACCTATCACAACATTTATAATTGTATCTTTAAAAACTTTAGCATTTATTAAAGAATATAAAAATTTATATGTTATATTCTTTGGGTCAGATGCTCCAGTAGTTATCATAATGCTGTTAACATCTTTATTGATTATTCGTTTAGGTATATTTTTAAATTCATTTCTAATAAGATTATATTTTAAACCTAATAAAAATTTTTGTTCTTCAAAAAGTTTTTTATATCCCATATATTCGCCAGTTATATTACCATTAATTAATATATCTACAGGATATTCAAAAGTATAAATGTCATCAATATATATTAAACATTTAACATATTTCTTTAATTCAATAAAAAAATTATAACTAATATTATAAGTATCAATAATTAAACAATCTATTTGATTTGTTTTTAAAAAATTCGATATTTGTTTAGTATCATCATCTAATTCTTCGCTTGTACCATAATTAAAATCTAAATTATTTATTTTTATATTGTTGTTTAATTCAAATATATTAAACTTATTTGATTTTAATTTATCAATACCCTCACTATATTTAGTAATAAATATAACATGGAAATTTTGTTTTCTAAATTGTTTTGCTAGGGACATAGTTCTCATTAAATGTCCCATACCAATAGATTTACTACCATATGCTATAAAAGCAATATTATACATAAATTAACCTTCCATCAAATTTATTTTGTAATTAAAAAACACTATTACTAGTGTTAAATAAAGAATATAAACAGTAGGAAATTATATTGGCTACTGTTTATATCAAATTGTACTTGTTTCTTAGATAAATTTTAATAATATTATTAATATAATTTTTTAATCATTCTATCATAAATATATTATTAAACTAATAATAAAATATAAATCTGTTGTGACAATTTTTGCCACTAATGCATAGTATATATTAGTATCTCAAGTTTGATTGTTAAGTTTATTCGCAGCATAGTTAATAGGCTCTTTTTGATGTATTATTTCTTGTGCTAAGAATTTAAACCTAATACCCTACCCTGTATGCTATTGCAGTAAATTACAACCTTCTTGATATACCACAAAATTTACGTTTCAGATAGTTAGTAATAACTATTTCTACTAAGGTATTGATAAAATCAACAAATTCTAGATAATGTTGAAGGTATCAGTAAAATAATAATTGTGGAAATTTAATTAATGTATCATAATTATTACGTTAAAGTTACTTAATGTAAATATTTATTTACAATGATGCTTTACTTAGAGAATAAGTTATTATTAATACTATTTATACTAAAGAAAAAAGAACATAAACTACAATTTAAAAGCTCCGGAGTTAAATTTAAAATCATAAATGTTTATAATATATAATAAAACTTGACACAATAAAACACACAACATAATTTCTTATCCACTCACTATTATTATTTATAAATAGTTATTAAACTTAATGAAAATGTATGACACAATATGTTTGATGTATTGATTTATTTTTATAAATTAAGTATAAAATTCCTATAGATATATATAGTGAGTTATTTAACTAAATCTTTAATATATTCTATATAATCTTCCTTGCAAACTTTTTTAAAACCAAGTTTTTCAAATTTTCTTTGAGAAGCTATATTGTTGTATTTAACTTTACCATATAAATACTTCAAAGTGGTATTTATTAATTCATTTTCTATTAAAATTAGTATATTGTCTCCATGCCCTTGCCCTCTATATACTTTATCTATACTATAACTTATATATGCTTTATCTCCATCAAAATCAAGTCTTATTTGCCCTATGGGAATATCATTATAATAATATATATATATACTACTTTTATTAGTATTTAATTTTTCTTTAAACCATTTTTTATGTGTTTCATAATCAATTTTGTCTGAATTAAAAGAATTTTTTCTAACATCTTCATCATTAGCCCATTTATATAATAAATCTGTATGTGATATATCGGCCATTTTTAAATAAGTATTTTTTATAAATAGTCATCTCCAACTTTGAATTTTGGTATCCATTTTCCATTTACATTTTTTTCAAATAAATTTCTATTAACAAATTTATCTACAACATTCCAAAATTCTTCTTTAGTTATTGATAGATACTCGCAAGCTTTTTCTATATATTTTTCTGAACATTTACCATCATACTCTTGAACATACCAAATAGCATCTTCTCTAGAAAGACGATTTTCTCTAATATCATAACAAGCTTCATCTGTAGCAAAACCAAAACCAAATTTTAAATACTTAATCATTTGATTAACTATAACAATATCACTATCTAAAGCAGTATATCTACGATATCTTCCTATATCATGTAAATCTTCAGTAGTTCTACCCATAAGTCCACGTGCTATAGAAAAATCTGCATTACTAACTTGTGACCACTGCTTTACATAATATTGTAAAAATATAGCCTTTATTTCTTTTTTATTTAATTCATTTATATCAGGAAATTGATACAAATAAAGTTCATCTAAAGATATAGATTCTGTTGCCCAGTCACTGGCATTACAACCTTTTAAAGTATTTTGTTGAATTACACTAAATGCATTATTTGTTGTTTCTTGATGTAATGCTGTTCCAAGAGTAAGGGCTGCATTTTCACCTTGAATTATAAGAGGAATATTAAATTTATTTGCTATTATATAAGCAGAAGACCATAAAGGATATTCTGAAGCCTTAACAATATTTCCAAATTCAAAAAAACTCCTTCTAGCTAATTCTTTGGCGATTTTAGGATTGGGTTTCATACTAATAATATCAAATCCTAGATTTGAAAGATTATCTAAATTTTTTAGACCTATTTCAGTAATATCATCAGGAGCACTATTAACTAGTAATGGATTAAGCCCTAATTTTTCCTTTGCATAAACAGCCTGAAAAGTACTATCTTTTCCACCACTAACACCTATTACACAATTATAAGATACATTATTAGCTTTAGCCTTTTCCTTTGCATTTTCACATATTTCTTTAAGTTCGTTTTCTCTTTGTTCCCAATTTATACTTAATTTTTGTTCTTCATATTTACAAGCATAACAAATTTGATTTTCATCAAATTTAATGCCTGGTCTTGTATTAGGTTGTAAACATTTCTTACAATATTTAAAACTCATTTATTAGTCCTCCTATTTAATAAATTAAATCAAAATCTAAGGGTGTGCCTCTGTTTATGTCTTTTAATGCGGTCTTTCCTATAACATCATTGTAATATTTGGGCAAAAGTCCATTTCCAGGTCTTATTATTCCAATATTTTCAGAAGTTAATTTTTCGCCTTTTCGTATATCTTTTACTACAAATATAGATTTCCTAAATATTCTACTTTCTTTTTCTTTTTCTGAAATACTATAATCTACTTTACCTATAGCTTTTTCAGCTATTCTTATATCTTCAACCATTTGTTTAAACTCTTTAGGTTCCATAGAAAATGATGAATCTGGATTTTCTATATCTCTACTTATGCATATATGTTTTTCTATAACACAGGCGCCTAATGAAACTGCTGTTACTGCTGCTATTGAACCCATGGAATGGTCTGAAAGTCCTATGGGTAAATTAAATATTTCAGACATATTTTTTATAGTTTTTAAATTCATATCATTTGGTACTGCTGGATATGCACTTGAACACTTTAATAAAATTAATTGTTCATTACTTTGAGAATAAACAGCATTTACGGCTTCTTCAATTTCTCCTAAAGTTGCCATGCCAGTAGATATTATTATAGGTTTATGTTTTGAAGCTATATATTTTATAAGTGGTATATCTACTAATTCAAATGAAGCTACTTTATAAAATTCAACGCCAATACTTTCCAAAAAATCAACAGCTGTTAAATCAAAAGGGGTTGAAAATAAATCAATATTTATCTTATCAGCCTCTTTTTTTAATTCATCTTGCCATTCCCAAGGAGTATATGCTTTACCATATAATTTATAAAGATTTTCTCCTTTCCATATACCTTTATTTATTTTAAAGTATTTGTTATCACAATCAATAGTTATAGTATCAGGTGTATAGGTTTGAAGTTTAATACAATCAGCACCACATTCTTTAGCCATGTAGATTATATCTTTAGCTCTTTGAATATCACCTGCATGATTAGCAGACATTTCCGCTATTATATATGTCGGATAACCCTCACCAATAAATCTATTTTTTATTTTTATACATTTCAAAATATCACCTACTGTTATACATTTAATTTCTTCTGCTCTATATGTTTATTTATTTCATACAATTCAGGCTTTTGTTCCATTAAGTTTATAATATCTTTTAAATAGAAATCATGCTTTCCTTTATAAAGATATTCGTATATTTTTGATATTAATTTTAAATCTTCTTCTGTATCTAATGTCCATCTATATTTAGAATAGTTAATAGGATTTTTAAAATAATAGATTTTATTAGAATTCTCATATATATATGGTGTTACATGTTCTCTTTGATATTTTTCTTTAGCATTATTATAAGCCTGTTCAAGAATATTAAAAGAAAAAATTTCTATATCTAATCCTCTAGGATATGTTCTTTGTGATAAATCACTACTAGCGTTTGTAACAACCTCATAATCATTATTTAAGTAAAATTTTATTATTTCATCTAAAATAATAGGGTCGATAAGTGGACAATCAGAAGTGATTCTAATTATTATATCAGTATTATTTTCTTTAGCAGCAAAATAATAACGGCTTAAAACATCTTCTTCACTGCCTCTAAAAACTTTAACTCCACATTTTAAAGCTTCTTCTACTATTATGTCATCATTAGAATTAATAGTAGTAGCAATTACTATATCATCTATATTTTTAGATTGTTTTACTCTTTCTATATCATGTGCCAAAACAGTTTTTCCACATAAAGTTTTCATAACTTTTTCTGAAAGTCTAGTAGAACCCATTCTTGCTTGAATAATAACAATTATTTTTTTCATTAAATTTACCTCTTTTTATTTTTTCATTAAAAACCATGTAGAATCATCATAGTAAAAATTATTATCTTTATGGTATAAAAACCCATAATCAATTAGTTTTACATCTTTATATTTATTCATGAATTCTCCTGCAAAATCTCTTTTAAATAATTTATCTTGGTTACCTCTGTAATCAATAGTAACTGGTGTAGGATTATAATATTCACAAATACAAATATATTTATCAGAAGAATTATATAATTTTTCATATACACTATCTAATTCATTAGGATTTATATGAATTAAAACCCCTTTGATTAAAACAAAATTATGTTTATTATTTTCTTTAAAATTTAATATAGATTGATTATATATAGTTATATTTTTAATATTTTCCTTTAATATACTTGCTGCTTTTTCATTTATTTCTATTGCAGATAACTTAGCATCTGGCAGTAATTGTTTTATTGCTTCTAAATTTAAACCTATATTTGAACCAAATTCAATAACACTATTAATATCTTTAGTGCTTGAGAATATTTTGGAAAATAAAGCAAGATTACCTGCTATTATTTTTGCTCCGTTGTTTCTATCAATATATTCATTTCCAAATTTACCATACCAAAATTCTTCTTGTTCTGTTTTAAAGTTCATATTAAAACTCCTTTGTTTACTAAATTTTTGAAAATTCTTCTAATAATAGTCCATATTCTATAACATCTAAATATTCACCATTTTT
>CAZWZB010000013.1:11541-57893 GCA_964638835.1 uncultured Eubacteriales bacterium | reverse complement strand
TAGATTCAATAATTGCCAATACTAAATTCTTTTCATTTATTGAATTTATATAATTTTTCATCTGTTCAATTGTAATAGGGAATCTATGGTGGGAATTACCAGAACATACTTCTTCATCATCAAACCAATGTATATAATTTATTTCTATATCATCATAATTTAAAGGTCGGAGATAAACCTTTTCACCATTTATAAAATTTCTCATCATTAATATCCCCTTAGTTGTTAATAATTTCATCTATATTATCAGAAACTTTTTTAAATGCTAAAATAACATCATCCAAATCTTTTTTTGTCATAAATGGTCTCATAAGCTCATGAGTTATTAATTTTTCATAATGCATATCTTCACATACTGGACAAATACCTTTTGAATAATCCACATCTGAATTATTAAAAGGATAACCATTATCACCATATGCAATTTTATTTTGAAATAATGGTTGTAAATATAATGGTTTTACATAACCACAACCTATACTAACTCCTTCTGCTTCCCTTAATTCAATTGGCATAAGCTCTGCTTTAACTGCATTTACAAATTGTTCTCTGGTTATTCCTGCTATTTGTTTATTGAATTTTATTGGTTGAACATAATATGAGTGTTTAGAATTTTCTCTTGGTTGTATTACTTCTAAAAATGGTATTTTTGATAACTCTTTATACAAATAATCAACATTTTTTTGTCTTTCTTTGATTAAGAAATCTAGTTTTTTCAATTGTTCTCTAGCAATTGATGCTTCAAGCTCTGTCATTCTATAATTAAAACCAATCAGGTTATTTAAATTAGTAACGCCTTTAGCTTCTACAACAGCTTCTGCATGATTTCTTATAAGTCTCATTCTTTCTGCTAATTCATCATTATTAGTAACAGCTATTCCACCTTCTCCACAATGAATATGTTTATGATAATTTAAGGAATAAACCCCTATATCACCTAATGTACCTGCGAATTTTTCTTTATATTTTGCACCAGGAGCTTGAGCTGCATCTTCTATAATATATAAGTTGTGTTTTTTTGCAAGAGCATTAATTTTGTCTGCATCATATGGTTGACCAAATATATCAACAATTATTATAGCTTTTGTTTTAGGTGTAATTTTATTTTCTATAGAATTTATATCTAAACAAAAGTAATCTTCTTCAATATCAGCAAAAACAGGTATGGCGTTATATATAAGAGGAGCTGTTGCGGATGCTGCCATAGTGTATGGTGAAACTATAACTTCATCAAGAGGATTTAATCCTATAGCTCCAGCAGCACAGTAAAGAGCAGATGTTGCTGAATTAACTGCTATAGCATGTTTTACACCATAATATTCTTGCCATTCTTTTTCTAATGCTCTTACTTGAGGACCACCATAAAAATCATCATTCCAACATCCTAAATATTTTGAAAGTATTCCTGAACGCAACACAGAAATAACAGCTTTTTCTTCTTCTTCTCCAATAACTTTATATGCAGGAAAAAGAGTTGTCCTAACTTTTTGTCCTCCATTTATAGCTAGTTTTTTCATAAAA
This sequence comes from uncultured Eubacteriales bacterium, assembly GCA_964638835.1. Lineage (GTDB taxonomy): Bacteria > Bacillota > Clostridia > Lachnospirales > CAZQDT01 > CAZWZB01. The sequence continues at coordinate 56,372 of CAZWZB010000013.1, read as the reverse complement.
ATTCCTCCATAAAGTTTATAACGTTATCTACAGCACCATACTCTATATCCAATTTCGGAAGTACTAGATTGCCATCCAAAAAATTTTCTAAGTAAAGTTTTAAATCTTCTTTAGTTAAAATTTCCTTAATAATATTCTTTTTATTTAAAATAAATGGATTATCTTGTCTTAATCCAATTTGTATACTTAATATAGGTTTCCCAATTATAGCTGACTCTATTAAAAACATAGATTGCATACCACATATTAAATCTGAAGAATTTATAATTATATCTGAATTAGTATAATTATCTATAACAAAACTTAAATTTCCATTTTCTTTAATCAAATCATCAAAACTATTTTTATCTTCTTTAGGATGAAGTCTTATAATTACTTTGAATTTTTTATTATATTTTGTAGCTAATTCATTTAATACTTGTTTAAGTGAATTAAAAATAGTTTTTTCTGTATATCCCCAATAATAAGGCATATTTTCTGTTTTGTTATAAAACTTAGAAAAAGGTTCTGAAACATATGTGATTACAATCGTATCATTTGTACAATTTAATTTTTTTCTATAATTTTGGCATTCTTCAAAGGATACATTTTTTAATTTATTGTATAAAAAATCAAAATAGGGCTGTCCAGATATTAGAATGTCACTTTTATCTATACCTTCTTTTATCATTTGGTCCTTAGCAAAACTGTCCATAACTAATATTTTTGAAGGCATATATTCATGAGTTTTATATTTATTATATTCATTTATTTCAGAAACAGAATATTTTGAAAATCGAATACCATAATTAATCCATTGATCTAATATAGCAAAACTTTTTATGTTAAGTTCTTGTCCTGCTGCCCATAAATATTTTTCTGTATAATCATCTGCACTTGTTCCAGTTATAATAAAATCTGGTTTTATATTTATTAAAAAGTTTTTAATTTCATTATAATTTATATTTTTACAATATTCCATTATGTTTTGTGCATTTAAATTATTATCTTTATATTTAAGTAACGCTACATCTTTTCCATACAAAAGTATATTATATTTATCATTGAGTTTTTGTACTAAAGGAATAATTGTATTAGCTCCTCCTGGATCACGGGAAAAGAGCAATATAGTTTTCATCATTTTGGTATCTCCTATTCACTAAATTAACATATATTAAGTATATAATATATTAAATTACACCTTCTTTTAATTTATAACATATTTCTAAAACATTTTTTGCATTATAACCTGAACATAAAATAGTTTCATTATTTTCTAATACATTATAAATATTATTAGCTGCATTTATGAAAGCATTATTAAAATCTACATTTATAGTTTGAGTTTTAATGAAGTTTTTATATCCTTTAAATATAGAAGATTCTTGTATTTCATAAATTTCTATTTGAAATCCACTATTTATAATTCTTATTCGAGCATTTTCAAAAAATAATTCCAATTCAAATATTGTTGCTATATTACAATCTATAGCTTGTAATATTATTTTACTATTATCTAAAATAAGTTCTGCATCTACACTTGGATCATCTTTATAAAAATCATAGATTTTACTATTTGTTTTATAACTAAATATATCTCCTAATAAAAATTGTATTATATCAATCATATGTGAACCATTATGCAATATCCCTTTACCATAATAGCCATTACCTTTTATTAGTTTGCCACATTTACTTATATAAATTTTAAGTTCCTGAAATTCTTTTAAAAATCTACGAGTATAATTTATTTGTATTAGAATATTTTTCTTTGTATAAATATCTAATATTTGTTCAGCTTGCTTAATTGTTTTAGTTAAAGGTTTTTCAGCAAATACAAACTTTACATTATAATTAGCTATTTCTTTTAAAATTTCAAAATGATATTCATCAGGAACTGCACAGCATACTACATCAATATTGTTTAATGCCTCATTTAAATTTTTAAATGCTTTACAATGCCAGATTATGCTAGCTTTTTGAGCTTTTTCATAGTCAATATCAAAAAATCCTACTAAGTTAAATAAATCAGAATTATAAAAAGTATGTGCATGTGTTAAAATTTTTTCATCTTCAGGGTTATCAAAAAAAGCTCCAATATTTCCGGCACCTATTATTAATACATTATATTTATTCATAAAATTGCCACCTTAAACATGTTTTCTTCTTATATCTTTTATATATTCTAAAAGCTCAGGTTTTTGTTTTAATAATTGTATTACATCTTTACAGTCAAAATCATTATTAATCGTATAAAGTTCCTCATATATAGATTTTATTAATATATAATCTTCTTTAGTATCTAATGTAATTTCAAATTCAGGATGATATAACTCTTTAGGAGCTACCCAATTATATAATTTAAATTTCTCGGGATGTCTATAAATATAAAGAGAAACATGTTCATGGTCAATTATATCTTGTGTTAAGACATTTACTTCATCAAGCACATGTACCGGAAATACTTGGGTATCGAATCCTCTAGGAAATGTTCTTTCAATAGTATTAGAAGCATAATCATATTTATCACTAAAAAATTGTTCTATTAAAAAATCTGAATGTCTCCAATCTATTACAGGACAATCACCCGTTATTTCCACTATAATATCAGCATTAACAGATTTAGCAGTATCTAATACTCTTAAAAGAACATCATCTTCACTACCTCTAAAAAATTTACAATTAATATCTTTACATAAATCTATTATTGGTTCATCTGTTTTATTAATAGTAGTAGCAATCACTATTTCATCTATAAATTTGCTTCTTCTTAATCGCTCTATTATATGTTGTAATGATGGTTTCCCACATAAGTCAAGTAGTACTTTTTTTGGGAGCCTTGAAGAAGTCATTCTAGCTTCAATTGTTGCTACTATTTTTTTTCCATTATACATAAAACTAAACTTCCTTTTCTTAAAATTATAATTTTATTAACTCATTTTTTAAAGATTCAGTATCTAACCATTCTTTATTATTATCAGAACTATATTCAAATCCTTCTTCTACAAGCTTACCACCTGGTAAAAATTTATTTTTCATATCAGCCCAATCAAAATGAGGATATATAATATAATGCTTTTCATATTCATATGTTGACTTTGAATCATCTTTAGTTATCATAATTTCATGTAGTTTTTCACCTTCACGAATACCAATTTCTTTTAATTTGGCATTAGGCAATATAGCATTTGCTAAATCTGTTATATTAAAAGATGGTATTTTAGATATATATGTTTCTCCACCTTTTGATTCTTCAAGTGCTTTAAATACAAGTTCTACACCTTGTTCAAGAGTAATCCAAAATCTTGTCATTCTAAAATCAGTTATAGGTAGTTCATTTTCTCCTTTATCTATAAAGTTTTTGAAAATTGGTATAACAGAACCTCTACTTCCAGCTACATTACCATATCTAACTACAGAAAATACAGTTCCATTATCCCCACTATATGCATTTGCTGAAATAAATAGTTTATCAGAAACTAATTTGGTACCACCATATAAATTAATAGGATTAACTGCTTTATCTGTTGATAATGCTACAACTTTTTTAACTCCTTTGTCAAGGGCTGCATCTATAATATTTTGAGCACCATTTATATTTGTTTTTATTGCTTCAAATGGATTATATTCACAAGTAGGAACTTGTTTCATTGCTGCTGCGTGAATAACATAATCTACTTTATCAAAAGCTCTGTACAGTCTATCCTTATCTCTAACATCACCTATAAAAAATCTGACTTTTGACATATCAACTTTATTTGAATATTCAGATTTCATTATGCTTTGTTTAAATTCATCTCTTGAATATATAATAATTTTTTTAGGATTATATCTAGCAAAAATCATTTCTAAAAATTTTTTTCCAAAAGAGCCTGTACCACCTGTTATTAATATTGTTTTATTATTTAACATTTTTAAGTTCCTTTCTAAATTTAATAAATTTTATATTAAGTTATTTTAATCTTCTTTTTATTTTATTATACTTTTTTTAGATTCAATTTATTTAAATAAAAATTTACATGTTACATATATCGTCAGTATAAAAAATTTTAATTAATATTTTTTAAATTTAATTTTGGAATAAATAATAAAATATAAGAATACATTTTATTTAACTAATTAATAATTTTAGGGAGGCAATAAAATGATTTCTCTTATACAAACATTAGAAGTTAACTTAACAGAAACATATGATTTACTTCAACAAATGAAAGAATTAGCTACTAAAGCTAGTAATGAAGAAATAAATGTGGATGAATTACAAGAAATACAAAATGAGATAAATCAACTTAATTCTGAAATAAACCATATTGCTAATAATAGTGGATTTAATGCTATAAGTTTATTTGACGTTAATACTCCTACTACCACTTCATATATATCATCTTCTATTTGTCCTATACAATCGGGTGTTGATATGTCAAATGTAGTACTTAATATGAAAGATCGTCGCTTATCAGGAGAGCTTGTAAAGCATCTAAAAGGTGATATAACTACAACAATGGGACTTATGAGTGGTACATATTTGTCTATTTTTATTACTAGTGGTGGTAGAGCTATAATAAGTGGTAGAATGATTACTCAAAATCCATATAGAGAATATAATATTAATAGTTATGAATTAACTCTTATGATAGATAATATTACTGGTGATGTAAGCTTTACAGGTTATGGATTGGAGATTACTATGCCTTTAAATTCTTATTTAAATATTACAAATGATTCTTATTATAGCCAAAGAGATTTATATATATATATAAATAATTGGCTTGATAATGTTAATCCACATAGTGGTATTAGTACAAATGATGCTATTTCTTGTTGGTGTAGTTATTACTATCAAGGTTATTCAGGTGCTCCTATTAAAGATTTAAAAATAACAGGTGTTGATAATCTTACTTCTATTTTTATTTCAGGTGTAATGGGAAGTACTTATATTCCATACTTTAGTGGAATTAGTGGAATTAGTGAACTTCTTCTTATATATACTCTTTCTGATGGAACACAAGTAAATGATAATATTAGAGTTTTATCTGGTGATTATGGTATTTATTCTTATTCAGGTATTGGAGGATTAAATATAAACTTTAATACTTATTGGTACCATTCAGGAAATTGTCCTTTTACGGTTAATCTTTCAGGTATTCAACAATTAGTTGAAGCAGGAGGAGTAAAAAAATATAAATCTGTACATAATCCAATAAATTTTGTTAATACAGGTTATTCTCTTACATCAAGTGATATTGATTCATTACAAGTTGCTCAGAATAGTATAACACCAATTAATCTATTAGATGATGAATTAGGGTTAGGTTATATGTCAATAACTAATTTAATTTCAATTATAGATAATAAAATAGATGAAATATCACATCAAAAAGAAATTGTACACAATATATATAATTGTTTTAATAACTAAATATTAAATTTAGAATAGGTTATTATAACCTATTTTTTTATTTGTAAAACTAAATTTTTCTACATGAATTTCCGATATACACTATTACAAAGGAGATGATTTTTATGAATATAAACTCAAATAATATTGGTGTGCTGAAAACAAATATATACAATTATAACCTTAGTAATTCTAATAATAAAAATGTAAAAAATCAAAACAATCCTAACATTTTAGAAAATCAAAATGAATTAAAAAATAAAAGAAAAGAAGAACGTTATAAATCTATTTACCAAAGAATTGAACGTATACAAGAAGAAATGAAAAAGGTAGAAGAAGATGATAGTTTAAGTTCTAAAGATAAACATGATATTTTAAAAGAACTTCAAAAACAAATTTTAGATTTTAAAGAAGAATTAGCTTTGCTACAAAAAGAAGAAATGAAAGAAAAAGAAAAAGCACAAAAAGAGGAAGCAGCAAAAAAACAAGAACAATATCTTACAGATGAAGAAAAAGAACAAGCTGCTAATAATGCTGAAATAAAATCTTTAGTATCAATAGCATCTGCAAGTGATAAAGCTAAAAGTTCAAGAAAAATATTATCAGATGCTCAAAAAATTGATAAAAAATTAGAGTTGGATAAAGGTCCAAAATATAGAAACATTGCACTTGAAGGAAATTTATCACCTCTTAAGAGAAAAGCTCTTATGGATAAATCTGAAAACATTTATAACTATGCTGAAGAAAATTTAAAAGATTATAGTGAAGATATAAAGAAATCTAAAGAAGCAATAGAGGAGTATCAAAAGTATAGTAAAGATTTAAATAAAGAAGAGAAAATTTCTGAACAAGATACAGAAGAAGTTGAAGAAAATGTTAAAGAAAAAGATATTAATACTAAAGTTAGTAATAAGAAAGATAATGACTCGAATGAACAACATATTGATGTTAAAATTTAATTAAATTTACCTTTTTTACATAAAAAAATATAACTTAATTTGAGAATATTAAGTAACTTTTATGAAGTGTAGGGGCGTCTAAACGTCACCTACACTTATTATTTTTTTATTAACACTTTTCTTAATTTTATTAAGCTATATATTGGTAATAATTATAATAATATTTCTTGTTAACTAAATTTAATATAAAATTTTAAGTTTTATATTGAAAGTTGTTAATTAATATTGTAAAATACAAAAAAGCTAAAAATAATATTAGAAAATTAGATTAGTATGTTTAACATGTTAATTTAAATTATATAAAAAAATTAAAAAAGAGGGTATAAAAATGACATCCGATGAGAAAATAATTAAGACGATTCCTGCTGGTAAACTTGGAATTATTGCACTTGAAAGCTGTAAAGATTTAGGTGAAAAAATAAACAACTATTTAGTTAGTTGGAGAGCTGAAAAAGAAGACGAGCATAAAACTACAATAGCATTTTCAGGTTATCAAAGAGATTCTTATTTAATTAAAACAGAATGTCCAAGATTTGGTTCAGGTGAAGGTAAAGGACTTATTCGTGAATCTGTAAGAGGAACTGATTTATATTTGCTTGTAGACGTTTTAAATTATAGTATTACTTATTCATCATATGGAAGACAATGTTCGCTATCCCCAGATGAACACTTTCAAGATTTAAAACGAGTAATAGCTGCTGTAACAGGCAAGGCAAGTAGAATAAATGTAATAATGCCTTATCTTTATGAAGGTCGTCAACACAGACGTAATGTAAGGGAATCTTTAGATTGTGCATTGGCATTACAAGAGTTAGCACATATGGGAGTAGATAATATAATAACTTTTGATGCTCATGACCCAAAAGTACAAAATGCCATACCATTAAAAGGTTTTGAAAGTGTACAACCTTCATATCAAATAATAAAAAATTTGTTAAGAAAAAAAAATGACTTAAAAATAGACAAAGAAAATATGATGATAATAAGTCCTGATGAAGGTGCCACTGATAGATGTATTTATTATGCATCAGTGTTAGGATTAGATTTAGGAATGTTTTATAAACGTAGGGATTATAAAACTATAATAAATGGTCGTAATCCAATAGTAGCACATGAATTTTTAGGTGATTCTGTAGAAGGAAAAGATGTATTAATTATTGATGATATGATTTCATCAGGTGAAAGTATGCTTGAAGTTGCAAAAGAATTAAAAAGAAGAAAAGCAAAACGTGTTTTTATAGCAGTAACATTCGGATTATTTACAAATGGGTTAAGTGAATTTGATGAATATTATGAAAAAGGTTTAATAGATACAGTACTTACTACAAATTTAACCTATCGTTGCCCTGAACTTTTATCCAAGCCATATTATGCAGAAGTAGATATGAGTAAATATGTAGCACTTTTAATAGATAATTTAAATCACAATATGTCTATTAGTGGATTATTAAATCCGGGTATTAAAATACACAATGCTATTTATACTTACAATAAAAACAAAAAATAAAAGGAATGATGTTATTGAACGAAGTAAAAGTTAGTTTAATAATTCCTGTTTATAACGTTCAAAACTATTTATATAATTGTTTAAAGTCAGCAGTAAACCAAACATTAAAAGATATAGAAATAATAATTATAAATGATGGTTCAACTGATTTAAGTATTGATATTATTAAAAATTTTATAAAATGTGATGAAAGAATCATTTTTATAAATCAACAAAACCAAGGATTAAGCCATGCTAGAAATGTGGGTATTAAAAAAGCAAAAGGAGAATATATTGCTTTTTTGGATAGTGATGATACTATAGATATAACATTTCTTGAAAAAATGTATAATAACGCAAAAGAAACAAACTCAGATGTTGTTATGTGTAATTATGTTAGAGTTATAGATAAAAGTAATAAAGTTTATTCTATAAATAGAAAACTTAAACAAAATATATTTTCAAGCAAAGAAGCTGTTCATAAAATAATATTAGATATTTCAATACAAAATTATGCATGGGATAAAATATATAAAAGAAGTTTATTTATAGATAATAATATATTTTATCCTGAAGGAATTTATTTTGAAGATATGCCAACCACTTTTAAATTATTCTTTTATGCAAATCAAATTTCTTATATAGATGAATTTTTATATAATTATTTACAAAGAGAAAAAAGTATAACAAAAACATTCTCTGATAAACACATAAATGATATAATAAAAGCTTTGTCTTTAATGAAAGAATTTATGCTAGATGTGGGAATTTATTTAAAATATCAAAAGGAATACAAATTCTTTTGTTATAAAAATTTGATGTTTTTTACACAAAATATATTATTTAAATATAAGTCTGATAAATATACAATAAAACAATCACTTAAATTTTTTTGCAATCAAGTTAATATGCTTAAAAATGATATAATAATTAAAGAACAAGTAAATATATAATCAAAATCACCAGTTTAACGGGTGATTTTTTTTATTAATAAATCAAATTTGAAATCAAAGTCATGTCGCACTTAAAATTAAGTGCGACATGACTTTAAATTAAAAAAATATTAATAAACAATAAAATATTGCTTATTAATATTTTCAATTATTTAATTAATACTAAAAAAAATAATATATTTAAAAAAACTATTCTGTAATAGGTTTTTCAAATTTTTCAATAACATCTTCAAGTATTAAATTACCTTGATATAATGCTTTACCAATAATAACCCCTTGTGCATTTATTGTATCTATATTTTCTAAATCTTTTAATGTGGTTACTCCACCTGATGCAATAATATTTAATTTTGTTGTATCTATGATTTCTTTTGTACTTTCTATATTAGGACCTGACATCATACCATCTTTAGATATGTCAGTATAAATTATAGTTTTAACGCCATATTCTTTCATTTTAATACATAATTCCATAGAAGAAATATTACTAATTTGTTCCCAACCTTCAATAGCTACTCTACCCTTTATTGCATCTATTCCTACAGCAATTTTATCCGCATAATTTTTCACAGCTTCTTTTATAATATCAGGATTTTTAATAGCAGTTGTACCAAGTATAACTCTACTTATTCCTAAAGAAAGTTTATGTTCAATATCTCTCATTGTACGAATACCACCACCAGTTTGGACTGGTATTTTTACTGTTTCACATATATTTTTAATAATATCATTATTATATGATGTACCACTTCTTGCTCCATCAAGGTCTACAACATGAATATATGTAGCTCCACATTTTAACCATTTTAAAGCTTGTTCAATCGGGTCCTTGCAGTAAACTGTAACATTATCAAATTTACCTTGTTGTAATCTTACACATTGTCCATTTTTTATATCAATAGCAGGATATATTTGCATTAAAACTACTCTCCTTTTATAATAAATCCTTTTTCTATAGAATCATTAATAGCAAATTCTACAAACTCCCAAATTTCAGGAATAGTATATTTTATTATTTCCATACGTTTATAAATTTTATCTATGGTTACTTTATGTAATTTCCATGTATAACCTTCGGTTTTATAATTATTAATAAATGGGTGAAACCTATCTATTGCATTAGCATACATAGCATCATGTGTTTTCATTTCATCAAATTCACACCATAGACTACGAAATTCTAATTCCTGGTCTTTAGGTAATATAGAAAACAATTTATCCGCCGCTTCATTTTCTCTTTTTTGTTTATCTTCATAACCAACTACATCATAAGCAAATGTATCACCTGCATAAACTTCAACTAAATCATGAATGAGTGCCATTTTTATTACTCTATTTATATCAACTTCTTTTGAACTTGAATATTCAAATAATGTCATAGCCATAAGAGCAAAATGCCATGAATGTTCAGCATCATTTTCACGCCTTGATTTATCTATAATTAATGTTTGTCTGAGAATATTTTTCATTTTATCAACTTCTACTAAAAAGTCAAGTTGTTTTTTTAATCTTTCATTCATCTGCTTACCTCACTTTACAAAAATTTAGTAGTTACAAAAATTCTTTAAAATCTGTAGCCCAATATTTCCACTCTTTTCAGGATGAAATTGTGTAGCAAAAATATTATCTTTTTGTACTGCTACTTGAATATCTTTACCATAAAAAGTAGTTGCTGATACAATAGGTGCATCTGTTTCTAAATAATATGAATGTACAAAATAAACATATGGATTTTCGGATAAATTATTAAATAAAGGTTCTTTTTTTATTATATCAAGACTATTCCAGCCTATTTGAGGCACTTTTTCTGTTTCAGGAAGTTTTACTATGTTACCTTCTAATATTCCTAATCCTTTATATTCCCCATTTTCATAACTTTTATTAAATAAAAGTTGCATTCCTAAACATATACCAAGAAAAGCTTTTTTTTGTTCTATAACTTTATGTATAACTTCATCTAAATGTTTATGTCTAATAGTTTCTATAGCATCTTTAAAAGCACCTACTCCTGGTAAAATAATTTTATCTGCTTGTAATATCTTGTCTACTTTATCAGTAACAAATACATTATCAAATCCTAAATAATTTAAAGCTTTTTTTACACTATGAATATTTCCCATTCCATAATCAATTATAGCAAAATTCATTTTAGATACTCCTTCATTTTTAAATAAAACATTAATATTAAAACACTATATTGATTTATTATACAGTATATATATTATAAATTCAACTAAAAATAAAGATAGTTTAAAACTATCTTTATTAAATGGTAGTATTTAATAATTATAATTGCAATTATTTAATAAGGTCTATATATTTTAAAATATCATTATAAAGTTCTTTTAATCCGGGATAGTCTTGTGAAACAGGTAAAAAAGGTAATCGAGGTTGACCTATATCAATTCCTCTCATTTTTATAATGGTTTTAGATGCACCATACATTGAAGGAAAAGAGCAAAGGCGAAAAATTAAATTTGTTATAATATCTTGCCAATATTTAGCTTCTTCAATTTGATTTTTACAAATACAATCTTCAAGTTTTAAATAAAGTTCAGGCATACAACCATATGTACCACCTATTCCACCACTAGCACCCATCATTCTACCTGCTAAATATTGTTCATCAGGTCCATTAAATACAATAAAATTACTTCCACCAGCAGTTTTAAATTTTAGAATATCAACACAACTTTCTGATGAATTTTTTATGCCTATAACTTTATTATTTTTAATCATTTTATTAAACAAATTCATTGAAAGGTTATAACCTGTTAATTGAGGAATATTGTAAATAAAAAAAGGTAAATCCGTTGCATTAATAATTTCCACCCAATGACGTTCTATACTTTCTTCTGAAATACGATAATAAACATTTGGTACAGCAGCAGTTGCATTAACCCTACATTGTTCAGCATGTTTTGCAAGTTCAACTGCTTCACGTGTTGCTATAGTTCCAACATGAGCAATTACAATTATATCATTAGAAATTTCCTCCATAACTGCTTCTAATGTCTTTTTTCTTTCAGAAACATTCATAAGAAAACCTTCGCCCGTACTTCCACAAACATAAAGTCCTTTTACTCCTATACTTTTATACCAATTAACAAGCTTTTTAATAGCTTTAATATCAAGTTCTTCATTTTCATCAAAACAAGTGTTAAGTGCTACAAAAACACCGTTAAATATTGATGTATCGAACATATAAATCACCTCTTATAAAATTTTAATTATTTTTTAGAACTCTATATGCAAAAACTTTACCATGTGTTGATAATGGTATTGGTTCAAGATTACGATTTGCAGGGTCTATTATAATAAATTCACCATCCTTAGCACCAACTATTAAAACCCAATGTGTTATACCTGTTTTAAAATACTTTACATTAACAATTGGTAATAGTCCTTGCTTTAAATCTCTTTCAATAGTTTTACTAGTAAAAATCCTGTTATATGAATAATCTACTTCTGGTATAGCTTCTTTTATTTTATACCAAATTAAATTTGCTCCATCAAATCCATCTACATTAGAAAGTTTTTGATTTAATTCTTTTGGATTAATTTCCACTCCTAAATATGTAATTGCACTAGAAACTGAAGTTATAAGACAACCAGCTCCACCCATAGTATAACTAGAAGCTCCAATTTTGTCACTTGACCAGTTAGTATCATTTTGTAAATAATGAACTACATTTTTTAATTCATAATCTTTTGATGCTTTTAAATTAATACCTAGTTTCTTTATATAAAGACTACCTATTGCATAAAATCCGAAAAACAATATTGGTACTAATATAATTAATATAATAATTATAACAATTTTTCTATTCATATTATTTACACCTCAAAATCAACTATTAAATTTTGATTATTTCTTATTGCAATTAAAAAAATAAAATTTAAAATCAATCCTGTGTCGCACTCATTTATGAGTGCGACACGACTTTAAATTTAAAAAATAGTAATAAAGAATATTTTATTACTATTTTTAATTAATTAATTATTTAGTACTCATTTTTATAAATTCTTTTGCATATGCAAGAGCATCATCTATTTTAGAAATATCTTTTGCACCTGCTTGAGCCATATTAGGGCGACCCCCTCCACTTCCATATGCTATTGCTGAAACTTCTTTTATTATTTTACCTGCATGAATACCTTTTTTTACAATATCATCTGTAACCATAACTAAAAAGTTTACTTTATTATCTTTATCACTTGCTAATACTATTACACCTGATTTAAGTTTATCTTTTAATTGGTCACCTAAATTTTTAAGTCCATTATTGTCAAAATCAGATACTTTTTTAGTTATAACTTTAATATTGTTTATTTCATCTACTGTATTTAATATATCCTCTACAATATTACCTGCTGTTTTAGCTTTTAATTTTTCTATTTCTTGCTTTAATTCTTTTATTTCTGATAAAATAGAAGTTGCTTTTTTTAGTACATTATCAGGATTTGTTTTTAAGATTGTTGAAACTTCTTCTAATGTTTTTTCTTTTTCTTTATAAGTTTCAATTGCCCTGTTTCCTGTAACAGCTTCTATTCTTCTTACGCCAGCAGAAACACCCGTTTCAGATAGTATTTTAAATATTCCAACTTGTGATGTATTATTTAAATGAGTACCACCACAAAGCTCTATACTTACATTACCCATATTTACAACTCTCACTAAATCCCCATATTTTTCACCAAATAAAGCCATAGCACCTAATTTTTTAGCTTCTTCAATTGAAGTTTCAGTTATTGTTATATTTAAAGCATCAAATATATTTTCATTTACTAAAGTTTCAACTTTTTCTATTTCTTCATTAGTCATAGCTGCAAAATGTGTAAAGTCAAAACGTAATCTTTCACTTGATACATTAGAGCCAGCTTGTTCAACATGGTTTCCTAATACAGTTCTAAGTGCTTTTTGTAAAAGATGGGTTGCACTATGATTTTGAGATGTACTCATTCTTTTTAATTCATCTGCTTCTACAATTACATTGTCTTGTACAGATATTGTTCCTTTTTTTACAGTTCCTATATGTGCTATTTTACTACCACCTGCTTTTATAGTATCTTCTATAGCAAATATGCCTGTATCTGTTTTTATAATACCAGTATCGCCTAATTGACCTCCACTTTCTGCATAACATGGAGTCACATCAAGTATAATTGATACTCTCTCTCCCATGGTTGCTGTTTTAATAATTTCATTGTCTTTAGTAATAGCTAATATTTTAGCATTTTCTACTTTTAATTGATTATATCCAACAAATTTAGAAGTCATATTTACATCAAGCTTATTAAATACTGTGTCTTCTGCTCCCATAAATGTGTTTTCTGCTCTTGCTGTTCTTGCTCTCTCTCTTTGAATTTCCATTTCGCACTTAAAAGCATCTTCATCTAAGTTTAAATTTTCTTCTTCAAGAATTTCTTTAGTTAAATCAAGAGGGAAACCATAAGTATCATATAATTCAAAACTTTTTTCTCCAGAAAGAATAGTTTGGTTATTTTGTTTTAGTTCTGCTATATATGTTTTTAATATTTCTATTCCTTGATTTATTGTTTTATAAAAACGTTCTTCTTCTGTAGATAATATTTTAAAAATATGTTCTTTCTTTTCTTCTAATTCAGGATAAGCATCTTTTGATACTTCTATAACGATTTTACTAAGTTCAGCTAAAAATAAATTATTTATACCTAAAAGTTTTCCATGACGAGAAGCACGTCTTAAAAGTCTTCTTAAAACATAACCTCTACCTTCATTTGATGGGAGTACTCCATCTGCTGTCATAAATGATATTGAACGAATATGGTCAGTGATTAATCTTATAGATACATCTTTCTTATCATCTGTCATATATTTAATATTTGCTATTTCACAAACTTTATCTCTTATTGCTTTGATTGTATCAACATCAAATATAGAAGTAACACCTTGCATAACAGTTGCCATTCTTTCAAGTCCCATACCTGTATCTATATTAGGGTTTTTAAGTTTAGTATAGGTTCCATCTTCTTGTTTTTCAAATTGAGTAAATACTAAATTCCAAACTTCCATAAATCTATCACAATCACAACCAACACTGCAATTTTCTTTACCACAACCAAATTCAATGCCTCTATCATAATAAATTTCAGAACAAGGACCACAAGGACCTAAACCATGTTCCCAAAAATTATCTTCTTTACCCATTCTAACTATTCTTTCATCAGCCAATCCTATTTTTTTAGACCAAATTTCATAAGCTTCATCATCATCTTGATAAATAGATACATATAATTTTTCTTCAGGTATTCCAATTGTTTTAGTCATAAACTCCCAAGACCATGGAATTATTTCTTCTTTAAAATAATCTCCAAAGGAAAAGTTACCTAGCATTTCAAAAAAAGTTCCATGGCGTGCTGTTTTACCTACATTTTCAATGTCACCTGTACGAATGCATTTTTGACAAGTAGTAACTCTTTTGTTCGGAGGTACTTCTTTACCTGTAAAATATGCTTTTAGTGGAGCCATACCCGAGTTTATTAATAATAAACTTTTATCATTTTGAGGTATTAAAGGGTAACTTTTTAATCTTAAATGTTCTTTGCTTTCAAAAAAACTTAAAAATTTTTCTCTTATTTCATTTAAACCTAACATAAAATATCCTCCCATGTACTTTATAGATATTAATTAAGGGCAAACTCACAGTTTGCCCTTAATTTTAAAATATTAATATTATACTTATAGTTTTAAACTTTGTCAATTATATTTGTTATTATCTATTTTTTATTGCTAAATAAATAATTAGAAATAGTAAAGAAATATTATTTTTTAATTTAAAGTTGTGTCGCACTCATAAATGAGTGCGACACAGGTTTTTATATTATTTTTAGTTTTAAAGTTAGTTCGCACTTAATTTTAAGTGCGAACTAATATTAATTTTAAATTTAAGTATTTTAACTAACATCTATAAATCTATTTCTTTTATTAAATTATCCATAGCAGTAACAATTTTATCACATAATTTATCAAATTCTATATCTTCTTTTTGATATTCTTTATTTTCTAAAATATAGTTTACTGTACGTTTAATTCCTTGGTCAACTCTTATTGTTGCAACAAAGTCCGGAACAAGTTTTTTTAACTTTGAATTGTCAAATACAACTGAATTAGCTTTATCACCTATCAAAGAACCACGACAATCATAATGTTTGCATTTAGCTAAAATTTCTGATGGAACATGAATTGCATTTAATTTTACTCCTAATGCATCAGCTATTATACTATAAATTTGATTCCAATTAACTACTTCATCTGAAGTTATATGAATACTTTCACCAATAGCATGAATGTTTCCCATTAAACCAATAAAGCCTTTTGCAAAATCTTCGCTATGAGTTAATGTCCAAAGAGAAGTACCATCTCCATGTATAATTACAGGCTTACCATCTAACATTCTTTTAGCAATTTGCCAACTACCATTAGAACCGTGAAAACCTGTAGGAATTGAACGTTCACTATAAGTATGGCTAGGTCTTATTATTGTTATTGGAAAACCATCTTCACGGTATTTTTTATTTAAAAATTCTTCACAAGCAATTTTATTTCTTGAATATTCCCAATATGGGTTGGATAGGGGAGTTCCTTCTGTAATTTTATAATTAGAAATAGGTTTTTGATAAATAGAAGCTGAACTAATAAACATAAATTGTTTTGTTTTTCCGTTAAATAGTCGATAATCTCTTTCTAATTGTTCAGGAGTATAACAAATAAAGTCTGCTACAACATCAAAAGTTAAGTTAGAAATTAAACTTTTAACTTTTTCTTCATCATTTATATCCGCTTGTAGAATATTAACGCACTCTGGTAATTCCTTGTTTCTTGTTCCTCTATTTAAAACATATAATTCACAATTCTTTTTTACTAATAACTTTGAAATTGCTGTACTTATTGTACCTGTGCCACCTACAAATAAAACTTTCATAGCAAATCTTTCCTTTCTATAGTTTGTACTAATAATATCACAAATTAAATATCAATTCAAATAAATATAGCTTTTTTGTATATTATATATTATAATTGTAATATGCATTTTAATTCAAGGAGGCACATTATGGAAATAGAAAAGAAATTTTTAGTTAAAGAAATACCAATTAATTTAAGTAATTATGAATGTTTAAATTTAACTCAGGCATATGTTTCAACTGACCCTGTTATAAGATTAAGAAATAATAATGATGATGAATACTTTTTAACTTTAAAATCAAAAGGACATCTTATGCGTGAAGAAATAGAGTTTCCACTTACAAAAGAACAATTTTTAAATTTATGGCCTAAGATTGAAAGTAAAGTTGTAGTAAAGAAAAGGTATTTAATACCATTAGATAGAGAACTTACTGCTGAGCTTGATATATATGAAGAATTTTTAGATGGACTTGTAACTGTAGAAGTAGAATTTTCATCTCAATTAGAAGCTGAAAATTTTAATCCTCCAAGTTGGTTTGGAAAAGATGTAACACATGATAGTAGATATAAAAATAGTAGTTTAGCTTTATATGGAACACCAAATTTAAATAAATAAAATATTAAAAATCCATAGAAACAAAAGTCTATGGATTTTTTACTTTAAATTTTATAATATTTTAATATAAAATTTTCTATTTCTTGGACCATCAAATTCACAAAAATAAATTCCTTGCCATGTACCTAATACTAATTTTCCGTTTGAAATTATAATAGTTTCACTTGCTCCAATACAACTTGCTTTTAGATGTGCAGTTGAATTACCTTCCATATGACGAAATTCCGTTCTGTCACGAAAAGTTTTAGATAATCCAAATAACATATCCGTTACGACATCAGGATCTGCATTTTCATTTATTGTTATACCAGCAGTAGTATGAGGACAAAATACAATGCAAATACCATCTTTTATATTGGATTTTTCAACTGCTTCCTTTACTTTTAAAGTTACATTATAAAAGTTCTCTTTTTCAGTTTGTATGTTGAATTCAAATAACATAATATCATCCTTTTTATATTCTTAGATTTATGTGAAAGTATTCTCAATATGCTAAAAAATTTGATTTTATGGTACTAAAGTTAAATAATACTGCTCATTATTTAGATTTATAGTAAATACAACTTCTTTTCCACTTTCCTGTACTTCATTTGGAACTTCAATAATATAATGTATAACACCTATATCCAAAGGGTCTATTCTTGTAATATTGGTGTAAGTTAAATCAGAACCACCATCTTTCTCAATAGTAGAAAACCCTGTGTAAAAATATCTATTATCATAAATTAATTCTACATTAGCAACTTCATCAGCATTTAATCCTGTGGTTTTTAAATTTTTAAATGCAACCAAAAGGTGAGCGTAAACTTTATTGGTTTCTTTTACTTCATAATAGCTATAATAACTACTAGCTTTTGATGATTTTACAGTAGAAGTAAACTCTGCTTTTTTTACTGTCATTTCAACATAATCTACATCCGTTACTGTTTCACCAATTTTTAATTCAGTAAAATTTTTATAAGATGTATTTTCCTTAATTTCAGATTTTGAATCATCTTCAACTAAAATATGATTTTCTCCAACTTCGTTAGTACATAATATTTTTTCATTATTTATAATAATAAATAATTCAACTTTTTTTCCACTATTACTTACTTCTAAGGGTACTTCTGTTAAAAAATGAATTCTTCTTGTAACAAGAGGGTCAATACCTGAAATATTAGTGTATGTAAACTCAGAACCACCATCTTTCTCAATAGTAGAAAATCCTGTATATTCATATTTTCCATCATATAATAATAATATATCAAAAACCCTATCTGAGCGAAGATATGAGCTTTTAAGATTCTTAACTTCAAACACTGTATGATGATATATTTTGTTATTATCTTTCACTTCATAGTATGTATAAAACCCATCAGCTTTTGGGGGCTTTACTATTGTAGTAAAATCTTGTGATTTTAATTGAACTTCAAATTCATTTGATATAACTAATGTGTCACCTTTATTAATTGATTCTGGATAGATTGGTTTTTCAGGTTCTACTATAAGTGACGACTCCACTGTAAATGATGGTTCTGTTATAGATGGTAATTTTACTGTAGGTGATGAATTTGCTGTAGTATCTTGAGAACAAGAACTAAGAGATAAACAAACTGTAACCACCAGAATAAGAGTTAAAAATTTTTTCATAGTATATTCTCCTTACAAAATATAAATAACTTTTATAAATAAAGCGTAAAACCATATACCTTTTAGGACTTTACGCCTTAATCTTAGTTTTATAATTCATTTGCCCAATCCAATTTTTTAATATATATTTTGGAATTTAATTAATTTCTTTTAATGGAATATATTCATTATTTTTAATCATTATAATGCTTTAAAAAGTCAAACCATTCTTTACTATTAAAATTTGAACACATACCTATAGTTTGAAAATATATAATTGAATTTTTATATTCATCAATATTTGGGATTCTATTAAATTTAGGATTATGCATAATGTTGATAATATGTATTGTTTTTTGAACATCATTAGCTTTAATATATGAGTATAAACACTCATTTATAAGCTGTGGTTCGTGTTGTGATGCTTTTTCTAAATACATTGCCCACTCTTTCCAGTTTGTTTCTGGTATATCTTTAGGATTTTCTGTTGGTAGAAATGAACAAAAATAATGATATTTATTAGCTAATTTAAATCCTAACTTTTCAGCTATACGAATTGAACCTTTATTACTATCAACACATGACCAATTTATTTTTTTATAACCTCTTGAAAAGCACTCATTTATTGTTGCAGTAACTGAAATAAGACCATAGCCTTGTTTTTGATAATTACTATCTGTATTAACACCTATTGTAATTTCATCAATATAGAAACAATCACATAGTGACCAACTTACTATAATATCTGCATTTCTTATATAATTGCCAATTCCATAAATATTAAATCTTTCATCGCTACCTAACTCTTTAGCCCAATCTAAAATCCTATCTGCATTTTTATATGAATGCATTCTTAAATTAGTAAGGTTAACTTTCTCTATAACAAATCCATATGGTAATAATATTGCTTGTTCGTTAAAATGTTCTTTACTTAAATTATAACTTCTTCTCATGAATGGTTTAACAAACTTGTTTTTATGAATTTGTGGAATTAGTTTAAACCATTCATTTGTATCTGGTGTTAAAGTATCCCAAAAATCTATCTTAGATGATATCTCTGAATTAAAAACATTATCATTTGTATCTCCAGCAATTAAATTACACTCATTAATTTGAATCAAAGCAGTTGTTGGCTTGTCAATATGATTTACAAATACTTCACCTGGATGGTCACCATCTAATACAGAAAATATTGAAATTTCATTATGTGATTTTATTAATGGTATTATCTTTGAATAATAATCTTTTGTTAATTTATGCATACTGAAATTACCCTCTTTCCAATTATAAATAACTAACAGCAAATAAAAATAAAGCTATTTTAATAATAGCACAAATAAATTTATATATAAAATATCAAATTTTATTATTTATTTTTAAAGTTTCATGTGAACATAAAAAAATTTCATTTTCATAACTCCAAGGATTTTTATTTTTAATTTCAGTTAAGTTATATATAATTTGTGGTATATCATCAAAAAAATGAACTAAACAAATTCCACTATGCTCATGAGTTGATTGACCTATAGGTATACACTTAAATTTAAAAATAAAAGATAATATTTTTGATTTACAATTTAAAATTATTTTTTCTTTTGTTTTAAAATTGTTAAAAACTAATACATCATACTCAATTCCATCTTGAATATCAGCATATATATTGTTATGAATAAAGTATATGTTATTTTCTTTAAATTTAATTTCATTAAAATTGTTTATTGCATTATAGAAATCATTATAATAATCCTTACAACTTTTTTCTATATCTACTAGAAGTTCTTTGTTAGCAAAATTTTTATTAAAATAAGCAAGCAAAAATAATTTCCTTTCTTTTATATATACATCCTTTTCTTTGATTTGCTTATACTCCATATAAAATTCTCCTTATAAAATAACTACTTAAAAAATTAAGTAGTCCTTTATATTTATTAAATCTATATAAAATTTTAAGGGTGTTTACATAAGATGATTCAAAAATAATTGTAGGGAAATTTAGGGGCGACCTTCGGTCGTCTGTGTTTTTTTCGGACGACCACAGGTCACCCCTACTTAACACTCTTAAACTTTTAACTTTAAAAATTAAAATTCTTGTTCTTGTTCTATTTCTTTAAATAGTTCTTGAAGTTCTTTACTTGCTTCTTCTATTTCTTTACTATCTTGTCCATCTAAGACATTTTCAAACCATTGTATTGCTCTAGAAATTTGAAAACGCATATCACCTATTGCTTCTTCATAAAGTCTTTCTCCTTTTGCAAGAAGCAATTTATTTTCTTCTTTATCTCTAGGGTGAATTTTCATATAATTTAATTCTTTTAAACGTTCTTCTATTTCTTTTTGGGACATATATCCCGGATTTTTTTCAATAACTATTGTTTTCTTAACACCTGTACTTATTACTGTAACATCAACCTCTAATATACCATTTATATCGTATGTATAACGTACATCAATTGATTGAGCACCTGCTTTATCTGGTGGTACTGGTACTTCTAATTCACCTAAATAAATATTATCTTTTGCAAGTCGACTTTCGCCTTGTAATATTTCTACTGAAAGTTTTTTTTGATTTTCATGTACAGTGTATAATCTTTCAACACGACTTACTGGTATTATAGTATTTCTTTCAATTATAGGACAAAAATGACCCGGTTCATAATACCCATTTTGTCTTTGTACTGATACATTTGTACCTAAAGTATATGGGCAAACATCAGTTAATACTATTTCTTTCAAAGATGAATTACGTTCTTTCATAGCACCTTGTATAGCAGCACCAACAGCTACTGTTTCATCTGGGTCTATTGAAGTAGATGGAAGTCGTCCAAATAATTTACCTACAAAAGTACGTATTATTGGAAGCTTAGTAGCTCCACCAACTAATACAATAGAATCAATTTCTTTTAATTTTATGGAAGAATCACTTAATACTCTTTCAATAGGTCGACGTAATCTTGCAAGTAAAGGTTGACATGCTTTTTCATAATCATCAACTTTAATTTTACATTCTAATATTTCATCATTTATTTTACAACTCATATCTACAATTCTTTCTTTAGAAAAAGCTCTTTTAGCTATTTCTGCTTGCTTTTTTAAACTAGCTAATGCTTTACTATCTAAATTATCTATATCTAATTCATTCTTTTTAATGAACATATTTATAAGTATTTCTGTAAAATCTTCCCCACCTAAATAATTATCTCCTGCTACCCCTCTTACTTCCATAACATTTTTATATAATTCAAGTATAGATATATCAAAAGTACCTCCACCTAAATCAAATATTAAGAATTTTGTATTTAAGCTTTGTTCATGTAAACCATATGCTATAGCAGCAGCAGTAGGCTCATTTATTAATCTTTCTACTTTTAATCCTGCTAATTCACCTGCTCTTTTAGTTGCTTTACGTTGTGCATCATTAAAATATGCTGGAACACTTATTACAGCTTCTGTTACTGGTTCTCCTAAAAATACTTCCGCATCTTCTTTTAGTGAACGTATAACAAAAGAAGATAATTCTTCTGGTAAAAATGTTTTATTACCTATTTTAAATTCTTTTTTAGTTCCCATACTTCTTTTAAAAACGGCTATTGTACATTCAGGGCGGGTTAATTGGTGTTCTTTAGCGATTCTTCCAATGTATATTTGTTCTTCTTCATCTATACTTACAATAGATGGAGTTAAATGTTCTCCTAATCTATTAGGTATAATAACAGCTTCATTGTTAATAAAGCAAGACACCACACTATTTGTAGTCCCTAAATCGATTCCAATAATTGACATAATTTGGTCCTCCAGTTCTTTAAAACAATTTTCATTTTTATATTATACAATATTGTAGAATATATTACAATGTTTATTTTAAAACTAATGTTCTTATTTGATAATATTAATTATATTAAATATACTTAATTTAATATAATTAACTATTCTTATAAGGACTATTACTCACTAATTCCAAAGATTTTATCAATAATTTACCAAATGAATATTTTTAAAAAGAATTTATCCAATTTCATTTATTTTTTATTAGTAAATAAATCTATATCTTTGTTAATATAATTTTATCAAACTCAGCAAAAAAGCTATCATAATTAAATAGTTTTTTGAGTGATAATAAAATAAGAAATTAAATTTAAAATCAAAGTTGTGTCGCACTTTAAATAAAGTGCGACACAACTTTGATTAAAAAAATATAAAGAACAATATTTTATTATTTTTTAATATTTTTAATTCATTATTTATAAGTGTAAAATTTTTCATATTAAGCATACTTTTTTAATTTATTGAGATAATATCTATAACCATATTTTAATCAATTATTATATATAATTTATATATTCAAAATTATTACTTAACATTTATTGTTATTTTTTAACCTATTGTGCCATTTAATGCAAATTTATTGAAATTAATTTAATATTATGTTAAAGTAATAATATAGTATTTTAAAACCCAATTATTACTTAATAAAAACAGAAAGGAGAATTAAAAATGATTATCAGGAATAACTTTTTATCTTTCAACACAAATAACATATAAAAAAAAACAAATTATTATATCAGTAAATCATTAGAAAAAATTTCTACTGGTATGAGAATAAACAAAGCAGCAAATGATGCTGCTGGGCTTGCAATTTCTGAAAAATTATTTGCTCAATTAAAAGTGTTAAAATTCCTTTAAGTATTAATAAAATTGGAATAAGTGCATTTGAAGGTTGTTCAAATTTAACTACTATTGAATTACCAAAAAGTATATTAGAAATTGAAGCATATGCTTTTAAAGATTGTACTAGTTTAACTAGCATTAATATACCTGAACGTGTAAACAAGATTGCTCCTCAAGTATTTTTAGGTTGTACAGAACTTAAACATATAAATGTAGCTAGTACTAATAGAAATTATGCCAGTATTAAGATAAATGATGAAAGTAATAATACTAGAGGTACTATTTTAACAAATAAAGATAAAACTACATTACTACAAGTTCCTAATGGATTTGAAGGAGATTTTAAACTACCAGAAAGTATAACTACTATTGGTATTGCTCCTTATGCATTCTATGGGCATGATGAACTTATAGAAGTACTATTCCCTGAAAGTTTAGCACTTATAGATATTTTTTCTTTTGATGGTTGTGATTTATTTGAAGTAAAACTTCCATATGATTTATTAGAAATACGACCATTTGCATTTACTACTAATTATAACCTTACAAAAGTAATAGTTAATAATCCAAATATGAAATTTATAGATACATTTACCAATATAGATGGTGAAGTATTTAATGGTCAAATATTGGATGAAGAAGAGGAAAACGGTCAAAATATTTTAACTATTTACGGTTATAATAATTCAACAGCACAAGAATATGTAAATGGCAAAAAAATAAATTTTATATCATTAGGTAATATACCAAATAAAAATACTTTTAGTATTAATAATGATATAAAGTTAAATGCCAAACCTAATTCAAATGGTGATTTTATAGCTACAGTAACAGAAGAACAAATTAATTCTATTATAAATAATGTTAATACAATAGATATAAGTGTTTCAACAGCAACATATGCAAATTCTATAACTGTTAAGTTTTCTGTTAATAGTATAAATGCAATATGCAATAATTCAAATATTGATGGCATAAACATAAATACAGATATTTATAATATACAAAATCTATATAATGACTGAATTATAGGATTTAAAATCATATTCAAAAGTCCTGCAAAAGCTAATAATATTACTATCATTTGTATTATTTTTTCGTATTGAATTAATTTAAAATAAGTATTTGGTTTAACAATTGTTAAAAGTATTTTATATCCATCTAAAGGGTATATAGGAATAAGATTTATTACTGCTAAAACTATATTATATAAAGCTATGTAATTTAACATATCCTTTAAAAATCTCATAATTATAGGATTTAAATTTATTTGAGTATCCACACTATAGTTATAATTTAAAAATTTAAATAAAGCTCCACTTATAATTGCAATAAGTAAATTTGCAACTATTCCTGATAATGCTACAGTCATTACAGAATTTTTTTTATTTTTATAATAACTAGGGTTTGTGTTTACTGGTTTACCCCAACCAAACATAGATATATATAATAGTATAAAACCAACAGGTTCAATATGTTTTAAAGGATTTAAGCTAAGTCTTTTTTCTTTTTTTGGTAAAGGGTCGCCCAATTTAGCTGAAGTAAGAGCATATACATATTGATGTATTGTTATAGCCACTACTATCCCAATTGTTTTTGCTACAACATCTTCTAACATTTAAAATCTCCTTTTTAATTATATAATTTAAAAATAAAGCCCATTTCTGAGCTTTTTATATTCAATCTTAATAAATTTTTGGTAAAATAACATTAAAACAACTATTTAAAATTCTTCTAAACATTTCTTTAAAACCTGCTTTATCTATAGCTTCCTTTGCTACAACTTCTACCCTTCCAACCTCTTTATCATTTGAATAATAAATTAATTCTCCTAATTTATCATCTTTATTAACAGGTGCTTTTACAAGTGGAACAATATCTATTTTTGTAGTTGTTACTTGTTCTGAATTTTTAGGAACAAGTATATTTACTGTATCTTTAACTACTACAGAAACCGATTCCTTTTCGCCTTTATATACTTGAACTTGTGAAACTTCTTCTCCTGCTTGTTTACCTTGTAAAATGGTATAATTAGAAAAACCAAATTCAAACATTTTTATTACTTCTGAAAATCTTGTTTTAACATCAGGAGCTGACATTATAACAGCTATCAACTGCATACCATCACGTTTAGCAGTTCCTGACATACAATATAATGCACTGCTTGTTGAACCAGTTTTTAAACCATTAGTGTATGAATACCACTTTAATAATTTATTTGTATTAGTTAATCCAAATTCAGAGTCACCTTTTCGTGTTTTATGAATTATACTATCTTGCCATATAGTAGTATATTCAAATATTTGTGGATATTTAGTAATTAATTCTTTTGACATAAGAGCTATATCAAATGCTGACATAATATGACCATCAACATCAAGTCCACAAGCATTTTTAAATGTAGTATCATTCATTCCTAAAGATTTAGCTTTATTATTCATTTCTTCAACAAAGGCTTCTTCACTACCTGCTATATGTTCAGCCATTGCTACAGCAGCATCATTAGCAGAAGAAATAGTGATGCATTTTATAAGGTCTTTTACTGTTTGTTGTTCTCCAATCTCTAAAAATACTTGTGAACCTCCCATACTTGCAGCATGTTCACTTACAGTAACCATATCTTCTAATTTTAGTTTACCATTTTCAATAGCTTCAAAGATTAAAATTAAAGTCATAACTTTTGTAATGCTTGCAGGTGCTAGTTTTTCATGAGCATTTTTTTCTAAAAGTATTTGACCTGTACTCTGCTCCATAAGAACTGCTGATTTTCCATTTACATCTAATATAGGTTTTTCTTCACCATATGTTAAACTAGTGTTAAATATAATTAAAGTAGATATCAGTAAAATACAAGATTTTTTTAAATTCATAGTCTAACCTCCTATTTGTTATTAAGTACATTGTTTTTAATATGACCTAATTTTCTATTTATTGCTTAGGTTAAACTATTTCATTATAAATATACACTATGTATTAAAAAATCTTTATTCCATCTTTTGCTACTAATGCTTTTATAAGTTTGGGAGGATTAATTACTTCATTTACTATTGTAAATGAGTTTAATGTTTTTTGTTTAACTTCTTCTAAATCTTTTAAATCATTTAAATGTATCTCGGCAATAATATCTTCTTTATTTATATAATCACCAATTTTATTTTTTAGAACAATTCCTACACTTAAATCAATTTTACTTTCTTTTGTTTCTCTACCTGCACCAATCATCATTGCTATCAAACCTATATCATAAGCATTAATATTTTTAATATAGCCTGATTTATTAGCTTTGATTTCAATAATATTTTTAGCTTTAACTAAACTATCAAAATTTCCGTTTTGATTTTCTACCATTTGTTTTAATTTTAATAGTGCTGATTTATCATAAAGTTTAGATTTTAAAATTGATTTAGCATCATTAAAATTGTTAGTATAACCTGAAAGCATAACCATATAAGCACTAATAGTTAAACTCAACTCTGTTAAATCTTCTGGTCCATTTCCTTTTAATGTTTCAATAGCTTCTAATACTTCTAATGAATTTCCTATATTATTGCCTAAAGGCTGATTCATATCCGTTATAATAGCAATTGTATTTTTGTTAAAAGCAGTGCCTATTGCTACCATTTGTTTAGCAAGGTCTAAAGCATTATCAAAATCTTTCATAAAAGCACCATTTCCAACTTTAACGTCTAATACAATAACATCTGCACCAGAAGAAATCTTTTTACTCATTATACTACTTGCTATAAGTGAAATATTTTCAACAGTTCCTGTTACATCTCTTAAACTATATAACTTTTTGTCTGCAAGTACTAAATCTGTAGTTTGAGATGCAATTGCTAATTTTATTTCATTAACACTATTTATAAACTGTTCATTTGTCATTTCAGTTGAAAATCCATTAAAAGATTCTAATTTGTCTATAGTTCCACCTGTATGTCCTAAACCTCTACCTGACATTTTAGCAACAGGTATTCCCAAAGAGGCAACTAATGGAGCTACTATCAAGCTTGTTTTGTCTCCAACCCCTCCTGTACTATGTTTGTCAACTTTTATGCCATGTATAGGGGATAAGTCTATTTTTTTACCACTATTAATCATTGCGGTTGTTAAATTAATAGTTTCTTCTTCATTTAATTTTTGAAAGTATATTGCCATAAGTAAAGCAGACATTTGATAATCAGGGATATTATTGTTTACATAATTTTCAATAACAAAATTTATTTCTTGCTTAGTTAAAGAATGCCCATCTCTTTTTTTTGTAATAATATCTATCATTCTCATAAAATATCCCCCTATATTATAGCTATAATTTCTTTAATTAAAGTTATAAAATTTTCTTTGCATTTATTTAATTTATCATTTTCTAATTTATTGTTTTTTGTATCTGTTACAAGTGACATTTCTAAAACATTTATACCATATCTATTAGCAATAGTTACTTCGGATATAGATTTATTTACATCACAATCTAAAGGTTGAGAAAGAGCATAAGTTAAATTATTAGTATTTCTATAAACACTTTCTTTTAAATCTATATCTAACATATCTGCTATAGCTTTAACCATTTGTATTATTTCTTCTTTATCTTGTTTATGATTTAAAATATTATTATCTTTTACTAGCATTAAATCGCCTAAATTAAAGTTTTCACTTTCTTCATGTATAGAATTAACAACTATAAGGAATTTAATTCCTATTTTTTTTAATAAATTGATTGAAAGTTCCATTTCTTGTGGTGAGCAAGCGTTTAAAGATTTTACATCTCTTTTTGTACATAACACTTTTTTACCTTGTAAACTTCCCATAATATATTCTCCAATCAATATTTCGGGAAAATTAAAAATTTCATGATATTCAAAAGACTCTAAAAATTCAACATCTTCCATTTCATAAATTAATTCTTGTAATGTAGAATCTAAAATCATTCCTATCCTAGGGTTATTGGCTACTCTTTTTATAAATTGTGCTGCTTTGTTAATTTTTATTTCTAAATTCATCATAAGCAAACCCCTCCATATACACAATAATTACAATATCATTTTTAAGAAACTTTGTCCATTTAATAATTTTTCTGTATTAAATATTTCTGCAATTGTTTGACCTATATCAGCAAAACTTTCTCTTGTTTTTAAATTTATATTTTGTTTTAAAGAACTTCCATAAGCAATAAATGGTACATATTCTCTTGAATGGTTTGTACCTTTTGTTGTGGGGTCGCAACCATGGTCTGCTGTTATAAATAAAATATCTCCCTCTTTTAAGTTATCTAGTATATCTTTTAATAAACAATCGAAATCTTCTAACCCTTTGGCATATGAGATATAATCGTTTCTGTGTCCCCATTTCATATCAAAATCAACTAGATTAGTAAAAATTAAACCTTTATTATCTTTTTTCATATATTCAATAGTTTTAAAAACACCATCAACATTATCTGTTGTGTGTACAGCTTCTGTTATACCTTGACCACAAAATATATCCTCTATTTTTCCAACAGCAATTACATCTAAACCTTTTAATTTTAATTTGTCCAATATAGTTTCATATGGTGGTTTTAATGAAAAGTCTTTTCTATTAGATGTTCTTTTGAAACCATCTTTATCATCTATAAATGGTCTTGCTATAACTCTAGCAACAGCATTTTCACCTATAAGTAAATCTCTTGCTATTTGACACATTTCATAAAGTCTATCAACTGAAATTATATTTTCATGAGTAGCAATTTGAAAAACACTATCAGCAGATGTATATACAATAGGAAACCCCGTTTCTATATGCTGTTTACCTAACTCTTTTATTATTTCTGTACCTGATGCAACTTTATTTCCAATGATTTTGGTGCCTATTTGTTTTTCAAATTTTTCTATAAGTTCTTTAGGAAAACCATTTGGATATGTTGGAAATCCTTTTTCTGAAACAACACCACACATCTCCCAATGTCCAACGGTAGTATCTTTTCCATTTGATTTCTCTGCAAATCGACCATAACAACCTAAAGGATTGTCTGTTTTATTTATATTTTTAACACCATCTATATTACCAATACCCAAAGAAACTAAATTTGGTATTTTTAATCCACCAACTGCTTTTGATATATTTCCAAGTGTGTCACTGCCTACATCAGAAAATTTTTCAGCGTCTGGTAGTTCTCCAATACCAACACTATCTAATACTATCATAATAATACGTTCTATCATAAAAAACCCCTTTCTATTTTCAAACTTAATTATAAAGAGTTTATGCTCTTGGATGAGCTTTTAAATAAACTTCTTTTATTTTTTGTTCATATACTTTTGTAGTTGAAACATCAGAATGTCCTAACATACTTGAAACTGATTGTAAATCAGCACCATTAGTCATTAAATGAGTAGCAAAAGAATGCCTTAATATATGAGGGGTTATATTATCACATATATCTGACCTTCTAGCATATACTTTTATTATTTTCCAAAATCCTTGACGTGTCATAGGAGTACCATTACAATTAACAAACAAAGTATCTTCATTTGGTTGTTTAATCATTACATATCTAACATTATCTATATATTTTTTTATAGCTGAAATAGCTTTTGAGCCTAAAGGAATTAATCTTTCTTTATTTTGATATGGAAATTTTATATATCCTAATGATAAGTTTACATGTTGTATTTTTAAAGATGTAAGTTCTGTAACTTTTATTCCTGTAGCGTATAATACTTCTAACATTGCCCTATCTCTAATACCTTTTGTTTCGTTTGTATTTGGTTGTTCTAAAAGTAATTCGATTTTTTCTAAACTAAGTATTTCAGGCAATTTTTTTTTAAATCTTGGTGATTCTATATTATTAGTCGGTTCAGAAGTTATAATATTTTGTTTATATAAATATTGAAAAAAAGCTCTTAAAGATGCTATATTTCTTGAAATAGTAGAAGGTGATTTACCAGTAGTTTCTAAATAACTTACATAATCTAAAATATTATTTCTTTTAATATCTTCAAATTTATCAATATTTGATTGCAATATAAAATTTTTAAAGTTTCTAATATCCCTTCTATAAGATATTATTGTATTGTCAGATGCATCTTTATAAAGCTTAATATACTCAATAAATTTTTCAATTAATTCTTCCATATTTATTCTCCTTTAATTTACAAAATTTTTAAATTTCTTGACTACAAAATAATATGAAATATTTAAATAGATATGTTAGGTAATAAAAATATAAATTTACATTCAATAAAAATTTAATAATAGTGTTTGTAATTAAATAGATTTTTACTTTTATAAAAATGTAGATACATTATTTAGTTATTAAATATTGTATACTTATGTATATAACTTTAAACAATATAACAAAAAAAATAACATCTTTAAAATTATATTGTGTGAAAAATTTGAACATAACATATTATATATTTGTTAAAAATAATTATTATTATGTCAATATATATTACAAAAAGTAAAATTTAAAATCAGATTATTAAAATAATACTAATATAAATGTAAGTTTAACAGATTTATCATAGATAAATAAAATTTTTAATTATATGAGTACAAATATATAATTTTGTTAATTTGTACTCATGACATGAAATTAAATATAAACTTATATTAGTATTAAACTTTTCTAAAATCAATGTTAATTTAAGGAGATTGTTATAATTTCCTACATTAGTAACGTTTAAACTAAAAATAATTATTAATTATCAACAATAACAAAATAACTTTATATTAATATATAATTAAAAATCTTTATCTGAAAGTAATTTAGCTTTATTATAACAAGTATTCATAGCTTCTATAATTGTACTTCTAAAACTATGTTTTTCTAATGATTGTACGGCTTCTATTGTGCTACCACCGGGAGAACATACATCATCTTTTAATTTTGCAGGATGTTCACCAGTTTCTAAAACCATTTTAGCAGAACCCAATACTGCTTGTGATGCTAATTTATATGCTATTTTTCTTGGAATTCCATATCTAACTCCTGCATCTGCCATAGCTTCTATAAGCATATAAATATATGCAGGTGAACTACCTGATAAAGGTATAATTGCATTCATACAAGATTCATCCATAATTTCTACTTCTCCAAAAGAAGTAAATATTGAAATAACTGTATTTTTTTCTTCATCTGTAAAATCGCTCTTAGAAAAACTTATTACACTCATTCCTGCTTGTACTAGAGCTGGTGTATTTGGCATAGCATGAACTATTCTTACACTTTTATCAAACAATTTTTCTAAAGTATTTATAGATAAAGGAGTTATACTTATTATTATATGTTCTTGTTTGATATAGTCTTTTATTTCAGTTACCACCTCATTTACATATTGAGGTTTTACTGCTAATATTATGTACTTAGAATCTTTTACAACATCTATATTACTAGATACTGGTTCTATATCTAATGTATCAACTATAAATATTTTTCTATCTATACTTTTATCATTAAAAATTAAATTTTGTTTTGTTCCCGATTTTACTAACCCCATCATCATTGCATATGCCATATTTCCCGCACCTATAAAACCAATTTTATCCATAGATAAATCCTCCTTAAAATTAATATTTTGTAGTTAGTTAAGTTGAAATTTGTAAGAGTAAGAATTATTCTTACTCTTTTATTATTTTCAACTTTATTAATTTAAAAATCTGCACTTCTTGTTGTTCTTGGATATGGTATTACATCTCTTATATTAGTCATTCCTGTTGCATACATTACCATTCTTTCAAAGCCTAATCCAAAACCAGCGTGTTTAGTTCCTCCATATTTTCTTAAATCTAAATACCACCAATAATCTTCTTCTTTTAGATTTAATTCATCCATTCTTTGTTTTAATAAATCTAGTCTTTCTTCTCTTTGACTGCCTCCAACTAGTTCTCCTATACCCGGAACTAATAAATCCATTGCTGCTACTGTTTTTTTATCATCATTCAATCTCATATAAAATGATTTTATTTCTTTTGGATAATCTGTTACAAACACTGGTTTTTTATAAATTTGTTCTGTAAGATATTTTTCATGTTCAGTTTGTAAATCTATGCCCCATTTAACTTCATATTGAAATTTATCGTTATATTTTTCTAATATTTCCACTGCTTGTGTATATGTTATACGTTCAAAATCAGAGTTTACAACATTAGAAAGTCTATTTAACAATTCTTTATCTATAAAATTATTGAAAAATTCTATTTCTTCTTTTGCATTTTCAAGTACATAGTTTATTATATATTTAATCATATCTTCTGCTAAATCCATATCATCATTTAAGTCTGCAAAACATATTTCAGGTTCCATCATCCAAAATTCTGCTGCATGGCGAGTTGTATTTGAATTTTCAGCTCTAAATGTTGGTCCAAAAGTATATACATCTCTAAATGCCATTGCAAATGTTTCTGCTGAAAGCTGTCCACTTACAGTTAAATTTGCTTCATGAGAGAAGAAATCTTTAGAATAATCTACAATTCCATTTTCAGTTTTAGGAATATTGTTTAAATCTAAAGTAGTAACTTTAAACATTTCTCCTGCTCCCTCACAGTCACTTCCTGTAATAATAGGTGTATGAACATATACAAATCCTCTATCTTGGAAAAACTTATGTATAGCATATGATAGTAATGAACGTACTCTGAAAACTGCTGAAAAAGTATTTGTACGTGGTCTTAAATGTGCTATGGTTCTAAGATATTCATATGAATGTCTTTTCTTTTGTAATGGATATTCTGGAGTTGATAAACCTTCTATTGAAACATTTGTTGCTTGTATTTCAAAAGGTTGTTTAGCAGTTGGTGTTTCTATAAGAATTCCTTCTACATTTATAGATGCTCCAACTCCTAATTTTGAGATTTCAATAAAATTAGTAATGTCTTCTGAAAAAACTATCTGGATATTTTTAAAGAAAGTTCCATCATTAAGTTCAATAAAACCAAAATTTTTAGATACACGAATTGTTCTAATCCATCCACCAATCAGTATTTTTTGTTGTAAGTATTCTTGTGTGCTTTTAAAAATACTCTTTATTGTAGTATATTCCACTTTAATCGTCTCCTTAAATGTTGTATATAAATATTTTAACTAATAACTTAACAAATGTCAAAGGAATTAAGCATTTTATACTTAGTAATTTTGTACGAATTTTATTTTACTTAATATAACTAGAAAATTTCCTTTATTAATCGCATAAAATTTCTATTTAATATTTTCTCTGTTACTGTTTCACCATAAACTTTTACTATATTATCTATAACTATATTTAATTTTGAAATATCATCAATTGATATAGGTGTTTTGTCTATGCCATCAAAGTCACAACCAAAGCCTATACAATCCGTTCCCGCTAAATTTATAATATATTTTATATGTTCCATTACATCATCAATTGTTGATTGTTTATCTTCTAATAAAAATTCACTAAACATATTAATTCCTATTACTCCACCTTTGTTAGCAATAGCTCTTATTTGTTTATCATCTAAATTTCTTTTATGATTACATAAGTTTTTAACATTAGAATGACTAGCCATAAATGGTTTTTTAGTAATTCTATCAACATCCCAAAAACCTTTGTAAGATAAATGAGAAACATCTATAATCATACCCAATAAATTCATGTTTAATACAACTTCTTCCCCAAACGGAGTAAGTCCAGTTTTATTATTACCTATAGCCCCTGATATTTCATTATCATAATTCCATGTAAGAGTTATAGCTCTTACACCACAATCATATAAAGTTTTTAAAGCCGATATTTTTCCTTCTAATACTTCACCGCCTTCTATAGCAAGAACAGCACTAATTTTTTTTGAATTTTTGTTACTTTTAATGTCAAAACTAGTTTCTACCTTAGCTATGTATTGATTATATTTTTTTAACTGCTCATTATAAAAATCAATATATTTTAGAGTTTTTTCTAATAAATTTTTATGATTTTTAGTATCAAACCATACTGCAAAAAATTGTACTACATTATCATAAGATTTTAATTTTTCAATATCGATATGACAATCATTTTTAAACAATTCTTTTTTTTGATTCATCAACCTTGTTATAGTATCGCAATGAGCATCAATTAAAAATCTTTCCATATTAAAACACTTCCTTATATAATTTTAAATTATGTATATTATAATAGTCATGTATTAATACGATTTTTTTGGGTATAATGATTATTGTTATGGTGACAATTTTTTTAATTTGTTTACTATAATAAGGGGAGTAAAGTTGAAAAATGTTTAAACATTTTTCAACTTTACTCAATTATAATTTAAATTTCAAATTAAAAGGAGAGATTTATTTATGAAAGATAGTTCAAACCAAAATATTAAATGTAGTGTAAAAACTTGCAAACATCATAATTCAGATAATTACTGTGCTTTACAAGATATTAATGTTGGAACAAACTGCACAGACACTAAATCAAAATATGAAACAGAATGTATGAGTTTTGAATGTGGCTGTAATAATGAATAATATATAAATTATAACCACCAATTTAATTAAGTTGGTGGTTTAATTTTTGATATCATTATATTTTTATAAATAATTCATTAATTTTTTGCGGGCGACCAAAGGTCGCCCTTACATCAAATATTTATTTAGTACTTTCTTATTTTTTTGTTTTCAATTTTCCTTGACACTTTTAAAAAAGTGTCAAGGTTTTTAGATATTTTTTATTAATTTATCCTTAGATTTATCATGTTTATTTGCATTTTGTAGGCCTTCAATTTTAAGTGACACTTTTTCAAAAGTGTCAAGGTTTTTTGAACGCTTAAATTGTTTATAAATTTTATAGAATATGTTTACAAAATATCTTCTTTGATGTTATAATAAAAATTACATATTTAATAAAATAAATCTGACCTAAAGGGTTCTTCCCAATAGGAAAGAGTTTAATATTAACTATCGTTCTAATTCTATTGGGTATATCCCGAAGAAAAAGGCGGTTGACAACAGCTTATTTTTCTGTGCTTCCGCTTTTGTGGAGGTTTTTTTATTTGTAAAAATTTTTAGGAGGTAATTATGGAAAATAAAATATCAATGGTGAGTATTATTATTGAAGATAAAAATATTGTAGAAAAAGTAAATGATATATTGCATAACTATGGTGAATATATTATAGGTCGAATGGGAATTCCATATAAGGATAGAGGAATATCAATAATTAGCTTAGTTTTGGATGCACCATCTGATAAAGTAAGTGCACTTTCAGGAAAGCTTGGTATGTTAAAAGGAGTGAGTAGTAAAACATTAGTTGTTAAAGGAGGCAAGTAATGAATAAACAAGAAATAATAAAATTATTGACTACTGATAATAATAACTTTGAAGAAGTAGCTAAAACTGCCCATCAAATACGTAAAGATAATTTAGGTGATACTGTTTTTTTGAGGGCTATTTTAGAATTTTCTAACTACTGTAAACGAGAATGTCGTTATTGTGGATTAAATCGAAATAATAAAAATTTAATTCGTTATCGTATGACTAAAGAACAAATAATAAAAGCTTCATATGAAGCAGCAGAAGCAGGTTATAAATCTTTAGTAATGCAATCTGGCGAAGATGGATATTTTACACCTGAAAAACTTGCTGAAATAGTAAAAGAAGTAGCTAAAACAGGAATGACTATTACTTTAAGTTGTGGTGAAATGAGTAAAGAAGCATATGCTTTGTTGAAAGAAGCAGGAGTTGAAAGATATCTTTTAAAACATGAAACTTCAGATAGAAATATATACAATAAACTTCACCCTTGTGGTACTTTAGAAAATAGAATTGAGTGTTTAAAAAATTTAAAATCTCTTGGATATGCTACAGGAAGTGGTTTTATGATAGGTTTACCAGGTCAAACTATAGAAACTATTGCTGATGATTTACTATTATTAAAAGAATTAAATTGTGATATGGCTGGTATAGGTCCATTTATACCAAATCCCAAAACAGACCTTGGTAATTGTAAAGAAGGTAGTACTGAGCTTACAAAACGTGCAGTTACTATAGCACGTTTAATTTTACCTAAAGCTCATTTACCAGCAACTACATCTTTAGGTGTACTGAATATTGATGCTAAGAACGATATTTTTTATTGTGGTGCAAATGTAGTTATGCTTAAAATTACGCCAAATGAATATAAAAGTAACTATGCTATTTATCCTATGGAAGTTACAAAAACAGATGTTTTAAATCAAAGAAAAGCTATGGAGGAACATATTAAAGCTTTAGGCTTTATGCCATATTAAAGAGGAGGATTTTTATGTATAATCCAAATTCAAAATTAGCAACAGAATTTATTAATCATGAAGAAATTATAAATACAATCTCATATGCCGAGCAAAATAAAGATAATTTTGAACTTATAAAAGAAATATTAAATAAGGCTAAAAATTATAGTGGTTTAAATCACAGTGAAGCAGCAGTTTTATTATCATGTAATATTAAAGAGATTAATAAAGAAATATATTCTCTTGCAAAAGAAATTAAGAAAAAAATATATGGTAATCGTATAGTAATGTTTGCTCCTTTGTATTTATCAAATTATTGTGTTAATGGTTGTGTTTACTGTCCATACAATATGAAAAATACAACCATAACACGAAAGAAATTAAATCAAGAAGATATAACACGTGAGGTTACTGCCCTGCAAGATATGGGGCATAAACGCATTGTTATTGAAACAGGTGAACACCCTATACACAGTCCAATAGAATATGTACTTGAAAGTATTAAAACTATTTACAGTATCCATCATAAAAATGGTGATATACGTAGAGTTAATGTTAATATAGCGGCCACTACTGTAGAAAATTATCGTAAACTTAAAGAGGCTGGAATAGGTACATATATACTTTTCCAAGAAACTTATAATAAAGAAATTTATAAAAGTCTTCACCCTACAGGACCAAAAAGTAATTATGAATATCATACAGAAGCTATGGACAGAGCAATGCAAGGTGGTATTGATGATGTTGGTTTAGGTGTGCTTTTTGGTTTAAATACGTATAAATACGATTTTATAGGACTTTTAATGCATGGAGAGCATTTAGAATCAACATATGGGGTAGGACCTCATACTCTTAGCTTACCAAGAATACGACCTGCTGATAATGTTAATATTGAGGATTTTAATAATTCAATCAGTGATGAAACATTTGAAAAAATTGTTGCTGTATTACGTATTGCTGTACCTTATACGGGAATGATTATTTCTACAAGAGAATCTCAAGAAGCAAGAAAACGTGTACTTGAACTTGGAGTTTCACAAATAAGTGCCGCTTCACGCACTACGGTTGGAGGATATGCAGAGAATGAATCAATAGAAGAAAATTCTGCTCAATTTGATATTAGTGATACACGTACATTAGATGAAATTGTTTCATGGTTAATAGATATGGGGCATATTCCTAGTTTTTGTACAGCTTGTTACAGAGAAGGTCGCACAGGGGACAGGTTTATGAGTTTAGTTAAATCAGGTCAAATAAGTAATATTTGTGAACCTAATGCTTTAATTAATCTTAAAGAATATCTTATGGATTATGCTTCTTATGAAACAAGAAAAAAAGGTGAAGCTTTGATACAATCTTTAATAAATAATATACCTAATGAAAAAGTTTTAACTAAAACAAAAGAATATATAAATCGAATAGAAAACGGACAACGTGACTTTAGATTTTAATGGAGGTGAATATATATGGATACACCACGTTCAAACAGATTACACATTGC
The DNA here is from genome assembly GCA_964638835.1 of uncultured Eubacteriales bacterium. Classification (GTDB taxonomy): domain Bacteria; phylum Bacillota; class Clostridia; order Lachnospirales; family CAZQDT01; genus CAZWZB01. The sequence continues at coordinate 18,062 of CAZWZB010000013.1, read as the reverse complement.
TATATTTGGTCGTGTTAATAGTGGAAAATCTTCCTTAATAAATGCAATTACCAATCAAAATATTTCATTGGTTTCAGACATAGCAGGCACAACAACAGACCCTGTTTATAAATCAATGGAGATACATAAAATAGGTGCTTGTGTATTTATTGATACAGCAGGTTTTGAAGATGAAGGGGAACTTGGTAATATAAGAATGGAGCGTACAGAAAAAGCAATTGCTTCAACAGATGTTGCAATAGTAATTCTTGATGGAGTAAACCTTGATACCGAAAAAAGATGGATTAAAAAATTAGGTAATACACCTTTTATAACTGTAATAAATAAAGCAGATATAAAAAAACATATTGATGAAACTTTATCAATTGCTAAAAAAGAAGGATTTTCACCTATTATTATAAGTAGTAAAAATAGAAGTGGCATTGATGAACTTATTCAAGCTATATTAAGAAAAATACCTGAAAACTATGAAACACCATCATTAACATCACATTTAGTAAAAGAGGGTGACACTGTTTTACTTGTAATGCCCCAAGATATTCAAGCACCTAAAGGAAGACTTATATTACCACAAATGCAAATTATTCGTGATTTATTAGATAATAAATGTATTGTTACAAGCGTAACTACAGACAAATTAGATGACGCTTTAATAAATATGAGTAAACCACCAAAGCTTATTATTACTGATTCTCAGGTTTTTTCAGTTGTTTATGAAAAAAAGCCTGCTGAAAGTAAACTTACATCATTTTCAGTCTTAATGGCAAGAAGCAAAGGAGATATTGAAGAATTAATAAAAGGTGCAGAAACTATAGGCTTATTAAAAGAAAATTCAAAAGTATTAATAGCCGAAGCATGTACTCATGTTCCACTTGATGAAGATATTGGTAGAGTAAAAATACCACGTTTACTTAAACAAAAGTATGGTAAAAGTTTGCAAATAGATATTGTAAGTGGTGTAAATTTTCCTGAAGAATTAAATAATTATGACCTTATTATACATTGTGGTGCATGTATGTTTAATCGTAAATACATGATGAATAGAATAAATAAAGCTAAAGAAGCAGGTATACCTATTGCTAATTATGGTACTGCATTAGCTTTCCTAACAGGAATATTAGATAAAATAAATTATTAATAATTATAATAAAAAACTGTAGAGAACAAAATCTCTACAGTTTTTTATTGGTGATTTATTTTATAATCTTATAGTTTATAAATTTACCTCTCAATATATCTCCACATCATTAAATCAGATAACTCTTCTGAATACACCACGAATCTAGGTGTTCCCATAAATTCTGGTGCAACTTCATATTTATCAAAAATTATTATTATGCCACCTTCTTCTTCACTTACGTAGAAATTTTGATCCGGTTTAATTTGTTCAAATTCTTCTATATTATATATTTTACTATTATCTTCAGCCATTTGTAAACGCATTTGTTCTTTGATGTTTTCACTTATAATTTCGATATATTTATTATTTATAAATAAATGAGGTAAAGTAATAATAGCTTGATTGCGTTCATCAATATTATAAGTTTTAACTTTAGTATCAAGAGATGTTACAACAACTGATAAAAAATCATCTTCATCCGATTTTATTTCAACTTTTACATTAGGATTTTTTTCGCTCTCTTTTTGAATTTCTTCTATTTCTTTTTTGAGGTTTTCATATAACTTTTGTCCCTCTTTAGTAAACTGCTCATATAATGTCTTGTATAATGGTTTTAATTGATCTAATAATGAATTTTGTAATGCAATAAGTCTTTCTAATTCATTTTCCTCTTCTTCATTTAACTCCACGTGTGAAATTCCCCAATTTGGTATTCCATCTACAAGCTCTTTTGTTTGCTTTTTTGCTTCTTTTAATTGCTTTTCTAATTGACTTTTTAAATCTTCATTATCTAAATCTTCTACATTAGATACTTTTTCATCTGCTTCAAATACATCTTTTGATACTTTATAATCACGGAATGTTAATGTTTTTGAAATCGCTCCTAATATTGGTATATCTGATAGAGTGTTTGCAAAATTTGAACTTATATTTAAACTTCCTATAAATACTAAAAATATTAATGTTACTGTTATAATTCCCTTTTGCCATGTTTTCATATTATCAAATCTCCTTTTAATTTTTGTAAATTGGGATAGCTGTTTTACCTAGCACTCTAAAAAAGTCAAGATTGATATTTTTACCAAGCGACTACCTGCAAAGGTAGTGAGCTATTAACCTTTGTTATCTAAGATTTTTTACCTTTATATAAGTTTACTCTTTACTATTTTTAATATGTCATTTTATAGCATTATATAATATACGAATATAAAGTTGAAAAGGTTTAATGATTCACAGCCAGTTTCTATAATTATAAAGAGACTGATACTTCAACAACAATACCAGTAGGTTAAGAAGTGGGTCTTTTATTCAGAAGTGATAATAAAACTGTAAGTTTTTCAGGAAATGAAAATTAAAATCTATGGAATATTATTTATAGGTATATCAAATGCTGAGAATGAATTGAAACTCTAAAGGTCAATTAAAGTAGAGCATTTCTAAAAACCAAAGAGTAAAGGAAACAGATAAATCTGTTCCCTTTGCGATATTCACAATATTATTTTTAGGGAACACTGAAAGTACTCCTAAAGTTTGTATATTTTTTTGTTTAGTTCTAAAATAATAGTAACAGCACACCATAAATAATAGGTTGGTGCAGTAAATAAATTAGCAAGCTATGTCTACCCACAAATGAAAAAAATGGTATATGATTATTGTACATAAATTCAGGGAATTTATTTTCATTACCTAAATATCCAAAATAACTTCCTGCTAAGAACATAAAAAAGTATGGTAAAAGCGGAAAGTAATCTGAAGACATAAAGTTATATGAATAAAACCCAAGTGGAAAAAAGTAATCTGTTAAATACAATTGGTCTGGAAGTTTAAAGTTTAATATATAACCTTTGTTTACATTAAAAGTTAAAATAAACAAACTAAATGATAAAACTAAACCTAGTTTAATAGGTATTTTACTTAATGTTGGTTTAAGTAGTGAAAATATTATCATACTTGTACCCAAAAAATGTAATATTCCAAAAAGTATAAGTATTTCAGGTACAAAAATATATGTAGCTAACGTTAATATCATGGCAAAAATAAGTATACGCACTCCACGTTTTAAATTGTTTTTTGAATAGTAAGAACACGCACCAGATATAAATATTAAAGAACAAGACATTACTTCTTGCCATAAATTTGCTAAATTACTATTGAACCAAAAAATATCAACCCCAAATAAATATCTTAAATCATAAAGTAAATGATACAAAATAACATTTAAAAGCATAAATCCCCTTAACTCATCAAAAATAATAATTCTATTTAATTTAGTTTTTGTCTGCATTATAATTTCCCCTTAATTAATTAAACTTTTTATAAATCAAATGTAAAATGCTAATTCGTCAAATTATTTTATTAATACACTCTTGCTTATTGCTGTAATCTTCAAGCTTTAAGGTCATTTCCATTTCAAAATTTCTTTTACACTATTTTTTTAATATAAATCCAATTACGTTTAATTATTTATTTAGAACCTGAAATTTCATTGTAAAATCAACTAAAATAATATCAATAAAATAAAATCAACGGTCAAAATCTCTTTACACTTGCGTTGCAAGTGTAAAGAAATTTTGAAATCAGTTTTATAAAAATTTATATTTTAGTGACCTCTCTCAAAAATAATTATTATAACAAAGTAGAATTTAAAATCAATTTTCAGTGATACTTTTTTTAAGTGTAATATAATTTTAACTAACAAATTATTTTTGACTTTATTGATTATATTCTATCTAAATTTATATTGAATTAAGTTTTATTATAAGTTAAAATATTAATTATGTAAATAATTAATATTTTTTGGAGGAATATAAATGCAAATTGAGGAATGTAACGAAAATGAATTTATAAAAAATTTAACATATATAAAAACAAATAATGAAATTCAATTGAAATGGGAATGGCCAGAATTAACTACAGGAATTGATTATGTTTATATTTTTGAGATTGAAAAAGAGGATGAAACACTTTTTGAACTTGTTAAACGTAATGCTAAACATTTCAGTGTTTCAAGAAAAAATTATATAGAAAAAGGATTTTACAGTAAGATAATGTTGAATGATAACATTAGATTTAAAATATTCCCCATAAAAATGAATAGTTCAAATACTATAGTGCTAAATCAAACATCAAATAATACAACAAAAACTTTTTATAAAAGTACCATTGTAGAATATTCCATTACAACAAAATCAAGTGGAAGTAAAAAAAGAATTCAATTTTCATTTAGCAACATTGATGTAATAAGAAATATTTCTGAATGTGAAATAGTTTACCATAAATACAATAAAGATGAAAAATATATATGTACTTACCCTCTTAATATTGATTTAATATTAAAAGGGGATTATAATATATTAATTAATTCTAAAGAACAAGTAAAACTTGGTTTAAAAGATAAAGAAAGTGATATTATAAAATTTCGTTTAAGATAAGAAAGGAAGATGTTTGTGAGTGATAAAATTAAGTGCCTTTATTGTTTTAAAGAGTTTGACCCATATGTGGACATACATTTTAGAGCAGAAGGTGCTATTACTAAAAAATCTGAAGTATTATATGATGAAAGCTTTATAAAAGAAGAGGATTTGTCGGTCAGAACAGTAGACAAAAAACTTTTTGATTATTATGTTTATGATTTGGGATATAATGAAGAAAATGCTACTGCTAATTCAAAACAATATTCTTTTTTTGAGCCAGAAAAATATACAAATACAAAAGGTATTCAAGTTGTAGAAACACTAATAAATGATAAAAAATATTATAGTAAGCTTTTATTTGATAAAGAACATTATCAAACTAGTTATCATGAAACAGATATACGCCTTTGTCCTCATTGTCATAATATTTTGCCTGACAAATTTGGTATAAGAAAAAATTTATCTATTTCAATGGTTGGATACACCAATGCTGGTAAAACTGTTTTTTTAACTTCTCTTATTTATGCATTACAACGTAATAGAAATATTAAAGCAACTCTTATACCTGTTGGACAGCAAACAGACTATACAAATACAATTAATACATACACTGATGAAATATTTGTAAAAAGGATTTTACCAGATGCAACTCGTTCTAAACAACCACCCCTTGTATATGTGTATACATACAAATATAAAGTAAGAAATAAAAAACAAGAAATTGAAGAAATACAAGAATCAATTAATTTAATATTTTATGATATAGAAGGTGAAGCTTGCCGTAGTGTAGAAAAATTAAAAAAAGAGGGAAATAACATTCGTCATTCAGATGGAATTATTTATTTATTAGACCCAGTAAGATTAGAAAATATAGCACATGAACTTATGCTTATAGACCAATCAAATAATTTAGGTATTTTTCAAAGAGATTCTAATGGAGTTATTATAAAACAAGATTTTAATAAAAATAATCCATTTGAAGTAGTCCATGCTCTGTTTAAATATATGCTTAATGAAGGCTCAGATAAAAAATCAGATATACCAGCAGCATTTGTATTTACAAAAACAGATATATTTGATGTAGATTGTGTTAAAGAAAATATAGATTTTTTAGCTAAAGACCCTTCAAATAGAATATTACCATCAAGTAGTAAAGATGATAAACATAAAGGATATTTAGATGTTTTGGATATAAGAAATTTAAATAAAGATGTAGTTAATTTTTTAGACTTCTTTAATCATAGTGAATATAAAGATACGGCAGAACTTCATTTTGAAAACTTTCTCTTTTTTGCAGTATCTGCTCTTAATCAAATACCAGTAACTAAAGCAGATGAAACGGGTAGAAAAACTACTCTTGAAAAAGATGTTGTTCCTTATAGAATATTAGACCCTTTGTTATGGATTATGAATAAAAAAGGATTATTTTCTTCTTGGCAAATGTTTAATGAAGAAACAGAACAACAAACTAATAACAAGAAAGATAATGGAGATAATATTTTAAGTAAAGTTTTTAAATTATTTAAGAGGTAGTGTATGGCTAAAGAACATATTTATACAAGAGCTAATGAAGGTTTTTTTACCCACTGTGAAGGATATGATACAATAGCTTTATCTAATGGATTAGATGAAGAATATGTTAAACAAAATATATATCCTTTTTGTTTTTATGAAAAACATAATTTTGAGGATATAATGCCAGATGTGTATTATTACAAATATATAAAAAATCCTCAAAATAATAATGTGGCATTAATATTCGGTAAAAACAGTTATGTTTGTTCTTCAAGAAATTATATATTGTGTAATAGTTTAATAATTTGTGATGAAGAAGAATTAAAATTACTTGATATAAATTTTGAAAACTTTATTGAATTTTCAGATTTTAAACAAGTAGATAGTCCTTGTATTATCAAAGATAAAAATATAGAAGAATATTTTAAACCTTATAATGTGCTTATAGAAAGAGCATTTATATTTAGATTGTT
>CAZWZB010000013.1:5763-11441 GCA_964638835.1 uncultured Eubacteriales bacterium | reverse complement strand
GTATTTTTGGACAAAGAAGTTGATACAAAAAATATAAAAGATATGGGATATTATTTTGATTTTTCTAATGATAAGTTTAATCAAAAAAGTTATTTTTTAGATTTTGCATGGAAGAATATTATATTTGCAAATAAAATGTTCTTAAGTGGAAGTTTATATCAACATGAATATTCTTCCTCTAATATATTAACTCAATTAAATAAAGCAACTCTAAAAGAATTAGAAAATTGTAAATATAAATTTGAACCATCAGAAGTATCACATACAGAATATATAAAGCTTATAAATTTATTTTTTGATTTAAGAACAATAGAAAAAGTCAATTATATTAATAATATTAAAGTACTCGCAAAAAAACAACAAAAACAATTGAAAAATTACTCTCAAAATGATATATTAGATATTGTAGATTTTTTACTTACTAAAAAGCTTGATAACAATAAAGATAATTTTATTAAAGTTGTAAATTATTCTTATGGGTTAGATTTTAATGAAACTATAAAATTTATAATTAATAAAATAAATAATTTAAATAATTTTGAAGATTTTATTATTATCTCTTTTTTTTATATAAATTATATAAATGATTTGTTAAATGAAGAAGTATGGGGAGAACTATTTAATAGTATAATTCAAAAGTTATTTTGCTTTGAAACACATCAAAACATACGAAAGGAGAACATAAATGATTTATCAATATATCTTTGGAAGAGATACAGAGATTGGATATAAAACAATTAATGCTTCTACAAAGCTTAAGACAGAGGGGGAATATATGTGGCAAAGTAAATTAAACATAGAATATAACCCACCTACAGATATTACAGAAAATTATCCTGAACCAATAGTATATTATAATATAAAAAATCAAACTGCTGTAATAGGTAAAATAGTTTATCAAACATTACAACAAAGAAATAATTATATGCAACACTATTATTTAGTAGAAGGACAAGAAAGAGATGAACTTTTAGAAAATAATTACCAATTTGATATAGTAAACTTTGAAGATAATATAGAGGATGCTTATAATTCTGATATTGAAAATCAAAATATATATACACATGACCTATTTAATATAGAAGTTGCAAAAAATACAATTGAATATTTAAATCTTTCAAAGAAGACATTAGAATTAATTGTATTTGCTTGTTTTGAAGCAGTATCAAGTGATAAAAAAGTATTTTTTCTAAATGAATTATCAGATAGTAATGTTATTAATACATTAAACAATAATTTAGAATTAGTAAAAATATTATTTAGCATACTTCCATATGAATTTAAAGAACGCCTTGGATTTATAACATATTATAAGCATTTAGTAAGTCCAATAGGAAAAGCTTTACGTTCTGATATAAAACTTATTTTTACTGAAAATAATGAACAAAATAATTTAGATAAGAAGAAGGTTGTAGAAGATGGAAGTTTTATATTTGATTTTGTAAATAATAAATCAACCGTAAATACTGAAAATATATTATATAGCAGTTTATTAGAACTTTTAACAGAGCCTTTTTTTGGAGTTAGACCTCTCGAAGAAGTAGTAAATGTATTAAATAAAATTATTTCTTTCTTTTTAGACCCATATAAAATAAATTATAATTTAGCAGTAATAGCTTATGAAATTTTATATAGAGGCAAAGAAATTGATTTTAATACAGCAAACATTCTTTTTGACAATTTTGAAATACTTGGAGATGAAATAAAAGGAGAATTAAGAGATTGGTTTTTAAGTGAAAAAATGAAATCAATGGGTACAGAATATTTCTTTTATGCTTTACTTTTCAAAGCATACAATTTTGACGAATATAAAGACCAAGTAGTAGAATTTTTTGCTAAACAGATTACATATACAAAACAAGCTAAATATTTAGATACAATATTTGATAAGCAAACTCCTCCTCGAATAATGGAAAGCGTTTGTAAAAAACTTCTTACAGATGAAGTACTTTTAGAAGGTGGAAAATTTTTAATTCATAATTGTATTATGAATACTTGGGATAAATCATCTAATGCATTCCATAGTATAGAAGTTTTTGATGTAATAAAATATTTTTCACGATTTTCTGAACAATACTATAAATATTTTGATGAATTAGAACTTAATGAGCAATATTTTAAAGATAGTGTATTAAATTTAGATATTAATGGGTTTGAAAGTTTATCTAATAGCTTTAATAAACTTATTTCAAATACAGAAAACGAAAATACCAAATCAAAATTTCGTATACTTCATAGATTAATATTAAAAAGATATTTTATAGCATCTTTTAAAGGTCTTAATGAACATTCTAATTTACAAACAGCTATTGATGTTTGTTTTAGATTACTTAACTGTGTTAAATCAGAAAAAGACTATTTTCAAAAAGATTTAAAAGATTGTTTTCGTGAATTTTCTTTAAATTTAGTATTGCCTAATAATTTATCTAATTTTAATAATATAGATTATTACTTTAAAAAATCAATTGAAAATATTAAACTTTTAGAGGGTCTTTTTAGTATATTAGAAGAAATTTTAATAAAATCCTTTAGTAAAAAAGAACTATCAATTAAAGAATTTAATAATTTATTTAGTTATGCAACCGATTTAAATATAAAAATAGATAAAACTAAAATTGAAAATTTTGAATTATTACAATTTAATCATGATTTAAAATTATATATGCAAGATAATAATATTCATTTTCTATTAAAACTAATAGAAACTAAAGGTTCACTTTTAAATTTAGATTCTAAAAATGAATTAATAAATTGGCTAAGAAAAGGATTTAAAGGTAATAAAAATAATGAATTTTTTAGATTATTAATATATTTGTATGGGGGTGATTATACTAATATTTTATCTTTTGTTGATAAAAATGATAATTATACATCATTACAAATATGTATGAAAGAAATGAAAAGTTTAGGATTAACAAATAATAAAGAATATATAAAAATTTTATCTGAAAATATAAGCGAAGATAAAAAATTAAAAAAACACTTTAAAAATTTAAGTAATCATGAAAAAGTGGAACTTGGATTAGATAGAGTTTCTGTACATGAGGAAGAAACTAATATTTTACAAAAAGATAATCCTTTTATTTTATATATTATAATTTATGTTTTATTTAGTATGGTTATCTTTTTAGCCACAAAAAATATAAATCAAACATTTGAAATACAAAAAACCTTCACAACTTGGTTTATAAATATTATTTCAATATTAGGTATATATAGTTTTTACACCTACAAAACTATTAAAGGTGGATTTGAATTTACTATAGTTAATAAAGTACTACTTGGATTAGTTTGTGTTATATTATTTATAAATGTTGGGGTAGGAATATTAGAAGCTACAAAACCTAATAATAAATTAGTTGATTTATATAAACAAGTATATAGTATAAAATATGATAAGCTTCCTCCAACTGTAAATGTAAAAGCTGCTTTTGTAGAAGATAACGGAAATTTAAACATCTTAACAAATATTAAAGATGTTATTGAATTAAATGAAAATAGTAATCTTGTAATAGATTTTAACATTGAAGATGAAAACGAAGCTACTACAAACATTAAACTAAATGATATTGAAAAAAAAGTTGAAAATAATATACTCAAAATAGATAGTAAAGAATTAACTTTAGAAAAAAATATACTTACTATTACAGCAGAAGACCAAAATAAAAACAAATCAGAAATTAAACTTAGCATATTAAAACAAACACAACCTATAGATTTAAATGCTTTAAAGTTTGAAAGTTCAGTTTATAACGAAGCTTTACAACCAACACCATATGAAAATATAACAGATGGATTTAAATTTGAAATACCTAAGAACGGAAAATTAGAATTTATATTTAATGTTGAAACAACTAAAAAGTTTTCAATAAATGCAAAATTAAATAATGTATTAATACCATTACAAGCAGTTGTATTTTTAGAAAATGGATTTAGAGGAAAACTTGTTTTTGATTATGATAATTTACAAGATACAAATGTTTTAAATATAGAGTTTGCAAACAATGGAATAGTAGAAGAACATAAATTTGATATAGTTAAAATTCCTTAAAAAAAAGGCATTACTTATATAGGTAATGCCTTTTTTATGTAAAATATAAAAATATATAAAAATTTACCAAGTATAATTAATTGTTTTTGATACTATTTGAGTACAAAATTACTTGTATTTTTATTTGCCATATACTATAATGTCATCAAACAGATATTATTTTAACTTCTACTTCCACTTATAGTTAATAAATGGTTTTTAACTTGCTTACTACGAAACGATTATTATCTTATTTATTACAATTAAAAAAAATAACTAAAATTAAGGAGGCTTTTAATTGAAAGGGATATTATTTATAATTTTACCTGCTATAATAATTTCAAATACATCAAGTGCATCAAGTATATCAAATTTTTTATTTATTTTTAATAATTCTGTTCAGCAAACTATTTTATCTAAAACAAATTCAGAAATGAATTTAGGTACAGGATTAGAAAAAATTACAATAGAGGGTTCATTATCTGATACTGATGAATCGGATTTAACTTCTAATCAAAATTCTGATATTGAAACTACACCACGTTTAAGTTTCTTAGGTGATATACTTCCTGTAGAAAGATTTAATCATTATAGAAATTTATTAAGTATAGAAGGACAACAAACATATGACCAAATTTATAATGGTGCTATAAATGGCAAAACTTCAATTCCTATAACTACTGGTGTTTACTATACAGAAATCGAAAACATTGTATATGGACTTATATATGATTCACCCGAATTATTTTGGCTTGAAGGACATTTTACTTATAATTGGAACAGCGATAAAGAAGTAATTTCTGTACAACTTACACCAAATGACCTTTTTAATAATCTCGAATCAAACAAACAAAAATTTGAACAAGTTGCAAATAATATACTACAAAATGCAGTTGCTTTACATGATGATTATGAAAAGGTAAAATACATACATGATTATTTAGTTAAGACTATAGATTATACTGCTAATGCATATTATAATCAAACAGCTTATAGTGGTGTTGTTTTAAATAAAACGGTTTGTGCTGGTTATGCCAAAGCATTTCAATATTATATGATACATTTAGGAATTCCTTGTTCATATGTAGTTGGTATGACACCTCAAGGATATCATGCTTGGAATATTGTTGAAATTGATGGAGAGTATTATAATATGGATGTAACATGGAATGACCCTGTAGGTAATCCTAAAGATATAGTTTATTATAATTATTTTAATCTTACTGATAAACAAATGAATATTGACCATACTCGTGATACTATTTCACAAGGATTACCTGATTGTACTGGTACATCTGCTAATTATTATATTCGTAGCGGTAAAGTATTTGATAGTAGTAGTGAATTTGTAGAAGCTGCTGTAAATGTTCTTATTGATGGTAATGCTAATGCTACATTCTCTGCTAAATTAACAAATCAAATAGCATATAATGAATTAAAATCAGCATTTCAAGGTCATGATTGGTATGATATGTTTGCTACACCTGTTGCAAATAATTTAGAAATAAGGCCAGAAGATATTAAAGTAAATTATCGATCAAATGATGATACACTTGTATTTGGAGTTACATTTTCATATTTTAAAATAAATAAATCTGAAGAAGATATTTATATTGATGATTATGAAAATAATGATGATTATGAAAAT
>CAZWZB010000013.1:2969-5663 GCA_964638835.1 uncultured Eubacteriales bacterium | reverse complement strand
TGATGATTATGAAAATAATGATGATTATGAAAATGATGATGATTATGAAAATGATGATGATTACAACTATGATAATTATGAAGAAGATTCTAACGATTATAATTTTACTGAACAAAAAGATTGGCATAAAGAAAATTGTTTTAGTATATTACCAAATGATTTTTATGATTATGAAAACATTGACCTTGAAAAGCCTATAACTAGTTTAACAGATTTTATTTTATTAAATTTTTATTATATATATCAGTTTGATGGACAAATTAAATATAATATTAGATTAGAAAATACACATGTTCTTAATGAAGTATTATTTTTACTAGAAGATTATAAAGAACACTGGTTTTATGATATAATTGTGCCAGTTTCAGAAAAACTTGGTTACGATCCATTTGACTGCTTATATTATTATGAATACTATGAAGGCAAACAAGGACTTGTTTTTAACATTGAAGTTTCATTTAAATAAACTTATAAAAAAAGGAAAGGTTTAACCTTTCCTTTTTTTTATAGATTTTTATTTAAATATTTATAGTTGATATTCAAAAGTTGTCGCTTTTGTTCTGTTTTTGATTTTATCATTTCTACTTTATTTTCATAATCTTTTTCTATATTATCCACAGCAATCAAAATTTCATTACAAATATTATCACTATCCATATTTATTATTGGTTGGTCAAAATCGTGTGATAAAGCTTCTATTTTAGGGTCATAATTTATTGTTATAATTGGCATATCATTTATTAAAGCAAATATATTTGCATGTAATCGCATACCTAACATCAATTTACTTTCACCTATTCTATTCATTACTTCTTCAAAACTTTCTCCCTTAAATAAAGTAACCCTTTCTTTTCTTTTTATTTTATTTAAAAGATAATTTAATACTTTTATATCATCTCTATTTTTAAGTGATATTAAATCTACATCATAACCTTTATCAATAAGTTTATTAACAGCCTTTGCAATTTGGTTTACAAATTGTTTATTACAATCTTTTAGATATTTACAAGGTCTTAAGGATACTGCTATTTTATTTTGTTTGATTATATTTTCATTTTTTTTAAGATTAAATACTACATCCGTAGAAACATATATCCTTCGATTAATGCCCATTTCTTTCATCATAACTTTAGATTTTTCATCTCTAACTATAATATCATCTGCTTCATTACAAATTTCAGTAGTAATTTTTTTATTTTTAATAACCGGTCCAAAACCATTGCTAAAGAAAACTATTTTTTTATTATGTTTTTTAGCTAACCATATGATAACTAAATAATAATAAATTGAACGATTACTAGTAATATCTTGTAAAATAGTTCCTCCACCACATATAACTATATCTGAACGTTTTATTGCTTCTAATATTTCTTTAAAATTATTTCTACTTATACCATTAACACCATGTGTTTTAAATGTTTCTTGACCATTATAACTTAATACATTTATTTTAGTTTGGTTTGATGTTTCTTTTATCATACCAATTATAGCAGATAAAGTTGCTTCATCTCCCCAATTACCAAAACCATAATAACCCAAAACCAAAACTTCTTTTGTTAAACTAGCATCATATGCTTTTACACAATCTTTAGCCATTCTGTTTACAGAATAGTTATCTAATATTACTTGCCTGCCTTTTTGTCCTAATTCTATTCTCTGTTGCTTACTCAAACTAAATAAATACATTATATCTTTATATATTTTTTCTTTTGATGATTTTTCATTTCCTCTACAAGTAAAATTATTTGATATAGCATTATCTAATTTATCATCATCAAAAACTCCAATATAACCTTCATTACCAGATATAATTACAGGTTTAGCTGCTGCCATACCTTCTAATACTGCACGACTTACACCTATAAATAAATCACAAATAGAGATTATTTTATTTATATCTGTTCTTGCTCCAGTCATAACAATAATATCTTTACCGATTTGTTTGTTTACAAGTTTAACTTTTTTAAGCATAGAATTATATTCGTTACCATCACCTACTATAATAACTTTTAGTTTATCAATTTTTTTATTAAGTTCAGGTACACAATCTATAAGTTCCCAAGCAACCTTTGCTCTATCTGTATCCATTCTACTTACATAAACTATTACTTTTTCGTTTGTTATATTAAACTCTTTTTTTGTATCATTTGAAATAACATTAGGTGAAAATTTTTCAGTATCAATACCATTTATAGTAACGAAGATATTTTCTTTTTTTGTTCGATAATTTTTTATAAGATAATCTTTAATATCTTCACTTACTGCTATAACTTTTTGTCCCCAATTGGTTATATACTTTAAACCCATTCCAGTAAAAAACACCCAATGTGCTGTTGTTACAAAAGTGAATTTTAACTTTTTTTGAAGTAATCCACATATGAAACCCGGTATTCTAGCATGAGCGTGTACTAATTCTATATTTTCTTTTAAAATTATCTTTTTCAATAAGAAATAGGATTTTACAAAGTTAATAGGATTTCTATCATTTAATGGAACTTTATAATGTTTAATTTCAGCTTCTTTTAATTCTTTTTCATATACTCCACCATTAGATGCAACTACTATATTGTAACCTTGTCGTTTAAGTTCTTTTACTAATTCAACAACATGAGTTTCTGCTCCTCCTATTTCTAAGCCCATTAGTGCATGTAACATTTTTTTGCTTTTGTCCATTTTTATTCTCCTAACTACAGG
>CAZWZB010000013.1:321-2869 GCA_964638835.1 uncultured Eubacteriales bacterium | reverse complement strand
TTAGTGCATGTAACATTTTTTTGCTTTTGTCCATTTTTATTCTCCTAACTACAGGGTGAACCTCACGCGACTAAAGTCGAGTGCTTCCAACATCACTGCTGGAATTTCCTGATTCGTAGACCATGTCACGTTAATCTCCACAGGCGTAAATTCCGATAGTTCCTACCGTATACCTATTGTAAACAATATCACACATTTATTATAAAGTCAAGACCGTTGTCGTTGTCACTCACTCATAACTAAAGTTACAAGAATGCGTGACAACTTTCTTCAAAATTATTGACTTAATCTATTTACTTTTTTTAGAGCATTTCTTTCTATTATAAAATTAGAAAGATTTTTTCTTCTATAATAATAACGAGCTTCTTCTACTAATTCTTCTGTTTCTTTAAGTAATTCTTTTGTTTTTGAATCATAGAAATTATGTTCCTCAATTGAGAATATAAAATTTTCTGTTATAATATTATTATTTGGAAGTACTACATAACCATAATCATCATTAAGTAAATCCTTACCATACATATATGGTATATCAATACCCATTATATTAGCTATTGTAGGAAGAATATCAATCTGTCCTGATGGTTCATTAATTTCTACTTTTTTATTTAATCCAGGAATTGATAATATAAAAGGTACTTTTTGTAATCCATGCCAGTTAAATTTATTATATTCAATACCTAAATATTTGCATAAATTATTTGCTTCATCATTAAATAATCCTGCATGGTCACCATACATAGCAATAACTGTGTTATCATATATTCCTTTTTCCTTCATAAATTCTATCATATTTCCTATAGCATTGTCTACATAATTTGCACCCTTTAGATAGTTTCCTAACATAGTTCCTTCATATTCGCCAACATCAAGATTAATATCATTAAAATAAGTGTAAGGATGATGAGAAGATAAAGCAACTAAAAATCCATAAAAAGAATTACCATTAGAATCTTTCAATAGATATTCAATTGATTGTTCAAAAAATTCTTTATCACCTATTCCAAAACCTATAATCTTTTCTGGTTTAAAATCATTTTGACTATAATACTTTTGAAATCCAAGGGAACTATACATTTCTACTCTGTTCCAAAAGTTTGCTTCAAATCCATGAAAACTAGCTGTATAATAATTTTGTTTATTTAATATATTTGCTATAGAATAGTAAGTATTAGATGGATATTCATAATAAACAGGACCTGTAGTAGATGGATACAAAGAATTATTTGCTATAAATTCAGCATCTGATGTATTTCCATAACCTGTTTGATAGTATAAATTATTAGCATAGATACTATTTTTAATAAGCTTATTCAAATTAGGAGTTACCTCCACTCCTTTAATTTTAGCATTAATTACAAAAGTTTGTATTGCCTCAAGTTGTATAAGTAAAAGATTTTTCCCTTCTGCTATATTTGTATATTCATTTTCAGATTGATGATATTTATAAAATTCTATATCATCAATTTCTTTTTGAGTTAATAACTTTTTCTGCATTGATATTTTATTAGCAGTACTTTTTATATCATCATAATGATGATACAAAACGCCTAATTCTCTTGCTAAATTTCTTTTTTCCCAAAGAAATTTAGATACATTACTGCTTTTAAATGTTTCTACAAAAAGATTTTGACCTAGTATAAGAAGTAATAATGCTACTATACCTTTAGCTGTCCACCATTTAATACCTTTAGGTTCTTTTATAAAAATACACATCAATATTAAAAATGGTATATCAGCAAATACTATTAAATCGTTAAAATTAAATAAAGCTGATGTACTATCTTTTATATCACCCAAAAGTTTAAATTGATAAAACATTACTGTTATTGTAATTGGACCAGAATAATATTTAGCATAAATTATATCAACCAATATAATTATACTAACTAATATATTAACTCCTAACATAAACCATTTAGTTATATTAAATGAAATAAAAAATATTACTGCTGTTAAAATAAATACACAACCAAGTATTGATATAAATAAAATATCTAGTTGTTCAACATTATAAAGTTCAGTAACTTCATGGAAGTATGTCGCTTTTTTATATATTGCAAAAATTGCCACTATATAAAAAAATATTTGTAATAATATTTGTAGCTTATAATTCCATAAATTTTTGAAAAACTCTTTCATACTCTGCCCCCTTGAAAATATTAAATATATAATATGATAAAATAATAAATAACACAATAAAAAACTTTGTTCTTATTGTTTATAATTATTATACCTATTAATGTAAATAATACAAGTGCCAACCATAATTTTTTAAAAGTGTTTGCTAAACTATAATTTTTATTATAAAGTTAATGACAATAAGTTTTAAATATTTATTATACAATTGGAAGTACTAAATAAATAATTTATAGTAGGGGACGGCGTCCTCGACGTCCCTTTTGTTTATAATAGAATAATTTATAGTAAGGGCTGGCGTCCTCGACGTCCCTTTTGTTTATAATAGAATAATTTATAGTAGGGGCTGGCGTTCTCGACGTCCCTTTTGTTTATAATAGAATAATTTATAGTAGGGGCTGGCGTTCTC
>CAZWZB010000013.1:0-221 GCA_964638835.1 uncultured Eubacteriales bacterium | reverse complement strand
GACGTCCCTTTTGTTTATAATAGAATAATTTATTTATAAATATATATAATTTAGAATAATTGAACAATTAATTGTATGCAAATACTATTTTTCAGGACGTCGAGGACGCCGTCCCCTACAAATCACTCTCAGAATTTAATTAGCACTTACTAAAATTAAATGATTTTTTTTAAAGTTCATCAATTAATTTATATCTATCTTTAATATCATAATCACAAGAA
>CAZWZB010000012.1:3616-89147 GCA_964638835.1 uncultured Eubacteriales bacterium | reverse complement strand
GGTTTTAATTGTTTAGTTTTCAAAGTTCAACTTGTCTTATTTTAAACAGCGAAATGTAGTTTAACATAACTTTTTTTCGTTGTCAAGAATTTTTTTATTTATTTTTTATACATAATCTCAACAATAACTTTGATATTTTAACATAAGTTTTTATATATGTCAAGTATTTTTATTAAAATTTTAAATAATTTACGGAGAAAGAGGGATTTGAACCCTCGCGCCGGTCACCCGACCTACACCCTTAGCAGGGGCGCCTCTTCGACCTCTTGAGTATTTCTCCTTAATCAAGAAATTATAAATAAAGTATATAAACTTTTTTATTTATAATTTAAATAACAGCTTACACATAATATCATATATATTTGCATATGTCAAGCATTTTTTATTTATTTTTTTTTAAGTATTTTATTTAAAGAAATAAATATATTTTAGCTATATGATTCTATAGTAATTAATAAAAATATTTTTTATAATATTATAATTTATTAAATTTTTAATTTAATTGCTTCTTTAACTTTTAAATTTATGTTCCATATCATTAGATAAAATGCAATAATAATTTAAGACTTCAGGCAACTTCTAGCCAATAGTAGTTTAGTTTTATATATTTTTAGATTTTTATAAGAATTTTTATTAAGATATTATTTAATCTATAATGTCTAAAAATTATGCAAATCCTCTCTATTTTTAGTGGTTACTGGGATTTGCATAATAAATAATTTTATGTTATTTAATTAAATTAAATATCTAAATCTTCTATATTTTGCTCGATTTCTTGTTCTTCTTCATTAACAATAGTTGCTGTTTCTATTTCAGTTGAAGCTTCAATAGATTGAATGTCATTATTAGTTATAGTAACTTTAACGGTTGGAAGGTTGCCAATTAAACTTATTCCTTTTGGTAAAGTAAATTCTACTGGTATATTATAAATTCCAACATTATAATTACTAATGTTTAGATTACCTTTAATATCTTTTACTGAAATTTTATTTATAGTATCTTCCAATCCTTTTAATCTTACAATCACAGGTTCTGTTTGTATAGAATAGGTTAATGAATTACCTTTTATTGTAATACTTTCCGTTGGTATTTGAAATTCTTTTGTTTCTTCCTTTGCAATTATAACAGTTACTTTTACTTCATTAGGAGTTCCATTTTTTACACTTATATTAATAGGTAAAAATTGCCTAATATCATAAGTGGTTTCTTTTGTTGAATTATAACCTGATATATTAATAGGAGGTAATTCTAGTTTATTAAAATTACGTATACTTTCACTATCTCCAACTACTTCTATATAATCTAAATTACTTTCTATACCAATAAGGGTATAACCTTCTTGAGGCAATCCTTGATTAGCTGAGGCATCTACAGGAACTTTTTTATATTCACTAATAAATATATTTACTTGTACAGTTTCTGTGCTTAATTCTAAATTACTTATAACATTACCATCTATATCATATATTATTGGCTCCGCAGCTAAAGTTAAATTGTTATCTATATTTGATATATCTACATTAACTTTCACACTATCTATTTTGTTTATTAACGAACTAGCTCCTTTAATCTTTATTGGAGATGGATTAACCTCTGTATTTAATAACACAAATCCTTTTTTTGGTTCACCAGTTGTGTTTACTATTATATCTTTAGAAATAGTTTTAATTGTTTCTAATATAACTTCAACTGTTTCAGGTGATATATCTACTTTTTCGAAGCTTTCAGTTCCTATTGTAGGTAATTTTACATTAACTTTAACTTCATTAGGTTCATTTACACTTATACCATAAATCTCAGATTTCAGATTTATATTAGCAGTTATATATTTCTTGTTAGTTTCAAGTTTATCTAAAGCTAATCTATTTCCTCTAACTTTAACTGTAACTCTTAAATTTTCAATACTTTTTTCATTAGAAACAACTAAATTTTTATCTTCTAAACTTTCTTTTTCTATGAGTTCTATATTAGGAATAATAAAACTTCTTGTTTCAATTGGATTTTTTATATTAATTACAATACACCATAAAATTATTGATGTTATAATTGAAAATATTTTCCACCAAATATTTCGTGTAAAAAAATTTCTTATGATATTAATCATTACGCTTTCTTCCCTTCCATAAGACAAATTTCTTTTTGTTATCTTGGGAATTTTCAATAATCATTTTTTTTAATTGTTCTGCTTTGACATTTCTAATAAGTTTACCGCTTGATGCAACAGAAATTGCTCCTGTTTCTTCTGAAACTACTATTACAAGTGCATCTGAAACTTCGCTTACTCCAATCGCTGCTCTATGCCTAGTTCCCAAATCTTTACTTAAATCTTGCCTTTCTGTTAAAGGTAAAAAACATGTAGCTGCTACTATTCTATTATTTCTTATAATAACTGCTCCATCATGTAAAGGTGTATTATGTTCAAATATATTAATAATAAGTTGACTTGTTACAATAGCATCAATAGGTATACCTGTTCTTTCATGGTCACCTAGTGCAATTTCTCTTTCGATTAACATTAATGCACCAGTTTTTACGCTACTCATTTTTTCAGTAGCTTTAACTATTTCATCTGCTGTTTTTTCTGATAGCTTGCTTTCATTTTCGGAATCATCAAACGAGACTATTTTAAAATGACTTTTACCCATTTGTTCTAATGCTTTTCTCATTTCTGGTTGAAATATGACCATTATAGCTGTTATACCAACAGATAATGCATTTTCTATTAACCATGAAATAGTATTTAATTGAAAACCATATGCTAAAATACTAAATATTATTACAATAAATATTCCTTTAAACAATGCAAAAGCCCTTGTCTCTCTTATCCATAAGGCTAAAGTATAGATAAGAAAAGCAACTATAATTATATCTAATATATCATTTTGATTTATTTTTGGTATATTAAAATTAGAAAATTTAAACTCTGAGAAAAGCTTTTGTAACGAATTTGTTGCTGAACTCAATCTACGCACCGCCTTTTTAAATATTCATTTATAAGTCTTTTGATTTTTTATCATCCTTATTCTTTAGTGCTAAATTTGATATTGAAACTTTTGGTATAATCTTAACATAATAATAACTATCATCATCTTCAAATTGGACTCTTTCAGCAGATGAATAATCTAATATTCTTGTGAAGAATTGAATTATACATGCTAATATTGTAGATAATAAAGTAAATACTATAACCTCTAATATACTTATATTAGTATCAATAATTACTGTTGATATCATAAAACTTATTATATTTAATACAGCTCCAACTCCTATAGCTATATAAAAAGAATAATCTATTTGTAAAAAAGATATTATATACATAATAAAGATTACCATAGCAAATATTATAATACTTATAACCCATGTTTGGTCAGCTTTTATTGAATTTATAACATACATATATATATTTGCAAAAGTAGATGGTATTTCGAGTAAATCTGCTTTTGCTAATTCTTCTATAGTAGTTCCTCCTACTTTAGAAAGTTCTTTTATTATGGGTAGTGAATACCATATAAATGTTCCAAGTGCTATAGGAGCTATAGCTGAAACTCCAAAAGAAATAGCACTTACTAGTACTACTAAATATGGTACTTTAAAATAATATGCTAAAATTATAGCAAATATAAGTAAACTTTCTTTTGGAAAAATTCTAATATAAAAAAACAGAAAACAAAGTAGTATAATTCCTACTATTACAGCTAGCTCTATTGATAAATACACAAGTTGTGTAACTATCATACCAATTATTAAAAACACAATTAATGATAAGGGTAATATAGTTGTTAATATTCCCATAAGAATAATAATAGGAACTTGATTAAATTCTTTTATATAATTTAATTTATTTACAAGTGTAAAAACTAGTATTCCTATTAAAAATTTAATAACAGGAATAATCCATTTTTCATTCTTTTTATAGAATATTATTAATGTTTCTCTAATTTGAAAAATCTCTTTCATTTAATCCTCCATTATTATCCTCTAAATTTTTTTGATTAATTTGTTCATCTAATGAATTAAGCATTGTAAAATATTTTTTATAACGTTTTTGTGCCAAGTCATATTCTAATCCATATTTAAGTATACCAACAGCTGTATAAAATATAAATATACCTATTAGAACTATGGCAACCTTAATCCCAAAATTTTTATAATCAAAGTTAAAAAAATCTATTTGTTTAATATAAATCATATCCAATACTACAAATATAAATAAAAAACATAATCCAATAAATATAAAAAATCTATTTGTTGCATTTTTTCTATATATGTAATCATTTCTAAAATACTCATTAATTCTTTTATCTTTTTTATTATATTTTTTTTCATGTAACGCTATTTTGGTCATAAGTATTAATCGCTCTTTATCAATCATAAAATCACCTTCCTTTTTATTTTTTAGCTCTATATTATTATAAACATATATCTTAATAAGTTCAATGTTAATTTGAAAAAATTTAAAAAAAAGATAATCTTAAAACAAGTTTTTATCTTAGAATAAAATTTAGAGAGTGATTAAGTTAAAGATAGATAAAAAAATATTTTAAAATATTCTAAGAATTCATCAAATAATTTTATTTTTTTATATTCTTTGCTCAAACCTGTAATTTTCAAGCTTTAAAAGACTCCATTACTTTCACACTATTTTTTAAGTATAAATTTTAATTATTTATTTAAGACCTGTGAATTCATTGTAAAATCAACAAAAATAGTATCAAAAAAAAATATTAAGAGGCAAAATCTCTTTACACTTTTGCAAAAGTGTAAAGAGATTTTGAACGTAATTTTAAAAAATCTATCTATATATAACCACGCTCAAAATTTAATATTAATTATTATATAAAATCATAGTAAAAACTTTTTAATATGATAACTTCAAAAAATATTATTTTTATATACTTGGTAAACTTCAAAAAAGTTTATTAATAAAATAAAAAAGCCACCATAATTGGTGGTTTTTTTATAGACTTGCTGTATAGTCTGCAATAAACTTTTCAATTCCTTGAGTTGTTAAAGGATGTTTAACCATAGATTCAATAACATTATAAGGTACAGTTACAATATCTGCTCCAGCTTTAGCACTTTCAATAATATGTGTTGAATTTCTAATACTTGCTGCTATTATTTGAGTTTTTATATCATGAATTTTAAATATTTCCGCAATAGTTTTTACTAAATCTACACCTATTATTGAAATATCATCTAAGCGTCCTACAAATGGTGATACATATGTTGCTCCTGCTCTAACTGCAAGTAATGCTTGGGGAACACTAAAAATTAATGTAACATTTGTTTTAATATTTTCGCTAGCAAGTGCTTTTGTAGCTTTTAACCCTTCTGTAGTCATAGGTATTTTAATTACCATGTTTTTATTAATTTTTGCGATTTCTCTACCTTCTTTAACCATATCTTCAGCATTAGTTGTTGTAGCTTTTACTTCTCCACTTATAGGACCATCAACAATACTAGCTATTTCTTCTATAACATCTTTAAAGTTTCTCCCTGATTTAGCAATTAAACTTGGGTTTGTTGTAACACCACAAATTATACCCATTTCATTTGCTTTCTTGATTTCTTCCACATCAGCAGTATCAATAAAAAATCTCATTATTATTACTCCTTTATATATTACTTAATTCTTTAAATCTATGTTTTAAATCGTTATATAAATTTTTATAAATATTATAAAAATTTTCATACTTTTTAGTATTTTCTTCAATAGGATAATAACTATCCTTTTTCTTTATTAATTTATTACAAGCTTCTTGAACAGAGTTATAAATTCCAGCAGAAACTCCTGAAATAATAGAAGCACCAAGACATGCACCTTCACTTTGTTCTATAGTAGATACATTACAATTATATAAATCAGCAAGCATTTGTCTCCATATTGTAGATTTAGCTCCACCACCACAAAGTATCATATCTTTTGTATTTAAACCCATATCTTTTAATATTCCTAAACAATCTTTCATTGAAAAACCAACACCTTCCATAACAGCTCTTGTAAGATGTGGTTTACTGTGTATACCTGATAAACCAAAAAATACTCCTCTACAATATGGGTCAAGGTGTGGAGTTCTTTCTCCCATAATATAAGGTAAATAAATAAGATTCTCTGAACCAATATTTATTGCTCCTGCCATTTCGTTAAGTTGTTCATAAGTTAAATTTTCAGCAAAATTATCATGATACCATTTTAAAGATAAACCACTAGCAAGAGTAACACCCATAATGTGCCATTCATTTGGAACAGATGAACAAAATGTATGTACTCTACCTAATTTATCAATACTCATTTTACTTGTGTGTGCATATACAACGCCTGATGTTCCAATAGTGGTAAAAGCAGAACCATCAGTTACAACACCTGTTCCAACTGCTGCTGCCGAATTATCTGAAGCCCCACCAGCAACAATTGTACCTACACATAATCCAGTGAGTTTGGATGCTTCTTTTGTAATTGTACCTGTAATTTCTACACTTTCATATACTTTTCCAAGTAAGTATTTATCTATATCAAGTATATTTAAAACTTCTTGTGACCAACAACGATTTTTAATATCAAGTAATTGCATACCACTAGCATCAGAAACATCTGTTGCATATTCATTAGTTAATTTAAATCTAATATAGTCTTTAGGTAATAAAATATGTTTGCATCTTTTATAGTTATCAGGTTCATTATTTTTAACCCACAATATTTTTGAAGCAGTAAAACCTGTTAGAGCAGGATTGGCAGTAATATTAATTAATCTATCAAATCCAATTAATTCTGTTATCTGTTTACACTCTTTTGTTGCTCTTTGGTCACACCATAATATAGCTGGACGTATAACTTTATTTTGTTCATCTAACATAACAAGTCCATGCATTTGTCCAGATAGTCCAATAGCTTTTATATTTTTATTATCAACAACATTTGTTACTTGTTTTAATGTTTCTTTTACAGCTTCCCACCAATCGTCAGGATTTTGTTCAGCAAAACCATTTTGCGGTTGGTAAAGGGGATATTCAATTGTTGCTGATTTTATAATTGTGCCATCTTCATCAAACAAAACAGCTTTTGTACCACTTGTTCCAATATCTATACCTATTAAATAATTTATAGAAATCACTCCTTTAAATATTTAGTATAGTAAATATTTAATTTAATTATTAAACATTATATCATTTAATATACTTTCTAAATATTCTTGTTTGCCACTTGTGTTTGTTGTAACTTCACCCATTTTAAGAGCATAATCTGATAAAGTAGAAAGAGTAGCTTTACCATTTACAATATCAGAACCAATACCACTATTATAACTAGCATATCTATTTTCAGTGAATTTATCAATTCTACCATCTTTAATTAATTTTTTTGCAAGTTTATAGCCTAATGCAAATGAATCCATTCCTGCAATATAACTTAAAAATATATCTTCTAATAAAAAACTTCCTCGTCTTGTTTTAGCATCAAAATTAAGTCCACCATTAGTAAAACCACCTGCTTTTATTATTTCATACATACATAAAGTTGTATCATAGATATTTGTTGGGAATTCATCTGTATCCCAGCCAAGTAACAAATCACCTTTGTTAGCATCAATAGAACCAAATACTCCATTTTCTCTAGCAACAACTATTTCATGTTGGAATGTGTGACTTGCAAGAGTTGCGTGATTAGCTTCTATATTCATTTTAAAATCTTTATCTAAGTTATATTTGCGTAAAAATGCAAGTACTGTTGAAACATCGAAATCATATTGATGTTTTGTTGGTTCTTTTGGTTTAGGTTCAATATAAAAATCTCCTTCAAAGCCATTACTTCTTGCATAATCAACAGCTAATTTCATAAGTCTAGCCATATTATCAAGTTCAAATCCCATTTTTGTATTAAGTAATGTTTCATAACCTTCACGACCACCCCAAAACACATAACCTGAACCATTAAATTTTATTGTAATATCAATTGCTTTTTTTATTTGTCCTGCTGCAAAAGCAAACACATCTGCATTAGGGGAAGTACCAGCACCATGTACATATCTTTTATTAGAAAAGCAATTAGCAGTACCCCACAAACATTTTTTATTTGTTGCTTTCATTTTTTCAAGTATATAATCACTAACTTTATCGAGAATTTCATTACTTTCTGAGAGAGTTAAACCTTCAGGAGCTATATCTCTATCATGGAAACAAAAATAATCAATTGATAATTTCTTCATAAGTTCAAAACCTGCATCAACTTTTTTAAATGCAATATCAAGTACATCTTTACCACCAAATGTTTTATCAGTAGCTCCCTCACCAAACATATCAACACCTGTTCCACAAAGAGTATGCCAATATGACATTGAAAATTTTAAATATTCTCTCATTTCTTTATCATCAGGATTATAATGTTTAAATGCAAATAAACTTTTACTACTTGCTCCTTCATATGGAATTTTATTAATATTAAACATAATTAAAACTCTCCTTTCTTTTTTCGTGTACGTACACAAAATTTTATTAAATAAAAGCCTCATTTTTAAGAGGCAAATTTATAAATTATATTTTAGTTTTATTTCTGTTGCTGTAAAAATAATATTATTTTTAGGAACATTATCAATCATTAAATAATCAAACATAAGCTTAATAGCTTCAAAACCTTGTTTATATGGTTCTTGACAAATTGTAGCTATAATATTACCATTTAGTAAATTTTCTTTTACAACATCTACTAAGTCAACAGTAATAATATTTAATTTATTAATTAACCCCAATTCAATAATAGCGTCTATACCACCTTGTATACCTCCAGCACAAAAGAAGATACCATCTAAATTATGTGTTGTTAATATTTTTTTTGTTACATTATAAGATTTTTCATCACTATCATCATTTTCTTCAATTGCTACAATTGATATATTTGAATAGTTTAAATTAATACATTCTTTAAATCCTGCTATACGCAAATTATGTCCTAGAACTAAATTAGAACCAGTAATTATACCAATATTTTTTTTAATACCTGATGAAATTAAACCAAATATTCCTCCAGCTGTCTGTCCTGCTTGATAATAATTACTACCAATATAAGCAAGTTTTTTAACATTTTCGATATCTGTATTTACTGTTATTAAAGCTATATTTTCATCATTTAATTTATTTAATCTATTAGCAATTTTCTCATCATTAATTGGGGATATAATAAGACCATCTATATTTGATTTAACAACTTCATCTATAATCATTAGTTGATTATTAATATCATAACCTTTTGTTGTTTTTAAAATTATTTCAAAACCAAAATCATATATTTCTTTTGCTTTATCTTTAATTCCTTTAATAACATCTATATAAAAAGGATTATCTAAAGCATTAAGAATAATACCAATATATTTTTGTTCTTTTTTTGAAGATAATGCTTTAGCTATAATATTTGGCTTATAACCTAATTCATTAGCAACAGAAAATATACGTTCAGCCACTTCTTTTTTCACACCTGGGCGATTATGTAATGCTCTATCAACCGTTCCACGTGAAACACCTACTATTTCAGCAATTTGTTTTATTGTAACAGACATTTTAACACCTCGTGTACGTGAACGTAATTAATATTTTATAATTTTATATTATTATCACTATATTTACAATAGGAATATTGACTAAATATTTTTATATATTTTATATAAAATTACTTATTATTAAATTTATATTTAATAAATTTAATGCAGTAGCATTGATTATATTAATAAAATAAAGAAATAATAAAAATTATTCCATATTATTTATCATTATTTACTTAATACTTAAATTTATTAATTTAATGAATCATTATATATAATTTTTTCCAACAATATTTTATTATTAAATGCACCATTTTTAATAACTTTACTTTCTCTTGCTTTTTTAATCTCTTCATCTGAAATATTCATAACATTTGTAATAGCTTTAACAACTTCTAAGATATCACATATTTCCTCTAAACAATTATCTTTAAGATATTCATTTACTTCTTCTTTTAATTTTTCATTTAGATAAGTTATATATTCATTATCAGAGAGAGTATAAATAATAGGAATATTGCCATTAGCTTTTATAATATCTGGAATATTATCTCTTACAAGTTTATTAAAATACTTTTCACTCATTTTTTATCTCTTTTCTTAAAGTATACTTTTTATATATTCCATTGTAAAAAGATTAATTAATTTAATATTTTCATTAGCTAAAATTTCAGTTGCATCATCATTTCGTTGAATAACACAAATTGAAGTATCAATAATAGCTCCTATTTTACGAAGTTCCTCTACACTTTTTATTATTTGACCACCTGTTGTTACTATATCTTCAATAATACAAACTTTTTTATTATTAATATTAGAACCTTCTGCTAATTTACATGTACCATATTCTTTTGCTTGTTTTCTTACAAATGTACATGGAATATTAGTTTCAATAGAAAGAGCTGTTACAATAGGTATAGCTCCCAACTCTAAACCAGCTAATACCTCTGTATCTTTTGGAATTAAATCTTTCATTAATCTGGCTATGTTAACAAGCAATTGTGGTTGTGCTTCAAATAAATATTTATCAAAATATTCACTAGCAATTTTACCTGAACGTAACTTAAAATCACCTGTAATATGTGCTACATAATAAATTGATTTTGCAAGCTTTTATATTAATCCCCTTTATTAGATAGTTAGTTACCAAATAAAGTGTATCACATAATTAAAAAAAATCAATGAGTTTATAATAAAATCTCTTTATTTAATGAGAAAGAATATATTATCTTTTCAGTCACTTTTTTATTAGTTATTTGTTCAATAGCTCTTGTATAATATTTTATTTGAGTGTTATATCTTTGTATTAAAGTACTTTCATCAAGTACTTTATCTGTTTTGTAATCCAGCAAAATTATATTTTCTTCTTCTTCAAAATATATATCAATAGTTCCTTGTATTAATATTAATTCATTACTTTTAAAATCTTCATCAATATCATTTGCTTTAATACCTATAATAAATTGTTTTTCCCTAAATAATTTTGAGTTGACTTCTGCTTTTATTATTCTTTGTGCTAATGGTGAGGTGATAAGGTTATAAATATCTTTAATATTTATAAGATTTGCTTCATCAATAGTTAATTTCCCTACTTCAATTAAATATTGAATTTGTTTTTTTATATTTTCAATAGAATTTATTTTACTAAATTCAATATTTTGCATAAATTTATGCATAGCTACTCCTCGTGTTACACCTTTTACATTACCAGCACCACTTATAAATTTAGGTGTTGTTATATTTTCATCTAAAGTAATTAAATGTTCACTATATTCATCTACAGGACTTAATGTTTTTATTTCAGTTACGGTCATTTTAGCATGTAAATCTACTTCATTTGAGTGAATATATCTCCAATCTAAAATATTATTATCATATAGCTTAGGTTCATTCCAATTAAGTAATTCTTCTTTGGCTATATTTTTTCTTTGTTCTATTTTAATATCTTCTGTTAATAAATTTTTCAAATTGACTATTGAAATAGAAAAATGTTGTGAATCAATCTTATTATTAAATGGAATATCTTTAGGTAGTACTGTTAATATCCAGTCAAAATATGTATTAGCAGATGATAAAACTGCAAAAGGTAATTTACCTGTAAAACTTTTAGTTAACATTTTATCAATATATTTTGTTGTTCCTGTCATTATAAGTTTTTCTTTTGCTCTAGTAAGTGCTACATATAATACTCTTAGTTCTTCACTTAAATTTTCCATAACTATTCTTTTTGAAATTATTTTCTTTATAAGAGTTGGAGATTTTACTCTTAATTTATAATCTATATAGTCTGCTCCAATGCCTAATTCAGAGTGAATAACCACTTTGTTTCGTGAATCTTGGTTATTAAATATTTTACCTAATCCAGATACAAATACTATTGGAAATTCTAATCCTTTGCTTTTATGAATACTCATAATTCGTACAACATTTTCATTTTCACCTAATATATTTGCTTCTCCAAAATCAATATCATATTGTTTAACTTTTTCTATATAGCGAACAAAATTAAATAAACCTTTATAACTTGTATTTTCAAATTGAATTGCTCTTTCTATAAGCATGTCTATATTTGCCCTACGTTTAGCACCTGCTGGCATAGCTAATACATAATTATAATAATCAGTTTCTTCTAATATATACCATATTAAATCATGAATATTTGTATATGGTACACAATTTCTAAATTTATTTAAAAGATTGTAAAAATCTAATAATTTTGATTTTAAATTTTGATTTGAACCACTTTCAATATAGTTTATAACGCAACCATACATATCTTCTGTTTTAAATTCAGATTTTATCATTGCAAGTTCTTCTGAAGATAAACCAACAATAGGTGATTTTAAAACTGATACTAAAGGTATATCTTGTATTGGATTATCTACTATATTTAACATACTTAATATTGTTTGTATTTCTATAGTTGAGAAATAACCTGTTGAAGTGCTACAATGTGCTGGTATTCCTTCTTTCATAAATATAGTTTCAAATACATCTGCCCAACCGGAAATTGTTCTTAAAAGAATGACTATATCACTATATTTGGCATCTCTATAATCACCAATATTTTTATCATAGACTTTAAACTCACTATTAATTATATTTTTTATTTTATTTGCTATAGCTTTAGCTTCTATTTCTTTTGTAGTGTAATCAAAATTTTCATCTTCATTTAATATATCTGTTGATAAATCAATTACAATTACTTCTGTCTTATTAACTGTGGCTGATGTAATTTTATCAGGAAATTCTGCACCTAATTTCAAAGATGCAGTATCATCATAATCAATTCCACCTAGTTTAATGTCCATAATTTTAGAAAATATAAAATTAACTGAATCTATAACTTCTTTTCGACTTCTAAAATTTTTGTGTAAATCTATTTTCTGATAATTACTATCTTTTGTAGAGTATGTTTGATACTTTTCCATAAAAATTTCAGGGCGTGCCAATCTAAACTTATATATACTTTGTTTAACATCACCAACCATAAATATATTAGGTTTGCCTAAACTTTCTTTTGAAATACTATTTAATAATGTTTCTTGAACTAAATTACTATCTTGATATTCATCAATTAATATTTCTTCATAATATTCACTTAAATCTTTTGCAACAAAAGTTCTATCTCCATTTTTAACGAGTATTTCTAATGCTTTATGTTCTAAGTCGTTAAAATCTAATATATTTTTAGTTGCTTTATTTTCTGAATATATAATTGAAAATTCTATAACTAAATCTATAAATACATTCATTACAATTTTTGAATCTATAATATCTTCTAAATAACTATTTACTGAGTGAAAAAAGTAATTTTTACATATATTATTTATAGTATCTTTAATTTGTCCCCTTAGATTTTTTACTAATTCCCTTTTTTCAAGAGAAATATTGTCATCTTTCTTTGATGATAATTTTGCCCATTTTAATTTAAATAAAATTTTACTATAAGCTTTATAAGTATTTGACAACTTTAATTGATTTATTAAAGTTTTGTCTTCCATTAAAGCATCTAGGTACATATAAGGGCCATCTAAATCTTCACAAATACTAATAGCTTCATTAACTATATTTTCAAGTTCATCTACAATTTCATTTATATAATTACATAAAAATTTAATACAATCCAAAGTTTCTAAATCCTCTATTACTTGTACTTCAAATATAGTTCTTAAATTATTTAACCAATCTATAGGGTTAGGGTAACTTTGAGAAAACGTATATAATTGTAATATTAAATTTTCTATTGCTATATCTGTTTTTCCTGTAGAATAACTTTCTATAAAGTCATAAAAACTTTCATTTTTTTCAACATAATGTTTTTCTAATAACTCACTCACTATATCAGATTTTAATAAATTAAGTTCGGTTTCTTCAGCAACTCTAAAAGATGGGTCGAGTTCTATTGTATTAAAATTATTTCTTATAACATTTAAACAAAAACTATGTATAGTGGTTATTTGAGCTGTTTGTATTAAAGTTTGTTGCTTTTGTAAATGATTATTATTAGGTTGTTCTATAAGTTTTTTTTCGATAGCTTCAGAAATTCTTTCACGCATTTCAGCAGCAGCAGCATTTGTAAATGTTACTATAAGTAAATGGTCTATATCTGTTTTATTACTTATCATTTGTATTATTCTTTCAACAAGAACTGCTGTTTTACCAGAACCAGCAGCAGCAGAAACCAATATATTTCTATTTCTTAAATTTATAACTTTTTTTTGTTCTTCTGTCCACTCCATTTTAATCCTCCAATATAAATTTAATTTTTATATTAATTATAACATATATCTAAATAAAATTGATAGTTTTTTAATATTAGTAACTAAATAACTATAAATGAAAGTTGGTGATATTTTTATTAAGTTTGTATTTATAATTTATCAAGTAAGTTTTTTAAAAGTATATAAAAAAATAAAAGCATAATGTTTTTGGGATTTTATTTTTATTAGTCAAATATCCAAAATTTTCGGTAGTGCTAAATAAATAATTAAAGATAGTAAAAAATTATTATTTTTACTATCTTTTAATTTAATCCTGTGTCGCACTTAATTTTAAGTGCGACACAGGATTGATTATTATTTTTAATTTTAAAGCACAAACAAAGATTGATTTTAAATTTAATTATTTTATTAACACTTCCAAATTTTCAGGTAGTTAAAAAAATTATTTTGAAATAATACTTTTATACCCAATCAAAACAAATAAAGTCATCATTGAAATCAACTATATAAGGAGTACAATAATTAACTTCTGCAACCCCAGTAAATCTTCTTATTACTCCTCCATGGGCAACAACAATAATTTTTTTATAAAATAAATATTTCTTCATTACAGACATCACTCTATTTTTAATTTCTTGAATCGTTTCCCATTTCCTTATTTCTCCTTTGGGATATTCACCTAAACATTTTAAAAAATCTTTATGCAATATATCAGATTCTTCTTGTCCCTTATATTGAAAAGTTTTGTCAGGCAAAAATTCATGCAAATCTATTTCAACAATAATGTCAAGTTGAGTGTTTTTTGATACGATTGCAGCTGTTTGTAATGCTCTTGTGTATGGCGAAGAAATGATTATTTCACTTTGACAAAGTGATTCACTCTTTGAAACAATTTCTGCTTGTTTGATTCCCTCATCTGTAAGAGAAGCAAGATCTTTTCCATGTCCTATGAAGCCTCTTTCATAACATGGAGAATAATTTGGTTCACCATGTCTAATAAATACAATTTGCATAATCCACCTCTTCAATAAAATTTTTTGTATAAAAAGTAAATTTTATTTATTAATTACGTTAAATAAAGCAATTTTAAATAAAAAAGTTATAAAAAACAGCAAATAATTTTAATACAAACAAACCAACTAAATTATTAAAATCAAAATTACTATACATAAATTTACTCCTCTCATTATTTTTATAAATTATTTTATATATTATATTAAAATAATCCAATACACATTAACAAATTTAAATATTATATAATAAAAAAGCTATAAAAAATACTAAATAGCCCTAATATAAATAAATGAATTGGATAAAACCAATAAAAAATATATTTTAATTTTACTCCTCTTTTTCCATTGTAAAAATAAATACATATTGAGGCTACTAATACGAAAAACACCCACTCCCAATGATATATACGAATTATTGGTTTTGTATCTACTTGCAAATATAAAATTATACCCCAAATAAATATAACAATAACTTTTTTTAATTGAGTATTTTCTATATATAAAATTAATATAAATAATATCCCTATAATTCCATAATCCATATGTAAAAACATAATTGGCATAATGAAAGGCAATAATATAATGTATTCAGAAAAATGTCTTTTAGTAATGGGAATAAATTTATCATAACAATACATAGCATAAATCCCAAAAGCTAATGTATAAAACACATTTAAACTTTGACCAGATATTTGTATATAATTAATTCTTAGATTAATAATAGGAATAAAAAAAGCTATTATTAATATATATTTGTAATTTTTTTTAATATTTTCTTTATGTGTAATAATTTTTAAAAAACAATATAATATAAAAAAAATAAAAAGTATTTGAATAACTAAAGTATAAAAGTCAGTAAATTTAAAATTTTGTAAATTAATAAACCATATATTTTTAATTTCTTCACTTAAATCCAAACGGGAACGATATTGATTTATAAAATCAAATGCCAAAGTAAATGGTATATGAGAAATGCAAGCAAACAATAACATATTAAAAAAATATTTTAATTTATATTTCGTATACTTCCATCCATTAACAATTAGGAAAGCATAAATAGGAAATGCCATTCTCCCAATTCCACGCAGTATTGTTTCAAATTTATATGGAATAATACCATTAGACATTAATATAGCAGATGTATGGTCTATTAACATACTTATTAGTGCTATAATTTTAAGATAAAATACAGACATCTAAACATCTCCTTAGTTTATTTAAAAACTATTAAAATTATATATTTTTATAAATTGATAAAATTTACTTTATTGTAACATAAACAAATTTAACAAGCAAGTATATGCAAAAAAACATTGTAGATAGTATTAAATAAAGAATTTTAAGATTAGGTGATATAGTAATGCTCCTGTTTTAAATGTATTATAAAATTAAAGATGTGGTTATTGCTAACAAATGCTTTTTCATTTTAAATAAAAACCTACTTAATTAGTTTCTAATATATATTTTGGTAATAAAATTAAATTTAATAAGTACTTTAATAATATTGTAATAAAAAAATAAAGCCAAAGTGTTTTCTGTGACTTTATCTATAATTGTTTATTATTTTGGTCATGACCAATTACCACTTTTTCGACCAACAAAGTCGCAAGAAAAACCTTCAAATTCATTTGTAAGTAATGTTTCCCCTAATATAGTTATTTTCATTTCTTTGCAACACTTCAGCCATTCTAAATAATCAAGGACATCGTAAATGCCTGTACTATAACTATCTAAAACAATTTTGGATAGTATGATTCTATCTTCAACTGTCAACTTACTTAATACAATATTAATATCTTTATAATCAACTTCAGGGAAAAATCCATTTTCTATTTTCTTTGAATCCACACAGTTTTGAGCCATACTTGTAATATGATCAATAAATTCTTTATACATATCAAGTCCTTTTTGCATTTTAACCTCCAAGTGAATAATATAAATTATTTTAATTCGTATTTAGTTTGTAATTAATTATAAATTAAATATATAAAAAAACAAGAGCATTACTGCTCTTGTTTTAAATGTATTAATTTATGAAAATAAAATTAAAGGAGTGGTTATAAACAAAATTAATACATTTTATCTATATTATTGATGCGAACACAAATTAATATAAAATAATAACATTACCTATTATTTTATTTGTAACTGTTGACCAAGTAACACTAGCTCCAAATATTTCACTAAGGCTAGAAACTGGTAACATTAATATATTATTAACCATAATTGGTGAACTTTCAGTATGTATACTATTTCCATTTACTACATATTTATTTGAATCAGCTTTTATTATTATTTCTTTATTATTAATTTTTATGCTAGCAGTTTGTAAATTATCACTCAATGATATTTCTGCACCTAAACTTTGAAGAACATCTCTTGCTGGCACATAAAATTTATCATTTAAAGCATTTACTTTAATAGTAGAATTTTCTGTTTTTAAGCTTATATCTACTAGATTTATAAAATCAACTTTAGAAATTAAACCATGAATGCCTTTTACCCTATCTACTACTTGGGATACTTCATAATCTGTTGCTGCACTTAAATATGCATATGCTAATGCTCTATCTATACCAAGTTGTTTAGATATAAAATCAATGGATTCTCTAACAGCTTGTTTCATAGCTAAATTTAAATCTTTATCTAATCCTATTGGTATCCAATATTCTTCTGTTTCTGCGAAAGGATGTGTAAAAGCATCACCTTGTCTAGGGACTTCAACGCTACTTTCCTTTAAGATAGTTAATTTTACAGTTCCTCTTAAAGAACCTTCTAATGCTGTTAAAGCTACTTCTCCATCACCTTGTACAAAGTGTGGGTCACCAACATAGAATAAACCACCTTCAACTTCAACTGGTAAATATAATGTAGAGCCTATTCCTAATTCATTAATATCTATATTTCCACCAATATGTGCAGGAGGTATACTACTCCAATTTTCATCTGTATTAGGTGTAACACCCATTAATCCAAAAAACGGTTTTATAGGGAATTTTATTTCTTTACCATTATTATCAAAATATCCATACCAAACACCATCTATTTCTTTAATAAGGGTAAATATAGAAACATTATTATAAAGTTCAGGGTTTTCAGCATTTGCTCCATCTTGTCTACCAGCATTTTCAGGGAATTCTCCATCTAATGCACCTTTATAATGACGATTTGAAATTACACCATATGGAACACGAGGTTCTAAATTTATTATTTCAACTTTTAATACATCACCCGGCATAGCACCTTCTATATAAACAGGTCCTGTTACAATATGTGGACCATCTTTATCAAAATCATGGTCTAAATTAGAATTCGCTATTACTTTAGCATCATCTAAAATATTATTTTCAGCGATACCATATTTTTCAAAATATTCTATAGGGTTTCTACCTTGGTCTTCTAAAATTCCTTCATGTGATATTGTATCAAATGTTACTGTACTTCCTGATGGAACAGTTAAAACACTTTCTGAATTTTTATTAGGAAGGCGTCCCCATATTATATTTTCTGGTGATGATGGAACATAATATTCACCATATACTTTACCATCTGTTTCTTTCTGTAATACTCCCTTATACTCATTTCTGTAATTTGCAAATGAAATTACATTTAATTGGGATAGTACTAATGTAGAGATTATTGCACTTGATATTACTTTCTTTAGTTTCAAACAAATCCCTCCTGAATTATGCTATTAGATATGATTATATATTATCTATAAAAATTTTTCAAGTGGATTAGTTAAATTTTTATATAATTTTTTTAATTTTTTATTTAACATATAATATATAATTCATTTTTTCTAGTAATTTAATACTTTTTTGTCTAGTTTCTTCTGTATCAAATACTATTTGAAGTACACCTTCTTCAAATTCACGATTATTTATAATCCCTATATTTTTTATATTAATATTATTTACACTTAACATGGTAGATACAGTTGCAATGCTTCCTAATTGGTCTACAATATCAACATATATTGAATAATAGCCGCCCTTATTACGATTTGAAAAACTATCTCTATATTGTTTAGCTTCGTCAAAATAATTTAAAAGTTTTTCTTTATTATCCTCTAATAACATTTGTTCATACTCATCTATTATTATTTTAAATTCTTTAATTATATTTAATATTTCTTTTTTATTTTCAATACTGATATTTTGCCACATTTCTGGACTTGATGATGCAATACGTGTTATATCTTTAAATCCTCCTGCTGCTAATGTATGCATATATTTGTTTTCACTATCAAGGTTTTTAACAAGATTTACTAGGCCTGATGCTATTATATGAGGTACATGGCTTATAGTAGCTACTACATAATCATGCTCTATTGGTGAAAGTTTAACTGGCATTGCACCTATTTTTTTTACTATATCAATAAGTAAATTTAATTTTTCTTCTGGTACTGTTTTAAGTGGTGCTAATATATAATAAGCATTTTCATATAAATAATCTTTTGAGTAGGTATATCTTGTTTGTTCTGAACCAGTCATAGGATGACCACCAATAAAACAAATTTTGTCTTGTAGTTTTTCCATATCATTAAACAAAGTTCCTTTTGTACTGCCAACATCTGTTATTATACAATCTTTAGTTACAAATGGAATTAATTTGTTTACATATTCAGTTATTGTACTTACAGGAGTGCATATAAAAATAATTTCACAATTGCAAAACATATTAGTTATTTCACAACTATACTCATCTATAACTTTTTCACTATAAGCTTGTTTTAATACATCCATATTTCGATTAAAAGCAACTATATAAGGATTATCATACTTTGATTTTAAAGCTTTAGCTAAAGAACCACCCATTAAGCCCAAACCTATGATTCCAATTTTTTTCATTTAAAAATTCCTTCCCATAAGTTTAATTAAAGGTTTTAATTCATCACATAAAGTTTTAAAATCAGGTGGGTTTAAAGATTGTGGTCCATCAGATAAAGCTTTTTTTGGATTTGGATGAACTTCTATCATAAGTCCATCTGCTCCTACAGCAACGGACGCTTTAGCTAAAGGTGAAACATAAGCTCTAACTCCTGTTGCGTGGCTAGGGTCTACTATTATTGGAAGATGACTTTTTTCTTTTATAACAGGTATAGCACTTAAATCTAAAGTATTTCTTGTTGCTGTTTCGTAAGTACGAATTCCTCTTTCACAAAGTATAACATTAGAATTTCCTTCACTCATTATATATTCAGCAGCATTTAACCATTCATCTATTGTAGCCGCAATACCACGTTTTAAAAGTACAGGCATTTTTGTTTTACCTACTTCTTTAAGTAAATAAAAATTTTGCATATTTCTAGCACCAATTTGAAGTATATCAACATATTTAACAGCGTTTTCTACTGCTTCTAAACTTGTAACTTCACATACAACACAAAGTCCTGTTTCTTCTCTCACTTCTGCCATATATTTAAGTCCTTCTATTTCAAGTCCTTGAAAAGAATAAGGAGATGTACGAGGTTTAAAAGCTCCTCCTCTTAATATTTGAGCACCACCA
This sequence comes from uncultured Eubacteriales bacterium, assembly GCA_964638835.1. Taxonomy (GTDB): domain Bacteria; phylum Bacillota; class Clostridia; order Lachnospirales; family CAZQDT01; genus CAZWZB01. Next base: position 68,369 of record CAZWZB010000012.1, on the reverse strand, counting down.
GATTTTGCAGCAGAAGCTGTTTCAAAAAGTTGTTCTCTACTTTCAATAGCACAAGGTCCAGCCATTATAACGAAACTATCTCCTCCTATTTCTAAATTTCTTATTTTTATTTTAGTTGGTTCTTGTTTGAATTTTTTATTTGCAAGTTTATAACTTTCAGTTACTGGTACTATATGACTAACACCAGATAATAATTCTAAATTATCAGATAACAATTTTGTTTTATTGCCTATAACACCTATTATTGTTACTTCTTCTCCTTGTGATATATGAGTTTTACAACCATTATTTTCTATTGAACTAATAACTTCTTCTATTTGTTCTATACTTGCATTCTTTTTCATTACTACTATCATTTAATATTTCTCCTTTTATAAATTAAATTTGTATAAATATTATGTTATTATTTACATGAGCTTGATTCATGTAGTTTTAAATTTCTATATAGTATACATTGTAATATTTAATAATTCAAGCTTGTTTAATTAAATTTTATAATTACATAATGAATAACTTTATTAAATTTGTTTACTATAAAAGGAAATATAAACTTAAAATTATTGTATAAATTGTGTTTATATAAATTTTAAACCTACTAAGTATAAGGTAATTATTATAAACAATACACAATTTAATATATAAAAACAACTTAAAATTTGATAAGCATAGAATAATAAAAATATTCAATGAAATTAAAAATAATATTTTTAAAATTTTAATACAAAGTATAAATTATTAAACACTGGCAAATATAAATTTATAAAGTTTAGATTAATACTTGATTAATTTTATAAATAGATGTATATTTGTTTATAAAAAATTATAATGGAGGTTCAATATATGAGAAAATTTTTTACAATTATAATTATAATTTGTATTCTTATGTCTATTGTTGGTTGTGGCAAAAAAACAAAGCAAATTAGTGATTATAAGAAGAAAGGAAAAATAATCATGGGGACTAATGCACAATTTCCACCTTTTGAATATTACAAAGATGAAAACATAGTAGGATTTGATATAGAAATTGCAACAAAAATAGCTGAAAAGTTAGAAATTGAACTTGCAGTTGAAGATATGAATTTTGATTCTTTACCAAGTGCTCTTGAAAAAGAAAAAATAGATTTTGTATTAGCTGGTATGACAATAACTAATGAAAGAAAAGAAAAACTTAACTTTTCAAATTCATATTACAAATCAGGTCAAACAATAATAACCATGAGTAATAATGAAGAAATTAATAATAAAGAAAGTTTAATAGGAAAAAAAATAGGCATACAAGTTGGAACTACTGGTGAAGAAGAAGCAAGAAAAGTAGATAAAGCTACAATATTTGAATATAATACACCCTTGGCTGCTATAATGGACTTAAAATCAGGAAATATTGATGCTGTCATATATGATTTAGAACCTGCAAAAAATTTTGTATCTCAAAATCCTGATATAAAAATAGTTAATAATCTATTAACAGAAGAAGAATATGCAATTGCTGTTAGAAAAGAAGATGTAGAATTATTAGAGTTTATAAATGAAGTTATAGAAGAGGTAAAAAATGATAAGGAATTAGAAAAAAGATATTTCGATGATAGTGCAGTTAACTCTATAATAGCTAATACTGATACTGATTAAATTAAAATAAAACTCCTTAAGCTTTACTTAACTTAAGGAGTAAAAATATTAAAATTCAGGTTCAATAAGACCATAAGTTCCATTTTTTCTTTTATATACTACATTGATTTCGTCTGTATCTCCATCTCTAAATACAAAAAAGTTATGTCCTATAAGTTCCATTTCCAATACAGCTTCTTCAGCATCCATTGGTTTTAAATCGAATCGTTTTATTTTTTCAATTTTAATAGTAGATTCTTCTTTTGGGTCTTCTAAAAAGTCAAAATTTATGTTCGAAGTATAATCGTCTTTAGAATTTATATCACGACGAATTTTAGCTTTCAATTTATTTTTATATTTATGAAGTTGTCTTTCTAATACATCTACAATTTCATCTATAGCAGCATACATATCAGAAGCTTCTGCCTCTGCTCTTAATAATCTCCCTCTTGTTGGTATAGTAACCTCAACTACTTGACTAAGTTTTTCTACACTTAATGTTACACGTGCTTCTGCGTCCGGTGAAAAAAACTTTTCAAGTTTATTAAGCTTAGCTATAACTTTATCTTGTAAAGCTTTTGTAACCTCAATATTTTTTCCTGTAATAGTATAACGCATAACTAACAGCCCCTTCCGACTTCCTTTGTATTAATTATTACCAATGTATTATGATAATATATATATTATTCTATACATTTTATTAAAATCCTCTTTTTATTTAAAAAATATTTTCATTACTCTACAAAATTTTGCTAAAAAATAATTTAGTTCTATCGTTTTTTGGATTTTCAAATAATTCTTTTGGACTGTCTTGTTCTAATATTTTACCTTCGTCTATAAATAAAACTCTTGTTCCTACTTCTCTAGCAAATCCCATTTCATGAGTAACTACAACCATTGTCATACCACTTTGTGCTAATTCTTTCATAACATCTAATACTTCTTTAACCATTTCAGGGTCAAGTGCTGATGTTGGCTCATCAAATAACATAATATCAGGATTCATAGCTAATGCTCGAGCTATTGCTATTCTTTGTTTTTGTCCTCCAGATAGTTTATTTGGATATTCGTTTGCTTTTTCTTTTAGTCCAACTTTATCTAATAAATTATATGCTAATTTTTCAGCTTCAGATTTGGGCATTGATTTTAATTCTATTGGTGCAAGTGTAATATTATTAATAACTGTCATATGGGGAAAGAGATTAAAACTTTGAAATACCATACCTACTTTTTGTCTTATTTTATTTACATCAACTGTTGGGTTTGTTATTTCTTCTCCTTCTATAAATATTTGACCTTTAGTTGGTTTTTCTATAAGATTAATACAACGAAGAAATGTTGATTTTCCTGAACCACTAGGACCTATTACAACTACTACTTCACCTTTGTCTATATGTTCACTTATACCATTTAATACATTTAGATTTCCAAAACTTTTATAAAGGTTATTTATTTTAATCACTCTTACGCATTCCCCTTTCAACTTTCCTCATGAAGAATGTAAATATTCCTATAAGTATAAGATATATAAGTGCAACTGCAAAAAGAGGTTCTGCTCCTCTGTATGTGGTACCTGTTATTATACTTGCTGCTCGTAATAAATCCATTCCACCTATGAAACCTACAACAGATGTTTCTTTTAATAGGATTATAAATTCATTTACAAGTGTAGGTAATGTTTGTTTAACTGCTTGTGGTAATATTATTTTTTTCATTGCCATACCATAAGGCATTCCCAAAGCACGTGATGCTTCCATTTGACCTTTATCTAAACCTTGAATACCTGAACGTATAATTTCAGCAACATAAGCACCACTATTTATACCAAAAGCTATACCAGCTATTATTATTTTAGAAACACTACTTAAAGGACCTACAAATATAACATTATTTATTATCATAAGTTGAACTACTGCTGGTGTTCCTCTTACAATATATATGTATAATTTTGCAAATGCTGAAAAAGGATTGTATTTTGCTAAGTTTTTATATTTGCTTTCTTTTAAAAAGTCATCTGATAATTTAAACATAGCTATTATAATACCTATTACAACTCCTATTACTGCTGCTAAAGCAGTAACAGCTAATGAGAATATTAAACCATTTACAAGATACATATATCTGTTATTACCTAAAAATATTTCTGCAACAGACAATTATATCAATCCTTCCTTACAAAATTAATTTTGGAAAAATTCTTCTATTAGTTTATCATATTCTCCGTTTTGTTCCATTTCTATTAACACGTCATCTATTAAATTTTTTAATTCATTTTCTTCTTTTCTTACAGCTAATGAGTATTCTTCTTCGGTTAACATTTCATCAAGTACTATTATGGTGTCATTTTGTTCTGCAAATTTTTTAGCAGGCTCGAAATCTAATATTACAGCATCAACTTTTCCACTTTTCATATCCATTATAGCAATAGCACCTTCGTTGTATTCTGATATAATAGCACCCTCTATGGTTTTAGCTTCTTCAGCTCCAGTTGTAGCAATTTGTACACCAATTTTCTTATTTATTAAATCACTTTTACTTTTTATTTCAGTATTATCTTTTTTTACAATTATAGCTTGACCTGAATTGTAATATGCTTGTGAAAAATTAACATTTTTTTTCTTATCTTCAGTAGCAGTCATACCAGCAGCTATAAAATCTATTTTAGAAGAATTAAGTGCATTAATAAGTCCATCAAATGTCATATCTTCTATAACAAGTTCAACACCTAATTTTTCGGCAACTTTTTTTGATATTTCAATATCAAAACCTTTAATTTCATTATCTTCGTAATATTCAAAAGGTGGGAAAGCTGCATTTGTACCCATAACTATTTTACCTGCTTTTTTGTAATCATCAAGTGTTTTAACTTTACTTCCATTTGTACTTCCACATCCTGAAATTGATGAAATACCAATACAACTTACTAATAACATTGTTAAAAAATTTTTCACTTTCATTTTCAATAATCTCCTCTTAAATTTATTATTTTTAATTATACATCTAATTAGATATTTATGCAATAGTTTTATTAAAAAACTATAATAAAAAACTCTCTAAAATTAATTTAAAGAGTTAATATATGTAAAATAGTTTTAATTAACTATATTTAATATTTAAAAGTTTTAATTTTTTATCTATTAATTTATAAGCTAAAATATAGAAAACACCATTATTTACAGCATGGATTACATCAAAAGGTATACTACCAGACATTATTATTAAAAATTCTTTAATAGATATTGACCCTTCAATAAAAAATAACATGGATAAATTACTAATAGCACCAAAGATAAATGCAGCTAATATTGATGCAAAAAAGAAAATTATTCTTGTATATTTAAAAGAAATTTTCTTTATAAAATAAAACATTATTACAATAGTAACCCAACCTAAACATTGAAAAATAGTCCAAATACCTAAACCAAAATACAAACCGGTTAAAATAGGTAGTAATAAACCAATAAAAAATGGAACTACAAATGCTTCTGCTAATGTTAAATATAATAAAGTTACGGTTACTGGTTGAACTGAAATTACACTTGAAAGTATTGCTTGAAAAATAAATAATAAGCATAAGAATATTGATATTTTAGTGATATTTCTTACATCTAATTTCATAAAATTGACCTCCTAATTATTTAAATCCTAATTATATATTTAATTTTATATTTTTGCAATACTTTTTTATTACTTTATAATTGGTAATTGTATTAAAGTGTGTTGGTACTTAATTTTAAATTTGAGAGTGGTTTTAAAAAACTAATTTCAATTTTCCTTTACACTTGCAACGCAAGTGTAAAGGAAAATTGAAGCCCAATATTATTTTATTGATATTATTTTTTATTGATTTTACAATGAATTTTCAGATCTTAAATAAATAATTAAATGTAATAACATCTATACTTAAAAAAAAGTGTAAACGGAATGAATGCCCTTAAAGTTTGAAAATTACAGAGTTAAGTGAATAATGCAAATAAAATAAGTTGACGAATTTTTAAAATATTTAAAAGTATTTTTTTATTTATCTTTAATCAACTATGTTTTTAAATTTCTTATTACATGATTCCAATCCATAAAAGTTAAATAAATAATAATATTAAATTTCTTGTTTAAGTTTTCTAAAATTAAGTTGTTGAATTTAAGTTATTAATAGAGTATAATTCTTATGTTTAGTAAGCTTAGAACTTGTATTTAACAAAAAATTATTATTACTCATACATAGTTTTAAAGTTTACATCATTAATTAGTTTTATAATTAAATGTTATAATAGGAGCTGAAAATGTGAAACAAATATATAATCTAGGTATAGATATTGGCTCAACCACTATAAAAATAGTAGTATTAGATGCAATTAATAAAATAGTATTTAGCAATTACAAAAGACATTTTTCAAATATACGTGGTACTTTAAGTATTCTTATTAAAGAAGTTTCTAATAAATTTGAAAATTGTAAGTTGAACCCTGTAATAACTGGTTCGGGTGGACTTTCTTTAGCTAAAATACTTTGCATGGCTTTTATTCAAGAAGTAGTTGCTGTTTCAAAAGCTATAGAAACAATAATACCAAAAACAGATGTTGCTCTTGAACTTGGTGGAGAAGATGCTAAAATTTTATACTTTAGTAATAATGGAATAGAACAAAGAATGAACGGTATATGTGCTGGGGGTACAGGTTCATTTATAGACCAAATGGCATCTCTTTTACAAACTGATGCTGATGGACTCAATGAGTTATCTAAAAATCATAAAGTTATATATCCTATAGCTGCTCGTTGTGGGGTTTTTGCTAAAACAGATATACAACCTTTAATTAATGAAGGAGCTACAAAAGAAGATTTGGCAGTATCTATATTTCAAGCTGTAGTTAATCAAACAATAAGTGGTCTTGCTTGTGGTAAACCTATACGTGGGAATGTAGCATTTCTAGGAGGACCTTTACACTTTCAATCAGAACTTAGAAATAGATTTATAGATGTTCTTAAATTATCAAAAGAACAAACCATAATACCTGACAATTCTCATTTATTTGCAGCTATAGGAGCAGGACTTTCTATAAAAGAACAAAATTTAATAGAATGCGAAGAGCTGATAAGTAAATTAGAAAATATATCAATTGAAACAGAAGTTAATAGATTAGAACCTTTATTTAAATCACAAAATGAATATTATGAATTTATAAATAGACATAATAAAAGTAATATAAAAAAATTAAATTTGGATACATATAAAGGAAAGTGCTTTTTAGGTATAGATTCTGGTTCTACTACTACAAAACTTGCTGTTATAAGTGAAAATGGCTCACTTTTATATTCTTATTATGCTAATAATGAAGGTAAGCCATTAGAAATAATAATTAATGCTATAAAAGAAATATATAAGATATTGCCTAAAGATGTTAAAATAGCTTATTCTGCTGTGACTGGTTATGGGGAAGCACTTATAAAATCTGCTCTAAAAGTTGATGTAGGAGAAATAGAAACCGTAGCCCACTATAAAGCAGCGAAGTTTTTTGAACCGGAAGTGGATTTTATACTTGACATAGGTGGTCAAGACATGAAATGCATTAGAATAAAAAATAATATAATCGAAAATGTAACTTTAAATGAAGCGTGTTCTTCAGGTTGTGGCTCATTTATAGAAACATTTGCAAAATCTTTAAATCTTTCAGTAAAAGAGTTTTCAGAAATTGCATTATTTTCAGAAAATCCTGTCGACTTAGGTTCAAGATGTACTGTATTTATGAACTCAAGAGTAAAACAAGCACAAAAAGAAGGTGCTAATATAGGTGATATATCAGCAGGGCTTGCATATTCAGTTATAAAAAATACTTTAGTTAAAACTATAAAAATAACTAATCCTAAAGATATGGGTAAAAAAATAGTAGTACAAGGTGGTACTTTTTATAATAATGCAGTTCTTAGAAGTTTTGAACTTATTTCTAATAAAGAAGCAATTCGACCTGATATATCTGGAATTATGGGTGCTTTTGGTTCAGGAGTTATTGCAAAAGAAAAATATGAATTAGGAAATCAAACTACATTATTATCTAATGAAGAATTAGATAAATTACAAATTAATACTTCTATGATTAGATGCAAGCATTGTAATAATAATTGCCTTCTTACTATAAATAAATTCTCAAATGATAGACAGTTTATTTCTGGTAATAGATGTGAAAAAGGATTGGGAAAAGAAAAAAATATAAATAATGTTCCAAATTTATTTGAATATAAATATAAACGACTTTTTAATTACAAAACGATTGATAATCCAACTAGGGGAACAGTAGGTATTCCAAGGGTATTAAATATGTATGAAAATTATCCTTTCTGGCATACTTTTTTTACCGAATTAGGTTTTAAGGTTGAACTTTCTAAAGAATCAAATAGAAAAATATATGAACTTGGAATAGAATCAATACCAAGTGAATCTGCTTGTTATCCTGCTAAATTAGTACATGGTCATATTATGGAGCTTATAAATAGAGGAATAAAATTTATATTCTATCCATCTATATTTTACGAAAAATATGAAGTTGAGGGAGCTAATAATCATTACAATTGTCCAATAGTAACTTCATATCCTGAAAATATTAAAAATAATGTAGAAGAAATACATACTAAAGATATTAAATTCAAAAATCCATTTTTAAATTTAAATGATAAAAAATTATTAGTTACTAGACTCTTAGATGAATTTGAAGAATTTGATATAAGTTTAAAAGAAATTAAAATTGCCGTAGATAAAGCATGGGATGAAAATATTAAATTTAAAGAAGATATTCAAAAAAAAGGTGAAGAAACTTTAGAATATATTGAAAAAAATAATATAACAGGAATTATATTAGCAGGCAGGCCTTATCATCTTGACCCTGAAATAAATCATGGAATTCCTGAACTTATAAATAATTTTAATATAGCAGTTTTAACAGAAGATTCTATATCTCATTTAGGAAAAGTTGAACGACCACTAATTGTTATGGACCAATGGGCATATCATTCACGTTTATACTCAGCAGCAAGTTTTGTTAAAACTAAAAAGAATATAGAACTTATACAACTTAACTCTTTTGGTTGTGGTTTAGATGCTGTTACTACAGATGAAGTTAGTGATATATTAACTAAAAGTAATAAAATATATACACTATTAAAAATAGATGAAATAAATAATTTAGGTGCAGCAAGAATACGTATACGTTCGCTTATATCAGCAATAGAAGAGAGAAGCAAAAATAATATATTACCTAAAGAATCTACTCATCATTTAGAACGAGTTGAATTTACAAAAGAAATGAAAAAAACACATACTGTACTTGTACCTCAAATGTCACCAATACATTTTGAATTTATTGTAGAAGCATTTAATTCAGAAGGCTATAAATTTGAATTACTACCAGCAATTGATACACAAGCGTTAGATGAAGGACTTAAATATGTAAATAATGATGCTTGTTATCCAGCATTATTAGTAGTTGGTCAAATTATGAATGCTCTTAATTCTGGTAAATATGATTTAAATAATACTTCTGTAATTATAACTCAAACTGGTGGAGGTTGTAGAGCAACAAACTACATAGGATTTATAAGAAAAGCACTAAAAAAAGCCAATATGGAACAAATACCAGTAATATCTTTAAATGCATCTGGTTTAGAAACAAATTCAGGTTTGAAGTTAAATTTAAAGTTAATAGATAAACTTTTAAAAGGGTTAGTATATGGCGATTTACTTATGACTGCACTTTATAGAATACGTCCATACGAAAAAGTTAAAAATTCTGCAAATGAGTTATATAATAATTGGAAAAGGATTTGTAAAGAAGATATAAGTATAGGTAATAAAAAAACATTTAAAAACAATATATACAAAATAGTAAATGATTTTGATAATCTTGAAATAGTAGATAAAATTAAACCTAAGGTTGGTGTTGTAGGTGAAATACTTGTAAAATTTCATCCAACAGCAAATAATAATATAGTTGAATTATTAGAAAAAGAGGGAGCTGAAGCAGTAGTTCCTGATTTAATGGGATTCTTTTTATATTGTTGTTACAATATTACTTTTAAAGAAAAGTATTTAGGAACAAAGAAATCAGTAAAACTTTTATCAGATGTTTTTATATCTACTATTGAGCATTATAGAAAGGATTTGAAAAAAGCTTTCTTAAAAAGCAAACGTTTTACACCACCATCAACTATACAACAACTTGGTGATTATGCAAGTAAGATTGTTTCATTAGGTAATCAAACAGGAGAAGGCTGGTTTTTAACTGCTGAAATGGTTGAATTAATACATATGGGAGTAAATAATATAGTTTGTGCCCAACCTTTTGCATGTTTACCAAATCATATAACTGGTAAAGGGGTTATAAAACAATTAAAAAAAGAATTTCCATTATCAAATATAGTTGCTATAGATTATGACCCGGGAGCAAGTGAAGTAAATCAATTAAATAGAATTAAATTAATGTTGGCAAGTGCTGAAAAGAATTTATCTTTAGAAAATAAACAACAGAAAGAAAATAATTCTGTAAGTAGTGTAATACCTATTACAGAATCTTATATACAATACTAAATGAAAAGAGGGTTATTATGAAAATTGAGTTTAATTCAATAGGTTATGTTTGTAATGATGTAGAATTAAAAAAAGATACTTCATGGGGTGAAGATATTTCGGCTATAAAAATTGATGAAGAATATACAGACGGATTAACAGGGCTTTCTGATTTCTCCCATATAATAGTTATCTATTATCTTGATAAAGCTAAATTTGAATTGGAAAAACATTTAATTAGAAGACCTCAAAACAGAGATGATATGCCCCTTGTTGGAATACTATCTCAAAGAGCTAAAGATAGACCTAATCCAATTGGTATTACATCTGTTAAATTAATTTCTGTTGAAAATAATATTATAACAGTAAAAGGTTTAGATGCTATTAATAATACACCAATTATTGATATAAAACCATACTATCCACAATATGATTGTAAAGAAAATGCTATTGTGCCAGAATGGGTTACTCAGCTAATGAAACATTATTTTTAAATCAAATTATCAGTTTATATGGTGGTTTTGATTATATGAGAGGTGGAAGTAATTATGGGTAGTTTATTGTCAACTATAATATGGCATATTAATATTTCTTTAATATTATTTTTTCTGTTTGCTTCAAAAATACCAAGTGGAGAAGAAACTTGGTGGATATCGATGTATTTATTTGTAAATGCTTGCTTTATTTATCATTATCTAGATTACTATTTTAGAGTATTTAAAAAACCTATACAATCAGCTAGAGTTAAGGTAATATCACTTTTTGCTAATAAAATGAGTTATTATATAACAATTTTATTAGATAACAAAAGTGTTATATTAACCATATCAAAAAAGCAATATAAAGCTTTAAAGAAAAATGATATTGTAGACTTAGTATATCAAGGTTGGCTTGTTCATTCTGTAAAAAGAACTACAGATAAAACACCTATTATAAACGAGCAATATTTTCCAAAAGAAGCTAAGGCAGCTAAAGAACCTAAATCAAAATAATATAAAAAATAAGCAGGAGCGACCTTTGGTCGTCCGTTGCAACGAAGGTCGCCCTCAAAAATAATAAAAGTAAAGGAGTAATTATTATGATTAGAACTAGATATCCATGCTAAGCCCGACCCCCTCCATTTACTTATATAATTTTAATATTCAAATTAAATTATATAAGGAGAAATTATTGTGTTTATTAGAAACAAATGGTTAATTTATGGAATTATATTTTTTCAACATTTAATACCTGCCTATGTTATTGAACGTTTATTTTGGCAAGAACGTGGTATGAATGTTCAAATGGTAGTTTATTGTGAAATTGTTTATTGTATTAGTATTATTTTATTTGAAATTCCTTCGGGAATACTTGCAGATAAAGTTGGAAGAAAAAAATTAATTGTGTTAAGTAGTATTGCACCTTGTTTTGAATTTTTAATATTAATTTTTGCCAATTCTTTTTGGCACTTTGCATTTGTAACATTTATATCAGGTATAAGTACTGCTTTTGCAACAGGAGCTTATAATTCTTTACTTTATGATAGTCTTAAATATAATAATCAAACAAAAGAATTTGAAAGTATACTTGCTAAAACAAATATAATAGACTCTATATCTAGTTTAATTGCTGCATTATCTGGTGGGTTTTTAGCTTTTAAATTTGGGTTTGAATTTAATTATTGGTTATCTTTTTTGAGTTCAATAATGGCTTTCTTACTAACATTATTTTTAAAAGAGCCTCCAAGAGTTATAGAAAATAATGAAATACAAACTTGTAGAAGCATTATAAAAACAGCGTTTTGGTTTTTTAAAAAAAATGTAAACATTCTTTTTGTTATTATTAATGCAACTATTATTTCAGCTAGTATTGTTTATATTGACGAGTTTTGGCAACTTTACCTTGACTATATTTCTTTTCCTATTATTTTATTTGGACTTGTAGCATTTGTTATGTTTGTTAGTCAAATAATAAGCTCTATGGTTTGCTCATATGCTTTAAAACATTTTAAACATAGAACAATATTAATTTTTAGTTCTTTTGTATGCGGTATTTTTATATTATTTGCTTGCTTTATCCAAAATATAATAGGAATTCTATTCTTGATTTTATCAATAAGTATAACATCAATAATACAACCTGTTGTTATGGGTTATTTACATCATAGGGCAGATTATGAGGCAAGGGCAACAATAGAATCCGTTTCTTCTTTTATAGAACGAGCATTTGGAATTATTTTGGGCTTAATATTTAGTTTTTTTGTTTCAAAATCTAATATTATATGTGGATTTTTGTTAATAAGTATTATAATAATTATTGTATCAATATCTTTTTTATTTTATTATATAAAAAATGAATAGTTATATAAATCTTTAAAATAAAAAATAGCCAATCATTTATTGATTGGCTATTTTTTTAAAACAATTTTAATAATGCCATTACAATTAATACAAAACCACTTAACCAAGTAATATTAATTGTGAACTTATTGGCTATTTTATTGCCTATATAACTTCCTAATACAACCAAAGCTGTATCAGTAAAAAGAGAAACTAAAAATATTACAAGAGCATTTGCATTTCCAAGTGCAGCTCCAAAACCAACAGCAACCCCATCTAATGATAAAGCAATTGCTAACGATGCAGCTTCTGTACATGATATTGTTTTTGAGCAGTCAACATCAGCTTCTTCGGGATTTGCATAAAGATTAAGAATAAATTTAAAATTAAACATTGAAAATTTAATCTCTTTTTTTAGATTATTATGTTTTCTAATGAGTGATTTTGTAAAGCTGTCTAACAACTTTATCATACCAATAATAAATAAAATTGAAAAACAAATTGCTGTTGTTAGCTGATGTGGAAGAAAATCTTTGACTATAGTACCTATCAGAAGTGAAAGTCCTAAGATTGAACTACATATTATATTTATAATTTGAACTGATTTGAATGGAATTTTTATTTTATTGCTTCCATAAGCAAAACTTGCTACAAATGCATCCATAGATAATGATGAAGCAAGTAAAAATGCTTCAACAATTGTCATTGCAGTAATTTTCACTTTAAACACACCTTTATCGTTTTTACTCCATAGTATTCGAGAGCATGTAATTTGGTTACATATAAAAAATAAAAATTAATTTTATTTAAAATATAATGGAAGTTTTTTCAATAATGTTAACTAGAATGATGTATACTATTAAAAAAATTTGGCAATTATATAGAAAATATTTATGTATAATAAATAAAATTAACATAGTTTAAATTATAAATATATAGCAATACATATAAATAGAACCTAATTTTGATTAACAGGAGGGTTTTTATGAAAAAACATATTATATTGTCATTGGTTATAATCGGAATGTTATTTAATATATTTAAAATGAATTATTCTGAAAATAAATATCTTCATATAAGAGAAGCTAATGCTAATGCAATTTCTTTACAAGAAACAAATATGGATTTATATTTAGTTAATAAAAATTATGAACTTTCATTATATGAACCAGATAATGGTTGTTATATTGGAGCATATTTACTTGGAAATAAAAATTTAAATTATGATATAAAACAGTTTGAAAAATTAACGAATAAAACTCATGGTATTTATGTATATAATTTAACACTTGGTAACCCCATACCTACTAATTGGATACTAGAATGTATTGCTAATATGAAAATGCCTCTTATAGTTATACATCCTAAGGAAGATATGATTTTAAATGAAACTTTATTATATGATACTGCAAAAGGACTTAAAGAACTTTCAATACCTATGTTTATTGATTTCTATCCAAATCCAGAAAAATATAATATTTTCGCATCTGAATATAAAGAGTTTTATTCAAAAGCTAATAAAATATTTAAAAAATATTCATCTAAGTTAGCTTTTGTTTGGAGTGTAAGTTTAGATAATGTATATGCTAGTAAATTGTATTACCCTAATAATGATAATGTGGATTGGGTAGGGCTAAGTATATATAATGATGCTAAATCAGATTTAAAATGGTCAAATTTAGACTTTTTTTATATGGAATATCAAAAATCAAAACCCATAATGATAACTCAATTTGCAGTATCTCATTATTCTGATACTAACCATTCATATTATATAAATGAAGCAGTAGATAAAATTAATGAATTTTATACTACAATAAAAGACAAATATCCTAGAATTAAAGCTATAAATTATATGGATTTAAATGCAGGTGAAAATTATAAAATAACAGATAATAAAAATATACTTAAAACATATAAAGAGATAGTTACTAGTGATTATTTTAGATATGATGTTGATAATAGTATAAATAAATATAGTACAGAATATTTTAAAAGTGCATTTCCAATATATGAAGATGGAAATAATTTGTATATTTCTGATAAGGCATTAAAATATGAATTAAATATAAATAATTTTAACAATGGTATTAAATATAAAAATTCATATTTGTATAATTTAAATTCTTTAAAAAAATATAATATTCAAATAGAAAGTAATAAAATATATATAAATAATTTAAAATTTAAATAGATATAATGATTTAAAAATAAAAAGGCATAAAATATTTTTATGCCTTTTTATTTTGATTATTCAGTTAACCATTTTACTTTTGGAAAATATTTAAAAAATGCTTTACCTACTATTCCATCTTTATGTACAAATGTATTTTCCCAATACCTTGAATCTGCTGAATAATTTCTATTATCACCCAACATAAAATAAGAATCTTCTGGTACATAGTAAGGTCCCCAAGATTTATTGGAAAGCATATCTTCTTTTAAATATGATTCTTCTATAATTTCATTATTTAAATAAACCAAACCATCTTTTATTTCTACTTTATCACCTGGTATTCCTATAACACGCTTTACATATAATATTTTTTGTTCAATATCATCAGGAAATTTAAATACTATAATATCTCCTCGTTTAGGTTCACTAAATATATAAGACCATCTAAAAGCTACAATTTTATCTTTTGTCATAATTGTATTTTCCATAGAACCACTAGGAACATTTGCATTTACTATTATAACATTATTTATAAATAATGCTGTAAGAAAACAAAATATCAGCATTTTTAACCAACTAATTATTTCTTTTTTTATTTGTTCCTTCATATACTTAATCCCCCATTATATGTTAGTTAGTTAGTTAGTTTATTTGTTTGCTAACCAATGTATCTTAGGAAAATAACTGAAATATATTTTGGCAACTATATCTTTTTCATATACAAATGTATTTTCCCAATATCTTGAGTCCAATGAATTATTTCTGTTATCACCTAATGTAAAATAAGAATTTTCTGGTACATAATAAGGACCTAACTGCTCATAGTAAAACATAGTTTCTTTTAAATATGATTCTTCTAATATTTTATCATTCACATAGACAGAACCATCTTTTATTTCTACTTTATCTCCTGATACTCCTATTACACGTTTTACAAGAAATTTTTCTAAATAATTTGGATTTTCTAATATTTTTTTATCATAATCAGGATTTCTAAAAGTAATTATATCTCCAAACTTAGGTTCACTAAACATATAAGATAATCTAAATCCTACTATTCTATCATTGGTCATAATTGTATTTTCCATAGAGCCAGTAGGAACATTTGCATTTACTATTATAACATTATTTATAAAAAGTGCTATAATAAAAGCAAATGCTATTGTTTTAATCCAACTAATTATTTCTTTTTTTATTTTTTCGCTCATATAATACCTCTACTTATTTAATTTTTTAAATACAGGAAAATATTTTAATAATACTTTCCCAAGTATTGCATCTTCTTGTACAAATGTGTTTTGCCAATACCTTGAATCTTGTGAATTATTTCTATTATCACCTAACACAAAATAAGAATTTTCTGGTACATTATAAGGTCCCCAATTACCAGACATAGTTTCTTTTAAATAAGGTTCTTCTATAATTTCATTATTTATATAAACAAAACTATCTTTTATTTCTACTTTATCACCTGGTATTCCTATAATTCTTTTTAAATACAATTGTTCAATATCATCAGGAGTTTTAAATATTACAATATCTCCTCTTTCAGGTTTGTTATTTATATAATATAATTTAGATGCAATTACATAATCATTAGGCATAATTGTATTTTCCATAGAACCCGTAGGGATGGATGCATTTATTATAGAATCATCTATAAAAGAAATTAATGATTTATATTGATTTATTATAGGATTGGTAACCACAGATGCATTTACCATTGTAATATTAATTATACAAAAAATTATAGTAATATAAAATGCTATTTTTCTCATGTATATCCCCCTTTATATTTTTATTTATTACCTAACCACTGTATTTTAGGAAAATATTTAAAGAAAACTTTTCCAAGTATTTTATCTTTACTTACATATGTGTTTTCCCAGTATCTTGCATCTTCTGAATAATTTCGATTATCACCTAACATAAAATAAGAATCTTCTGGTACATCATAAGGTCCCCAATAGTTACCATCATACATAGGCTCTTTTATATAAGGTTCGTCTATTATTTCATCATTCAAATAAACTTTACCATTTTTTATTTCTACTTTATCACCTGGTATACCTATTACACGTTTTACATATAGTATTTTTTGTTCAACATCATCAGGGAACTTAAATACTATAATATCCCCTCTTTCAGGTTTACCAAACATATAAGATAATCTAAATGCAACTATACGGTCATTAGGCATAATTATGTTTTCCATGGAACCAGTAGGCACAGATGCATTTACTATTATAAAATTGTTTATAAAAAGTGCTATAATTATAGCAAATACTATTGTTTGTAACCAACTGATTATTTCTTTTTTTACTGTACTAGACATTATATACTTCCTTTCAAATAAATTTATAAATTATAATACGAATTCTATCTTTATAAGTTTAGCTAAAATAGTTATTTCTTTGATTTGTACTGTATGTGTTTTAACACTACCTGAATTACTTACAAGTAAAACTGTATCATTATTTAATTTTTTTATTTGTCGTATAACTCTTCTACCTTCATATTCTAACAAACAAATAGAATTAGTATCTAATTGATGTGTTAATAAACAAAAAGCTAAATCATCCTTAACAATTCTAAAACCATTCATATCATTATCCATTATTTTAATATATAATACTTTTTCTTTTGGATAGCCTTCAATTTTTTTTGATATTATAGGTAATTGTTTTGTTGATAACTTATTTGTAAGAGTATAATCGAAAACTGGTATATCTGCTAATACTCCACCTAATGCATCGCTCCATATTTCTTGTATTTCTGGTTGAGGTTCAGAATTAGTTTTTTTAGTAGGTTCTTTTGGTTTCATTACAGGTTTTGATTTTGGTTTTGTTTCTTCTTTTTCTATATATGTTTCTAATATTAAAGAATCATGTATCTGCTCTCCAACTACTTTTGTTATTTTTTCTAATATATCTTCATTTATTATTTTAGTTCCTGCTTCTACTTCTTGTATATATTTTTCTGCAACACCAACTTTCTTAGCTAATTGTTTTTGAGTTAAACCTTGTTTAATTCTTGCTTCTTTTATTTGTTCACCTATTCTGCTCATATAATCTCTCCTATCTATTGATTTTAATTATTATACTACTTAAATTTTATTTTCTCAATCCTATTCTAAAAAATTACAGTAAAAAATTAAAAGTATTAAGAACAATAAAATGTTTTTATTGTTTTTTTAATTTAATCTTGTGTCGCACTCATAAATGAGTGCGACACGACTTTAAATTTAATTCTTTATTATTGATTTTAATTATCTTGAAAAGTTAATACTATTTTAATGATTTGATTTACAAACACAAATTATACTTAATAAACTTTGAAAAAATTTACCCATTATAAACATTATTTTTAATCATAAAATTAAATTTAATGAATATAGATTTATAAATGATAATAAAAATTTATTTTACAGAGGTGCAAATTATGGACAATACAAGAAGAGAAAAAATATCGAGAGCAAGGAATTCTGGTTATATAAAGAATACAAGTAAAAATTATAATCATAATCACAAAAGAGAAGATAAAGAGGAAAATCCTTATAAAAAGTCAATATTTACATTACAATTAATTATATGTGTAGGTTTATTTACTTCCGTTTTACTTGTTAGAACGATTGATACACCATTTACTAATGATATAAAAGAAAAATTAAAAGATGTACTATCTGAAAATGTTGCCATAAGTAAATTGTATGATAAAGCTGTAGATAAAATTGAAAGTGTTAAAGTAAAACAACCTTCAACGGAGGAGGAAACAACTGAAAAAAAGTTAGAACCCGAGAAATTAGTACCAACATTGGAATAATTGAAATAGAAGATAATACATGGATTAATCCAGTTAAAGGAGTTATAACTTCAAAATTTGGTGATAGAGTTAATCCAGTATCTGATGATGAAGAATTACATAATGGTGTTGATATTTTTGCAGAAGAGGGGACAAATATAGTTGCTGTAACAAATGGTATTGTAATAAAAGCTTCTTATATTGATACTTATGGAAATTATATAAAATATAAAACAGATGATAATTATATAATATTATATGCTCATTGTAATGAAACTTTTGTTAAAGAAGGAGATAAAGTTTCTAAAGGACAAATATTAGCTACTGTAGGTAATACAGGAATGAGTACAGGAGTTCATTTGCATTATAGTATCTCTTATGAAGATGAATTTTTAGACCCATTACTATTCTTAACAGGCTATTAGAAAGAAGGAATTTTAATTTGAATTTTATAGAATTAAAAAAATTTAAAATATCTATTCATCCGATTTTCTTATTATTGATTGTAATAATAACTGCACTAGGTTATATAGAGCAGTTTTTTATTTTCTTTATAATAATTACTATACATGAATTAACACATATATTAGTTGCAAAAATGTTTAAAGTTAAATTAGTTAAACTAATTATATATCCATTGGGTCAAATGGCAGTATTAGATAATATATTTTTAATTAAACCTATTAAAAGAATACTTATTATATGTTTAGCACCTATTATGAACATTTTTTTAGGATTCATGTTTATTTTTTTAGACAATGAATTTTTGGCAATAGCTAATTTTTCTATAGGAATATTTAATAGTTTACCAATATATCCGTTAGATGGTGGAAAATTGTTATACTTGATATTTGCACGAAAAGTAGGTATATTAAATGCAGACAAGATTATAATAAAAATAAGTAGGATATTTACCAAATTAATTATTTTATTAGGTTTTATTCAAGTTATATTATATCCTTATAACATAAGTATAATTTGTATTGGTGTATATTTAGAAGATATTATAAAAAAAGAATCATTCAATTTACAATTAGAATTTATGCGAAATATTTTAACTAAATCGGATTATATAAATAAATATGGTATAGTACATATGAATTCATTAGTAGTTTTAGAAGACACATATATTAAAGATGTATTAAAATATTTAAAAATTGATAGTCTTTGTATTTTACATATAGTAGATAAAGAATTAAATTTAATAGAAAGTATAACGGAAACTCAACTTATTAATTTTGCTATTAAAAATACTTCTTTGGTTTCCATAAAAGAAATTGTGAAAATATAATAAAAATATTGAAAAAATATCAATAATTTTTTTATTAATAAATTTAATTATATACTAGACGAAACTTTGTATACAGAGTATAGTTATTCTGAAATAACGAAGATGGGGTATATTTATGAATATTAAAAGTTTTATAAAAAGTATATATTTTAATGACAAAGAACTTACAAGTGATGATTATGCGTATAGTAGAAAAATGTTCTTATTTGAAAGTGCTACAGCAAATGCTTTAGTTGCTATATGTGGTGGTGCTTTCTTAGCTGGTTTTAATAATTATTTAGGTGTTAGTGATGAAATAAGTGGTATAATAGCTGGTATACCTGTAATTGCTAGTGTTATACAAATTTTTTCTTCCATTATATTTGAAAAAATAGAAAGAAAAAAATTTCTTATATGTATATCATTTTTATTACATAGATTATTATTAAGTTTTATGTACTTAATTCCAATGATGGTAACAGGCACAATGAATAGAATAATCATAATGTTAGTTATGTATATAACATCATCTGCTTGTGCTTCATTTGCTATGACTCCTGTAGGTGCATGGATTGTTGATTTAGCTCCTACAAATATGCGAGGAAGATATTTAGGAAAAAAAGATGCAGTTTCTCTTATAGCAAATACTTCTATTGGTTTATGTATGGGTTGGGTACTTGATATATTTAGAGCAATTGAAAAAGAAGGTTTAGGATTTATTGTTGTAGGTTTAGTTGTATTATTAATAACTATAATAAATATTGTTTTTATGTCAAAAGCATTTGAACCCCCTACACAAAAAATTAGTAGAAAAATTAGTTTAAAAGATGTTTTAATAGAGCCAATTAAAGATAGTAGTTTTAGATTAGTTATTGGATTTACAATCTTATATAATATATCAATCCATATAGCACTACCTTATTTTGCAATATATATGGTTACAGGATTAAAATTAGAATATGGATATATTACACTTATGGGTATAGTATCAACTAGTGCTAGAGTTTTCTTTTCTAAAAAATGGGGAAAGCTTGCAGATAAAACATCATGGCGTAATGTTACAGCTCTTTCAATATTAGCATTGGGTTTTTGTCATGTTTTATGGATAATAATAAATCCATCAACTGTAAAAATAATATTCCCTTTAATACAACTTTTGGGCGGTTTTTGTTGGGCTGGTGTTGCGATTTCAGTATTTAATTTACCATTTATGTATTTACCGGTTGAAGGTAGAACTATGTATTTATCTTGTAACTCTGCTTATGGTGGTATAGCAGGTTTTTTAAGTACTATAGTAGGTTCAACTATATTATCTAATTTAAAAAATTTTAATTTTAAATTCTTTGGATTAGATGTAGGTAATATGCAAATTTTATTTTCAATATCTGGATTTTTATTAATAATTTGTGGACTATATATATTTATATTTATGAAAACAGAAAAGAAAGCTTCATAATATAAATTTAGTGGCGACCTTTGGTCGTCTTTTTTATTGATGTAAATTCTTCTAAAAAGGAATGAATAAATTCATTTCCTACATATAAAAATATTATAACACAATTTTTAAAATATTTTATACTGTTTTGTAATAAATTAAATGTTAAAATAAAAGTATTGATTTTTATATAAAAAAGTGTATTATTATTAAAGAAGTAATATAAAAAGATAGGGGATAACAACATTGAAAGAAGAATGTGGAGTTTTTGGTGTATATGATAATGATGGACTTGATGTAGCTAGATTAACTTATTACGGTTTATATGCATTACAACATAGAGGGCAAGAAAGTTGTGGTATAGCAGTAAATAATGATGGTAATATAATAAGTCATAAAGATATGGGACTTGTAAGTGAAATTCATGATAATATACTTGAAGAAATGAAAGGTACTATATCAGTTGGTCATGTTAGATATTCAACAACAGGAGCTAGTTTATTACAAAATGCACAACCTTTAGTTTTAAAATATAAAAAAGGTACAATGGTATTAGCTCATAATGGTAATATTGCTAATGCATCAGAGATGAGGGAACAGTTAGAAAGTTCAGGTGCTATATTTCAAACTACAATAGATTCTGAAGTATTAGCCTATATGATAGCTAAAGAAAGATTAAATTGCAAATCAATACAAGATGCAGTTTATAATTTAATGCCACAAATTAAAGGCTCATGTTCACTTGTAGTTATGAGTCCTAAAAAACTTATAGCAGGTAGAGATATTTACGGATTACGACCATTATGTATTGGTATGATTAAAAACTCTTATATTATTTCATCTGAAACAGCAGCATTAAACGCTGTTGGTGCAAAGTATTTAAGAGATGTTGAACCGGGAGAAATAATTTATATAGATAAAGATGGTTTACATTCTATGCAGCTACCTAATTGTAATAGAAAAATGTGTATATTTGAATATATATATTTTGCTAGACCTGATAGTGTTATAGAAAATGTAGATGTTTATGAATCAAGAAAAGAAGCAGGAAGAATACTTGCTAAACAATATCCCGTTATAGCCGATATGGTTATAGGTGTCCCTGACTCTGGAATTGTAGCTGCTATAGGTTATTCAGAACAATCACAAATTCCATATGGTGAAGGGTTTGTTAAAAATAGATATATAGGTAGAACATTTATCAAGCCTAATCAATCAGAAAGAGAATTAGCTGTTAGATTAAAATTAAATGTTCTTAAAGAAAATGTAAAAGGTAAAAGAATAGTTATGATAGATGACTCTATAGTAAGAGGTACAACAAGTGCTAATATAGTAAGTTTATTAAAAGAAGCTGGAGCTAAAGAAGTTCATATGAGAGTATGTTCCCCTCCTTTTATGCATCCTTGTTATTTTGGTACTGATATACCTGATTCAGATAATTTAATAGCTTGTAATCATACAATAGATGAAATAAAAAATATAATAGGTGTTGATAGCTTAGGTTATCTTGATGTAAATAACTTAAAAGATATAGTAAAACAAAGAAATGGTGAATTCTGTTCAGCCTGCTTTACAGGAAATTACCCTGTTGAAATAGAAAATAAAGTTAAACAATCAATATCTTCTAAATTCGATTTAAAAGGAAGATAATAATTAATAAACTACTCTATTATAAACACCCTTAAGATTTTATAAAGAAAATATTAAAATATCTTATTCATATAGAATGATTGAAATTGTTGAAATAAAGTCAATGAAGTTTAAAATAACTTCATTGACTTTATTTTTTT
The DNA here is from genome assembly GCA_964638835.1 of uncultured Eubacteriales bacterium. GTDB lineage: Bacteria > Bacillota > Clostridia > Lachnospirales > CAZQDT01 > CAZWZB01. The sequence continues at coordinate 45,423 of CAZWZB010000012.1, read as the reverse complement.
TATTAAATTATAATAGTATCATTATTTAATTAACACCCTCTTATTTTTTACTCAAATTTTACTTTATAATAATAAATAATTAATATTCATAATAGATAATGAATCTATTATAATAAATCTCTTGAGAAACTATATGATATGATTTTTCAGAATATCAAAAAGTTTCTCAAGAAATCTAATAAACAAGGTGGAGATTGAATGCTTATTTTAAAAAATATATGTAAGTCATATGGCAAAACTAATATTTTAAATAATATTAGTTTAGAAATCAACGATGGAGAAATAGTTTCGATTTTAGGACCTTCAGGCAGTGGAAAAACAACTTTTTTAAATTCAATTTTAGGGATTACTGAAATTGATAGTGGAAGTATTAATTTTAATGATAAAGAAATTTCAAAACTCCCAATGGAGCAGAGAAATTTTAATATTGTGTTTCAAGATTATGCTTTATTTCCACATTTAACAGCTTACAAAAATATTGTGTATGGTCTTAAAAACAAACCAAACATATCAACTCAACAGGAAGTAGATGAGTTAATAGAAAGATTAGGACTTTCAGAACATTTACATAAAAAAATAGACCAACTTTCAGGAGGTCAAAAGCAAAGAGTAGCTTTGGCAAGAACTTTGGTTATGAAACCTAAAATTTTATTATTAGATGAACCTTTCAGTGCATTAGATGGAGTTATTAAAGAATCAATAAAATCTAAAATTAAAGAAATAGCAACACAATACAAATTAACTACTATTATTGTAACACATGACCCAGAAGAAGCTTTAACTTTATCAGATAAAGTTCTAATTATAAATGAAGGTAAAATTTCACAATATTCTACTCCAAAAGACATTATTACATCACCTAATAATAATTTTGTAAAAGAATTTATTTTAAAACAGCTTAACATAAAGAAAAATAATATCTTTGAATTGTTTGGTGAATGTTATGCTTAGAAGTCAGAAAGAAATTAAAATAATTTTTTTCTGTATTATAACATTATTTGTTATATTTCTTATATTCCCATTAAGCTTATTATTTGTTAAAGCATTTGAAACAAATTCAAGTATAGGTTTTAGTAATTTTACATCTGTATTTGGTAGCAGAAATTTTTTTACTTCATTAAATAATAGTTTTATTATAGCAACTGTTAGTGCAGTTATAACTACAATACTTGCTTTTTTATTAGCGTATACAGTTAATTGTACTAATGTTTTTAGCTTCTTAAAATCAGGAATAGTAGTAACTTCTAGTGTTCCTATGTTGTTACCAACTATTACTTATGGATTTGCTATTATATATTCATTTGGTAAACAAGGATTAATTACAAATATAGTAGGTAAGAGTTTATTTCCTATATACGGATTTTGGGGATTGTTGATAGGATATGTTATTTATACTTTACCAATTGCTTTTTTATTAATTAATAATACATTTCAGTACATAGATAAAAAATTTATTGTTGTATCAAAAGTAATGGGAGATAATAATATTATAACATTTTTAAATACTATTTTTAGACCGTTATTACCAACTTTGGGGGCTAGTTTTATTCAGGCTTTCTTTTTGAGTTTTACAGACTTTGGAATACCAGCAGCAGTTGGAGGAGAATATACAGTAATTGCAACTACTTTATATAATCAAATGCTTGGTTCTATTCCTAATTTCAATAATGGAGCTGTAGTTGCGATTATAATGTTATTACCTTCAATTTTAAGTATTGTTTTACTTAATTATCTTGAAAAAGATAATGTGAGATATAATAAAATTTCTCAAATAGAACTTAAAAAAAATTTACTAAGAGATATATTTTTTGGTGGTATATCTATATTAATTTTAGTTTGCGTTTTATCAATTTTTATAGTTGTATTTGTAAGTCCATTTATGAAAGAGTGGCCATATGATAAAAGTTTTGATATTAATAAGATAGCAAATGTATTTAATTCAGGAAATAGCAACATATATAAAAATTCAATTGTAGTATCAACATTAACTGCTTTGTTTGGTACATTAATTGTTTATCTTAGTGCAGTTGTTACGCAAAGGAGTAACTTTTCAGATAAATTAAAAGAGTTAATAGACAATATATCACTTATAATAAACACTATTCCTGGAATGGTGTTAGGAATTGCTTTTCTGTTTGCATTTTCACGTACAAGTATTCATAATACACTTTTTATATTAATCATTTGTAATATAGTGCATTTCTTTTCCACACCATATTTAATGATTAAAAATGCATTATCTAAAATGAATCTTTCTTGGGAAACAACAGCGAAGTTAATGGGTGATAGTTGGATAAAAACTATTGTTAGAGTTATTACACCCAACTCATCAAAAACATTATTAGAAGTATTTGGATATTTTTTTATTAATTCAATGGTAACAGTAAGTGCAATTATCTTTTTAGCAGGTGCTAGAATAATGGTACTCACTACTAAAATTAAAGAACTCCAACACTATGCTAAATTTGATGAAATTTTTGTTTTATCATTATTAATTTTTATTACTAACTTATTAATGAAACTAGTGGTAAGATTTTTAACTAAAAAAGGAGCTAATTTATGAAATTAAAATTTATTTCTATAATGACTACAATTATATTAAGTTTATCTTTAGTTGGTTGTAGTTCAAATAAACAAGTAATTATTTATTCTAATTCAGATGAAGAAGCCAAAATAGCAATGCAAACAGCATTAGACAATAATGGATTTAAAGGAAAATATATTTTTCAATCTTTTGGGACTTCTGAGCTTGGAGGAAAGTTAATAGCAGAAGGTAAAAATATAGAAGCTGATTTAATAACAATGAGTTCATACTATGTGGAAAGTGCTCAAGAACAAAATAATATGTTTTTAAAATTAGATTTTAAATCTAAACCATTACAAAAAACTAGTGATTTTTATACACCAATCATTGCAACTGAAGGAACTATTATATATAATACAGAAGTAGTTAAACAAAACAATATTTCTTTACCAACATCTTTTAAAGATTTAAGCTCTCCTACTTATAATGGTATAATTTCTGTCACTGATATTACGGGTTCTTCAACAGCTTGGTTATTAGTTCAAGCAATTGTAGATACTTATGGTGAGGGTGATGAAGGTAAAGAAGTAATGAGTGGAATTTTAAGTAATGCAGGAGCTCATTTAGAAAGCTCAGGTTCAGCACCAATTAAAAAAATTAGAGCAGGAGAAGTTGCTTTAGGTTTTGGACTTCGTCATCAAGCAGTAGCAGACAAACAAAAAGGTTTACCAATTAATTATATTGACCCAATAGAAGGAAATTTTTCATTAGTAGAATCTATTGCTGTAATTAACAAAGGGGATAAAACTAATTCTGAGGCTATGAAAATGGCAGAATGTATTGTAAAAAATGCACGTTCTGAAATTATAAAAACTTATCCAATACCATTATATGAAGGTGAAATTGTTCCACAAGAAAGTATATCTACATATCCAAAAGTTTTTAAAGAAAAACTAACAGTAAACCTTTTACAACAGCATCAACAATTTTCTGAAGATTGTAAAAAATAACTACGAAAATTTATCTATTATAATAATTATAAATATATATTGGTGGGCGACCAAAGGTCGCCCATAATAGTAATTTAGAAAGGGAAATAATAAATGAAAAATTATAAACTACTTACACCAGGACCATTAACAACAACTGAAACTGTAAAAAAAGAAATGCTATTTGACCATTGTACTTGGGACGATGACTATAAAAATATTACTCAAAAAATAAGAAAACATCTACTTAAATTAGCTTATGTAGATGATGAATTTTATACAGTTGTACTTATGCAAGGAAGTGGAACTTTCGGAGTTGAATCTGTTATTTCTTCTGTAATTTCAGATAAAGACAAAGTACTAATTTGTACTAATGGAGAATATGGAAAAAGAATTGCACAAATAGCCAAATATAATAAATTAAATTATATAACTTATGATGAAAGTTATTCAAATATTATATCTGAACAAAAAGTTTGTGAAATACTTGAAAATGATAATACAATTACTCATATAGCTATGGTTCATTGTGAAACAACTACAGGAATATTAAATGATATAAAATCAATAGGTGCATTTTGTAAAAAATATAATAAAACTTTTATTGTTGATGCAATGAGTAGTTTTGGAGGAATTGAAATTCCAGTTCAAGAATGGAATATTGATTTTATTATAAGTAGTGCTAATAAATGTATTCAAGGTGTGCCAGGATTTTCATTTATTATTGCAAACAAACAAAAGCTTATTGAAAGTAAAGGTACTGCTCGAAGTCTTTCTTTAGATTTATATGACCAATGGGAGTGTATGGATAAGGACGGGAAATGGAGATATACTTCTCCAACACATGTTGTACTTGCTTTTTCAAAAGCATTAGAAGAACTTGAATCAGAAGGTGGAATATCTCAAAGACAAAAACGTTATACAGAAAATAATAAATTGTTAATTGAAAAAATGGCTGATATGGGATTTAAATCTTATGTGGATTTAAAAGTTCAATCACCAATTATAACTTCTTTCTTTTATCCTGAACATAACTTTACATTTGAAAGTATGTATTCTTATATAAAAGAAAGAGGATATGCTATTTATCCAGGAAAATTAAGTGATGCCAATACATTCCGTATTGGAAATATAGGAGAAATATATTCTGAAGATATTGAAATTTTATGTAATGTTATCAAAAACTTTATAGAGGAGAATAAATAATGAAAAAAATTGAAGCTATAATATTTGATTGGGCAGGAACTACTGTAGATTATGGTTGCTTTGCTCCTGTAAAAGCATTTACAGAAATTTTTGTAGAAAGAGGTATTCAACCAACTATTGATGAAGTAAGAAAACCTATGGGAATGCTTAAACGTGAGCATATTAGAACTATGCTTGAAATGCCAAGAATCTCAGAATTATGGAATAAAAAATATAATAGAAGTTATACAGAAGAAGACTTAAATAGTATGTATACTATTTATGAAGATAAACTTTTTAGTATTCTTGAAAATCATGCTGAATTAAAACCATATACTTTAGAAGTAGTTGCACAAATTAAAGAAAAGAATATTAAAATAGGGTCTACAACAGGTTATACTAATAAAATGATGGATATTATAGTGAGTAAAGCAAAAGAGCAGGGTTATGTACCTGATTGTTGGATTAGCCCTGATAGTACAAATGGAAAAGGTAGACCATATCCTTATATGATTTTTGAAAATTTAAAATACTTAAATGTTTTATCAGTTGAAAATGTTATAAAAGTTGGTGATACTATTTCAGATATACAAGAAGGTAAAAATGCAGGAGTATTTTCTGTTGGAGTTATTGAGGGTAGTTCTGAAATGAGTCTTAATTTAGAAGAATATAACAATCTTTCTGATGAGGAAAAAACAAGAATTCAAAATAAAGTAAGAAATACATATATTCAAGCAGGAGCAGATGCTGTTATATTAAATTTGAATGAATTAATTTCATTAATCTAAATAAATTTTTCACTTATAAATTTATTATTCTTGGTAGGGATATGCTTATAACCTACCATTTTTTATTGTTTTATATAAAATTAATTGAAAGTTGCAAAAAAATTAGCTTCTAAATTACTCAAAAAATATAACCTTTTTGCGAAACTGTGTAGTATCATATTTCACGATATGAAGAATATTTATGTGCAAATTATTATACTCAAAAAATTTACAATATTTTTAGTTTCGCAATAGGTCTATATAATAAGTTGTATTAATTAAAAAACGTTATTGTTTAGCTAACTCTTTCATTTCTTTAGCAGCTACAAGTGTTGAATTTGTTATAGTAGCTCCTCCTATTAGTCTAGCTATTTCAAAAATAGATTGTTCTTGTGTTAAATCATGTACTTTTGTAATTGTTTTATTATTTTCTTCTATTTTTTCTATAAGATAATGATTATCAGCCATAACCGCTATTTGAGGTAAATGAGTAATACAAAGTATTTGATGACTTTTAGATATATATTTCATTTTTTCAGCTACTTTTTGTGCTGTTCTTCCACTTACCCCTGTGTCTATTTCATCGAATATAAGAGTTTCTATATTATCTACATCAGCAAGTATTGTTTTAAGTGCAAGCATAACTCTTGACATTTCTCCACCAGATGCTATTTTAGATAGTGATTTTAATTGTTCTCCTATATTGGGAGAAATTAAAAATTCTACTTTATCAAAACCATTATCATTAAATTCTTGCTTTTGTTCAATTTGAATTTGGAATTTAGCATTTTTCATTTCAAGTTCTGTAAGACTGTTTTCAATTTGTTTTTGTATTTCTAAAGCTTTAGCTTTTCTAAGCTCGCTTAATTTCTCACATAATTTAATTATCTCTTTTTGTTTAATTTCTAACTTATTTGATAATCTGTTTAATTCTTCTTCACTATTTAAAATAAAATCCAATTGTTTTTTTATATCATCATAATATGATAATATTTCTTCTATATCTGTTCCATATTTCTTTTTTAAATTATAGATTAAAGCTAGTCTATTTTCAACTTCATATAATAATTCTGGATTATGTTCTATATTTTTATTATAATTTCTTAAATCTATAGAAACTTCTTCAAGTTGAACTTCTATATTTTCAGTAAGATTTGATAATTCTATAAGTTTAGGGTCTATATTACTCAATTCTTTTAATATTGTTCTAACTCTACTTATTTGGTCTATTGCCCCCATATTTTCATCATCACCATTTAGCAATTGATTACTTTCATTAACTCCATTTGCAATTTTTTCTGAACTAGATAAAAGCTTTTTTTGTTGTAATAAATCTTCTTCTTCTCCTATTTTTAAATTTGCTGATTCTATTTCATTTATTTGATATTGAAGTATATCTATTTTTCGTTTTAATTCTTTTTCATCACCGGATAATTGTTTTATTTGAGATTGAATTTCTTTATATTCTTTATACTCTGATTTTAAAGTGAGTTTTATTTGTTGTAAACTTTCGCTACAAAATTGATCAAGTAATGTAATATGTTTTGCAGCATTAAGTAATGATTGGTGTTCATGTTGGCCATGAATATCTATTAATATAGTTGATACTTCTTTTATTATATTCATAGTAACAATACGACCATTAATTTTAGATATAGTTCGCCCATTTTTATTTATTTCTCTTGTTATAAGAATAGAATTAGAATCAACCTCTATTCCTAAACTTTTTATTCCATCAAGTGTTTTTTGTTCTTTTAAGAAAAAAAACACTTCTACTAAAGCGTTCTTTTCTCCATTTCTAATAAAATCTTTTGATACTTTTTCACCCAAAACAAAATTTATAGAATCAATAACCATTGATTTACCTGCACCAGTTTCACCCGTTATTATATTAAGTCCATCACTAAAATTTATAAGTTGTTCATCAATCAAAGCAACATTTTTTATATGAAGATATTCAAGCATATAATCAAATCCTCTTTTCTTAAAGTTTATTTCTTAGTTTATCATATTTTTTTTAGTTTTACAATAATCTGCGAACATAGGTTAGGTATTTACACAAAAATTAAATTTATAATGTACAATATTTGTGCATTTCAAAATTAATAAAACCTCTAACATAGTTAATTCAAATCAAAAATTATATTGACATTATAAAATTGATATGATACACTAAATTTGTATGTTTAGCCGCACAGAGAGGTTGAAACTTTAAAAGTACCAAATCTGGCGAGTTTTTTGTTATAAGGAGGTGTACGTATGTACGCAATATTTGAAACTGGTGGAAAACAATATAAAGTACAAGAAGGCGATGTTATAAAAGTTGAAAAATTAGGGCTTGAAGCTTCTTCAAACGTTAAATTTGATACAATTTTAGCTTTGTCTAAAGATGATAATATTACTTTTGGTTCTCCATATGTAGCTGGTGCTTCTATTTCTGCTTCTGTATTATTAGAAGGAAAAAATAAAAAAGTTATTATCTACAAATACAAATCAAAAAAAGGTTTCCATAAGAAAAAAGGACATAGACAACCTTTTACTCAAATTAAAATCGATAAAATTAATGCTTAATTTATGATAAAAGTAAATATTTATAGAAATAAAAATAAAAATATTTATAGATTCGTATTAAACGGACATGCTGGATTTGCAAAATTCGGCTCAGATATAGTTTGTTCGGCAGTATCATTTTTAGTTATTAATACTATAAATAGTATTGAAAAGTTTACAAATGAAAAAATTAACTATTCTGTAGCAAATGGTGGGTACATTGATTGTGTAATTCCTAGCATTAAAGATAATATTTACAATCATGATATTAATTTATTATTAGAAACAATGTTGTTTGGACTTAAAAACTTAAAGTTGGAATATAAAAACTATATACTTATCAAAGAAATCAAGGAGGTGTAACTATGATAAAATTAAATCTTCAATTTTTCGCTCATAAAAAAGGTGTTGGTTCTACAAGAAATGGTCGTGACTCAGAATCAAAAAGATTAGGTGCAAAACGTGCTGATGGGCAGTATGTATTAGCAGGTAATATCCTTTATAGACAAAGAGGAACTAAAATCCACCCAGGTGAAAATGTAGGTAGAGGTGGAGACGATACTTTATTTGCTCTTATTGATGGACAAGTAAGATATGAAAGAAAAGGCAGAGATAAAAAGAAAGTTTCTGTATATCCTGTAGAACAAAAAACTGCACAATAATATTAAAGAGGCTGTCTTAAAGATAATTTTTTTGTTTTTAGATAGCTCTTTTTATATTATTTTTAATTATTACTATTTTTATAATAGTGCAAAGCATAGTTCAATAAGGAGATTAAAATGTTTATAGACAGAGTTAAAATTAAAGTTAAAAGTGGCAAGGGCGGAAATGGTGCCATTAGTTTTTTCCGTGCTAAATATGTTCCTAATGGTGGTCCTAATGGTGGAGATGGCGGAGATGGCGGAGATGTTATATTTGAAACAGATTCAGGTTTAAATACTCTTATGGATTTTAGATACAAAAAAGTTTTTAAAGCAGAATCTGGTGAAGATGGAGGTCAATCTAATTGTCATGGTAAGGATGGTAAAGATATAGTAATAAAAATACCATGTGGAACAGTTATAAGAGAGGCTGAAACAAATAGAATAATGGCTGATATGACAAAACCAAATGAAAGAAGAATATTAATAAAAGGTGGTAGAGGTGGTAAAGGTAATCAACATTTTGCAACACCTACACGACAAGCTCCTAAGTACGCTGAACATGGAAAAGAAGCAAAAGAATATGAAATTATACTTGAACTTAAACTTATTGCAGATGTCGGAATTATAGGTTTCCCTAATGTTGGTAAGTCAACTCTTTTGTCTATGGTTACAAATGCCAACCCAAAAATAGCAAACTATCATTTTACTACACTATCACCAAACTTAGGTGTTGTAACAAGTAAATGGGGAGATAGTTTTATTATGGCTGATATACCGGGACTTATAGAAGGAGCTTCTCAAGGATTAGGATTGGGACATGATTTTTTAAGACATATCGAAAGAACTAAAGTATTTATTCATGTTGTAGATGCATCAGGAACAGAATTTAGGGACCCTGTAGATGATATAGAAAAAATTAATAATGAATTATCAACTTATAACGAAAATCTTTCTAAGCGTCCACAAGTTATAGCTGCTAACAAAATGGATATACCTGAAGCTTTAGAAAATTTTGAACGTTTAAAATCTATATATGAACCAAAAGGTTATAAAATATTTCCTATATCAGCAGCAACAAATCAAGGATTACAAGAATTATTAGAATATGTTTTTAAACTAACTAAAGAAAACAATCAAGATATTGTTTTTGAAGAAGATTTTGAAGAATTTATTGAAGCTGAACTAGATAATGAACCATTTACTATAGAAAAAATAGAAGAAGGTTATTATTATGTGTCTGGTGTCGGAGTAGAAAAAATGTTAGGTTATACATCAATAGATACAGAAAAAGGATTCGCCTTTTTCCAAAAATATTTACGTGAAAAAGGAATTATAGATGCTCTCGAACAAAATGGTATTCAAGAAGGGGATACTGTTAAAATATATGGATTGGAATTTGAATATTACAGATAGAGGTGTTAAAAATTTATGCTTACAAGTAGACAAAGAGCATATTTAAGAAGTAAAGCTAATGGTATAGATGCGATATTTCAAGTTGGTAAGTCAGGCATATCACCTGAAATGACTAATTCTATACGTGATGCAATAGAAGTAAGAGAATTAATAAAAATAACAGTATTAAATAATTGTGATGAAGATGTAAAAGATATTGCTACAATTTTAGCTGAAAGAACAAATTCAGATATAGTACAAGTAATTGGTAAAAAAATAATTCTTTATAAAGAATCAAAAGAAAATCCCGGTATTGAAATAACTCTTCCCGGCAAATAATATTTATTATTATTCCCTATACTTAAATTAAGAATAGGGCTTACCATTTAATTAGGGGTGATTGATTATGAAGCGAATATATTTAGTATTAGCACTTTTATTAACAACTATATTTATTAGTAATGTAATCTATGCTGGAACTTTAAGCGAAAAAAAATTAGGTATTGTAGCAGAAGTTATAGATGGTGAAGCACTTGTAGTTAAATTTAATAATACAGAAGCATATTTTAAACTTATCGGAGTAGATACAAGTGCTTCAATGGAAGCTTTAAAATATGTTAATACTTATGTAAAAGGTAAACATGTATGGGTAGTAACAGAAGACTTTGCTAATGCAGAAGGTAGTAGTAAATACTACATGGCATATATTTATATGTATGATAATGGTAAACTACTTAATGATACTTTAATTAGAGAAGGATTAGCTAAATTAAAAACTACAGATTCATTTGCATTTTTATATGATGATTTAGCCGTTGCTCAAAATTATGCTAAATCTAAAAAAATAGGACTTTGGCAAGTTAATTCAAAAAGTTATTCTTATTTTGGAGATGGTGTAAATATAAACACTGCTTCATCATCACAATTGACTACACTTAAAGATATTACATCAAGCTTAGCTACAAACATAATAAATTATAGAAAAGAAAACCCTTTCAATACTATACAAGAAATAAAATTTGTAAAAGGTATAACAAAAGAAATATATGATAACATTTGTAGTGAAATTGTAGTATCTACAAATATTAATACAGCAAGTGAAGAACAACTTTTAACACTAAGTAGTTTAACTAAAAGTGATGTTAGAAGTATTATAGATTACAGAAATGAAAGCAATAACGGATTTACTAGACTAGAAGATTTTTATAAAAAAACTGATTTAACTCAAAGAAAATATGATGATAATTTACCTTTTATATCTTTGGATTATGAAGAAAGTATAGATTATCGTACACCTAATAAAGTAGTCAATATAAATACTGCTTCATCATCACAAATAAAATCTATTAGCGGTAGCCTAATTTCAACAAGTGATGCAGATAAAATAGTGAGTAACCGTAAAAATGGTTATAGCTATAAAACATTAATGGAATTAACTAATATAACTAGTATGAGTATTGAAACCATACATAAATTAGAAGATAATTTTGTTTTATATACTGATATAAATAATGCTGATACTGATGAACTTAGAAGTTTATTTGGTAATGATTATATTACATCTGAAATTAATAAAATTAAAGACCAACGTCCTTTTAGAACTAAAGAACGTGTTGAAGATATAATAGGTTCTACTAAATATGATAAAATAAAAGATTTTATTTATGTAGGTGATTATAAAGATATTGACAAAATAAATATCAACTTATCTACTGAAGAACAACTTAAAAAACTTGATTTAAGTTCAAATCAAATAAGCAGATTAAAAGATAAGAGTAGAAAAATGAAAAAAGCAGATGATTTACCATTTAGCGTAAAAGATATAGATTCTAAAATTTCTTTATATACTAATATAAATACAGCAAGTGAAAAAGAATTAGAAGCAATTTATAATATGTCAAATATTCTTGTAAATGCTATAGTACTTTATAGAGATGAACAACCTTTTGGTTCATTAACAGAGATAGAGCAATTCTTTAAAGACCAAAATCAAAGAAGTATCTATGACTATATTAAAGATTTTATAGTTGTAAGATAATTAAAACCCCTATCAGTGTAGATAGGGGTTTTAATTTTAATCTCACAGCTATTGTGATTATTTTTATAAACAAAAGATTAAGGGAACTATGTTAGAAGTGATATTATATTTAGATACAACAACACACAATAATATTTTAATGATTGGGGCATTTTAATTGAAAAACATAATAATTGCAGGTCCATCGAGAGCCGGCAAATCAACATTAGCTAAAAAAATAAATGAAGAACTAAATTACTTTGTAATCAGTATTGATAAACTTGTTGCTACGTTTCAAGAGGCATATCCGCAATTGAATATTAGGCTTAATTGGGATAGAAAAAAGACCACAGATAATTTAGCACCCTTTCTTGGTCATTATCTTGGTGTATTTTCTTCGGCGGATGGGCGTGGACTACTGCCATACAGTCACGGTGTCGTAAAAGGAAATAGGTTTGTGTTGGAAGGAGCATATTTTAATTTTAAAGAGATTTTGTCTGTTTTAAAAATGTACGGCATAGAACAATTAAAAGATAATTTTTTGCTTATAGGGTTGGTACAAAGCAAAAAAACTGCTGATGAATTCTTCAACGATTTCAGGAAATACGATACGAAAGACGATTGGACATATAATTTAAATGATTATGAATTAAGAGAAATTTCTGAAGAAGCCGTTTCATTCAATCAATCTATGTTTGACTATTTAGTGAAATACGGATTTACGATTTATGATACATCTACAGAACGAGAGCTGGTTTTAAATCAAATCTTAGAAGATATAAAATCAAAATTAATTTAAAATAAATCACCTTCAATCTTTGCTAATGGTAAAGATTATAAGTATAATCTTACTTTAAGCAGTAATTTTTCACATAAGATAATAACAGTAATCTTGAAATTGATATCAAGATAGGACTAAATCTTTTAAAAAGGATATATTAAATATGTTGGTTATTTATATAATAGGAGAAAATAAATATGCAATTAATTATGATTGAGGGATTACCTGGTACAGGTAAATCAACAATTACCGATTGGTTAGGTAGGAGCTTTAATATGTCTACTCCTATTTTTGAAGATGATACAAGGATTCCATGCAATTTTTGTGGAATCGCAGGTGTTCCAATTAGTGATTTTCAAATTTTATGTGTTGAAAATAAAGATTTTATTCAATTAGTTAAAGAAAATACCTTAATAACAAAAAATTATGCTTACTTAAAAATGCAAAATTACTCGGAAGATATAATCAATTTGCTTAAGCGTTGGGATATGGGTGATGAATGGAATAAAACAATAACTGTAAAGGATTATATTTCATGTGCATTAGAATACTTTAAGTATTGGGTTATAAATATTGCTCCCGAACTTAATATCTCAATTATTGATAGCGGTTTCTTGCAGAATCCTATAAATGAACTTTTGTTTAGAAAAGCTACAGATGATGAAGTAATCTTTTATATAAAGGAAATTTTCAATATTGTAAAAGACTTAAATCCAATATGTGTTTACCTTTGTAGAAACAGTGCAGATGAAGCTATTAATTTTGCCAAAAAGGTAAAAGGGCAGGGTTGGTCAGATGGAATTGATGAACTATTAAATACAAGTGGTTATGAAAATTTTTTTCAACATCGTTTTGATTTAGAAAAGCAATTATTATCCTTTATACCTAATATTATTTGTAATGTAAATGGTGATGATTGGAGTTTTGCAAAAGAACAAATTAAAAATTGCTTTTTGCTATGAGTATAAAGTTTTTACTCTTACTTTAACAATAAAATAGATTATAAATTAATTAGTTAAAAAGGCAATTATCAATTTGATGGTTGCCTTTTTGTATCTATAATTAATCTTTTATATATATTTTTATTAAAGAATGATATTTTTTGTTCATTATAAAAGCTTTGTATGATGTATTATATGAGAACATATTTTCAGGGAGGGATAAATTATCAAACGTTTTGAAGATGCTATTAATAGTTTTGTTGAAAAAATTAAAACCGACCAAAATGTTATTGCTGTAATAGTATATGGAAGTTTTTCACATAATGACCTTTGGGAAAAAAGCGATATTGATATGGAAGTTATAGTTCGTGACCAAAAAATTGAAACTCATAGTTATTGTATTGATGAAGATGATATCACACTAAATATAGATTTAGTACAACGAAGTAGTTTTAAACGTTATTTAGAAAGAGGTAGAAGTCACGCATTTATAGCTACAGGAAAAATTATATATACTACAGATGAAAGTCTTTATGAATATTTTGAAGAATATAAACAAGTGGGTAAAAGAGATGTAGAGAGAGCTATATTTAATTTAGGAATAGGAATAGTTTACTATTTATATAAAATAGAAAAATGGATAAAAGTTAAAAAAGATTTAACTTACGCAAGACTTTATGCATTAAAAGCAGTAGAGAATATTGCACAAATGGAAGTTTATAGTCATTTAGAAATTCCAACTAGAGAAGCTATTTTACGAGTTAAAGTTTTAAGTCCTGAAATTTACAGAAAGTTTTATGAAAAACCAATGGATAATGAATTAAGTGAGGAAGAACTTTATTTTTTACTTGATGAAATGGATAAATACTTACTAAGTCATATAGAGCCTATTATGAATGTTGTTAAAGAATGTTTAGGTGATGGTGAAATAAAAACTGTAACTCAAATATGTAAATTTTATAAATCTGATTCACATGACACAGTTGAATTATTTGAATATTTAGCTGATAAAAATCTAATTCAAAAATTATCCCAAACAATTAGAATTACACCTAAAAGTAAAATGTCAGTTGAAGAAATAGCTTATATACTTCCAAACTTTTAAAATAAAAAAATCATTTAATAAATTTCACACCAAATAATTGGTAAAGACTTTAACACAAAGTCCTGCTCCTTTATTTTACAAAATTTATGATAAAAGTTTTATAATGTATTATATGAAAAGGTGGTAGGTTATGAGAGAACGGTTTAAAAATGCTGTTAATAGTTTTATTGAAAAAATAAAAACAGACCAAAATGTTATTGCTGTAATACTATATGGAAGTCTTTCCTATGATAATGTTTGGGAAAGAAGTGATATTGAGATGGCAGTTGTAATTCGTGACCAAAAAATTGAAACTCATAGTTATTGTATTGATGAAGATAATTTAATTTTAAATATAGATTTAGTACAACGAAGTGAAGTTAAGCGTTTTTTAGAAAAAACTAAGGGAGGTTTTACTCGTTCAATTTTCGCTTATCATGTTATGGCTAAAGCTAAAATTATATATAGTACAGACGAAAGCCTTTATGAATATTTTGAAGAATATAAAAAAATCGGCGAAAGAGATATAGAAAGAATTATATTTGATATGTCTATAGATTTAATTGGTTATATGGATAAAATAGAAAAATGGATAAAGATTAAGAATGATTTAACTTATTCAAGATTTTATGTGTTAAAAGCAGTAGAGCTTATAGCAAGAATGGAAGCCTGTCATCACTTAGAAATACCAACTAGAGAAGCTATTTTACAGATGAAAACTTTAAATCCTGAACTTTATAAAAACTTTTATGAACGACCAATGGCGGGTAAACTAAGCGAAGAAGAACTTTATTTTTTAATCGATGGAATAGATAAATATTTATTAAGTAATCTCGAACCGATTGTAAATGTAGTTAAAGAGTGTTTAGGTGATGGTGAAATAAAAACTATAACTCAAATCTGTAACTACTATAAATCTTGGTCACATGGCATTGTTCATATATTTGAGTATTTGAGTGAAAAAGGAATTATTCAAAAATTATCTCAAACAATTAGAATTACACCTAAAAGTAAAATGTCAGTTGAAGAAATAGCTTTTATAATGCCCAACTTTTAAAAAATCAAATAATTTATTATACACAACTTCAATTTTCCTTTACACTTTAAGAAAAGTATAAAGGTTTATTTTTATTAAAACATGATATTTTTTGTTCATTATAAAAGTTTTATGTAGTGTATTATATAAGAACACATTTTCTGGAGGTGAGTTATGAGTACAGAACTTAGCAAACGTTTTAAAAATGCTGTTAACAATTTTATTGAAAAAATTAAAACTGACCAAAATGTTATTGCTGTAATATTATGTGGAAGTCTTTCTTACGATAGTGT
Source organism: uncultured Eubacteriales bacterium (assembly GCA_964638835.1). Lineage (GTDB taxonomy): Bacteria > Bacillota > Clostridia > Lachnospirales > CAZQDT01 > CAZWZB01. The sequence goes on along the minus strand of CAZWZB010000012.1, from coordinate 29,220 downwards.
TTGGGAAAAAAGCGATGTTGATATGGAAGTTATAATTCGTGACCAAAAAATAGAAACTAAAAGTTATTGTATTGATGAAGATAATTTAGTATTAAATGTGGAATTAATACAACGAAGTGATTTTAAACGTAATTTAGAAAAATCTAAAGGAGGTCTTTTGAATCATTCTGCTATGGCTAAAGGAAAAATTATATACACTACAGACGAAAGCCTTTATGAGTATTACGAGGAATATAAAAAAATAGGTGAAAAAGATATGGAAAGAGCCATATTTGATATGTCTATAGGTTTAATTGGTTATATGCATAAAATAGAAAAATGGATAAAGGTTAAGAATGATTTAAATTATTCAAGATTTTATGTGTTAAAAGTAGTAGAACTTATAGCAAAGATAGAAGTTTGCCGTCACTTAGAAATACCAACTAGAGAAGCTATTTTACAAATGAAAACTTTAAATCCTGAACTTTATAAAAACTTTTATGAACGACCAATGGCAGGTAAATTAAGTGAAGAAGAACTTTATTTTTTAATCAATGAAATAGATAAGTATTTATCAAGTAATCTTGAGCCTATTATAAATGTTGTTAAACAATGTCTAGGTGATTGTGAAATAAAAACTGTAACTCAAATATGTAAGTATTATAAAACCTATTCACATGGTATTGTTGATATGTTTGAGTATTTGAGTGAAAAAGGAATTATTCAAAAATTAACTCAAACAATTAGAATTACACCAAAAAGTAAAATGGCAGTTGAAGAAATTGCTTTTATAATGCCTAACTTTTAAAAATAAAAATCACGAAAAAAAATATGGAGACTTTACAACAAAGTCAGCCTCCATATGTTTACAAATTTTTTATTAAAAGATGATATTTTTTGTTCATTATAAATATTTTATATAGTGTATTATATGAGAACATATTTTCAGGAGTGAACCTTCAAAAGTTATAACGCCGAAAAATAAAGTCAGTTGAAAAGATAGCATTTATAATGTCAAATTTTAAAAAATTATATTTATAGGAGTGTTGCTATGAGAACAACTATTGAAGTATCTGGTGCTAAACAAAATAATTTAAAGAATGTTTGTGTTGAAATTCCACGTGATAAACTTATTGTCATTACAGGAGTATCTGGTTCAGGAAAATCATCATTAGCTTTTGATGTTGTTTATGGAGAAGCTCAAAGACGTTTTCTTGATTCCATCTCAAATTTTGCTAAAAGCCGTATAAGTCAAGTTAAAAAACCAAAGGTTGATTTTGTTAGAGGTCTATCGCCTGTTATTGCAATAGAACAGAAAAAAGGAAATTCAAATCCACGTTCTACAGTTGGTACGGTTACTGATATAAATGATTATTTAAGATTATTATACTCAACAGTAGGTATTGGTAAATGTCCAGTTTGTGGACATGAGTTAACACAGATTTCAGCCGCACAGATGGCAGAACATATTTCTTCATTACCTAAAGGAACAGAAGTTGAACTTCGAGCCCCTTTATATAAAATTTATGGTGAAGGTTATGAATATGTATTAAACAAAGTAAGAGAGAAAGGATATAAAAATTTAATTGTAGATGGTAAACCATTTAATTTATCTGATAAAGAAGTTCTTGATGATGAAAAAGATTACACAATAGAAATAATCATTGATAGATTTACTATAAAACCCGATATTTACATACAGATAGCTAAATCAATCGAAGCTGCTATGGTTTCATTAAGTGAAGACTTATTTATTAAAGTAGAAGTAATAGGTGGAGTAGATAATGAGTTTTACACCAACTTCGCATGTCCTGAGCATCATTTTTCACTTTGTGAAATGCAACCATTCCATTTTTCTTTTAACGCTCCTGCAAGTGCATGTAATACCTGTTTAGGTATTGGGCGTTCTTATGTTGTTGAACCACGTTTCTTAATAATTAATCCCGAAAAAAGTATTATGAAAGGAGCATTGAAAAATACTCTATTTAATCCCTCTGGTAAAGATAGTTATCGTACTGCCATTGTTTATAGCCTTTCTAAAAAGTATGGCTTTTCACTTGAAACCCCATTTAATGAATTACCTAAAGAAGCACATGATGTTTTATTCTATGGAACAAAAGGCGAGAAAGTAGAAATTTTACAACCTCCATTCTCAAATAAACGTAATTGGATTGTTGGTCGTGAGTTTCCTTTTGGTGGTTTTGTTCATGATATTGAAAGTTGGTATAGAAGTTTTATTAGAAAATCTATTTCAAGTGAGATGATAGAACCTGACTTTATAAAAGATACTATGATTGAAAAAGTATGCCCTGACTGTCATGGTGCAAGATTAAAAAAACAAAGACTTGATATAACTATAGATGGTAAAAATATTGATGACTTATGCAGAATGCAGTTTCCTGAACTTATAGAATTCTTAAATACTTTAAACTTTACCGATGATAATAAAGATGTTGGTAATAGTATTGTAAATGAAATTAAGAAAAGATTACAATTATTAATTGATATAGGATTACACTATTTAAATTTAGGTAGACGTAGTGATACTATATCTGGTGGAGAAATGCAACGTATAAAAATGGCAACTCAAATAAGTAGTGAGCTTATGGGAATGTTATACGTAATGGATGAACCAAGTATAGGACTGCACCCTAAAGATTCTAATAAGATTATAAATATAATGAAAAAATTACGTGACATTGGTAATACAGTTATTGTTGTTGAACATGATGTTGAAACTATGAAAAATGCAGACTATCTTATAGAAGTAGGTCCGGGTCCGGGAATTCATGGTGGAACTATTATGGCACAAGGTGAGTACATAGACTTCATAAAACAAAATTCTGTAACAGGTGAATTTCTTTTAGGTAAAAGAGAAATCAAAGTGCCAGAAACAAGAAGAATACCAACAGATAAATGTATAACAATTCAAGGTGCAAGAGAAAATAATTTAAAGAATGTAACTATAGATATTCCATTAGGATTGTTTGTATGCGTTTCAGGTGTATCTGGTTCAGGAAAAAGTACATTAATAAACGAAACATTATTTAAACAGTTAGAAATATTAAAAAAATCTGCAAGAATTACAGCTGGTGAACATGATTTTCTTTTAGGATATGATAACATAAATCAAGTTATTAATATAGACCAAAGCCCAATAGGTCGTAACAGTAAATCTAATCCTGCTACTTACATTGGAATTTATGATAGAATTAGAGATATATTTGCCAATACTGAACAGGCATTAACACATGGATATAAACCAATTGATTTTAGTTTAACCCACGCTAATGGCACAAGATGTGAACATTGTACTGGTGATGGAGTTATTGTAACTAATCTTCAGTTCATGGCAGATATTGAAACTATATGCCCCGTTTGCAAAGGGTTAAAATTTTCACAAGAAGGACTTGAAATAAAATACAAAGATAAAAATATATCTGAAGTTTTAGATATGACAGTTGAAGAAGCAGTAGTATTTTTTGACGATGTTAAATATGTAAAACATAAATTATCTATAATGAATGATTTAGGTTTAGGTTATATAAAACTTGGACAGAATTCCACAACCTTATCAGGTGGAGAAGCTCAAAGAGTTAAACTTTCTTATGAACTTGCTAAAATAAAAAGAGGAAGCCATAATCTTTATATACTTGATGAACCAACAACAGGACTTCATTTATCTGATATACAAAAACTTTTAGAATGTTTAAATAAACTTGTAGATGGTGGTCATACAGTTTTAGTTATTGAACATAATCTCGATGTAATTAAATCAGCAGATTATATAATAGATATGGGACCAGATGGTGGAGTAGGTGGAGGCTGTGTTGTAGCTACAGGTACACCAGAAGAAGTTTCTAAGGTTGAAAAATCTTATACTGGTTTATTTTTAAAAGAATTAGTTTAATTATGAAATATAATAACACCTTGCATAACTAAAAATAAGGTGTTATTATATTTAAAATATTGAAAGGAAGTTTAAACTTATGATAATCTTAAAAGAAATTGATGAAAGTAATTTTTACGAATGTTTAAATTTAAATGTAAACGAAAATCAAAATACGTTTGTTGCAAAAAATATATTTTCATTAGCACAAGCATGGTTGTATTATAATATTGCTAAACCATTTGCTATTTATTATGATAATATTATGGTAGGTTTTTTAATGTTTAGTTGCGATGAAATTAAAAATGAATGTTGGATATGGAGATTTATGATTGATGAAAGATATCAAAATCTTGGATATGGAAAAGAAGCAATGAAAATTGCTTTAGAATACATAACAAAAAATACTAATTTTAAATCAATCAAAATATCTTTTAAACCAGAAAATAAAATAGCAGAAAAGTTATATATGAGTTGTGGATTTGAACATACTGGTGAAATTGATGATGGAGAAGTTGTAATGATACTAAATTTATAAAATCAAAAAAATATGTTTACAAAATTATAATTTGTGTTATAATAGAATTATAAATTAAAAGTAATCGGCCACGTAAGTGGTTAGCCTTGTAGTATTAAAATAACACTTGTCCCGCTAAGAACAGGGTGTTATTTTTTTTAGTGTTATTTCTATCTTTATCTAATAAAAAAAGAGCAGATAATCTGCTCTTTTTTTATTATGAATTAAACATAATTCTTTCGCTTTCAAATATTTTCGTCATTGCTATAACAAGTATAGCAGTTAATCCTAATGATGCTGCTATTGTAGTAAAAAATTGTACATTTGTAATTTCCATAATGAAAATATTCTTTAATACTAATGAACAATTATAAATAGGAATAAGAAAATGGAACAGCTCTGGTTCTTTATTACCTAACATTGTAAATACACCACTTGCTATTACAAACATATAGGCAGGCATAATATATGTAGTAGCTTCCTTTACATTCTTACATAAAGATGATACAAGTGCCACTATTCCAACATAATTAGTTGCCATAACTAATATAATAACTAACATTTGTAATATTTGAACAAAAGAATAATTTATACTTAAATTTAATTCTTCACCTACCGAACTCATAAGCAAAGGTGTTCCTATTGAAGCCGAAATAATATAAACAAGAGCAGATAATAATGATACTATTGTTAAACCAATTAATTTACCCATTATAATATTTCTTCGGCTAATTGGTGTAAGTAACATAGTTGCTACAGTTCCTCTTTCTTTTTCTCCTGCTATAGCGTCCATACCAACTCCCATAACACTACTAAATAGTAATATAGTTATCATATAAGGAACCATCATACCTAATAATTTTCCTGAAGCTTTATTATCATCTTGTATTATAGCTTCTTGATTATCTGAATCTATACTAAAAACTTCTGCTGTATTAACATTACCAAAACGTTCTGCTAATAAGGTTGTTCTAAAAGGAGTTATTACTTTTGATAAATAATCTCTTCTTGTAGCAGAAGAATAATCTTCTGAAATATTATAGAAAGTTTTAATTTGAGGTAAGCTTTCTTCATTCATATAATTTTTTATTTTTTCTATAAAATTATCTTCAAAAACTATTAATAAATCTACATTTCCATTTTTTATATCTTGTTTTATACTAGTTGTATCTTGTGAAGAATTTATGTAGTTGATATTAAAATCTGATAAGTCAATAGTTTTACAAAATTCTTGAAACTCATTAGGTGCATTTTGGATATAAACATTACCTATATGCATACTAATATCTTCTTGCATATTCTTCATAAGATAACCCATAAGCCCAAACAAACCAATTAACAAAACTATTGGCATAATAAATAAAGATATTATAAGTTTTTTATCTGTAAACACTCGAAGTAATTCTTTTTTTATAAATGTCATTTTATTCGTCCCCTTTATACTTTTTATACAATTCAAAAAATGCATCTTCTAATTCATTTGTTTTTGTTTGAGTTAAAATTGTTTCTAAATTCCCATCAGCTACTTTTTTACCATCTATTATTATAGCCATACTATCGCAAAGTTTTTCAGCTAAAGGCATAATATGAGTTGATATAATTACAAGTTTACCTTCACTTTTAAGCTTCTTTAAATAATCTGTAACTTGTCTTGCTGTTATTATATCAAGTCCATTTGTAGGTTCATCAAATATGATTACTTGTGGGTTATGTATTAAACTAACAGCTATAGAAATTTTCTGTTTCATACCAGTTGATAACTCTTCTATCTTTTTATTTTCAAACTCTGTTATTTTAAAATGACTAAATAATTCTTTACGCCTTTTTTCTATTTCGGTTTTATCTAAATCATACAAAGAACCAAAAAAGTCCATCATATATTTAGGGGTAAAGTGTGGGTCTAATTTTATTTCATTTGTTAAAAACCCAATATTTTTTCTAACATCTTTACTGTCTTTAACTGTATCAAAACCTTGAACTACTATATTACCTTTGGTTGGTTTCAATAATGTTGACATAGTACGTAAGGTAGTAGTTTTACCTGCTCCATTAGGTCCAAGTAACCCAAATATTTCTCCATCTTTAGCAGTAAAACTTATATCATCAACTGCTATTTTAATTTTGTCTTTTGATTTTAATTCTGAAAGTTGCTTTTTACTAAGTTTATATATCTTTGTTAAGCTTTTTACTTCAATCATTTTGTCACTTCCTTAATTGTTATTAAATATTTGAATGTTATTATAACATATTAAAAACTTTTTACAACACTTATTGTTTTAGTTATACATTATTGTGCTTCAATTATCGATGGAATATTTTTCTTTACCACCTTAGAAATTCATAGTATAATATTCATAAGAAATATTATACATTTAATCGAAAAATAAGTTATTTATAAGAATTAAGTTCAAATAAGGAGGTTGTATATGTTGTTGTTTATGACATTTTATACAGAAGAAAAGAAAGAAAAATTTGAAACATTATACAATAAATATAAACATTTGCTTTTTAAATATTCATATGATATATTAAAAGATACACAACTTGCAGAAGATGCAGTTCAAGAATCATTTGTTAAAATATTTAAGAATCTACATAAATTAAATGAAGATAGCACTAAAACTACAAATTTTGTAATTACAATTGTTAAGAATATTTCTATAACTATGTATAATAAAAAAAATAAGCATAATTTAGTTCTCTTTGATGATACAGAAGATACAATTGAAGATGAAACTAAACTAGAAGAAGATACAATTGCTTCTTTAAATTATGATTACTTAATAGAGATTATAGGTGAGCTTAAAGAAGAATTAAAACAACCTTTTTTATTAAGATACGTTAATGAATATTCAGATGAAGAAATTGCACAAATCTTAGGTATTTCTAAAAATAATGTTTGTGTTCGTATCAATAGAGCTAAAAATAAATTAAAAAAATTATTAAAAGAAAGGAGCATTGAATATGAAAAATGAAAGTTTAAATGTATTTAAAAACTATATCAAAGAGGTAATTGAAATAAATTCTTCAAATTATGATTGTTTGGGGAAATTTATAAATAAATTAAAGCAACATTTTTTATTAAGATATGTTAGCAAATATTCACATAAAGAAATCTCAAAAGCTCTAGATATTTTTAAGAGTAATATTACTATTCGTATTGCTAGAGCCAAGAATAAGTTAAGAAAATTATTAAAAGAAAGGGGGGTCAAATATGAAAAATGAATCTTTAAATAATGATATATTTGAAGTTATGTTAAAATATGCTAGTAGCCAATATGTAACATCTATAGAAGAAGAAATAAAAAATTGTCCTAAACATATTTTTTCTAAACAATTTGAATTAAATATGGAAAAACTTATTAAACAACAAAAAAATAAAATAAAAACAACATATTTTAAAAAAGGTTTAAAAGTTGCAACTATAGTAGGTACTTTGCTTATTACTACTAGTACCATAGCCATTATTAATGTTCCAGCTCTTAAATCTAAATTCTTAAGTTTAACTATTGATAGTAAAGATAAATATGATTCTATTAAACCAAATATATATTATGAAATTTATGATTTATCTGAACTATCACCAGAATGGGAATATATATATATACCAAAGTATATACCATATAACTATAAAGTAAGTAGTATTTACAGTAATTATTCAATATGTAAAATAACTTTTACAAATGGAAATGAAGATATAATTTTTACGCAATATCAATCTGTTAATGCAAATATAGGTATTGATAATGAAGATGTAATGAAAGAAGAAATAAAAATAAATAATTTCACAGGATATTCTTACTCAAAAAAAGGCCATGATACTTTAATCTGGGATAATAACAACTATATTTTCATTTTAATGGGAAAAAATAATAAGGATACTCTTATTGAAATGGCTGAAAGTCTTACTACTTTAAAAAATAATTTTAAATAAGTGTAATAATTATTATATTTATTAAGTTACCTAATAAACAAATATTTATAAACTTACTTACAAGGAGAGATTTTATGAAAAAAGTAAAAGCTTTTATATTTATATTTCTTAGTTTAATATTAACTTATATACCAATACCTATAAATGCTCAAGATAATGATATGATTATAACTCCTTATTTTGAATATATTAAAACAAATTTTTGGGATTTAAAGATTAGTAGTTCTGGAAACGCTTCTATATCAGCTGAATTAAATTCTTATGACTCAAATAAATTAAAAATTATTGCTACTTTACAATGCAAACAAAATGGTAGTTGGGCTACAATTAAAACGTTTACTGAAGAAACAACAAGTGAAACTTTATCATTAGGTAGCAGTTATTCTGTTAAAAAAGGATATGAATATAGAGCTAAATTTGAATTTTATGTTTATTATAAAAATGATATTGAAACAACAACTGAATATTGTTATTATGACTATTAAAAATTTTTTCAAAAATTTTATTTAAAAGTGTAATAATTTTAAATTAGTAAGGGTTACATTATTATAAAACATAAAGGTAGCTCTTTTTAAAACTAAAAATATGAAATACAAAGTACTAAAAAAATAAAAATTTTTAAAATTTAATTTAAAGTGTAATGTTTTGAGTTATATTAAAGTTGCTTATATGTAAATATTATTAGATATAATTAGGTGGTGATTTAAATAATATTATAAATTCAATGCTAAAACATAAGACGTTATTAGTAATAATTAAGTTTGTAGTAATAAGCTTATTTTAAAGATTTTATATTAAATAAAGGAGTGTTTAATTATGTTAAAGAAATTTATATCAACTTGTTTAATTATTAGCTGTATTTTTTATAACATTATGAATGTTTTTGGTGCTTATTCATATAATCCAAATGATTTTGATGAAATTGAAAAAATAGATTTATCTATTGATAATACCGAATATTTAATTCAAGAGGGTAAAATGTCAAGGGCCTATTATGCCCCTTATGATACAGTTAAAATAAAAAGTAAAGAATATTCCTCTTCAACTTTTGGGGATTGGCGAATTGGAGCAACAGGAACAGGACCAGCAAGTTTATCTATAAATGATAGTACATCAATAAATCGAAGTTTTACTGCAACAATTAACGGCTCAACCAAAGTAGGAGAAAGTACTTTAGGAGCGAGTTTAGGTGTAACAATAGGTCAAACAAAAACATATGGAACTGCATATAGTATATCAATAGCTTCTGGAGAAAGAAAAACAATAATATTTAGACCTAAGATAGTTACTTATAAGGTTACTGAAGAAATAACCACATATACATATAATTCAACCTATAATGCATATATGCCTTATTCAACAAAGACAAATATAGTTTACGTAAATACATTTGACAATTGGGATTACAGTTGGAGATATGGATACTAATAATAACTTTAAAAATATAGAAATAAAAATATATAAATTACTTTTTTTAATTATATCAATTTGTTGTTGTTTTAATTATATGCATATTATAGAAAATTCTTATATACTTTATCATTTGGATAAATTATCAAATGAGTTTTTCATTGATAAAAATGTATATTTAATAAAAGAAAATTTAATTGTAAATTCAATTATTTTTCTTATTAGCTTATTTATTTTTATTTATCTTTTTATAAAGGATAATAGGTATAAAAATTATAATAAAAAATAAGATTATAAACCAACAAAATATTAAATCTTTGTTGGTTTATTTTAATTTTATATAGATTTTTTTCTTATAAATTTTATAATAAATAAAGAAATATAGTTTGATATAATATTAACCACATTATTATAAAATATAAAGTTAAATTTTATAATTCATAATATTTATCAATTTTTATCTTTAAATTTTTAAATAAATTAATCTAAAAAAATTAATATTTAGGAGGAATAAGAATGAAAGCATCAAAATTTAATTTTATTTTTCCATTTCAAGAAAATCAAACATTAATTTATAATACTAGAACTAATGCATTAGCTGTTTTAGATTTACAACACAGCAATTTATATAATGAATTTTTAAATTCAAATATAATTAATGACAAAGAATTTGAGAAAAATTTAAAATTAGGTGGTTACATTTTAGAAAATGACATTAATGAAATGGATTTGTTAAGAATGGAACTACTTGATAGTCGTTATAATGCAAGTTCATTATCAATTACATTAGCAGCAACTGCTGATTGTAATTTTAGATGTATATATTGTTATGAAAAAGAATCTTTAAAAAATTCAAAAATGACTTTAGAATTACAAGATACCTTATTAAAATTTATAGAAGAACGCATTAAGACAATAAATAAATTATCACTTAGTTGGTATGGTGGAGAACCTCTTTTATCTTTTGATATTATTGAATATTTATCACCTAAAATTATTGAAATGTGTGAGAATAATAATGTTGAATATTCAAGTACTATTATAACAAATGGTTATTTGCTAAATGATGATATATGTGATAAACTAGTAAAATATCATATTACTAATATACAAATAACTTTAGATGGTCCTGAAGAAATTCATAATAAAAGAAGACCTTTAATATCAGGTCAAGGAACATTTAAAAAAATTATAGAAAATATAAGTATAGCATCAAAATATTTTGAAAATATATCTATTAGAATTAATACAGATAGCGAAAACTTAAATAATGTAAATCAAGTTATCAGTTGTTTAAAAGATGCTGGTGTAGATAATTCTAAAGTTTCTGTATATTTAGGATATGTTGAAGATTATAACAATACCTATGATTTTAAAAAATGTTTAAGTCTTGAACGTTTTTCAAAAGTAAATTATGAGTTTATTAAAAATAATAATTTAAATGTAATGGATTTATATCCATCTTTAATTGGAAATTATTGTTGTGCTGATTTTAAAAACTCATATGTAATAGATTCTGAAGGATATTTATATAAATGCTGGAATGATATAGGTATTAAAGAAATGAATATAGGTCATCTCAATGAAGAAGAACATATTGAAGAAATAAATATCAAAAGATATATTGATTATATGTTATATGATGCAACACAAGATGTTGAATGTAACTCATGTAAATGTTTGCCCATATGTATGGGAGGTTGCCCAAATAGAAGATTGTCTGACTCTAAACGTTGTGTTGATAAAAAATTTATTTTAGACGAGTACATAAAAGAATGTGCAGTATATTTATTAAAACAACAACAAGAAAATAACTAAATTTATAATTGTATAAAACGAAAAGAGGAATTATATTGCATATGTTTAAATTTATTAAAAATTCCTTAAAAAAATATAAAATAGATTTTGTGTTATATATAATTTCGATAATAATTATTTGGATAATTTCTATATGTATGCCTTATTTAACAGGCATTTATATTGATAAATTAGTTTTTGGTGGAGAATTAAAATTTATATATTTTTTCACTTTTTGGATTTTAGTTTTAAATCTAATAAATATTTTATTAAAGTATTTATCAGATTTAAAACTAACTAAATTAAATACTAATATAGTATTTGAAATAAGTTATCAATTATATGAAAAATTAAAAAAAGTGCCTTTATCATTTTTTAACGATATTGATTCTGTTTATTTAATTAATCGTATTAATGATGATGCAAATGTAATCGCAGGTTTTTTTACATCAAATTGTGTAAATGTTTTTATAAACTTATTAACTTTAATATCAAGTTTAATAATTATATTTTTTATTAATAAAACTATATCTTTGATATCATTACTTTCGATACCAATATATATTATTTTATTTATCAAATTTAAGAAAAGTCTATATGAATCTAATTATGATTTAAGTGAATCTAAAAATCAATATTTTGCTAAAATGACAGAACAATTTACTTTTATTAAGTATATAAAAATAAATATATTGTTTAATTTTACAGCTAATATATTGTTATCATCATTTAAAAATTTATTTAAAAATATTATTAGAAATTTTTATATAGAATATTTCTTTTATAATATTGGAGCTACTATTTTAATTATTTTTAATGTATTTGTAGTTTTTTATGGTGGTATATTAGTTATAAAAGGTACAATTAGTATTGGAATGTTTACTATTATAAATGTATATTTTGGAATGTTATTTGATTCTATTAGTTACTTTTTAAATTTAGGTAATGAATATCAACAATTTATAGTATCTAATGATAGATTATCAAATTTAGATAATCAACAAATAGAAAATAATGGAACTATTATTCTTAATGATATTGAAAAAATAACCCTTAATAAAATAAATTTATATTATAAAAATAATAATTATATTATAAAAGACTTTAGTATAGAATTTATAAAAGGTAAAATTTATACTATTATTGGAGCTAATGGAGTTGGAAAATCTAGTCTTGTAAATTTATTAATTGGATTACATAATGATTTATTTAATGGTGAAATTTTATATAATAATATAAATATAAGAGATTTGGATATATATAACCTTAGATATGAAAATATTGCTGTAACAGAACAAGAACCAATTTTATTTAATTTAAATACATATGAAAACATTACATTTGGACTTAAAGATAATATTGATAAAGAAAAGTTACAAAAATACATTAATAAATTTCAAATTAAAAATGATATTATAAATAAGTCTATTACAAAAATGAATTTATCTGGAGGAGAAAAACAAAAAATTTCAATTATACGTTCACTTTTAAAAAATACTCCTGTAATTATATTGGATGAACCTACATCTGCTTTAGATAAAAAAAGTATTACTATATTAAAAGAAATATTAAATGAATTAAAAAGTAATAAAATTATTATTTTAATTACACATGATGAAGATTTATTAAATGTTTCAGATGAAATTGTGAAGTTAGAAAAAATTTAATATATTATGTTTTTAATTTAAATTTGTAAAAAATACAAAAATATATTTACAAGTTTTCTAATTTATTATTAGAATTTATAACTATAAAAATTAAAGGAGGTTATTTTATGAATTTCTTAGTAAGAACAGTAAAAAGAGCTTTAACTTCTATTCCTTGTTTTGTTAATAATAGTAATTGTAATGGTAATGCTGTTAAGAAAAGTCCTTGTGGAATAAATAATAAATAAATATAACAATATTTAATTTGTATTGTAAGTTTAGAATACAACTACTTTTGTTACTATAAAAGTAGTTGTATGAAAATTCAAAATAAATTTAATACATAAGGAGTAATGATATTTATGAAAAATTTTATTTTAATTAGTATTTCTTTATTATGTTTTTCGTTGTTTTCATTTATAAATTATCTAACAAACTTCAATTTGAAAACTGATAATATCAATAAAGATTTTGTTGAAATAAGTGAAGATGAAAATATGAAAGAACTTATTGTTGATGATAAAAAATTTTACTTAGTAGATAATGAAGAACAATTAAGAAGTATAGGTACAACTAAATATTCTTTATCTGATAATTATATTCTTAATAATGATATTACATTAACAAAAGAATGGGTTCCTATAGGAAATGATAAAAATCCTTTTACTGGTACATTTGATGGTAATGGTTTTAAAATTATAAACTTAAAGATAACAGATAAAAACGCTGTATATGTTGGTTTATTTGGTTATGCAAAAGGTGCTACTATTTGTAATATAACTTTACAAAATGTAAATATAGCATTAGCAGGTGACATGGGTAGGCATGTTGGAGCTATACTTGCTGTTAACTCCAATAGTGATGTTTATAATTGTAGTGTTATTAAATAAATTATGAAAAATAATTAAAATCAAAGTCAATTACTAAAAATCCTAAAGACTAGAGGACTTTGTCTCTTAAAATAAAAATTAATATAACAAAGGAAGGAAGTTATTGATATGCAATTAATAAAAAAAATAATAAGTATAATTTTAGCATTTATATTTACACTACAAGGTGGAAATACATCAACATCAGCAAATTTAGAAATAGAAACTAAAAATTCTTCAATTAGTAACCTTAAAGTTTTAGCGGAGAAGTGTAATGTATATATTGGTTTTTCTGATAACAATGAATATACATATGATTATGATACATCAAAATTTAATGTAACCACAACAAAAAATGATTCAACTATAGAAATTACCATAAATCCAAAAACTGGAGCTTCAATTGATTTAATGGATGGAGTAGCTATTTATATTCCAAATCAAACATATGATACAATTACTGCTATTAGTGAAAAAGCTGGTTTAACACTTTCTGAAGTTAATTCTAACATAAATCTTATAAGTAATAAGGGTTCAACTTCATTAATATTACCAAATAACTATGATAAAATAGTTAATTATACTAGTATAAGTGGTTCTGGAGGTATTAAGCTTAATAAAGATAGTACTAATTACATAATATCTATGAAAGTATCTAAGAGTGCCGTTTCTATACATGAAGATTTTCCACAATATATTGTTGGTAGCTCAAATTATGAATATAAAAATGGTGATGGTACAGCAAAAATTAATATAGATATTAAAAGTAGTTCTTTTACAATAAACAAATAACATTTATCTTATATTTACTTATTTTATTATAATATTTTTTTTGATATTATTTAATATTTATATGAATTTTATCATAAAATAGATTTATTAATCAAATTTATTATAATAATCTACGGAGGTAAAATATGGATATCAATTGTATTTTAAATTGTATATATCAAAATGAAGGGAAATGTAATTTAACGGATATTTCTAGTTTATCAAATGTAAATTTTAATGATGAAGAAGATATGGAATGTCCTTATATGGAAAAGAAAATAAAAAAATACAATAATTAAAATTTACAAACACTATATTAATGAATGTTTACTAAAGTATAGATTTTATTATAAAATTAATATGGTTGGTAATTTTTTATACAACTATTTATAAAAAGGGATGACTTTCTGTCACCCCTTTAATTTATATTATTAATTTCCTATAATATTAAATTTAGCATTAATATTTTCATCAACAGTTAAAGGTACAGCATTAAATTGTAGTTTATTAGCTGGAATTATAATATTTATATAATTAGTTGATATTTCTGATGGTACACCTGTTATTGTAATATTAATTGTTGTATCGCCTGCTAAAACATTTGCTGCAACTTTTGCATTTAAGCCTTGTGGTAAATTGTTAATCCAACCATTAACACTTTCATTTTCATTTATGGCTATAAATTTGTTATTGTTTAATCTTACAGTAATATTTGTGGCATTTACTGGTGCATATATTGTACCAGCTACAGTTGTATTATCTATAGTTGCACTTTGAATAAGTACATCAATTATATAATATTTCACAGTTCCATCTTCTGCTGTTACTTTAATAACAAAAAAATCTCCTTGATTTACTATATCATTATCATTAAATTCAATAGCATTCGTAAATTCAGTAACTGTAGGAAGTGCATTACCTGCTGTATATTTAACTACTTTTATTTTTGCATAAGAGCTACTTTTAATAAAATTTGTTCCTGTAGTTAATATTGATTGTTCTGGAGTTAATGCAACTGCACCTTTTATTACATTTGTTATAGTTGCAGATGGTGTACCTAAATTCCCTATTTGAATTCCTTTAATTTTAGAAGTAGTTGAAAGATTTGAATCACTACTTTCTACATTATTAGTTATACCACCTTTGTTAACTTCCTCAACAGATGGTGCGGAACCACCAGTAGTTATACTTTCACCGCTATTAATTTTTTTATCACCTGCAATTACACCAGTAGCACCACTAATTACTGTTACTAGTGTACCTAATGTACTAATCTTTGTGTCATTACCGGAAACAGTAACTTTTTCAACTAAACCATCTCCTTTTATTATTACTTGAGGAGCAGTAGTAGTTACATTATTAACAACAGCACCTGATTTTACTTCTAAAGATGTACCTTCACCTGTTTTACCAATACTTAAATCTCTAATGGCACCCATTACAGTCACATTTGCTTTAATAGCATCTACTTTTAAAGTATCTATTTTTGCACCTTTTTGTAATTCAATTTTAGATTCTTTTGCTTTAGCGTCTATAGAAACATTTCTTATTGTAGTTTTACTATCTAAAATAATAGCAGAATTCTCACCAAATAATGTTCCATTTGTAAGAGTTGCATTTACACCTACCACTGTAGCATTAGCATTTACATTTAAATTTTTAACAGGTCCATATATATGTACATTTTCACTGTTTTGCAAAACATTAATAGTATCTACAATTGAAGTATTATCTTGTATTTTGATAGAAATTTCATCCGTTTGTTTATGTTTATATACATCTACAATTGGCAATTTAGTTTTACCATATATAATAATAGAATTAAGACCACCACCACGAATCATTGTTTTGCCAGTAACTTCAACATTGTCTAAAATTATATCACCTTCTCCAACACCTTCTGCTATAATTAAATTACCATTAATCGTAATATCTTTAAGAGTTACATTTGGTGTATTAATTAAAACATTACCCTCTGATACTTTTGTAATTGCACCTTTAGTTGTAATAAAATTAGTTAAGCAATTATCAAGAAGTTTAATAGTTTCAGCACGTGTCATATTTCTTTTTGGATTAAAACCATTTTGAAATAATCCATTTAAATATCCTGAAGCTTTCATACCATTTACAGCGTTAGCAGCCCAACTTGATACATTAGCTCCAGGATATGCTGTAACAGAAGAATCTGGAACACCAAATGCACGGGCAAATACTGCAATAGCAGATTCGCAATTTATTTCCATGTTAGGAGTCATAGTACCATCTCCATTACCTACGAAAACTTCAGCTGCATTTGATTTTAAAATATCTAAATAAAACCAATCTGTTGTTTTAATATCTGTGAAAGTATTTGTTGCTTGTGCTTTGTAAACATTAATACGATTTAAAATCGCTGCAATTTGAGCTCTTGTTAAAGTACCCTCTGGTTCAAATTCAGTATCTGTCATACCAAAAAGTATACCTTTATCAGTCCAGCGTTCAATCTCTGTACGATAAGGATTTGATAAAATATCTTTAAATTCAGCACCTAAAATTGTAGCTGGTATTGAATTAGTACCAATTGCAATTGTTAAAAAGAATGGTAAAAATTTATTTTTCATTATTCATAACTCCTTTAAAATGTGTTTTTCTTAGTCTTAATTTCATAAAGTTAAATTATTTTTAAAAACCAACTAAATTCAATTAAATATATTTTAATTCTCTTAGTCTAAAAATGTCAATAGTATTAAATAATTAAGCTTCTAAAAAATATACAAAAATTTCATTATAAAATCTGTCAAAATTCATCAATAATTTATAAATATCTATTATAATCGAGATATGATTTACTTTTTATATTATTGAAAATTGCAAAATAGTATGGTAAAATAAATTTTATATTAATATAGTATATAAAGATATAAGTATAATAATAAGATATTTGTTCTGATAATTTAGGTAAAGATTGTTTTGTGAAATTTGGATTCTAATAATAAAAAAATAAATGGTTACTAATAAAAGTTTTACATTAAATCTATAACATAAAAATAAGAGTAAGTTTGTTTTGACTTACTCTTTATTTATATATAATAATTAAAGAAAGGGGAATTTAATATGATTTATTTTACTTCAGATATTCATTTTGGACATGAAAAAATAATTAAACACTGTAAGCGTCCTTTTAATGATGTTGAATCAATGAATAATAGAATTATAAATAATTGGAATAAAATTATTAATTATGATGATGAAGTTTATATACTGGGAGATTTAACTATGAAAGGTGCAGCTTATGCAAATGAGTATTTACAAAAACTAACAGGAAAAAAATATTTTATATCAGGTAACCATGATAGATTTATTTACAATAAAGATTTTAATAATAATTTATTTGTGTTTATAAAAAACTATTATGAGTTAGAATATAAAAATATAAAATTTATATTATTTCATTATCCGATTCATGAGTGGAATGGCTATTATAAGAATACCATTCACCTTCATGGACATATTCACACTAATAATATAGATAAATTTCAATTAAAACATGGTAATATATATGATGTGGGAGTAGATGCAAATAATTTTACACCAATTAGTATAGAAGATATAATATCAAAATTTTCTTAAAATTATACGCTTTTAAAATTTTGAGAATATCTATTCATAGAATAATAAAAAAAATAAACATTTTTGATAATAAGAAGGACTTTGATTGTCCAATTTTACATCATTAATGTTTAATAAGAATGTTTTTTATTTTATTAATATTTTTATAAATTATTTTATAATTTTTATATAATTATATTATAAGCAAATAATAATATTAAATTTAAAATATATTTGTTTTTGTTATGTATTGTTTTATTATATATATAAATATTTAGGATTTTAAATTTAACTCCGGAGCTTTTGAAGTGCAATTTGTGTTCCTTTTTCTTTAGTATAAAAAACATTAATAATAATTATGGTGCATGCATTAAATCTCCACAATTATTATTTTACTGATAACTTCAACATTATCTAGAATTTGTTGACTTTATCAATACCTTACTAAAAGCAGTCATTACTAATAATTTGAAACATAACTTTGATAGTATATCAAGATATTTGTAATTTGATGTTATAGCACACAGGGTAGGGTATTAGGGTTAAGTTCGTGCATGAAATAATACATCTAAAAGAGCCTATTAACTATGCTTTGAACGAAATTAACAATGAAACTTGAAATACTAATATATATTATGCAATAGTTGTTAAAACTGTCACAATGAATTTATATTTTATTATTAACCTAATAACAAGTATAGAATTTATTAATTAAAGAATTATATTTATAATATTATTGAAATTTATATTAAAAATAAACATAAATTATTATAAAA
Source organism: uncultured Eubacteriales bacterium (assembly GCA_964638835.1). Lineage (GTDB taxonomy): Bacteria > Bacillota > Clostridia > Lachnospirales > CAZQDT01 > CAZWZB01. The sequence continues at coordinate 10,044 of CAZWZB010000012.1, read as the reverse complement.
TATAAAAAATAACGTTCCTACTATTTACTTAATATTTTCAAAGTTTTTATTTGGTTATTGCAAATTTTATTTACTACTTATTGCAAATTATAAAATAGTATGTTAAAATAATTTTTACGTAACCTATGCTCGGAAAATGGTAACTCCGACCACTTCTTAGCATAAGGTTTAAAACCATTTTAAGGAGGACATATAAGTGTCAATTAACAAACAAGAAATTATATCAAAATATGCTAGATTTGAAGGAGATACAGGTTCACCAGAAGTTCAAATTGCATTGCTTACAGCAAGAATAAATTTATTAACAGAACATCTTAAAGAACATAAAAAAGACCACCATTCAAGAAGAGGTTTATTAATGATGGTTGGACAAAGAAGAGGTATGTTAAATTATCTTAAAAATACTGATATTAATAAATACCGTGAACTTATTTCTGAATTAGGATTAAGAAAATAAATATTGGTGTCCATTTGGAAACCTAATTTCAAAATAATTGGGGCGGAAAATTCCGCTCTATTGTTTTATGAATATTACTAAGCTATGACTATAATACTATCAATAACCCACTACTTTAAATAGCTAGTGGTTTAATTTATAAATATTTGAAAGGAGATTAGATTATGTATAAAACCTTTTCAATGGATTTAGCAGGTAGAAAATTAACTGCCCAAACAGGAAGAGTTGCAGAATTAGCTAATGGTGCTGTTCTTTTAAGTTATGGTGATACTACACTTCTTATAACAGCAACTGCATCTTTAAAACCAAGACAAGGAATAGATTTTTTTCCACTTAGTATTGATTATGAAGAAAGATTATATTCTGTTGGTAAAATACCCGGAGGATTTGTAAAAAGAGAGGGTAAGCCTACTGAAAAAGCAATTCTTACATCACGCTTAATTGATAGACCTATTCGTCCATTATTCCCAAAAGACTATAGAAATGATGTGTCTATAGTTGCTACAGTATTATCCGTTGACCAAGATTGTAGTCCAGAGATTGTTGCAATGATAGGAGCATCTTTAGCACTTGCTATATCTGATATACCACTAGAAGAACCAACTGGTTCAGTTTCTGTTGGTTATATAGATAATAAACTTATTATTAATCCTACAGCAACACAAAGAGAAAACTCCAAGTTAAATCTTACAGTTGCTTCAACCAAAGATAAAGTAATGATGATTGAAGCTGGAGCAGATGAAATTAGTGATGAGGTAATGATTGAAGCTATATTTAAAGCTCATGAAGAAAATAAAAAAATTGTTGAATTCATAAACTCTATAGTTCAAGAAGTAGGTAAAGCTAAACATTCTTATGAAGAACATATTATACCACAAAATATTTATAATGCTGTTTGTGAGTTTATAACAGATGAAAGAATGGAAATAGCAGTATTTACAGATAAGAAACAAGAAAGAGATGAAAAAATTAATGCTTTAACAGAAGAAGTATTAGAAAAATTTGTAGGTACATTTGAAGAAATAGCACCAGAAGATTATGAAACAGTTATTAATGAAGCTATTTATAAATTTGAAAAAGAAACTGTACGTCGTATGATATTGAAAGACCACAAACGTCCTGATGGTAGAAAACTTGATGAGATAAGAGCACTTTCATCAGAAATAGATATTCTTCCTAGAACACATGGTTCAGCTTTATTCAAAAGAGGTCAAACTCAAATTCTTACAGTTACAACATTAGGTGCTATGGCTGATGTACAAAGATTAGATGGATTAGATGAAGCTGAAGATACAAAAAGATATATGCATCATTATAATTTTCCAGGATTTTCAGTTGGTGAAGCCAAGCCATCAAGAGCACCAGGAAGACGTGAAATAGGACATGGTGCACTAGCTGAGAGAGCATTACTTCCGGTAATACCTAGTGAAGATGAATTTCCTTATGCAATACGTTTAGTTTCAGAAGTATTAAGTTCTAATGGTTCAACATCTCAAGGAAGTGTTTGTGCAAGTACACTTTCACTTATGGCAGCAGGTGTTCCAATAAAAAGACCTGTTGCAGGTATTTCTGTTGGACTTGTGACTGGTGCAAATGATGATGATTTTGTTCTTTTAACTGATATTCAAGGACTTGAAGATTTCTTTGGTGATATGGATTTTAAAGTAGCTGGAACACATGAAGGAATAACAGCTATTCAAATGGACATAAAAATCCATGGTTTAACTAAAGAAATTATAAAGCAAGCAATAGAACAAACACACAAAGCAAGAAATTATATATTGGATGAAGTAATGCTAAAAGCAATTGCAAAACCAAAAGCTGAAGTTTCAAAATATGCTCCTAAAATTACAAAAATAAATATTGACCCTGAAAAGACAAGTGAAGTAATTGGACAAAGAGGAAAAACAATTAAACGTATTATTGAAGAAACAGGAGTAAAAATTGAAATTGAAGACGATGGTAGAGTTTTCGTTTCAGACATGAATATAGAAAAAGTACAAAGAGCTATTGATATTATATTAGCTATTGTAACTGACCCTGAACCTGGTAAAATATATATGGGTAAAGTATTAAGAATTACCGACTTTGGTGCTTTTGTTGAAATTGCTCCTGAAAAAGAAGGACTTGTTCATATATCCAAACTTGCTCACGAACGTGTAAACAAGGTAGAAGATGTTGTTAAAGTTGGAGAATATATAATGGTTAAAATGCTTGAAATAGATAAACAAGGCCGTATAAATTTATCAAGAAAAGATGCATTGCCAAAACCTGAAATAAATAAAAATAATCATAATAAATAGTGTAACTATTAAAACCAAACAATCAACACAAAAACTTGTTGGTTGTTTGTTAGTAATTTTCTTTACAATCGGAACATTTAACATAACAATAAATTTGTTGTTCAATGAATTCAAAGTCTGTTTCATTATTAATTTTATTCTGAATATCTGTAGTCAAATCCAAATCTAAATCATATACTTTATGACAATTAACACATATTGCATGTGGATGCTTTTTAATATTTGCATCATATCTAAAACTATCTTCTCCAACATTAATTACTTGAATTAAATTTACATTTTTCAATGCTTCCAAAGTTTTATACACTGTTGCTAAGCTCATAGACGGGTAAATTGGTGATAATTTTTTATATATCATATCTGCATTAGGATGTTCTACTGTTGAACATAACATATCAAAAATAGCAATTCTTTGTGGTGTAGCTTTTAAATTATGCTTGTTTAATTTTTCAACTAATTGTTTCATTAAAATCACCTCAATATAAATAATTTTAATTTATAATAATTATTATATAATAATATATATGCTTATAATTGTCAATATAATATTATTTCCACTCAAATATAAACACTTTAACAAAATAACAAATGAGAATGTAATAATATGCTTAAAATGAGATGACTTTTACCTTATTATTATGATATAATCATATAATCTTATATACTAGGAGGAATTAATATTATTAAGTTAAATTTAAGAAAAAATTTTTTAGTCTTGTGCCTTGCTATTATGTTGTTTTTAATATCAGCTTGTAGTATATCTTCAGTATTTGACACACAAATAGAAACACCATCTGATATATCACTTAGTACAGAACAACCTACAACCGCTCCAATTTTAGATAATAATGTTATATTAAATGAAGAAGCCAAAGAATATATAGGATATTGGCAATTTGGTTTGGGGATTGGTGCAGGATATGGTGAAAGATATGCTTTTAACGAAGATGGAACGTTTTGGTGGGCTAAAAGTGAGTACATGGGAGGCGAAAGATTAATTGCAAGTAAAGGAAGATGGATATATTCAGATGGTAAAATAATACTAACTACAACAGATGAATATCACATTTTTGGAGGAAAGGTTGTTGAAGATGTAATCTCGTCTGATGGAAAATACATTGAAGGTGGACAATTAAAGAAGATAAGTCAACTTGATAGTGTAATAAATTTTGAGGTTTCAAAAGTTTCCGAATCAGAAGAATATGGAGCTATTTTTTTTACTTTTGATGATAGAGAACTTTATAATTATAATAATCAGTTGGATTTTTTTGATAAAGAGTTATATGTTGATTAAATTTCTTATTCATAAAATTACTATTTGATTAAGCTATTAATAATTTCAATCCTAAATTTAAATATAAAAATATTATCTTTAAATAAATTAAATATTTAATTTACAAAATGAATTATAGTTGTTATAATAGATATAGTATACTTTGGTAAGAAGCAATAGTAATGGTTACTTACATAAAAAGTATACTAAATTAAAATACTATGTCTTATATCACTATAGTGAATGAGAACGGAGGAATTAAAATGAATAAAACAAAAACAAGAACTATCACATTATGTGGAATGATGATAGCTATAACTCTAATTATGAGTTATACACCGATTGGTATGATTCCACTAGGAACAGTAAGTGCAACTATCTCTCATGTTCCTACTATAATAACATCTATTATAGCAGGACCAATACAAGGAATAATTGTAGGTGCAAGTTTTGGGCTTATCGCTTTATTTAGAGGATTAACAAGCCCTCAAGGAATATTAGACCCACTATTTGTTAACCCACTTTTATCTGTGTTGCCACGTGTACTTATAGCTATTACTACATATTATTCTTATAAATTAAGCTTAAATTTATTTAAAAGTTTAAACTTTAAAGATAGTGTAAGTATAATAATAAGTGCTTGTATTGGAAGCATGACAAATACAATTGGTGTACTTGGTATGATGTATTTGATTTATGGTAAAGAACTAATTACAAAATTAGCTGTTGAAAATTTAGAAGCTGTAAGAGTAATTATATTATCAACTATTTCAGGAGTAGGGATTATTGAAATGATAGTAGCAGCTATTATTTCTATATTATTAGTTAAATCCCTTAAATTAGCTTTACATTTATAGCATTTAATTTTTTATTTAAATATTAAATTTATAAATTATATCTTATTAAATATAAAATAAGATTTTATTAAGTTAGTGTAATGATAGTTTTATAGCTAAAATTTTCAGTTATGAAAAATCATTACACTATTTTTGTTTTTAAATTATAAAATATATTTTATTGTGTAATTTTTGGTTATTAGGATGTATTTATATAATAGGAAGGTGATAACTTGGAAAAATATATTAATACTCAAGAAGACTTATATGAAATGTTAGATAACTTTATGTTTAATATTCCATGGGATAATTTTTATGCAGAAAGAACAATCCCTGCTCCATTTCTTATTCAAAGTAATTTACCAGATGAAAATTTAGTTTCTTTTATAGATAATAATTCTTCTATAAATAAAGTAATTGAATTAGGATGTGGAGAGGGTAGAAATGCAATATACTTATCTAAAAAAGGTATTGATGTAACTGCAATTGATTTTTCTGAAATTGCTATTAGCAATGCAAAAATTAATGCTCAAAAATCTAATGTTACAATAAATTTTATTAAAGATAATGTTTTATCACATAATTACATGGATAATAAATACAATTTAGTTTATGATTCTGGCTTATTTCATAGTTTAGCTCCTCACAGAAGATTACAATATCTTGAATTAGTAAATAACATTATTATAGATAAAGGATATTTCGGGCTTGTTTGCTTTTCATGGAGCGAAGATGGTGATAATGAAAGTGTAGATGATTGGGAATTTTATAATGAAAAACATGCAGGGCAAGCATTTAAGAAAGAAAGATTAGAAGATTTTTTTAGTAATTATTTTGATGTAATTGAAATACGAAAATACAAAAATGGTGTACCAAACACTATACAAGGATTAGATTTCTTATGGACTTGTTTGTTTAAGAAAAAGTAATTTTCTATTATAAATATTATATTATAAGATAAATTGATTTAACACTAAAATTACTTCTTTAAATTTAATTTATAGTAAAGAATAAAGTTGAAAATTTAGAAGCTATAAGGCTAATTATATTAGCAACTATTTCAAGAATAGGGATTATTGAAATGATAGTATCAGCTATTATTTCTATATTATTAGTTAAATCTCTTAAATTAGCTTTATAATTATATACTTTATTTAATGGGGTTTATTATGAGAAAAAATGTTGTGAAAACTAAATATTCTTTTGATAAGATGTATCGCTATGAAATTGTAAGAAGAGTAAATGGAATATTTCAAGTTTGGGTTGAGAAGAAAATATTTGATGATTATATGGAAGAAAATTGGTTTACATGGTGTAATATATCTGACTTTTGCCATTTAGTAGACAACATTGAAAATGCTATACAAATTGGTGATGAAGCACTTATCAATTTATGCGGAAAATTATAATATTTTAATTAAAATCTTAATTTAACTTTATGTTGTTAAGGCTTCAGTTTATTATATAGTTTTAATTTTGTTCCCAATAATAACCAAAAGTTTATGAGAACATTTCTTTGTTTTTGGTATTAATATGATTATAACAAGAATTGGTGTAAT
>CAZWZB010000012.1:0-3516 GCA_964638835.1 uncultured Eubacteriales bacterium | reverse complement strand
TTTAACTGTTATCTATTTAATTTTTGGAGCTAATTATTTATATCTATCAATTAGATTTTACTATAAATATAAATTTTCAGTATAAAAAAATAAATTCCTTAAACTAAAATTAAGGAATTTATTTTTTATATTAAATCTTCGAGATGTTTGTTATATTTTATATTAAACTTTTATAATTTCATCTCTTTTAGGTCCATTTGATACTAAACTTATTTTTATACCTATACATTTTTCTATAAATTTAACATAGTTCTTAGCGTTTTCTGGTAAATCATTAAAGTTTTTAATACCTCTTATATCACAATTCCAACCAGGTAAATATTCTAAAACAGGTTCTGCATTATAAAGAGTTTTTGTATTAGGGAAATTCTCTATTATTTTACCATCTACTTTATAAGCTACACATACAGGTATTTTCTCTAAATAACCTAAAACGTCTAACACAGTTAAAGCAATTTCTGTAGCTCCTTGTACTTTACAACCATAACGAGATGCTACAACATCAAACCAACCCATCCTACGTGGTCTACCAGTTGTAGCTCCAAATTCTCCTGCATCTCCACCTTTTGTACGTAAAGTATTAGCTTCTTCCCCAAATATTTCTGATACAAAAGGACCTTCACCTACAGCACTTGAATAAGCTTTCACTACTACAACAACTTTTTCAATTTTATGTGGTGGAATGCCTGCTCCTACTGTTCCATAACCTGCTAATGTAGAAGAAGATGTTGTATAAGGATATATACCAAAGTCAGGGTCTTTTAATGAACCTAATTGACCTTCTAATAATATATTTTTATTTTCATCTAAAGCATTAGAAATAAAAGAAAAACTATCACAAACATAAGGTTTAATCATTTCTCTATATTTCATAAGAGTTTCAAATACTTCATCTGGATTTATTTCTGGTTTATTATATAAATGTTTCATCAAAATATTTTTAACTAAACATTTTTCTTCTATTTTTTCTTTTAATTCATCTTCATAAAATAATTCTGAAATTTGAAACCCTAATTTAGCATATTTATCTGAATAAAAAGGTGCTATACCTGATTTTGTAGAGCCAAATTTTTTATCTTGTAATCTTTCTTCTTCATAAGTATCTAAAAGCACATGATATGGCATTACAATTTGTGTGCGGTCTGAAACTAATATATTAGGTTCAACACCATTTTGTTTTAAAGTATTTATTTCATCTATAAGCTTAGGAATATCTAATGCTACTCCATTACCTATAATATTTGTTGTATGTTTATAAAAAACACCTGATGGTAATTGATGTAATGCAAATTTCCCATGTTCATTAATTATTGTATGTCCTGCATTTGCTCCTCCTTGAAAACGGATTACTATGTCAGATTCTCCTGCAAACATATCTGTTATTTTGCCTTTACCTTCGTCTCCCCAATTTGCACCAACTATTGCTTTTACCATTTAAACAGCTCCTTTTAATTTTATTAACTTTAATATTCAAAAGTATTTTTTTCTATACCCGGCATTAATTTATATATAGAATGTCCTATAATACTTTCAAAATATGTTTTAATTTCAAATATTCTTTTCCATTTAGTATCCATGCACTTATTTACACCATGTTTTAAAACTACATCAACCATTCTTTTTTCAGCCAAACAAAACCCTGTATGTGTGCCTAAACAATCGCATAATTGTATTAACATATCATAGTCATCATATTGAACATTTAAAATATATTCATTAATAAAATTATGTTCTTCTTGCGACCAATCAAATTTACCAAAAGCTTCATTTATATTTTTTGTAGGAAAAGAATGTGTTAAACATATCTTTGCTACAAAATCAAATCCTTCACCAATACAATAATTATATCCATCTATAATATGCCTCATTTGAGTAACGCCACAACGTCTACCTATATCATGTAACAACCCACATACAAACGCTTTGTCATTATCCATATTCATATTTTTAGCAGATGCAATATTGTAAGCAGCTAAAGCTACATTTTCAGAATGTTGTATCCAATTTCCGGGATTCAATTTTTCTGCTTCAGCAAGCATTTTTTTAGCAACTTCTACTGTAGGATATTTATTTTCTATAGTCATTTAAATCATTCCTTTTATAATTAGTAGATGTAGTTAAAACTATTTATACTAAACCTAATCTTTTAAATACTTCTTCATAAGCTTCAGTTACATTTCCTAAATCTCTACGAAATCTATCTTTATCTAATTTATCATTAGTTGTTAAATCCCATAAGCGACAAGTATCAGGCGAAATCTCATCAGCTAATATAATTTCACCATTATGTTTTCCAAATTCAAGTTTAAAATCTACAAGTTGAATATTTATTGAATTAAAATATTCTTTAAGTATATCATTTACTTTGTATGCAAGCTCCATTATAACTTTTGCTTCTTCTCTTGTTGCTATGCCTACAGCATATGCATGAGATAGATTAATAAGTGGGTCACCTAATTCATCATTTTTATAGCAAAATTCAAGAACTGTTTCTTTAAGTTTAACACCTTCATCTATACCAAGTCTTTTTGAAAAACTTCCAGCAGATATATTTCTAATAATAACTTCAAGAGGAACTATATCTACTTTTTTAACAATAGTTTCTCTGTCGTTTATTTCTTTAACAAAGTGAGTAGGAACTCCTTTTTCTTCTAATATCTTAAATAAATAATTTGACATTCTATTATTAACTACACCTTTACCACTTATAGTACCCTTTTTTTGACCATTAAATGCAGTTGCATCATCTTTATAATCTACTATAAGTAAATCAGAGTTATCAGTTTTATATACTTTTTTAGCTTTGCCTTCATAAAGTAATTCTTTCTTTTCCATATTAATGTATCTCCTTTATTAATATTTTTGTACTTAATAATTATCAAACTAATTATACGTCTTAATTCGACAAAACTCAATATCTTTAAAATAATTTTTAAAATAAATGGACACTTCTAATATAATAATCGTCTTTCTTATTGTAAGCTTACAAAATAAAAAATATTAGGAGTTGTTTTTATGAGTAAATATGTAAATATGCCCGTTTGTGATTTAAGACAATTAAATGATGTTCAAACTATAAAAGTAATTGAAAAGATTGCCAATATTGCATTGCTTATACTTCCAAAGGATGCAGATGATGATGTAAAAAATGCACTTGAAAGTGTACCAAAAGCTAATATAGCTTCTGTTATTTATCTAAACAAAGATGATAATTTGGTTGCAATAAATGGTCTTAATGAAATAACAGATAATGATTTTAAAAAAGATGGCAATAGTTTCATTATTATAAATGGTGTTGGTATTATTCAATCAATTTCTAAAGAAGCAAAAGGAACTTTATCTGTTAATGGTGTTATTGTTATTCATGAATCATTAAAAAATAATTGTTCATTTACTTTTGGAATGATAAATGGTGTAAAAGTATATCTCGATTTTGATTCATATAAAGGATATCAAAATGAAATTAAAATTAATGCACAATTTTTATCTTATTTAAAACCTAAAACTTTATTATTA
>CAZWZB010000011.1:0-96943 GCA_964638835.1 uncultured Eubacteriales bacterium | reverse complement strand
TTGTAGTGAATTAACAAGTATAATTATACCTAATAATGTTACTTCTATTGGTGATTATATATTTTATGGGTGTGATAGTCTAATAAATATAACTATACCTGATAATGTTACTTCTATTGGGAATGGATCATTTTCTTACTGTAGTGGACTAAAAAATATAACTATCCCTAATAATATTACTTCTATTAGAAATTATGCATTTTCTTACTGTAGCGGATTAACAAGTGTTACTATTGGAGCAAATGTTACTTTTATTGGAGATTATGCATTTTATAAATGTAACGGACTAACAAGTGTTACTATTGGAGCGAATGTTAATTCTATTGGTGATGGGGCATTTACTCAATCAAACAATAATTCGGTATCTATTTATTATTTAAAAAGTGCTAATAATTCTTCTTATATTGAAAAGTATAAATTCCCTAATAATTTTCAACTTGTAACTATTTAATGCTAATCAGATTTTTACTGGTAAATTAATTTTTATAAATAAAGTCCCTCTATTAATTACTAGAGGGACTTTATTTATTGCTTGTTACTTTTCTAATTGAAGTTTAATTCTTGTAGCCGTATTTAAAGATTTTTCGCCATTATAATAATTCATCAATTCATTTTTGGCTTTATTATAGAGATTGACGTTGTACATAGATTTAATTTTCTTTTACACTTGCGTTGCAAGTGTAAAGGATTTTTGAAGACTTAAATTTTGAGTGTATATAAAATAATTAATTTTAAATTGAAAGAGTAGTAAAAAATATTTACTAATTTCACATTACTATTATGGTAAATGAAGTTGTTTTAAAACACATTAAATATCTTAAATAATTTGATTTTTTCGCTGTTATTTATTATAATAAGAGTGGGATGTATTAACAAAATAATTTGTAAATAGAATAATTAAAAAGGAGGTAAAAAATGAAAAAAATTGTGCTGCTATTAGGAATTTTATTTATTTTTATTTTGAAAGTAGGGTTAGTAACTACATTTGTAGATGTTGGAGATGAATTTGAATTTAATGGTATTAAATACAAAGTAACAAGTGAAAATCCCAATGAAGTTGAAGTTATTGAAAGTACAGTAAAACCAATAGGGCATATAGTAATACCAGCAAATGTTAATTCATATGCTGTTACGGCTATTGGTGATTATGCGTTTTTTAATAGTTCCACTTGGATTGGTAATAGGTGGTTAACAAATATAACTATACCTGATAGTGTTGTTTATATTGGTGATTATGCGTTTTTTGGATGTAGTGAAATAACAAATATAACAATCCCTAATAGTGTTACTTATATTGGTAATTGGGCATTTGATTACTGTAGAGGACTAACAAGTATAACTATACCTGATAGTGTTACTTATATTGGTAATGCTGCATTTTCTAGCTGTAGTGGACTAACAAGTATAACTATATCTGATAATGTCACTTCTATTGGTGATTCTGCATTTTTGGGATGTAGAGGACTAACAAGTATAACTATACCTGATAATGTTACTTCTATTGGTGATGGGGCATTTGCTTACTGTAGAGGACTAACAAGTATAACAATTCCTGATAATGTTACTTCTATTGGTGATAGGGCATTTGAGGACTGTAGTGGACTAACAAGTATTACTATTGGAGTAAATATTACTTCTATTGGTAATGAGGCATTTACCCAACCAAATGCTAGTAATGTACCTATCTATTATTTAAAAGATAGTTATAATGCCTCTTATATTGAAAATTACTCTTTTCCTAGTAATTTTGAACTTGTAGCTAATACAAGAATAGATGGTAACAATGATATTAGTTTTATAGAAAACCCAAATTTTTTTTGAAAATACTAAACAAATTATAATACCAAATACATTTACAAAAAATGATACATATTTTATGGTTAGAATACTCAAAACGACAGTAATAGCATCTGTTATACCAAGGAGCAAAATATTACTATATAAAATGATAAAACAATTTATAGTTAATTATATTAATTCCAAAAACGGATTGGAAATAGTAAAAAATTATAATTATAATAAAAAACATCACTTACAAAAAACGAATATATTTTAACCAAAATACAACAACAAATAGACCATAGATTAAAAACTAGCCCCTTATTATTAGAGGGTTTTTTTTATCTTAAATCGTGCTATTTAGTTGTTTTTGTTATAATAAATATAAAAGGTGTTAATAAAATTTATATTTATTTAATGCCTTTAATTTATAAGAGGAAAGAAGGAGGAAAATGAAAAAGTTTGTTTTAATTTTGCAAGTTGGATTGGTAATTACATTTGCAGATGTTGGAGATGAGTTTGAGGTTGATGGTATTAAATATATAGTAACAAGTGAAAGTCCTAAAGAAGTTAAGGTCGGTCCTAATTCAACTAGTTTAACAGGTGATATAATAATACCAACAAGTGTTAATTTATATACTGTTACTTCTATTTCCTATTTTGCGTTTTCTGAATGTAGTGAACTAACGAGTATAATTATTCCTGACAGTATTGTCTCTATTGAAAATAGTGCATTTTTTGGATGTAGTGGACTAACAAGTATTATTATTGGAGCAAATGTTACTTTTATTGGTGATTCTACATTTGCCCTACCAAATACCAGTCATGTAACTATTTATTATTTAAAGAATAGTGCTAATGCTTCTTATATTGAAAATTATTCTTTCCCTAGCAATTTTGAACTTGTAGATAATACAACAATAATATTTGATGATAATAATGGTGTTAATGATGTAAAAAGTGAAAGAGTTTTTGAAAATACTGGACAGATTATAACACCAAATATATTTGATACACATTTTATGGTTAGAATACTCAAACCAATGGTAATGGTACTTTTTATACCAATGAGCAAAATATTATTATATAAATTGATAAAACAATTTATCTTTAGTGGATGCTATGTAAATTTTATACATAATATATTTGATTCATTGCAAGCTATAAAAACAAATATACTTATTTAGGTAGCTTTTGAAATTGTTAAAAAAAGCCACAAAACAATTTTAAATTATTGTTTTGTGGCTTAAGATAATATCACCAATTAAATAATAAAAATAATAATTATGATATTATTCATCAGATTGTGTCAAAGCAGGACTAAAGATATTTTTCAATAAAAACTGTCCTAAATTTTATAAGTTTGAGATTTATTTCAAAGGTCACTTTATTTCTATAAAATTATTTTTAATTGACTGTAGTAATAATATGTGCTATAATTAAAACAGTTTTAATAATCATTTAATTAATGGGGTGGATTAAAAGTGAATAGTTTTCTTGAATTAAATGCTGCAAAAGCTATTGTTGTTAACGACAAAATAATAATTAATGCTTTACCACAGACAGACTTTTTTGTTAATCCTGAGAATGGTCAAGTCACTGCAAATGCACAGTATATTTATAAATTGAAAAAAGGTGACTTTGTTATGCAAGCTAAAGTAAGTCATGATTTTGTATCTATATATGATGCATGTGTTTTGTTTGCTTTTGACAATGATAAAAAATGGGCAAAAGCTTGTTTTGAACTAACTGATTTTGGAACAAAAGCTGTAGTTACAGTTATGACAAACGAGAAATCAGATGATGCAAATGGCGTAAACATTGAAAAAAATGAAGTATGGCTACGTTTGTCACGAAAAGATGACGTTTTTGCTGTTCATTATTCGTTGGATGGAAAGAATTTTATCATGGCAAGATTATGCAGTATTCCTATGAGTGAAGAAATAAAGGTTGGTATGGTTGCACAGTCACCTTTGGGAACAGGGGGTAATATGGTTTTTGAGCATTTTTCTTTGGAATCTAAAAGTTTAACCGACATTCGCAAGGGAGAATGAGAACAGAGGGTGTTGTTGTTACTCATTTTGTAACGTGTATGTTTAATAAATGGGTAAAAATAGCTAAACTTATATAAAGGGAGTTTCTAAAATGAACGTTTCAAATTCTATTAATATCATAAAAACCACAAATGAAGGATTAGTGCTTAGCGAAGTGTTAAAAAACACCGATTTTACTAAGAGAAGTCTTTCAGACATAACAAGGCTTACGTTTCCTACAGTAAGTAGAATAATAGATGATATGGAAAGCAAACAACAAATTATCAAAATGGGACTTTCAACACCAGCTAATGGTCGCAAGGCTACTGTTTACAGGCTAAATCCAGATTATGCTCATATATTAACTATATATTTTCAATATGACAAGTTTTTTTGTGCAGTAGGAACAGCAACAAGAGAAATAATTTCAATATCTCAAAGTGAGTTAATAGATAATGACTATATTTATACACTGGAAAAGTTGATTACAGATTATTTAATTTCTGATACAACAATAAAGTTGATTTCAATTGGAGTTCCTGCTGGAGTTGTTGATGGTCAAATCAAGTTTATAAATCATTATGAACAATTAAGAGATTTTAATCTGACAATGCATATTAAAAAAAAATTTAACATTAAAACAGTAATCGAGCGTGATATGAATGCCTTAATACATGGTATTACACTCCAAAAGAACTATGCAGACGATAAAAACCTAAGTGTTATTATATTGACAGCTGATGGTCCCGGTGCTGCAACGATGCTTGATGGCAATATCATTCGAGGATTTTCAGGTTTTGCGGGAGAAGTTGGGTACTTGCCCTTGTATAATGATACCAATCTACAGCAAATCGCAGAAAACAATTTTGTAAATGCTGATATTGTAGACTACACAGTAAGACTAATATTATGCATAACAATTATGTTGAATCCACAAAAAATAGTACTGATTGAAAATGAATATTCTCCAAAAAACGTAGATGAATTATTGTTAAAGTGCAAGCAACATGTACCTTATGGAGTTATGCCAAAACTTGAAATAAGCAACTGCTATCACGAAAATTATCGAGATGGGCTAATTGTGCTTGGTAGTCAGCTATTATTTGATTCGTTGGAGTATTAATTACATTATTATAAGATTGGAGCTATAATAACCAAGTGTGAAAAAATGTTGGCAGGAGAATTATATGACTGTGGTGATAATGAATTGCTTTCAAGATGGCACAAGGCAAAAAATATTATTAGAGAATTTAATTAATTACAATCTGATGATACGGAAATGAAAGATATGCTTTTGGAGCAACTGTTGGTAGTAGAGGTAAAAACTTTTAGATAACAGCACTTTTTTTATTGTCTATGGTAATAACATTTATATTGGTTAAAGTTGGAAAACAAATATGAATTGTATTTTTTTAGGCTGTAACAATTATAATATTGCACTGGGCTAATACTCCTGTGTTGTGCTTCAGCAAATTTTCATTACAAACGGTTGCTACAGGAAGGTTTTTGGTGAAATGAACTTATCCAAACAGAACACATTATGAGCATAATAATTACATTTAAACAGTAACTTTTCTTATATGAATTTTTAATGATTGAGATTAATTATTATGCTCATACTATTTGATGTTTCTTTTCCAAAGCCATCGGAAAAAAATCGCGTGACATCGGAAATTTTAATTCGTCTGGAAACAAATCAAAGAAATCTATTAATTCCATTTCGCTGTCGGATGGTAATTGACCCAAAGTATGAACGATTGCAAAATAAACCTGCACATTTCCTTTGAAATACCTGCCATCTACTTCTCCATTAATATAATAATCACAAAGCGGTTCAATATCAAAATTAATTGCTCCCGTTTCTTCATATAGTTCCCTTTTTGCAGCTTCCAGTGGTGTTTCGCCTTCATCAATATGCCCGCCTGGATTTTCCCACGTATCCCTTTTTTTATGCTTGCAAAATATCCACTTACCCTTATACGATGCCATAATATCCACACAAAAATAATCCTTAAATGTATTAAAAGGATGCACTTTAAACTTCATTATTCTCCTCCTATAATATAAATACTCTTTATTATCAACAATCAAACCACATTCCACAATATTATACTAATTTTGTTTATTTCCATTCTTCTTTGAGAATAGCATATTCATATGTGTCCTTCCATATTGGTTTACCATTTTCATCTTTAAAAAACCAAACGTTTTTTAAGAGATGACCCTCTCTACGCATGTTCAATCGCTCAAGCAGTTTCCAAGATGGCGTATTAAGTGGATCACACATTGAAATAATTCGTCGTGCATTTCCATTTACAAATAGATTATCTATTAAAGCCTTTATAGCTTCGGTAGCGTAGCCTTTATTTTGATAATTATTGTTAAAGACATAGCCTAATTCCCATGTGTCAAACTCCTGCTCCGATAAATAAACATTACCTATAAGTTTTCCTGTATCTTTTAAACAAATAGCCCAAAAAGCAGGATTAGTTGAACGATTGACTGCTTCTTTTTTTGCTTGCTCCTTTGAAAAAACATCATAAGGTTCAAACCGTACAACTTCCTTTTGAGAAAGATACTCAAACAAATCTTGCCAATCATTTGGATAAAACCTTCTTATTTTCAATCGTGCTGTTTCCATTATACACCTCGCCTAATATTCATAGTTATTTAGTGGCTCGCAGACTTATGATTTTAGTCATGAGTTATTGACAATTCGTATTATCTCTAAGTCATTCAGAACTATAAGATAATCATTATTTTCTTGATTAAGATAATACTACATACTTTATAAAAGTGCAATAGTTTACTAAAAAAACTTAGTCCTAACTTGACAGCACCCTAAGTTAGGACTAAATATTTTTCAAAAAATATTACATTATGTTTATTACTTATTTTTAACAGGAATCCAAATTTCGCTATAGTAATTTTCGTCTTGTATGCCATTTTGGTAATCAGAAGGATTATTGTACATTTCTATATTGTACCCGGCTGCAAATTCATAGTCCTTACAGTTTGGTAGCCATTCAGAGAAAATTTTTTGGTTTACCTCTTGCATAGCGTTGGGCATTGCTCCTTTACAAGGGAATACAGCCCAAGTAAATGCCGGAATTGTTTTTGTAATAAATCCATCTGGCACTTCAGATTCTCCATTATACTCATCCGCTATTAAGTATTCAAATTCTTTGCAACCCATGCTTTCATCAATATTAATGCCAAACATTCCACATACCGTGTTGCCCTTGCCGGTTTTATAATGCTCTTCCCAAAACTTCGGGATTTCCAATTTTGCATTATCATATGAGAATTTTTTTGACACACCTATAACTATAAATGAATCTTTTTCAACAATTTTGTAATCCATAATAAAACCACCTTTTAAAGTTAATGAAATTTTCAGGGGAGCAAAGGATTTAATCATCACTCCATCTTTTCGTGCAACAGTTGGTGTGATGCCATGAAATCGTGTAAAAGCTTTTGTGAAGCTGTCTGGGGAATCATATCCATATTTTATAGCAATATCAATAATTTTTGCATCTGTGGCGATAAGTTCACTACATGCAAGTGTAAGTCTACGTTGTCTAATATAATCACTGACAGTAAATCCACAGAGCATTGAAAATCCTTTTTGAAAATAAAATGGCGATATAAGTGATAGTTTCGCAATTTTTTCAATGGTTAGTTCCTCTGTAAGATTCTCTTCGATATAATTTATAGCTTCGCCAATACTTTTTATCCATTCCATACCTTTCCTCCTTGTCTGTGTATATATCATATCACTTTAAAAACACTCTTTCCCGATTTATTATGCTTTCTTCTGTCCAAAATATTATATAAATAATCTCTGTCTTTGCTAATCACTCAAAATTACAAGATAACAATTATTTTTAAATCCATGAAAGAAAATAATAGTACATACTTTATAAAAACACAATAACTAACTAAAAAATCTTTAAATACTATACTTCTGTTTGATTTTGTTCTGTTTCCACTGATGTAACTTTCAAATAAGTATCTTCTGATTTTATCTCTTTATCTTTTTCAGCTTTAATCAAAATAAATCGTAAAATAGTAAGTGCAAGTATCAACGTTATTGTGTCAGAAACAGGTTGTGCATAAATTAACCCCCCAAATCCAAATATACTATTGAATAAAAACAGTAGTGGTATAAAAAACAATCCTTGTCTAGCAATCGAAAGAAAAAGTGATGCTTTTGCTTTGCCAAATGCCTGTATTGTTGTACTTGCAAGCATTTGTGGGCCAATAACTATTGAAGACCACATTAAAGCACGTAATATTATAACACCTTGTTCAATAACTTCTTCCATATTATTTGCAAAAATACTTATAAGTCCATTTGCAAATATACCAAACACAGCAAACAATACAATACCAATTCCCATAGTTATAAAGATAGCTTTTTTTATAATTTCATTAACACGCTTATAATTCTTTGCTCCATAATTAAAACCAACAAGAGGTTGACATCCAGCTGCAAAGCCAATAAATATGAATGTTCCAATTGTCATAATTTTATTTGCGATACCCATACTAGCAACCACCACATCACCATATGTTACAGCAAAATTATTACAAATTATCATCGCAACACTCATTAAAAGTTGACTAATAGAAGCAGGTATGCCAATTCCAAAAATCTGTCCCCAAATTTTTTTATCTATACTAATCTTTTTTATACTTATCTTTACTATTGATTTACCAGAACTATAGTAATAAATGTAATAAACAAGTGCAATTATATTTCCAAGTACAGTAGCAATAGCAGCCCCTTTAATACCCATTTTAAATAGAAAAATAAATATTGGGTCTAAAATAATATTAACAATTGTTCCAAGTGCCATACCAATAATTGAAGGCATAACTGCACCTTCACTACGAAGAAGCTGACCTAATGTATAGTTGCACATTATAAGAATACTACCTAAAAACAGCACAAATGAATAATCAAATGCAAATGGAAAAACTTGTTCACTTGCTCCTAATGCTTTTATTAGTGGTGAAATAAAAATTAATCCCAAAATAGTAACTAAAAGCCCTAACCCAATAACAATAGCTACTCCTGTAGAAAGTATTTTATTAGAACGCTCATAATTTTTTTCTCCAAGACTTCTTGATATATAAGAGGAAGCACCCATACCTATAATACCTGCAATTGACATCATAATCATAAAAATAGGAGTGGTTATATTGGCAGCAGCAAGTTGATTTGGGTCACTAAGCTGACCAATAAAAAATGTATCAACTAAATTGTAAAGTACCTGAACCATCATACCAAGTACAACAGGTATAGATAATTTTAAAATTGCTTGTGTAACAGGGGCTTCCCCCAAAACTTTAATTTGTTTTTCATTCATTAAAGATAACACCTAACCTTTCTATATTAAAAATTTAATCCTTTCTAATAATGTTTTTAGCGTTTTCAGCTAGTTGCTTTAGTGCTTGATTAATTATCTCTACCGTCTGTGCATCAAATCCATGTAATATACCATTACTCCAAAATTGTAATATTGAAATGAGAGTAGGCTTAAAATTATTTGCAACTTTGGTCAAGTAAAAGATATATGAACGACCATCAGAAAAATTATCATGTCTTTTTACATAACCTTTGTTTTCAAGAGATTGCATTGTTCTTGTCATAACACCTTTATCATAGTGTAGTTCATCAATGATTTGGTCTTGAGTTATACCAATTACTTCTCTGTGTAGTTCATTTAAAATTTCATCTTGAGTTATTCCATCATGCCCATATAGTACCAATAAAACCATACCTTCTGCAGTATTTAAGTTATGTGGTTTAAGAGCGTTTTTCAAATACATTTTCATGTATTTATCAATAATCAAAATATTTTGACCAATAGATATATTCTCCATAAGTTCACCTCTAAATTTTTACTATACTTGCTTTTGCAATTATATTGTAGCATATAATAGTTGCAAAAGCAAGTGTTATTGTTTTTTACCATTTTACTTAAAAAGCAAATAACCTCACCAGTAAAAATAATATCGCCTGAAAATTTCTGTAACCTAAATTAGAATGTTTAGAAATAAAAAAAGCCCCTTTATTGATTAACAAAAGGACTTTTTAATATTATTCAATTGCTGTTTTGTTTGTAATCACTCTAGTTATACTTTTAACACTATCAAATGTATCATCTGAAATTGTAGCAAATACTTTATTCTCTGCTATGTAGTTAGCTTAGCTAAAGCGATTAATTTCTCATTATCCATTGTACCTTCTGGTAATGGATTATTTATATTAATACCAGCACTCTTTATTTTTCAAACACTCCTAATTGAAGTTTAACTCTTGTAAATGTATTTAAAGATTTTTCGACACTGTAATAATTCATTAATTCGTTTTTGGCTCTATTATAGTGATTAACGTTATACATAAATTTAAATTTCCTTTACACTATTTTTTTTAAAAGGTCATAATCTATATATATTATTAATTTATTCTTAAATTTATTATATTTATTTAGATTTTGAAGACTTAATTTTGAGTGTGTATAAAATAATTGAGGGTGTTAATTAAAAAATAATAACATTATAATTTAATGCAAAAAGAAAAGGAACAGATAAATCTGTTCCCTACAATCAATTTATCGATATTGTGTAGGGAACGTATTTATGCGTTCCTATATTATTTTTAAATCATTCTATAGTAAACACCTTCTTATATAACCTCTCTCAAATAATTAATTTAATTTGTATTTAGTAGTTTACAATTGACTATAAAATCAATCCTATAGTAAATAATGTTGTTTTAAAAGCAATTAAATATATTATAAATTTTCCTCATTAGGTATATATGTTGATTTTTTTACAACTATTTATTATAATAATAGTGATATATATTAACAAAATAATTTAGAAGGAGGAAAAAATGAAAAAATTTCTATTGATGTTAGGAATGATATTTGTTTTTATCTTACAAGTAGGGTTGGTAACTACGTTTGCAGGTGCAAAAGATGAGTTTGAAGTTAATGGTATTAAATACAAAGTAACAAACGAAAACCCTAAGGAAGTTCAAGTTATTAAAAATACAATAAAACCAACAGGAGATATAGTAATACCAGAAACAGTTGATAACGGTGG
Organism: uncultured Eubacteriales bacterium; assembly: GCA_964638835.1. GTDB lineage: Bacteria > Bacillota > Clostridia > Lachnospirales > CAZQDT01 > CAZWZB01. The sequence continues at coordinate 86,012 of CAZWZB010000011.1, read as the reverse complement.
AAATATCTATACAGTTACTTCTATTGGTGAGGGGGCATTTGCTTACTGTATTGGACTAACAAGCATTACAATACCTGATAATATTACTTCTATTGATGTGATGGCATTTTATAACTGTAGTAGCCTAACAAGTATAACTATCCCTGATAATGTTACTTCTATTGGTGGTGGAGCATTTCATTACTGTAGTGGCCTAACAAGTATAACTATTGGAGCAGGTGTTAATTCTATTGCTGATTGGGCATTTAGGGACTGTAGTAGCCTAACAAGTATAATTATACCTGATAATGTTATTTCTATTGGTGGTGGGGCATTTAATGGATGTAGTAACCTAAAAAGTGTTACTATTGGAACAGGTATTAACTCTATTGATGATTGGGTATTTTCTGGATGTAGTAGCCTAACGAGTATAACTATACCTGATAATGTTATTTCTATTGGTGATTTGACATTTTATAACTGTAGTGGACTAACAAGTATAACTATACTTGATAATGTTATTTCTATTGGTAATTCTGCATTTGCTAACTGTAGTGAATTAACAAGTGTTACTATTGGAAATGGTGTTACTTTTATTGGTGAGGATGCATTCACCCAACCAAATGCCAGTCCTGTACCTATCTATTATTTAAAAAATAGTTCTAATGCTTCTTATATTGAAAACTATTCTTTCCCTAGCAATTTTCAACTTGTAACTACATATACTAAAAAGATTTATACATAGTACATTAGTGATATTAATAAAGTTAGTAACCAAGCTAAAATAGCAGTTGAAAGTATAGATTAATTGAAGTTATGAGAGATAATACTTACTTACCAGAAAATACAGCAACTAGAGCAGAAGTTGTAATAATCTTTATGAATGTTATTAAAATATTTTTACAACAAATATAGGAGGGGCAACTAATAATTGCTCCTCTTTAATTTTTCTAAGTTATTTACAAATATTTATCTATCTACTTTCTTTAGGTTTAGCATTATTAACCATATATAATGCTGAAATTATTATTATACAACCTAAAATTGAATAAATGGTCATTTCTTCTTTTAAAAATAAAAAAGCAGATATAAGTGAAATTATAGGAACAATATATATGTACATACTTGATTTTATAGGTCCTATTATGAAAACAGCTTTGTTCCAACTAACGAAACATAATGCTGAAGCAAACAAACTTAAATATATTATACTTACTAAAACTTCTGAATTAAAAAAATATTTAACATTATAATCAATCTTTACTGTAAAGAATAATATTATAAAAATCATAAGTGCATACATAAAAAGTTTTCTTGTCATAATAAATACATTATCTTCTACTAATAAACTTAATTTTTTTAACATTGTAGAATATACTGACCAAATAAAAGCAGCTAAAACAGCAATGAAATCTCCAAGAATATTCATTGAAAAATTAGTACTTCCATTATATATAACTAAAAACACCCCTAATAATCCTAATAAAACACCAATAAAATGTTTTGTAGTTAAGGTTTCGCTTTTTAAAAATATTTGTGACATAAAAACTGTTATGATTGGAGATATAGAAATTATTAATCCAACATTTGCAGCAGATGTATAAACAAGAGCATAATTTTCAGCAATATAATATAAAGCAATAACTGCACCTGATAAAAAATAAAAAAGCTCTAGTTTATAACTTTTTGGCATAGAAAGTTTTGGGCTTATAATCCAAAGACAAATATATCCAAGGATAAAGCGTGTTAAAAGAATTCCTATAGGTGTTATACCCAAACCTAATAAAGTTTTTGATGAAATATATGTTGTCCCCCATACAGTCATGGTGAATAATGCCAATAGATGTCCTTTAGTATTGTTAGACATATATAAAATCCTCCTAAATATAAATTATATATTAATTATTATACAAGTTATATCACAATAAAATATAAATATCAATAATTAGTTTTATTTTTTGGATTTAATAATTTAAAAATGATACAGCATTCTTGTACATAAATAATTCATATATATTTATAAATAAATTAATGGACGTCAAGTACGATATGCCCTACTTATATTTTTCAAAATTATATTATTATTAAAAAAAGAAAAGTAAATTAATTTACTTTTCTTTTTTTGTTCTATTTTTTTAATTTTTTAATTCTATTTAATGCTTCAATTGTATTTTCTGTACTTCCGAAAGCAGTCAAACGGAAATATCCTTCACCACTTGGTCCAAATCCTGAACCTGGGGTTCCTACTATATTAAATTTCTCAAGCAGATAATCAAAAAATTCCCATGAAGTCATATTTTCAGGTGTTTTTAACCAAATATAAGGAGCATTTATACCTCCATAAACTTCAAAGCCGGTTGTGATTAAACCAGTACGAATTATATTGGCATTATCCATATAGTAATTTATTAATGATTTAATTTCTTTTTGTCCTTGTGGTGAATAAACAGCCTCAGCACCTTTTTGTATAATATAAGGAACTCCATTAAATTTTGTGCCTTGTCTTCTACTCCATAATGAATTTAAATTTACATCATTTATCACAAGTTCTTTTGGAATTACTGTAAAACCACATCTTGTTCCAGTAAAACCAGCATTTTTTGAAAAACTTCTAAATTCTATAGCACATTTTTTAGCGTTTGGTATTTCATATATAGTATGTGCAATATCATCTTCAGTTATATAAGCTTCATAAGCAGCATCATATAAAATTACAGCTTCATTTTCTAATGCATAATTTACGAATTTTGTTAACTCTGATTTATTTATAGTTGTTCCTGTAGGATTATTAGGAAAACATAAATATATAATATCTACTCTTTGTTTTGGTAATTCAGGAACAAAATTATTTTCTTTAGTACATGGCATATATACAAGATTACTCCACATACCATTACTTTGATATTCACCTGCTCTACCAGCCATTGCATTTGTATCCACATATACAGGATAAACAGGGTCACATACTGCTACTTTATTATCAATTGAAAAAATATCACCTATATTACCAGTATCACTTTTAGAACCATCACTTATAAATATTTCATCTATATCTATAGTTACACCTCTTTTAGCGTAATCTGTTTCAGATATTTTTTCTCTTAAAAATTCGTATCCATTATCAGACCTATAGCCTTTAAATGTTGCTTCTGCTCCCATCTCGTCTACAGCTGAATGTAAACTCTTTATTATAGATGGTGTTAAAGGTCTAGTTACATCACCAATACCTAATTTTATAATTTTAGCATTTGGATTGTTTTTAGCAAATTCATCTACACGACGAGCAATTTCACTAAATAAGTAACTTCCCGGTAATTTTAAATAATTTTCATTTATTTTTAACATATAAAATTCCTTTCTTTAATTGTACTTTTCACTTGCAACATATTAATGCAAATCTTTTTGTATAGAACGACCTATTGGTCGTATTTATTATGTTTAATTGATTACACGCTATCTCTTACAATATAAAATCTATTTCTCCATCATATATTTTTGTTGCAGGACCTGTCATATAGATATGATTATCTTCATTCCATTCTATAAACAAATCCCCACCTTTTAAATGAATCATAGCACTTCTATCACAATAATTATTAAGAACTGCTGAAACTAAAGTAGCACATGCTCCTGTACCACAAGCTAAGGTTTCTCCTACTCCTCGTTCCCATACTCTCATTTGTATATTATTTTTATCTATCATAGTTGCAAACTCTACATTTGTTTTATTAGGGAATAAGTTATAATTTTCAATTGCTCTGCCCATATCTTCAAAGTTAAATTTATCTGTAGTTCCATCTATAAATATAACAGTATGAGGATTACCCATTGATACACAGGTAATATTAAACTTGTGATTAAAAATATTAACAGGATAATTTATAACATGTTCTTGATTTATGTTTGTAGGTATTTCGCTTGATTTAAGTATTGGTATTCCCATATCTACTTTGATATTTTCCACTTTATTATTTTTTATACTTAATTCTAATTGTTTTATTCCTGCTGCTGTTTCAATAGTTATATTACTTTTATTTATTAAATTGTTATCATAAACATATTTACCAATACATCGAATACCATTACCGCACATCTCCATTTGTGAACCATCAGAATTATACATTATTACTTTAAAATCTGCAATATCTGAATTCATTATTAATATTAATCCATCAGCACCAATACCAAAATGTCTATCACATAAAAATTTAGAATGTTTAAATGGATTTTCGATTTTTTCAGTTAAACAGTTTATATATATAAAATCATTTCCTATGCCATGCATTTTTGTAAATTTCATTTATAACACCTCTTAATATAAGATATATTAAAATATATGTTATATAAGAGTTTTATATTTTTAATATTTACCTAAATAATTTTTTACTTCCCATTGTGTAACTGTAAATTTAAAGTCGTTCCATTCAGCTGTTTTTGCTTCAACAAACTTTGTAAAAATATGTTCACCTAAAGTTTCTTTAATTAATGTATCTTTCTTTAATTCACTTATAGCATGTTTTAAGTCAACAGGTAATGCTTTAATATTTTTTTCTAAGCGTTCTTCTTTTGTCATTTCAAATATATTTTGGTCAGTACTTTCCATAGGTGTAAGTTTTCTCTTTATTCCATCTAAACCAGCAGCTAAACAATTAGCTAATACTAAGTATGGATTACATGAAGGGTCAGGAGAACGAAGTTCAATTCTTGTTGCAAGCCCTCTTGCTGCTGGTATTCTTACAAGTGGACTTCTATTTTTACAAGACCATGCAACATATACTGGAGCTTCATAACCTGCAACAAGTCTTTTATATGAGTTAACCAAAGGATTACTTACAGCAGTCATTGCATTTATATGTTCCATTATACCAGCTATAAAGTTATATGCCAATTCGCTAAGCTCATTTCCTTTAGGGTCATTTTTATCATAGAATGCATTTTCACCATTTTTCATAAGTGACATATTAATATGCATACCAGAACCAGCTATACCAAACACAGGTTTAGGCATAAATGTAGCATATAAACCTTTTTGTTGTGCTGCTGTTTTAACTGCAAGTTTAAATGTCATTATATTATCTGCTGCTTGCATTGCTTCATCATATTTAAAATCTATTTCATGTTGTCCAATTGCAACTTCATGATGAGATGCTTCTATTTCAAATCCCATTTTCTCTAAGTCTAAGCATATATCACGTCTTACACTTTCACCTAAATCTATAGGACCTAAATCAAAATAACCAGCTGTATCATGAGTATTAGTTGTAGGGCTACCTGTATCATCTGTATCAAATAAGAAAAATTCACACTCAGGTCCTACATTAAATTCGTAACCCATTTCTAATGCTTCATTTATAACTTTTCTTAATCTATATCTTGGGTCACCTTCAAAAGGTTTTCCCTCTGTTGTATAAATGTCACAAATTAATCTAGCTGTTTTACCACTTTGTCTCCAAGGAAAAATTACAAAGCTGTTTAAGTCTGGTCTTAAATACATATCTGATTCTTCTATTCTTACAAACCCCTCTATTGAAGAACCATCAAACATACATTGATTATCAAGTGCCTTTGGAAGTTGACTTCTTGTTATGGCAACGTTTTTTAAAGTTCCTAATATATCAGTGAACTGAAGTCTTACAAATTCTACATTGTTTTCTTCACACAGCCTTATAATATCTTCCTTTGAATATTTTGTCATATTAAATCCTCCTAAATTTTTACTAAGTTGATTTGAAAACTTCTTTCTAATTCAATTTTATTTCTTAAGTATCTTTTCTATAACTATATCATTAAAAAAGCTTTCTATTGTTTGATATGATAACGAATAAATTTGTTCATCAAATTTAATACAAACTCCCTTAGAGCATTCATCAAAACAAAATGTTGCTTTTATACTGATTTTATCTTCCAAATTTTTTTCTTTAATTAATTGTGTTAATTTGTTTATAATGTTATAAGAACCTTTAGCATAACAAGAACTACTTATACATACTTGAATAACCATTAATATCATTCCTTAAAATTTGGTTTAGTTTAATTTCTAATATATTATAAATTGAACTGTTTTTTTTGTCAAAATTATTTTAAAATTATTTATAAGATAATTACAATAAATGTAGGTAAAAGTAGCCCTACTTCTTCAATTTTTTAAAATAAATTTCTTTTTCTATACTGAGATGGAGTTAAACCAATACTATTTTTAAAAATTCTTTCAAAATGAGTTATACTTTCAAACCCTACTTCTAAACAAATTTCTGTTATATTTTTATTTTGTTGACTTAATAATTTTTGTGCATTTATGATTCTAATATTGTTTATATATTGGATTATTGTTGTGTTTGTGTGATATTTAAATTGTCTACATAAATGTCCTTGACTTATAAAAAAATATTGAGAGAGGAATTTTATAGTAATTTTTTTTGAATAATTTTCATTAATATATGTAATCACATTAGTTATTTTATTTTTAAAATTTGCTGTACTTTTAAAGTTTTTATTCCTAATTAATATAATTAGCAACATATTAATTAAAACTTTTAAGTACTCTTGACTATGTTCTTTAGAATGATTCTGCTCTTCTAAAATTTTTTCCATAATATTATGTACTCTATTATTTTCATTCATATCAAGTTTATATACTCCTGTACAATCTTTTAAACTATCAATCATTTCTATTGTTTCAATTAAATCTTTTTTAAAATAAACTAATAACCTTGAAAAAGGAATATCTTTATCTCCATAAGAATGGTGTAAAATGAATGGTTCAAATAATAAAAATTGTCCAGCTGTAACATGATGTATATTATCATTAATTAAATGATATCTTTCTCCAAATTCTAAATAATAAATTTCAAAATATTCATGATAATGTGATAAATGCATATTGTCATTTACACCACTTATTCTTTCAGAAGCAATTTTAAATCCATTCTCTTCTATAAGTTTTGCTGCATAATCAATCAATGTATCAGCTCCTTTAATTATTTTTAGTGTTAATCAAAAAATAAATTTTAATGTTGGTTCGCACTTAATTTTAAGTGCGAACCAGTTTTAATCTATATTTAATTAACCACTCTCAAAATATTAATCTTGATTATATAATTCTTTTGTAAAAATATCAATATAGTATAAAGTTTACTTTATTTTTATAAGTTTTTTAAATTTGATTGAAAATAATAAAAGATATGTTATAATTATTTTAATTATAATGAGGGGAAAAAATTTTAAGGAGAGGTTTTATGAAAAGATTATCAATAACTTTTTATTATATTAATTATGATTTCTAATTCAACTAAATCAAAACAAATTAATTTACCAAAAATAAATGAAGTTATATATAGTTTTAGAGTAATTAATATTGACGAAATTAATATTATTAATTCTAAAACTATAATTTTTGAACATGAAAAATCAGGAGCAAAATTATTATATATAAAGAATGATGACAAAAATCGAACTTTTAATATAGCATTTAAAACTCCAACTAATGATAATACAGGTGTAAATCATGTATTAGAACATATAGTAGTTTCAGGTTCTAAAAAATATCCATTTAAAAACATATTATTTACTATATTAAATCAAACATACAGTACATTTATTAATGCTTTTACATCATATAATTTTACTGCATATCCTGTTGCTTCAATGAGCGAAGAACAACTTTTAAAACTTACAGATATTTATATGGATTGTACTTTTAACCCTTACATATATGAAGATAATAAAATATTTAAAAGAGAAGCTTTTAGATATGAAAAAACTGATAAAAATAGTCCTTTAAATATTAATGGTACTGTATATACTGAAATGAGAGGAACTACTTCAGATATTCAAACAGCTAGTTATTATAATACATTAAATGCTTTGTTTCCTAATAGTATTATACCAAATATTTCAGGTGGGGAACCAAAATGTATACCTAACCTTACATATGAATATGTGCTAGAAACACATTCTAAGTATTATCATCCATCAAATTCACTTATTATACTATATGGAGATTTAGATTATAAAAAATTTTTAGAACTTATAAATAATTATTTATTAAAATATGATAGAAAAGAAATTAAAATAGAAACAGGAGCTATAACTCCTATTACAAAACTAGTAAATAAAACATATGATTTTCCTGTATCAGCAACAACTAATACAAAAAATACCTCCCAAATAGATTATTCATATGCTTTTACAAATTTATCAGAAGAAGATATAATAGGATTTACATTATTAGCTAATATATTAAATTCCGACTCATCTCCTATTAAACAAGCTTTTAGAAAAGTAGATATAGGAGGAAATATTTATATATCTTTCAATTATACCTATGCACAACCAGTAATGACTTTTTCAGTTCAAAGCACAGAAGAAAATCAAAAAGAAACTATAAAAAAATTAATTGATGAAATAATTTTAGATATATCTAAAAATGGATTTGATAATGAATTAGTTGATGCTATTATTTCCAATACTATTATTTCTAATTCAATGATTACAGAAGTGCAGAATTTAGGTCGTGATATAGCTTCAAGTTTATCATCATGGTGGGCGACATATAATAACACAAAATATTTTAATATATACACAGAAAACATTTATAATATATCAAACAAATCTAGTAGCTATTTTAAAGATATAATAAAAAAATATATTTTAAATAATAAACATTCTGCTATTATAGCAACTGTACCAAAAGCAGGCTTACTTGAACAAAAAGAAGAAGAATTTAAACAAGCTTTAATTAATAAAGAAAATTCTATGACAGAAGAAGAAATCGAACAACTTATTAATGATACATTAGAATTTAACAAATGGAATTGTATAGAAGTTGAGCAGGATGTTAATGCTTTGCAAGTTATTACTATAGCAGAATTACCGGAAGAAATGAAAGAATATATAGTAGAAGATAAAGTAATCGACAATATAAGATATGTAACAGCAGAAGCTAATATTAATAAAATAAGTAAAATAGAATTTTCATTTGATACATCTAATATACCCGCTGAAAAACTGCATTACCTTAATTTATTTGCAAACTTACTTGGCAAAATCTCAACAAAACAACATGAATTATCTAACTTAAATATACTTGCAACAAGATATTTAAATGATTTGATTTTTAATATAAATACTTATGTAAGAAAAGATGAAAAAGAATATAATCCTTATCTTCAAATATCATGGCTTACATTAGATATAGAATGTAACATTGGCATGGAATTAGTTAAAGAAATATTATTTGACACAAAATTTGAAAATACAGATGAGCTATTAAATATGGTAAAATACTTAAAATCAATTTATAGGGGTAACTTTACTCAAAATCCATTAAGTATTATTATAAGTCGAAATGTTTCATCATATAATAATGAATTTAACTATTTAGAATATGTTAAAAATATACCATATTATAAATTTTTAGATGAAGTTGAAGAACTATTAAAAAACTCTAAAGAAGTAGTTGTATCAGAATTAAATTTTATAAGAGATACTATTTTAAACAAAAACAATTTAATAATAAAATTTGCAGGTAACAAAAATAATATAAATTCATTCTATAATGAAGTTAAAACCATTACAGATATACTACCAAATAATAAAATAATAAAACAAGATTATTCTAATTTACCTCGACCATCAAAACAAGAAGGTATAGTATTAGATTTAGAAGTTCAACATAATATAATTTCAATAAACTATGAAGATATTGGTAAAAAATTTAATGCAAAGTATATACCTTTAATATTAGCTACATCAGAAAACTATTTAGTACCAAAATTAAGATATCAAAATGGAGTATATTCAAATATTGAAGAAGTTACAGAAGATTTTATTTTGATGGCAACATATTCAGATCCATCTATAAAAGAAACTTTCGATATATATGAAAAATTATCTGAATTTCTTGATAGTTTTAATATAACACAACAAGAACTAGATAGATATATTTTAAAAGCATTTGGTAATTTTACCATTCCATCAGGTGAATTAAAAGGAGCAGTAAAAGCTATTGGTGAAAAAATAGAAAATGTAACTAGTGAAGATAAATTAAAATTCTTAAAAGAAATTAAATCGGCTATAATAGATGACTTTAAAGAATTAAGTGAAATATTTAGTAAACTACCTTCAAATGGTTCTTATGCTACAATAGGAAGTTTAAATAAATTGAATGACTTTTATACTGATATTGTTATAATAGAAACCCAAAGTTTACAAGATGAAACTAAATTGATTACAAAAAAAGAATTAATATCTTTGATATTGGGTAATACAGAAAATGCTTGGGAAGTAGCAATAGCACAAGGTATTATTGTTAGTGATAATAATAATTATGGAGAAGATGAATTGACTACAAAACAATATTTAGTAACAATTCTTTCAAGAATATTAAAATTGCAAGGAATATATCAACATATACCTACACAAATAGTGGATATATCAGATGTTAATTTAATATCAGATGACGCATTAGAATATGTGAATATTTTTATTGGACTTGAAATAATACATTTAGATGAGAGTGGTAATTTTAATCCTAATGAAGAATTGACAATAAGTAATATATATAATATTATTAATAAATTGAATGAATTTATTATAAAAAACTTTGAGTGAGTTTAACAAAATCAAATAAACTACAAACATAATTCAAATAAATCAATTTATAGCTAAGGAGATGTATAAAATGTTTAAAATTGCAATGTTAAGTGGTTGGCACGTTCATGCAGAAGGATATGCTAAAGAAGTTTTACAAATGCCAGATTGTGAAATTTCTTTAATATGGGATGAGGATATAAACAGAGGACAAAAATGGGCAAATGAATTAAATGTACCTTTTGAAGCAGATTTAGAAAAAGTACTTGCAAATAAAGAAATACATGGAGTTGTAATTAATTCTCCTACAAATATGCATAAAGAATTAATAATTAAATCAGCTAAAGCAAAAAAACATATTTTCACTGAAAAAGTAATGGCAACTACAATTTCAGATTGTGAAGAAATAATAAAAGCTATAGAAGAAAATAATATTATTTTTACCATTTCTTTAGTATATAAAGCAAAAGGTATTTTTAGAAAAATAAAAGAGCTTTTAGATAAACAGACAATTGGACAAATAACATATGGTAGAGTAAGAAATGCTCATAATGGTAGTTCAGCTAATTGGTTACCAAAGTATTTTTATTCTAAGGACCAATGTGGTGGCGGTGCAATGATGGATTTAGGTGCTCACTCTATGTATTTATTAAATTGGTATTTAGGTCAACCAAAAAGTATAATATCTATGTTTAATCATGTAACAAAAAGAGAAGTAGAAGATAATGCAGTTTCATTAATTGAGTTTGAACATAATGCAATTGGTGTTTCAGAAACTGGATTTGTTAGTTCAGATTCACAATTTTTAATTGAGTTTAGTGGGTTTGATGGAAGTATATATGCAAATATTAGTAAGGGAATTATTGAGTATAAAAATAATTCTATGGATAAATGGGAAACTATAAACGAATTTGAACAAGATTATAATACACCTATTCGTCAATGGGTACTTTCTGTAACAACAGGTAAAGAGGTTCTTTATGGTGTTAAAGATGCATTAGAGTTAACTAGATTTATGGAATATGCTTATAAATCGCATGAACAGAATAAAAAAATATTTTTTAAATAGATTTTAAAATTAAAGTATGGGATATCAAGACGCTATCCCATACAAATTTATAGATAATTGTTATTTTATAAACAAATTATTAAATTATAAAGAATACTATTCTGTAAAAAGTTTTATAAGAGGATTAAATTTAAAGGAGTAAATAAAATGAGTGTATATGATATATTACTTGAACGTGGTTTCATACAACAAACAACACATGAAGCAGAAATTAAAGAATTATTAGAAAAAGAAAAAGTAACTTTTTATATAGGATTTGACCCAACAGCAGATAGCTTACACATAGGACATTTTTTAACTGTAATGGCTATGTCACATATGCAAAAAGCAGGACACAGACCTATAGCTCTTATGGGTGGTGGTACTGCTATGGTTGGTGACCCAACTGGTCGTTCTGATATGCGTTCTATGATGACAAAAGAAACAATTGAAGCAAATGTTAGTTGTTTTAAAAAACAAATGTCAAGGTTTATTAATTTTGATAATGATAATGCTATTATTTCTAATAATGCAGATTGGTTATTAAACTTAAATTATGTAGATTTTTTAAGAGAAATAGGAGTTCATTTTTCAGTTAATCGTATGCTTACTGCTGAATGTTTTAAAACAAGAATGGAAAAAGGACTTTCTTTTCTTGAATTTAACTATATGTTAATGCAATCTTATGACTTTTTAGTTCTTAATAGAAAGTATGACTGTACAATTCAATTAGGAGGTAATGACCAATGGTCTAATATTATTGGTGGAGTTGAATTAATAAGACGTATAGAAAATAAAAGTGCTTATGGAATGACATTTACTTTACTTACAACATCAGAAGGTAAGAAAATGGGTAAAACAATGGGAGGAGCAGTATGGCTTGATGCTGAAAAAACAACTCCATACGAATTTTATCAATACTGGAGAAATGTCGACGATAGAGATGTAGAAAGATGTTTGGCACTTTTAACATTTTTACCAATGGATGAAGTTAGAGAATTAGGTTCATTAAAAGACGAAAAAATAAATAAAGCAAAAGAAGTTTTAGCTTATGAAGTAACTAAAATTGTACATGGTGAAGATGAAGCAGAAAAAGCAAAACTAGCAGCACAATCATTATTTCAAGGTGGCATTAATTCAGGTTCAATACCTACAACAGAATTATCAGAAACAGAATTAGAAAATGGAATGGATATAATTACATTACTCCAAATGGCAAAACTTATTCCGTCACGTGCAGAAGGTAGAAGGCTTATTCAACAAAATGGTGTTAAAGTAAATCAACAAAATATTATATCCATAGAACAAAAAATAACTAAATCAGATTTTGAAAACAATATACTTGTTATACAAAAAGGAAAGAAAACATTTCACCATATTAAATTAGTTTAATGAAAGGAGAAGTGTAAGTTTTATTAAAATTAATAAATATGGGCGACCTTTGGTCGCCCATATTTATATCATTTTATCTTAAATTTATTAATAATATATTGGAACATTATTTAGGTGTATGGAACAGATAAATCTTTTCATTATAGTAAACACCTTATTACACTTAATAAATCTTACACAATATAATATAATGCTTGAGAATAATAATCTTGATATATGTCGAAAATTAGCAAAAAGAGAATTTAAATTTCATAGAAACAGATTTTTTTTATTAATTTTTTCTATTTCTCTTGTAACAGCTCTTTATCTATTTTCATTTCTAATAGGAAATGCTGTTACAAAAGGTCTTTTATATAATTACAAATTACAATATGGTTCAATGAGTCATATTATTTATACAAATTTAACAGAGTATCAGGCAAAACAAATAAGCTCACATATAGATGTAAAAGAAACTGTCATTCTTAATACAATAGGTAGGATTTCTGATACACCAGTGTCTTCACGTAATGTATATCTTGGTGTTGTAAATGAACAATATGCACAAAGTATCCAAGCTATACCCATTACAGGTAGAATGCCACAAAATTATAATGAAATTGTTTTAGATGAAATGACAATGAATTCGTTAGGAATTCCACATGAACTAGGAGTACCAGTTAATATTACATGGAATTCTATTTCATCTGAAGATACTTATACACAAGAATTTATTCTTTGTGGTTATTGGTTTTCTAATATTGCTTTAAAAGAAACTGTAGCTTGGGTAACAGAAGATTTTGCATCTAAAGTCAATACCTCCTATGGTGTACAACCAACCTTAAGTGCTGGTGTAACATTGTATAAACCAAAAGAAGTAGAGGAACAAGCAGAAACTTTGTTAAGTGATTTAGGATTTGATAATATTATTTATAATGTCAATCTTTCTTATCACCCAACACGTATTGAGCGTGCTAAAAGTACAGGAAAATCCTATTATTATGTAACACCATTTGTATTAATATGTGGATTTTTAATGATATATAATATTATACATATTTCAGTTGAATCTGATATTAGATTTTATGGTCGTTTAAAAGCATTAGGTATGACACCTAGACAAGTACGATATGTTGTACTAAAACAAGCTTTAATATTATGTATACCAAGTATTTTTATTGGTTTTATATTAGGCTTTTTATTATATTGGTTTTTATTCCCTAATATTGCTACTAATGTACTTGAGTTGCGTTTTTTTCTATTATCTTTTTGGCCATTTTTAATTTCAATTATATTTACATTTCTAACTGTATTGTTATCATGTTGGATTCCAGCACGCAAAGTAGAAAAAATATCTCCGGCTGAAGCTGTTCGCTTTGTAAATCTACCAAAAAAAAGAAAATCAAAAACTTATCGTTATCGTATTACATTAATAAGGCTAGCAATAGATACATTACGACGTAATTTAGGACGACTTTTATATTCTATTATAGCAATAGGATGTGCAATGATTTTGCTTTGTAGTTCATGGATTAGGTATATAAGTTATGATGATGATATTTATTTGAATGCAGTTAGCATTTCTGATTATAAAATATCTCATGCATCAGCTGCTACCAATCTACAAACATTCAACCCATTAGTAGATAACATTACAACAGATTTTGTAGAAGCTTTAAAACAACAAGATGGTGTAACTGAATATGGAGTATTTCGTACTCAAGAAGTTGATATGTATGTAAGTGATAAAACTTATGATTTAGTTGTAAACTTTTATGAAAATATTGGTTCAAGAAACGTTCCTCGTAAAGATGAAATGTCTTATTTTCCCAATTGGTCTAATGTATATGAGCTTTTTAAAAAAACAAAAGCTTGCAAAAATGTTATAGTTGGTGCAGATGGTCTTGCATTAGAAATAGCTGTAAATACTGAAATTGTAGACGGTGTATTTGATGCAAAAGAATTTGTAACCGGAAAATATGTTATTTCTAAAGTATCAGCAGTACCCGGTGAATCCTCTAATGCACCTGTAGGTGAAATTGTAGTTATAGCTGGTAGAGAATTTACGGTTATGGCACAATCAGATCTTCCAGCTTACTTGGTTCCAGGACTTGATAGTCCACAAGCTGCATTAGATTTGAATTATATATTACCAATGCATACTTTTCAAGAAATGTTTCCAGAAGCTAATATTCGTGCATTTTTATTTAATATTGATTATAGCAAACAAGCTGAGATAGAACAATTTCTCTCAGCATATAAACAAACTCATAATAACCAAATGGTAATACAATCACGTAGTGAGCATCAAAAAAAATTTTATTCAGATATAACTAGCAAACTAAGTATAAATTTTTTAATTAGTATAGTATTAATGCTTATTGGAATTCTGAGTTTTATTAATGTATTATTAACTAAAACAATTGTTAGGAATAGGGAATTTGCTATGTATGAAAGTCTTGGTATGACAAAACGCCAATTAAAACAGCTACTTTTATTAGAAGGAATTTTACACATAGTACTATTATTTATAGTATTAACACCTATAGTTTTTATAACAACTAGTATTATAATGCCAATATATTATTCTAATAGTACTGAATGGGCATACACTTATAAATTTTCTCTTGCACCACTTTGGATATCTATTCCACTATTTGTTTTATTAGCAATCATAGTTCCACAACTTTGTCTAAAAGGATTTAATAAAGAAAGATTAAGTGAAAGAATGAAAGAAAAATAAAAGATAGCTAAAGATAGATAAAGAAATATTTTAAAATATTCTAAGAATTCGTCAAATAATTTTATTTTATTTATACTCTTTGCTCAAACCTGTAGTTTTCAAGCTTTAAAAGCATTTATTACTTTCACACTATTTTTTAGTATAAATTCTAATTATTTATTTAAGACCTGTGAATTCATTGCAAAATCAACAAAAATAGTATCAAGAAAATAAAATTAAGAGGCAAAATCTCTTTACACTTTTGCAAAAGTGTAAAGAGATTTTGCCTCTTAATTTTATAAAAACCTATTTGTATATAATCACTCTCAAATAAAAAATTTTTTTAATAAGAAATGTTTCAAAATTGTACCTTTATTGTACCTTAATCGTAACATTAGATTGTTAAACTGTATTTATATTAATAAAACAAAAAAACAAACTTTTTAAATTTGTGATTATATAAAAATTCAGGAGGAATTTATTATGGAATATATTTTACAGACTAATGATTTAAAAAAGCATTATGGTTCAGATGAAACAATTGTTAAGGCATTAGATGGTGTTAACATTTCTGTTGAACGTGGATGGTTCGTAGCTATAGTTGGTACTTCAGGTAGTGGTAAGTCTACGTTGCTTAATATGCTTGGAGGATTAGACCGTCCCTCAAGTGGAAGTGTAAAAGTTGGAGGTACAGAGCTTGCAAAAATGACAGATGAGCAATTAACTATATTCCGCCGTCAAAAAATCGGATTCATTTTTCAAAATTACAATCTAGTACCAACATTAAATGTATGGGAAAATATAATTTTACCTATTTCATTAGATAAATGTAAACCAGATAAAAATTTTATTATGCAAATTGTAAATCTTTTAGGATTGGAAAAAAAGTTAGAAAGTCTTCCAAATAATCTTTCTGGTGGTCAACAACAACGTGTTGCAATTGCTCGTGCACTTGCTTCAAAGCCAGCAATTGTTTTAGCAGATGAACCAACAGGTAATCTCGATAGTAGAACCAGTGAAGATGTAATTGGACTTTTGAAAATGACTAGTAAAGAATTTCATCAAACAATTGTAATGATTACTCATAATCCAGAAATTGCACAAATGACAGACTACACCATCCGTATTGAAGATGGTCGTATTGCAGGATAGGGGGTAGTTTTATGATTAAAACATTAACAAAGCGTACATACAAAAGTAATAAAGGACGTAATCTTGTAGCAATAGTAGCAATTATTATGACAACTTTAATGTTTACTACTTTGTTTGTACTATCTGAAAGCATGTCAAAATCAATACTTGAAATGGCATTTAAACAAACAGGATATAATACACAAGTTTCAATTAAATATCTTAGTGATGAGCAGATTGAAAAAATAGCTTCTCACCCAAAAGTTAAAGAGTTAGGAAAAAGTATTGTTGTAGGATTAGCTCAAAATAAAAGTTTAACAGGAAATCAAGTAGAAATACGTTATTCTAATGAATCAAATGCTAAACATAGTTATTCATATCCTACAGTCGGTAAAATGCCACAAATAAATACAGAAATTGCTCTTGATAGTATTACATTAAATCGTCTTAATATACCAAAAGAAATTGGACAAAAGATTACATTAGAGTGGATAAAAGATTTTAGTTCTGGTGAATTAATAGAAACTACATTTACACTATGTGGTTGGTGGGAAGGTAATGAATCCGCTATAGCAAGTATGGCATGGGTAAGTGAATCATTTGCATTAGATATTTGTGAAAATATAGAATACTATCAAAAGGGTCAACTTGCAGGTGTGCGTACAATACAAATCTCTTTATATTCTAATAAAAATATAAAAAAAACAATGGATACTATTCTCAAAGAAATAGGACTTACAGAACTTGAATATAGTATTAATTTAGCTTATGACCCTTCTATGCAAGCAATGTCTTTAGAACAAAATTTACCTATGTATTTAGGTATGATTTTAGTATTCTTTGCAGGCTATATGATTATTTATAATATATTTCAAATTTCAGTTGCATCAGATATTCAATTTTTTGGAAAGTTAAAAACACTTGGTACTACTACTAGTCAAATAAAAAAGATTATCTATGGTCAAGCATTTAGATTATGTTTAGTTGGAATTCCAATAGGTTTATCATTAGGTTACCTACTTGGTGTAATACTTGTTCCAAAATTTATTGCTTCTGATAGTGTAGAAGCTTTAATATCTTTTAATCCAATTATATTTATTGGCTCAGCAACCTTTGCACTATTAACTGTATTTATCTCTTGTTTGCGTCCTGCTAGAATAGCTGCTAAAGTTTCACCTATAGAAGCACTTCGTTATAGTGATGCACAAAATGGTAGTAAGAAAAAAATAAAAAAAGGTACAATGGGAGCTTCACTATATAATATGTCATTGTCAAATCTTGGTCGTAACAAAAAGCGTACAATTACAGTTATCTGCTCTCTTACATTAGGATTGGTATTAATGTCTGGGTTTTATGCAAAGAATGCTAGTTTTGACATAGAAAAATATATTAATTATACTACTATTTCAGATTTTAGTATTGAAGATGCAACTTCTAAAGATTATATCAAAAAATATAATCCTAAAGGAACTACTATTTCAAACGATTTATTAGAAAAAATAGAAAATTTAAAAGGATTAGAAAGTATAGGCAAGTTATATTCTCAACAAAGTATTGTTGATTTAAGTGAAAATGCTATGAATAATATTATTAATTTCTTTGAACATAATGAAGTATTAAAACAAATGGAATATAATCCAGAATATATAAAAGATTATCATAATACAATAGAAACAAAAAAAGCAAATGTAGTACTTCATGGTATTGATGGTATTGCTTTAGATTCATTAGCTATTGATAAACATATGATAAATGGTTCTTTTGATAAAATTAAATTTTTAAGTGGAGATTATATTTTAGCTGTGGGCATATCAACAGATAATCCAGATACATACTCTCAAGCTATGCCAACATTTTCAGTTGGAGAAAGTGTTATTATAAACGGAAAAAGTTTTACTATTATGAGTATTGTTAAACCTTACTACCCTGTTACTTCTGGTGCATTTTCAAGTGCATATAATCTTGACTTTATTCTTCCAGTTGATACTTTTAAAGAATTATTTCCAGACAATACATTACGTAAACTATATTTCAATGTATCTGATGAATATATACAAACTACAGAAGAATTTCTTAGTAGCTGGCAAAAAAATATTGATAGCTCTATGCCTTATACTTCACGTTATAAAATAGAAGAACAATTCAAACGTGAAACACGTGCTGGTTCAGTTATGGGCAATACAATTAGTATTGTAATTGCATTAGTTGGTGTATTAAATTTCTTAAATAGTATGGTTACTGCCATTGTTTCCCGCAAAAAAGAATTTGCAATGTTACAAAGTGTTGGTATGGCAAAAAAACAACTTTCCTCAATGCTAATTTTTGAAGGACTTAATTATGCAGGATTAACAATGATATTTTCTTATATACTTAGTACATTAACTGTTGGAATTGGTATACGTGCAATGGTTGAAGGTGGATTCACTACTTTTAAATTTACACTTATGCCCTTGCTAGCCTGCACTCCTATTATTATATTATTTGCTGTGTTAACTCCATTCTTTTGTTTTAAAAATTTAGAAAAGCAAAGTATTATAGAACGTTTAAGAAATACAGATTAAAAAAATAGATAAAAAACCTTTTTATCTGCAATAATAAAAATTGAAATATAAAAGCAGACATTATTGTCTGCTTTTATATTTCGTATATATTTTCTAATTTACTATAAATACCAACTGGCAATCCAATTTTTTCAAATATATTTTCTGAATAATCTTCAATTAGTTTATTAATTAGGTTTGAAACAAGGTAAGTTGAATTAGGCAAAAACGGCAAACCTCCAATATTTACTTTTGTTATACTTTTATAAAACCTATGTTCTATATATTCATCTTCCTTATTATATGGAAATAAAATATATGCACCAAACATAGTACGTTCATAAATAGAACGTTTGTAGAGTCTATATTCTTCATTTTCGTTAACTAATGCATCTCTATAACGATGCATTGTATTTATATCATCTTCTTCTGGTCCAGGGCTTGTATAAATTTTATTATAATAAGTCCCTTCTATAGCAGTATTTAATTTATATTTTGCATCAAATATATATTTATATATCATGTTTGAATTTTTTTTAAATATTGATAAAATAATATCTGGTCGTTGTGGTACTGTTGGTAAATTAAAAGAAGTTGAATTATATATTAACTCAATTCTATCATTATGAGAATTTTCATAAACTATTTTTGAAGCTTTACCTATTTTTAATGTTACAAACATACCACTATTATCTGTATTTATTATATCTTGTTTTATAATATTATACTTTTGTTTTATAATACTATTTATTTTTATAAAACACCAATATTCATATAATAATGATAAATCCTTTATGGATATATGGAATATATCTGAATGAATTGATAACCCTTTTAATAACATTAAATAACAATCATATAGTTTTTTATATCCTAAACCCATTTTAAAAATTAAAGATATTGTATAATGGGTTTCTCCTATACTATTAAAGAAAGAATATCTTATTTTATTTTCTATTTCTCTAATCATATTATTTAAGTTATTTATTATTTCTATATCTTTGTTTCTATCAAGTTTATTATAATCATTACAAAGTTGTTTAATTTTTTTTAATATATTAACAATCATAAACTTTACAAATCTATTTTCAGTAGTATCATAAGTAACTTGTCTATTTATACCTAATGCTTTATCCATATTATAGGTGTTATTATTAATTTTCAAAAAGTTTGAATGTTGTTCTAACCATTTTATTGTTTTATTATTAGTATGTTTTATTTTATGTGCTGGTAGTATTTCCATATTTGACTTTAAAATATGATGGGGTGTGTTTATTATAAAATCTAAAGAATTAATAAAATTATTATATAAAACTTTAAGTATACTAAAAAATTCAGTATTGCTACTTTTAGTTTCATTATTCATACTTGCATTTATATATGTTTTTTTTACAAACTCAAAAGCAAGATTATATACTTCATTTGTTACATCATTAAGAATGTTAATGTAATCTTCTTTATAATCTAATTTAGTTGGAAAAATTTCAAGCTCTATTTTCATATAAAATTTATTATCAATATTAATAATTAAATCAGTATTACCTATCTCGTTACCAAAATTAATAATACCTGAAATTATATTACCTAAACGACCTACGCTACTTAATTTATTTCTTATATTTATGTTTTCATGCCAAAATTCTAAATTTGATGTAGTATTATTTTCTATTATAATTTCATAATTTTGTTGTTCATAAAATAAAGCTGGTATTTGATTTGAATTGTATTCTTTAGTTTCGTTTACTAATACTTTAAAATTATCTTCACATTGAATATTTAAATGAGATATTTTCTCAGAATTTAATAATAGTTTGCCTTTGATTGTAATACTAAATTTATTTGTGTAAATGTATAATAAATTATGTTTTTTAATTTTTATACTCTCCTTAAAAATTTTGTTGTAATATGTATTAATTTATGTTAATATTAATTAAGGGTAATCAAAATAAGGGTGGTTGACCTTCCATTTTACTAAAGATGGGAGGTGGTGTGATATGTTCTCATTTAGCGACTTATTGCTTTTTGGTACATTTCTAATAGCACTACTTACCTATATTGATAATAGGTATAAACGCAAATAAAAACAACTACCCTTCACTTTGAGCAGTAGGGTAGCTTTGTAAGCAACTCTGGTCAACCACTTTTGTGGTCGATTACCTTTAATAATTACATTATAACACAAAAATTTTATTTGTAAATATATTTTTTTGTTAAGGGAGAAAGTATGCAAAGAGTTGGGCAATTTGAAAAAGTTAGTTTTAATGAGTTTAAAAAATCTATGAAAAATTCTATTTTTCATATTACTAATATAGAAGAAATATATAATAATATAGAATTACCACAAAGAAAAACAAAAGGCAGTGCAGGTTATGATTTTTTCTTACCAATAGCTATTTCTTTAAATCAAAATCAAACTATAACAATACCAACAGGTATTCGTGTAAAAATTAAAGAAGGTTGGTTTTTATCAATTTTCCCAAGGAGTAGTTTAGGATTTAAATATAGATTACAACTTGATAATACAGTAGGAATTATTGATTCAGATTATTATAATACAGATAATGAAGGTCATATATTTATAAAATTTACAAATGACAATAAAGAAAATAAAATTCTTTCTCTTAATTTAGGTGATAGTTTTATGCAAGGTATATTTTTACAATATGGAGTTACCTATGATGATAATGTAGAGACTAATCGAGTAGGTGGAATAGGTAGCACAAATTAATAAAAAAGAGACTAAAATTAGCCTCTTTTTATAAATTACCATCCTTTTTATAAAAGAATGTTTTCATAGGAGTAAACTTATATTTAGAAGACATTATTATTTGTTCTGTACTTCCTACAAATAATACTCCACTAGTTTTTAAAGCCGTATTAAAATCCTTATATATTTGGTCTTTTGCTTCTTCTGTAAAATATATAAGTACATTTCTACAAACTATAAGGTCACAGTCTTTAGGATATGAGTCTTTTAAAAGATTATGTTGTTTAAATTCAACACATTTTTTAACATCATCATTAACTTTATATGAATCTCCTATTTTAGTCATAAATTTAGATAAATATTCTTTAGGTAAACCTTCAACACTTTTAGATGAATATAACCCCATTTTGGCTTTTTCTAAAACTTGCTTATCTATATCTGTTGCAATAATTTTTATTCTAGATAATGGCATATGTTTTGATAAAACCATAACAAGCGAATATGGTTCATCACCTGTAGAACAAGCGGCACTCCATATTTTTAGATTTGAAGAGTTTTTAATAAGATATGGTAAAATTTCTGTCTCCAATACTTGCCATTGTGCAGGATTTCTATAAAATTCAGATACATTTATAGTTAAGTAATTTATAAATTCTTTGTATAGCTTATCATTTGTTTTTAATCCTGCTACATAAGATATGTAATCATTATAGTTATTTTTTTTTATTAAAGAGTCAATCCTTCTTTTCATTTGTCGTTCTTTATATGCGTCGAGATTTATTGTAGAGAGTTTAAATACTTCACGTTTAAAATTCTCATAATCCATACTTATTATACCACCTTCTAATATTCATAATTAATAAAGTTAAAATTATACAAAAATATATAAAATTCAATTATATATTTAGTATAACCTTAACTTTATACTCACACTTATAGTTAATAAACTTTAACTATAACATTATTAATAAAACAAACTATATCATAATAAATTAAATTTTATGCCTAAAATTTATTAAGGTTAACAACTTTTAGGCTTAAAGTATATTTTATTATAAAAAAATAGTTTTAAATTTTTATTCTGAAATAGTATCTTCTGAATTTTCACTTTCTAATACTATACCATCAGCATCTTTTTTACTAAGACTTATCTTTTTATTTTCTTCATTTATTTCTAAAATCTTAATTTTGATTACATCGCCAATAGATAATGCATCTTCTACTTTTGCTATATGTTTATTAGAAATTTGTGATATATGAATAAGTCCATCAACTCCCGGAACAATCTCAACAAAAGCACCAAAAGAAACTAAACGAACTACTCTTCCTTCTACTATATCTCCAACTTTATATTTATCTAAAACAATATTCCATGGATTTTCTTTAGGATTTTTAAGTGATAAGGATATTTTACCCTTTTCTTCATTTATATCAAGAACAATAACATCCACAATTTGTCCTACTTTTAACAAGTCTTGAGGTTTATTTATTCTTTCCCATGACATCTCAGATATATGAACTAATCCATCTATTCCACCCAAATTAATAAATGCTCCAAAATCTGTAATGCGATTTACTGTTCCTTTAATTTCTTGACCTACAGATATTTTTGAAAATAATTCTTTCTTTTGATTATTTACTTCTATTTCTGCAAGTTCTTTTCTTCCAACTACAATTTTGCCTCTTCTACCTTTAGTGAATTCTATTACATTAAAATTATATTCTTTACCTAATAATTTATTTAAATTTTCAACATATTTATTTGATAATTGAGATGAAGGAACAAAAGCACGTATACCATTTATATTGGCAATCATACCACCTTTTACAACCTCGGTAAGTTTTCCTTTGATTTGAGTCTTTTCTTCAAAAGCTTTTTCTATTTCTTTTATACCTTTTTGATTTTCAATACGTTTTGTAGAAAGCAAAACATTACCATCACTGTCATTTACTCTTATAATGAAAACTTCAATTTCATCACCTGGTTTAAAAATATCTGATGCTTTTATTTTTGGGTCATTTGATATTTCACCTTTTTCAATAATTCCATCTGATTTATAACCAAGATTAACAGATACTTCTTCATTAGCTACTTGAATAACAGTTCCTTTAACTATATCCCCTGTATGTAAAGTAACAAATGAACTTTCTAACATTTGTTCAAATGATTCATTGCTTGCTTGATTTAATTCATTCATTGTTTTAATAGCCTCCTTAATAATTGCTGATGGTGTAGACGCACCAGCGGTTATACCAATTCTATCATTTGTTTTGAAAATATTCAACTGTAAATCTTTAATAGTTTCAATATAATAGGTTTTTTCACAATTTTTTTTACATATTTCATATAATTTTTGGGTATTTGAACTGTTTTTGTCTCCTATAACCAACATTTTATCTACTTTTTTAGAAATTTCTATAGCTTCCATTTGCCTTTCAGTAGTTGCATTACATATTGTGTTATATAAATCAAAATTTATACTTTTATTTTTTAATATTGAAATAATTTGTGAAAATTTTTCTTTTGAAAATGTAGTTTGCGAAACAATAATATATTTTTTGTTTTTAGATAATTCTATATTATTTGCTTCTTCTATAGAATTTATAATTATACCTGTATTTTCACACCAGCCATTTATTCCTATTATTTCAGGGTGTAACTTATCCCCAATTATTATTATATAATAACCCTCTTTATAATTTTTTTCAACTATATTGTGAATTTTTTTTACACATGGACATGTACAATCTATATATTTAATATTTTTTTTATCTAATTCTGAATATATTAATGGTGATATACCATGTGAACGTATAATTACAGTTCTATTTTCTTTTATGTCGTCAAGCTTTTCAACTATTTTAACACCTTTTTGTTCTAAATCATTTATTATTTGTTTATTATGTGTTATTGGTCCAAAAGTATATATTTTATTTTTAGTTGCCTCATTGTATACACATTCTATTGCTCTATTTACACCAAAACAAAAACCTAATGACTTTGCTATTATTAATTCCACTTTAATCCCTCTTTTATGATTTTTTACATTTAATTAAATATTTAATAAACTCAATATTTTTTCAACTATTTCCTCTGTAGTTAAAAAAGTAGTGTTAATTTCTATTGCATCTTCAGCCTTTTTTAATGGAGATATTTCACGATTCATATCTTCAAAATCTCTTTTAATTATAGATTCTCTAACTTCTTCAATTGTAAATGGTTCATTCAATATCTCTAAATCTTTACATCTTCTTTTAACTCTTTCCTCTACATCAGCAGATAAGTATATTTTTAAAGTAGCATTAGGCAAAACGTTAGTACCAATATCTCTACCATCCATAATAATATTTTGTTCTTTAGCTAAGTTTCTTTGTATATAAACAAGTTTTTCTCTAACTTGTTGTATTTTAGAGACTATTGAACTTCCTTCTGACATTATTGGAGTTCTTATTTTAGAATTTACATCTACATTATTTAAAAATATATGTTGTTCATTATTTATATGTTTTATTGATATATTAATATTGTCTAATTGTGAAATGATATATTCTATATTGGTTAAATTTACACCTTTATTTATAAAATATAAAGCAACTGCTCGATACATAGCCCCTGTATCTATATATATTATATCTAGTTTTTTTGATATAAGTTTAGCAATTGTACTTTTACCTGAACCAGCAGGTCCATCAATAGCTATAGAAATCATTTAAATATCTCCTTATAATCTATTTTTTATTTTAATATTGTTAGTATAACATATTTTTATTCAAATAGAAATATTTTATAAAAAAAAGAATATAAAAACAAGTAATTTAATATTTTAGAAAGTTTTTCTATATATTTAGGAAGTAATATTTTATTAAATAGGTGGTTTCCTTAAAGTTGAATAATTTAATTAAATAAAGACTGTATCAAAATTTGATACAGTCCATTAAATTTAAAATTTCATTTCTTGATTTATTATGTTATCTATTATATCAGCAACTTCATAGACAAGACTTTGACAAGAATTTTCATCCCTTCCTTTTAATTGACAACAATTAAGGGATAAATATTTATCATAAAAATTATCTAATAATTTTAACCTTAATCTTTTAACTGTAGCTTCATCAAATAATAGTCCAAAAACCATTATTCCACCTGTAACTAAACTACAAAGCCCTCCAATTCCAAATCCATTGTTGATTCCTTTACAAAGATTTAAATTTTCTTCGGATATATAAATATTATATTTTTCTTCTGCAGCTTTTAAAATACATTGAGAGCAATTATAACCCTCCTTGTAATAATCTAATGCTTTATTTCTCATTTGCTCACCTCCTTTATATTTATACTATAAAAATATAAATAACTATGTTACAACTATATAGTTGATATTTGTAAAAAAAAAAAGTATAATATAGTTATAAAATTTAGTTAGAAATTGTATATAAGAATGTATATTAACGTAATTAGTACATTTTTATATAATTTTCAACTTTACTAAATATAATTTATTTACCAGTAGAAAGGTGGATTTAAATGGAAGAAGCAAGTACTAAACAAAGAATAACTATAGGTTATTTAATACCATTTATTTGGAGTGATTTAAGTGTTTCTTTAGTAAAAGGTATATATGAGAAAGCAAAACAATTAGATAGTAATTTAATATGTGTAATAGGGCAGAAATTAAATGATACTTCCAGAGAATTCACGCGACAAGCCAATATAGTGTATGACCTTGTAGATAAAGAATATGTAAATGGCATAATAGTATGGAGCTCACAAATTACTAAAGGAATTCTTAAAAAACAAGCTCAAGAATTTTATAATAAGTTTGAAGGAATACCTATAGTAGGAATATCTCAAAAGATAGATGGATGTTGTAATGTTGTAAATGATGATAAATCAGATATAACAGCTATAATTGAGCATTTTATAAAAGACCATAACTATACTAAGATTGGGTTTATATGCGGAGACAAAAATCACAATACTAATATATCACGATTAAATGCTTATAAAGAAGTATTAAAAAATTTTGGATTGCCATTTAGACCAGAATTAGTATCAGATTATTATGATTTTAGTATTGATGCAGGTAAAAGGGCAACAAGACAGCTATTTGAACAGAGAGCTTTGCAACCGGGTGAAGATATAGAAGCAATAATAATTCCTAGTGATACTATTGCAATTGGTGTTGCAGAGGAATTAAGAATTTTAGGTATAAGATGTCCAGAAGAAATAGCAATTGCAAGTTTTAATAATAAATGTGAAACTAATATATGTAAGCCAAATCTTACTTCTATTAATCCATGTTTTATTCAACAAGGAAATGCTGCAGTTAGTGTATTGGTTGATGTTATAAATAATAAAATAAAGCCTAAAATAGTAAATATACCTGGTAGACTTATAATAAAAAATTCTTGTGGATGTAGAGAGCTTAATTTAAGTGATTTAAAAATAAATAATGAAATAAAATTATCCGAAGAACAAATTAAAAATATTATAAAAAATTTAGAGAGAAAAATTATACCATTTTATTATACTATAGATTCAAGTTGGGTAGAAAATATGGTGTTAAGTATTATATATGATATTGAAAATGATACCGAAAGATTTTTATCCATATTAGATATTTATTTTGATATTGTATGTAGCCATAATGAAGATGTTTCATACTTTCAAAATATAATTACATTAATTAAAAATGAAATTTCACCTTTAATATCAGATAGTAAAACATTATTAAAGCTTTCAGATATTTGGAATAAAGCACGAATTAATATAATTCAAGCAACTGAAATAATGATTGTAAATAAATCTTTAAAAGATAATAAAACATTATTTTCAGTTTATTCTACAGAACAAAGGCTTATGTCAACATTTAATTTGGAAGAATTTTTAGATACTATGGAAATAATACTTAAAGATGTTGATATTAAAAGCTGTTATATATCTATTTATGAAAATAAAGAAGATGTATTAAAGAAAGCTAAACTTGTACTTGCATATAGTGATGAAAAAAGAATACAACTTTCAAATGATTATTATTTTAATCCAAAAGAGTTTGTACCAAATGAATTTAAACCACAAAATAGAAGATATACATATATAGTAAATGCATTATATTATGAAGAAGTACAAATAGGTTTTGTTGTTTATGAAACAGATTTGATGGATAAGCTTATATTTGATACATTATCAGGACAGATAAGTAATGCATTATACAGAATAAAAATATTTAAAATTTTAAAAGAAGCAGAAAATGAAAAAGAAATTTTAGTAAAAAATCTAGAGTCTGAAAAATCAAATTTAGAAGAAAAGGTAGGAAAAAATTCTAAAAACCAAGACCAATTTGTAAATGATTCTAAAATCAAATTTTTAACTAGTATAAGTCATCAAATTAGAACGCCTTTAAACTGTATAATGGGTTTTGCAGAAATGCTTAGTAATATGCAACACCCAACTAGAGAATATAAAAAATATATAGCCCTAATTCAAAATGAGTCTGATAAATTATTATCTCTTATAAATGAAATATTAGATATTTCTAAAATAGAATCTGGTAAAATATCTTTAAATATTGAAACTTTTAGTTTGTATACTTGTATAGAAAATATAACTTCTACTTATTCTACAATGGCAGAAAATAAAGGGCTTTATTATCATGTTTATGGTTTAGATTTAATACATTCTTTATTAAAAGGGGATGCTATGAAACTTAGACAAATCTTAATTAATATATTAAGTAATGCTATTAAATTTACAAATAAAGGTGGCATAACTTTATCTTTAGAAATTGTAGAAGAAACAAACACTGAATTAAAAATTTTATTTAATATAAATGATACAGGTATAGGAATACCATCAAGTAAACAAAAGGAAATATTTGATGATTTTGTGCAAATAAATTCTAACAAATATTTAGGTACGGGGCTTGGTTTACCTATTGCAAAACGTTTGATTAATTTTATGGGTGGAGATATAGGAGTTTTTAGTGTAGAAGGTGAAGGAAGTACTTTTTGGTTCACAGTAAAATTCAGTAAAGTTGAACAAAATATAATTAATACTGATACTACTAAAAATGAAATAATAGATATTGATGTTTCTCCAAACAATTTAAAAAACTATACTATATTACTTGTAGAAGATTATGAAGTAAATAGAGAGTTAGCTAGAATATATTTAAATAAAATAGGCTGTAATATTATTGAAGCAGTTAATGGTGAAATAGCACTTGAAAAATTTGCAAAAAATGATATTGATTTAATATTAATGGATGTACAAGTAGGTGAAATGGATGGTTGTATAATTACAGATATAATAAGGTCAATAAAAAAAGGAAGAAGTATTCCTATTATAGGAATGACAGCTAATGTATTTGAAGATGAAATAAAAAAATATTTAAGTGTAGGAATGAATGATATTATAACAAAACCATTTAAAAAAGAAGATATTACAAGCAAAGTTACATTATGGCTTAACAAAATTAACAATATGGATATTAGGTTAAAAGCGAAATTTGAAACAGATGTTGAAGAACAATTTATAAATATAGAAAAGAATTTAAGAGAATTAGATGGAGATGTTGAATTCTTTTTAAATATAACATTTGATTTTTTAAATGGTGCTAAAACTCAAGTATTAATACTTTTTGAAAAATTAAAAGATAAAGATTTTGAAGCAATATCACAACATGCACATTCTATACGAGGTGCAGCATTAAATTTAGCAGCAACATCATTAGCTGATATAGCTAATATTATAGAACAAAAAAGTAAGGAAAATAATTTAGATTATATGAATGAATTAATTAGAGAACTAGAAATAATGATAATAAAAACAGAATTATATTTAAAAACAAAATTTTAATAACTAGTTTATTTTTAAATTTTTTAACTATATACCTAATCTATTTTGCCAAAAATTAATTAGGTATAAATTTTTGCAAAAAGCTTTGTATTATTTGAAAAAATGTTGTATAATAAAAAAAATATATTTTAGTCTAATATATAGTATATCTAAAGGAGAATTGAAATGGGATTTGGAACTGATATGGGTATAGATTTAGGCACTGCTAGTGTATTAGTCTATATAAAAGGACAAGGAATCGTTCTTCAAGAGCCATCAGTAGTTGCTATAGATAAAAATACCAATAGTATTTTAGCAGTAGGTGAAGAAGCAAGAAAAATGTTAGGAAGAACACCTGGTAATATAGTTGCAATAAGACCTCTTAAAGAGGGAGTTATATCTGATTATGATGTTACAGAAAAAATGTTGAAATATTTTATACAAAAAACTTGTGGTAAAAGGATTTTAAAACCAAGAATAGCAATATGTGTGCCAAGCAAAGTAACAGAAGTTGAAAGAAGAGCAGTTGAAGATGCAACAAAACAAGCAGGAGCAAAACAAGTTTATATTATAGAAGAACCTGTGGCTGCTGCAATTGGTGCAGGGATAGATATAGCAAGAGCTTGTGGAAGTATGGTAGTAGATATAGGTGGGGGTACAAGTGATGTTGCTGTTATTTCATTAGGAGGAACAGTTATAAGTTCATCTATAAAAGTAGCAGGTGATAATTTTGACGAAGCAATTGTTAGATATATGAGAAAGAAACATAATATACTTATAGGAGAGCGAACAGCAGAAGAATTAAAAATAAATGTAGGTACTGCTTATCCTAGATCACAATCTGTTTCTATAGATGTAAGAGGAAGAAACCTTATAACAGGATTACCTCGAACTATAACTGTAACATCTGAAGAAATGTATGAAGCACTCCAAGAATCAGTTTTAACAATAGTAGATGTAGTCCATTCAGTATTAGAACAAACACCTCCTGAACTTGCTGCTGATATATCTGAAAGAGGAATTGTAATGACAGGTGGAGGAAGTTTACTTTATGGACTTGATAAACTCATAAGTGAAAAAACTTGTATAAATACTATAATAGCAGAAGATTCTGTTTCATGTGTTGCAATAGGAACAGGTAAATATGTGGAATATGTTTCAGGAAAAGCCAAATAAAATATATTAAGTTTTTTTAAGAGAGTTAAATTAAGGGGGAATTTTTTTGATTAGAGGATTATATACATCAGCAACAGGTATGTTAACGCAACAAAAGAAAATGGATGTTATTAGTAATAATATAGCTAACGTTGATACCACTGGATTTAAAAAAGATGGTGTTGTTATACGTTCTTTTGAAGAAGAATTAACTCGTAGAATAAATGATAAAACAGAAATTGAAGGAATAAAATTTTCAAAAGGAATCGGAGGCATGAGTTTAGGCTCATATGTACAAAACACATATACAGATTTTTCTTCTGGTTCAATTAAACAAACAGGAAATACTTTAGATATTGCTTTAGATTTTGATGGTTTTTTTGCAGTAAATTTTACTAATAAAAATGGAGAAACAGCCGAAAAATATACTAGAGATGGTGCATTTACATTATCAGCAGATGGAACTTTAGTAACAAAAGATGGTACACCAGTAGCAGGTTTAAATGGAAATATACAATTACCACCTGGTGATATAATCATAAGTGATACTGGCGATATATATGTTGATGGTGTTTATACAGACCAAATCAAAATAGTAAGTTTTCAAGACAATACAACACTTAGAAAATTTGGTCACAATCTTTTAGATACAACAGAAGAATCACAACAACAACCTTATAATGGTAGAGTTCTTCAAGGTTGTTTAGAAGGTTCAAATGTTAGTTCTGTTAATGAAATGGTAAATATGATTTCAATGATGAGAAATTATGAAATAAACCAAAAGTTAATACAAATTCATGACCAAACTTTAGGTAAAGCTGTTAATGAAATCAAATAAAAATCTGGGAGGAATTATTTATGATACGAGCCTTATGGACGGGAGCTTCAGGAATGAAAGCTCAGCAATTTAATATTGATGTTATATCAAATAACTTAGCTAATGTTAGTACAACAGGTTATAAAAGAGAAAATGCAGAATTTAAATCATTATTATATCAAACAATGTCACGACCAGCAGCAGACCAAAATAATAATGTAAGACCTACAAATTTACAAGTAGGTTTAGGGGTAAGATATATAGCAACAAGTAGGGATTTTAGATCAGGTAATCTTGACCAAACTGGCAAAAGTTTAGATTTAGCATTAATTGGAGATGGTTTTTTATCTATTCAAGTAGGAAATGAACAGCTTTATACTCGTGACCTTACTCTTAAACTTGGTATATATGATGGAGAATATGTTTTAACAACTTCAGAAGGATATCCTGTTTTAAATACAGATGGTGATATTATACAAATACCAGCAGAAGCAGTTATAGATGAAATAGTTATTAGTGAAGAAGGTTCATTACAATATATAGATGCTAATAGAGAAACTCAACAAATAGCTACTTTATCTTTAGTTCAATTTCAAAATAAACAAGGTTTAGAAGCAACTGGTGGAAACTTCTTTAAAGCAACTGATGCATCTGGAGCACCTTTGTATGAAGTAGATGGAAACACACCATCCCGTACAAAAGTATGGCAAGGATATAAAGAAGCATCAAACGTTCAAGTGGCTGATGAAATGGTTCAACTTATAGTGGCTCAAAGAGCATATGAATTAAATTCAAAAGCTATACAAACTGCTGATAGTATGCTTGAAGTAGCAAACAATCTAAAACGATAGGGGTCGTTTAAATGATATCATCTATTAATTCATATAATGCAAATTTTACACAAACTACAGTAGATAAATTTGAACAATCAAAAGTTAATTCATTCCAAGAAGCTCTTGATAAAGCTGTTGAGAATAAAGACGAAAAAGAATTAAAAGAAGCATGTAAAGAGTTTGAAACGTATTTTATAAACTATATGTTTAAACAAATGCAAAACTCTGTATATTCAATTAATAAGGGTAATGAACTTATTAAAAGAAGCCAAGGAGAACAAGTTTTTACCGAAATGTTAAATGAAGAATACAGTAAAGTATCTACAGAACATGGTGGTATAGGATTATCTGATATGATGTATAAACAATTAAGTAGAAATTTAAAAACCGTAAATGAAGCTACAACAAATGAAAATAAAATTTAGTGAAAATAATATCTACTATAATAAATATAAAGAACTTAGAAAAAATTTTCTAGGTTCTTTTGTTTTAATTAATAATGATGAATTTTAGATTAATATTTTTTTTGAGGTCAAACTTATTTAATTAACATTCTCTTTAAATTTTATGTTATTTATGCTATAATAGAAGATGTAATTTTATTGATTCACTATTACTAGCTATAGGGAAGGAGGATTTTAAATGCAATTATTTTATATTTGCTTTGGAGTTGGAGTTTTGTATACAGTAATATCCTTTTTACTAGGGCAGTTGTTTGACTTTATGGATTTTGATGGTGATTTTGAATTAGGTACTAATATTTCACCATTAAAACCGGCTGTTATAGCTGTTTTTGTTACTGTGTTTGGTGGAACAGGAATTATATTACTTAGAAATAATGTATTATTTATTACTTCTTTAATTATTTCTTTAATAATTTCTGTAATATTTTCTTATATAATTTATAGATATGTAATAGTAGAATTATATAAAGCACAAAACACAAGTGCAGTAGAAAGACAAAAGCTTATAGGTCAAAGAGCTAAAGTAACACTTAGTATTAAACAAGGTAGTTATGGTAAAATAAAATATGTAGTAAATGGTAATACTTATTCTTCACCTGCAAAATCAGAAGATGGAAGTGAAATTTTAAAAGATGAAGAAGTAGAAATTGTCTATATTGACAAAAATACGTACTATGTAAAAATTTATAAGGGGGACTTTATATGCCAAGTGGAACATTAATAATTATAGAAATAATAGTTGGAGTTATATTTTTAATTTTAATTGGAGTATTAGCAACATGGAAAAAAATATCTCAAGATAAAGCATTGGTTGTTACTGGATTAAAGAAACGTGTTATATCTGGTGGTGGTGGTATTGTTATACCTTTATTAGAAAGAACAGATATTATTTCACTTGAAAATATGAAAATAGAAGTAAGAACAGCAGGTGCATTAACAGAACAAGGTGTTGACATTATTGCTGATGGTGTAGCTGTTATAAAAGTAAAATCTGATAAAGAATCAATATTAGCAGCAGTAGAACAATTTAATACAGGCTCAGAAAAGAAAACAATACAAGTAATTGAAGATATAGCTAAAGACGTTTTAGAAGGCAAACTACGTGAAATTATATCAAAACTTACAGTAGAAGAAATTTATAAAGATAGAGAAAAATTTGCATCACAGGTTCAAGAAGTTGCGGCGGTTGACTTAGCCGATATGGGATTAGAAATAAAGGCATTTACAATAAGAGATATTAGTGATGATAATGGTTATTTACAAGCACTTGGTAAAAAACGTATTTCTGAAGTAAAAAAAGATGCTGATATAGCACAGGCTGAAGCATCAAAAGAAACTAAAATAAGAATTTCAGAAGCTAGTCGTTTAGGAGAAGAAGCCAAACTTGTTGCTGAAACTCAAATAGCAGAAGCTAATAAAATAAAAGAACTTAAAGTTCAAGCTTATAGAAAAGAACAAGAAACTGCAAAAGCTGTTGCCGATTTAGCATATGAAATAGAAGCAAATAAAGTAAAAAAAGAAGTAACAGAAACTCAAATGATGGTAGAGATTTTAAAGAAACAAAAAGAAATTGAACTTGCAGAACAAGAAGCAATTCGTAAAGAAAAAGAATTAGATGCAACTGTATTAAAACAAGCTGATGCCGAAATGTATAAAAGAGAAAAAAGTGCTGATGCTGACAAATATACAAGAGAAAAAACTTCTGAAGGTAATAAATACACAGAAATTCAAGAAGCAGAAGCTAAGGCAGAAGCTATACGTTTGGAAGGTCAAGCTAAAGCAGAAGCACACCGCTTACAAAGTATGACTGAAGTTGAGATTATAAGAGAAAGAGGAAAGGCTGAAGCTGAAGCTAATATGGCACAAGTTGAAGTTATACGTGAAAAAGGAAAAGCAGAAGCTGAAGCAATGCTTAAAAAAGCAGAAGCATTCAAACAATATAATGAAGCTGCTGTAACGCAAATGATTATAGAAAAACTACCTGAAATAGCTAAATCAGTTGCTGAACCTCTTTCAAAAACTGAAAAAATAGTAATAGTTGATTCAGGAAGTGGAAATAGTAAAGGAGCTAGTAAAATTTCAGGTTATGTAACTGACATAATAGCATCTTTGCCACATACAGTTGAAGCTTTAACTGGTATAGACTTGATAGGAAGTTTAAAGAAAAACTTTAGTGAAAAGAATGTAGATAATGATTTTGATAATGATAAAGATTTTTAAACTAAAAATAAAGAAAATTAAATAAACATATTGCAATTTTATTTACTTACATGTATAATTATAAAAAATAATATAACTCCTTAAGCAATGCTTAAGGAGTTAATATATAAAATAAAACAAAAGGAGAATTTTTTTATGAGTAGAAAAATAGTACTTGCTTATTCAGGTGGACTTGATACAACAGTTATTATACCTTGGTTAAAGGAACTTTATGAAGATGTTGAAATTATTGCTGTGTGTGGTAATGTAGGACAAGGAAATGAAACAGATGGTTTAGAAGAGAGAGCATTATCAACAGGAGCTAGTAAATTATATATTGAAGATTTAACAGAAGAGTTTATAACAGATGTTATATATCCTACTGTAAAAGCAAATGCTGTTTATGAAGGTAAATATTTATTAGGTACATCTATGGCACGCCCTATTATAGCTAAAAGATTAGTAGAAATAGCTTTAAAAGAAGGTGCTTTTGCTATATGTCATGGTGCAACAGGAAAAGGAAATGACCAAGTAAGATTTGAGCTTACAGTTAAAGCATTAGCTCCACAACTTGAAATAATAGCACCATGGAAAATGGATGAATGGACAATGCATTCAAGAGAAGAAGAAATAGCATATCTTGAAGAACGTAATATTCCTGTTCCAATGAAAAAAGATGACACTTATAGCCGTGACCGTAACTTATGGCATATAAGTCATGAAGGGCTTGAACTTGAAGACCCAGCTAATGAGCCAAACTTTGATAAACTTCTTCAATTATCAGTAACACCAGAAAAAGCTCCTGATAAACCTACTTATGTAGAAATAGAATTTGTAAAAGGTGAACCAGTTGCTATTGATGGTAAGCAGTTATCACCAATTGAAATAATGGATACATTAAATGAGTTGGGTGGAAAAAATGGTATAGGAATTATTGATATTGTTGAAAACCGTGTTGTTGGTATGAAATCAAGAGGAGTATATGAAACACCAGGTGGAACAATTTTATTCTATGCTCATAGAGAACTTGAATATTTATGTTTAGATAAACAAACTCAAGCTTTTAGAGAAACTGTTTCAACAAAATATGCTGAATTAGTTTATAGTGGAGAATGGTATACACCTCTTAGAGAAGCTTTAGATGCATTTATTAATTCAACGCAAGAAGTAGTAACTGGTAAAGTTAAATTAAAACTTTACAAAGGAAATATTATATCGGCAGGCTCAGAAAGTCCATATTCATTATACAATGAAGATATTGCAAGCTTCACTA
Source organism: uncultured Eubacteriales bacterium (assembly GCA_964638835.1). Lineage (GTDB taxonomy): Bacteria > Bacillota > Clostridia > Lachnospirales > CAZQDT01 > CAZWZB01. Next base: position 49,346 of record CAZWZB010000011.1, on the reverse strand, counting down.
CAGGTGAATTATACAGCCATAAAGATGCAACAGGATTTATAAATTTATTTGGGCTTCCAATGAAAGTTAGAGCACTTATGAAACAAAATAATGAAAAGAAGTAAGTTAATAAAAAATACACACCTACTAAGTGTGTATTTTTATTTTATTAAGTTAAACTCCTTTTTAAGTATGCTATAAATTAATGAATCCGAACGTGTTCCATCATGACGCAAATAATGCTCTCTTAGTTTTCCTTCAAGTGTCATATTACACTTTTGCATAACTTCACCTGATGCAATATTTTCTACATCATGTTTTGCAACTATTCTATATATATCTACTTCATTAAAAAGAAAATTCATAACAGCATATAATGCTTCACTTGTAATTCCTTTATTCCAATAATTATAGCCAATACAATAACCTATTTCACAAGAATTATTCTTTTCATCTAAATTAATTATTGATATACTTCCAATAGGTTTATTTTCTATTTCTATTACCCAATGATAAAAAGTATTTTTAGAATATTCATTAATTTGTTGAGTTAAAAAACAACTCACATCTTCAATATTATTATATGGTTGCCATGATAAAAATTTTGTAACTCTTTCATCACTTGCATAATTATAAAATATTTCTTTAGCATCTGAAAGTATGTATTTTCTTAATTTTAACCTATTGGTAATTAATGTTTGAGTTCCTTTATGATTTATTATAATCAACTCCATTTATTTAATCTTGCCAAATTAAATGTTTTGATAATTTAACTTGTTCTAACATATGACCTATATTCCCCTCACCAGCATATAGATTAGCATTAAAAAAATCCCCTTCTGTATCTAACCAATAAAGTTTATGTTTTTCTTCTATAAGATTAACATCTCTATTTAGTTTACCTACATAAGCTTCAACATAACAATCAAAAAGCGGATATACAAAATCCATTAAATGATGTAATTTTATATCTTGTTTTAATATTCCTGTTTCTTCAGAAAGCTCTCTATAAGCTTCTTCTATATTACTTTTATTTTTTTCAATTTTTCCACCAACAAAGTTATATAGACCTTTATATGGGTCTTTTGAACGCTTACAAAATAATAATTTATCAAAATCTTTATTATAGACAATAACTACATTATAACCTTGCATTTACATTACTCCTTATTAAAATATTATAAAGTTAATATTTGAGCTTAAAATCAGAAACTAAATCCTTTAAAAATGTAGCTTGGGTTGACATCTCTTGGCTAGTAGCAGCGGCTTCTTGGCTATCTGCCGTATTACTTTGAACTACATCTGATATTTCTTTTACATTATTATAAATGCGTTTTATTATTTGAACTTGTTGTGTTGATTCTTCATCAATCTGAGACATTACTTGTGCAGAATTTTTAGTAATATTTACAATTTCAGATAATGTATTAGCAGTATTATTAGCTATTACTGTTCCATTTTGTACGGAAGATATTGTTTTTTCAATAAGCATAGTAGTATTTTTAGCTGCTTCAGTACTTTTATTTGCTAAATCTCTTACTTCACTAGCTACTACAGCAAATCCTTTTCCCATCTCTCCTGCTCGAGAAGCTTCTATTGCTGCATTAAGTGCTAGAATATTAGTTTGAAAAGCAATTTCATCAATTGTTTTAATAATTTTTTCAATTTCATCTGATGAAGTATTTATTTCTTTCATAGCAACAATCATATTTTGCATTTGGTGATTTGTTTGTTCTACGGAATGCATTGCTTTAGTAGAAAGTTGACTTGCGATACGAGCATTATCTGAATTATGTTGCATATAAGTAGATATTTCCTTTATAGAAGAAGAAAGTTGTTCAATAGAATTAGATTGTTGAGTTGCACCAAATGCTAAATTTTGTGCACTTTGTGCAACAATATCTGCACCATTTGATACTTGTTCAGCAGCTATCCTAATTTGATTAATAGTATTATTTAAAGAATTAGAAATATTATTTAAAGCATTTTGAATAGGTATAAAATCTCCAATATATTCAAGTGTTATTTCAGATGTCATATCATTTGATGCCATACTAGTAAGTATTTTGGAAATATCTTGTACATAACTATGAAGTATACTTATAGAATTTCTTAGGCTATCTGCTAAATGGCCTAATTCATCTTTTGATTGATAAGAAATAGTAGTATTTAAATCACCTTGTGATAATTGAACAGCAGCCTGTTGAATTTCTTTTACGGGTCTAAATATACTTAACCTTGTACTTCTAGCTAAGAAATAACATATAACAAACATAATTAAAAAAAATATTGTAGAACATATGATAACTAAAGACATATATTGTTGATTAGATGTAATATCATTATAAACAGATTCTTCAATTTCAATATCTATTTCTCTCATATAATGAATCATATTATCATAAGCGTTTTTACTTTCTGAAAGTAATAATTGCTTTGCTTGAATCAAATTATTATTTTTTAATATATTTAAAACATTATTGATGCTATCAATCCATTTATTTACTTTACTTTCCATGTCAGATACATCTGAAGTAGGATTTCTATAACTTTTTTTTAAATTAACAATACTTTCTTGAAGTTTCTCCAAACTATTTTCTATCTCATTAGTATAAGTATGCTTGATGGTATTATTTTCATCTGCATCTATTATCATTTCTGATATTAATTTGGATGCTAAATTTATTTGAATTTCCATATCCATAATAGCTTCATTTGCATTATAAGAATAATTAGCAAAGTCCTCTAATTTTTTATTAGCAACTAATAAACTATTTATGGAATTAAAAAAGAAAATAGAAATAGCAATTCCAATGAATATAAAAGTAAATAATATTTTTTTTGATATTGACAGATTATGCATATACTATAACTCCTAATAATTTAATATTTTAATTACACTCATTCTATCACCACGCAAGAAGTATGTCAATATTATATACTTACATATAAATCAAAAAATTATAATAATATATATAAAAATCTAAATGTTAATATATTACTAAAATATATTTATTATTAATATAATAATAGAATTTAATGTTCCAATTTTGACAACTATTGCATAATATATATTAGTATCTCAAGTTTGATTGTTAATTCCGTTCAAAGCATAGTTAATAGGCTCTTTTAGATGTATTATTTCTTGCACGAACTTAACCCTAACTACCCTACCCTGTATGCAATAACATCGAATTACAAATATCTTGACATACTACCAAATTTATGTTTTGAATTTTATGTTTCAAATTATTAGTAATGACTATTTTTACTAAGGCATTGATAAAGTTAACAGATTCTAGATAATGTTGAAGTTATCAGTAAAATAATAATTGTGGAGATTTAATGCATGCACCATAGTTATTATGTTAAAGATATTCAAAGTAAATATTTATTTATAAGAATTCTTTACTTAGAAAATAAGTTATTATTAATATTTTTATACTAAAGAAAAAGGAACAAAAGTTACAATTTGAAAGCTCCGGAGTTAAATTTAAAATCCTAAGTGTTATAATAAAAATACATAATCAAAAATCAAAACCATTTATAATAGAATAATAAATAATTTAGCAATATAAAATTTAATTAATATAGGAAATATAAAATATCAAGACATTGTATTTACAAATAATTCTTATATTAAATTATAAGTTTATAAATAAATTATTAAATAAGATTGTTTAATTAGAACTTTCAAAAATTATATATATAATATTATTACAATTCATGTAAAAAATAAATACAAGTTATTATAAAATGATTTAAAAGCTTTTTCTTAAATTAATAATTACAAAAAAATAGGTTGAATAATACAACCTATTTTTTTATCTTAAAACTTATCTGCAATTATTTTTATAGCTTGTGGGTAAATTATCCATTCAGCTTCTTCCATTACTCTTTTTTGTAATATCTCTGGTGTATCATCTTCTTTTACTTCTACTGCTTTTTGTAAAATAATTGGCCCTGTGTCAGTACCTTCATCTACATAATGCACAGTAGCTCCTGTTATTTTAACTCCTCGTTTAAGTACTGCTTCATGTACTTTAAGTCCATAAAATCCATTACCACAAAATGAAGGAATTAAAGAAGGGTGAATATTTATTATACGATTATGATATGCTTGTATAAATTTTTTACCTAAAACTAGCATAAATCCAGCTAAAACAATTAAATCAACTTCTTTACTTTTAAAATGATTTAAAAGTTCTTCTTCAAAAAGTTCTTTATTTTCAAAGTCACTTTTTAATATAGTTCTAGTTTCGATGTTATGATTTTTGGCACGGGTAAGAGCATATACATCAGCTTTATTGCTTACTACAGTAACAATTTTAGCATTAATATAACCTGATTCTATTTTATCAATTATAGCTTGTAAATTTGTTCCGCTACCCGAAACCAATACACCTATTCTAAGCATATTTTATCTCCTTTTTTTACTTCGCCTATAATATAACCCTTTTCATTCATCTGCTCTAAAATAGTTAATGTTTTATTAACATCTTCAGGAGAAACTGCTAAAACCATACCAATACCCATATTGTAAGTATTGTACATACTCATACGTTCTACATTACCCATTTTTTCGATAAGCTCAAATATAGGTAATATATCCCATGTGCCTTTTTTTATTACTGGACATAAACCATTAGGGAACATACGTGGTATGTTTTCAATAAATCCACCACCTGTTATATTACTTATTCCTTTTATTCTAATATGTTTTTTCAGTTCAAGTATTTGTTTAACATATATTTTTGTAGGTTTTAATAACTCTTCTCCTAATGTACATCCTAATTGTTCTATATATTCATTTAAGCTTGAAGGGTTAGGATTAAATATTTTTCTTACAAGAGAATATCCATTACTATGAATTCCAGTTGATGGTAAACCTATAAGTACATCCCCTTCTTGCATTAATTCTTTATCTATTAAATCCTTTTTATCAACTATACCAACAGCAAAGCCAGCTAGGTCATATTCATCTTCAGGATAAAAGCCTGGCATTTCTGCTGTTTCGCCTCCTATTAATGCAGCACCAGCGAAAATACACCCTTTAGAAACGCCTTCTACTATTTCAGCAATTCTTTCAGGTACATTTTTACCACAAGCTATATAATCTAAGAAAAATAAAGGCTCTGCACCACTACACACAATATCATTTACACACATTGCAACACAATCAATACCAATAGTATTATGTTTATTCATTAAAAAAGCTAGTTTTAATTTTGTTCCAACTCCATCTGTTCCTGATACAAGTATAGGTTCTTCCATTTTTTTATTAGCTAATGAAAATAAACCTCCAAAACCTCCTATATCTGAAACAACTTCAGGGCGAAAAGTATTCTTAACATGTTTACCCATAAGTTCAACTGCTTTATAACCAGCTTCTACATCAACACCAGCTTGTTTATAATCCATTTAAATTTCCTCCTTTAATTCTATTGGATAATTATTATCAAAACATGCTGAACAAAAACCACATTTAGCTCCTTCAGGTGTTTTTAATAATCCATCAACACTTAAAAATGCAAGGCTATCTGCACCAATAAGTTCTCTTATTCCTTCTACATCAAATGAATTTGCAACAAGTTCTTCTTTTGTAGGAATATCAACACCATAATAGCAAGGGTATTTTACCATAGGTGAGCTTATTCTTACATGAACTTCTTTAGCTCCTCCAACTGTTCTTAAAAGATTAACAATTCGTTTACTTGTTGTTCCACGAACTATTGAATCATCTATCATTATAACTTTTTTACCTTCCAATTGACTACGAATAGCATTTAATTTAATTGAAACACTTATTTCTCTCATCTCTTGGCTAGGCTGTATAAAAGTACGCCCAACATATCTATTTTTAATAAATCCTTCAGCATATGGTATTTTTGATTGTTCAGCATATCCCATAGCAGCAGCTAAACCAGAATCAGGAACACCTATTACTATATCTGCTGAAACAGGACATTCTTTAGCAAGTATTTTACCAGCATTAAAACGAGCTTTATATACATTAGCACCATCTATATTACTATCTGTTCTTGCTATGTAAACAAATTCAAATATACACATTGCTGATTTGTTAGTTACATTTGTTTGAACAGAACGAAGATTTCCTTCTTCAACTATAACTATTTCTCCTGGTCTTACATCACGTACAAATTTAGCACCTATAGTATCTAAAGCTGATGTTTCAGAACATATTACATATGAATCTTCTTTTTTTCCAATACAAAGTGGTCGCATACCTCTTGGGTCTCTCACACCTATAAGTTTATGAGGAGTCATAACAACAAATGAATATGCACCCTCTAATATTTTCATAACTTCAAATATTGCATCTTCTATAGAATGAACTTTTATTCTTTGTCTTGATATTAATAAAGCTATAATTTCTGTATCACTTGTAGTTTGAAAAAAGAAACCCATATCTTCATATTCTTTTCTTATTTTATGTGCATTTACAAGAGTTCCGTTAGCAGCTATAGCCATATGTCCTTTTGTGTATTTTAATATAAGAGGTTGAGTATTTTCCGATGTATTATCAGAAGATGTACCATAACGCACATGTCCAATCCCAACTTTACCACTCAAATGTTTAAGAACAACTTCATCAAATATTTCTGGAACAAGTCCTTTTTCTTTATGAGATATTATTTTTCCACTATCATTTATAGCAATTCCAGCACTTTCTTGTCCTCTATGTTGTAATGCATGTAAACCATAGTATATCATATGTGCTGTATCAAAATTATTTTGATTCCATATTCCAAATACTCCACATTCATCTTGCACTTTGTCGTTAAGTTCTTTCATTAAAAAAGCCTCCTCAAAAATTATGCCTAACAAACTTTTTTTAAATTTATTGAATATAAAATACACTTAGTTACTACTTATTATTTGTATCATAGACACATTAAAAAGTCAATAACTCAATTGGTTGGTTTGATATTTTTTTATCCCTCAAAGTTTTTTAGATTATTTTATTATTGAGTTGTGGTTACTTTATATTATCACTTTCTTATTTTATTATTATATATTGTTATAAATTTGTAGGCTAAGCAAACTATTATATCTTTTAATCTCTTTTTCTTTATTTTGATATTGATTAATAATTAAATTAAATTCATTGTTTATATTTTCAAGTAAAGTATTGGTAATTTGTTCTTTTAAAGCTGTTATGTCATTTTTAAAATTTAGTATCTCATTAGAAAATTGATTTATAATATGATTTAATAATTCAACTATAGTTTCACCTAATATACTTTTAAATTTAGATTTTTCATCTGAATTTTTTATTTCACCTGAAAACTTATTAGAAATAAGGTTTATAAAACCTTTAGTTTCTATTTTAAGTAAAGGGAATTCTATATTATTAAGCGTTTTTTCTGTTATTATTTTAAAATATGTTGGGTCATAATTTTCATCTGACATATCAAAATTTTCTATTATTAAATTTAATATTTGTTTTTTAAGCTGTAAAATATCAACTGATTTATAAAATGATTCTTCCATATAATTTGCACAATCATTAGTAAAATTACGTATACTTTCTAATGCATCAGATACTTCAAAATAATAATACCTTTCAGTATATTGAGATGTTTCTATATGACTTGTGCCCCAAGAAAATGGGTTATACCATTTTGCATCTGAAACCCGATATGAACGATAATGAGTTTCAATACCTTCTTTTTCTTTTAAATCTGAATATTCTTTTGTAGTATCTCTCATAAGCTTTAATGTTTCTATTTTATTTTTTTCAACTTTAACCAAAACTTCACCAAATATATTTTCTAAATTAGAGCTAATATTATTAATTTGTGATGTTATAATTTTCTTTTGATGTTCTAACTTTTCTTTATCATTATTTATAAGTAATGATAAACGTTTATTTAACATCTGCTTTATATTTGAAAGCTCATAATTTAATTCTTCTGTTGCTATTGGAATAAAAGAAGCTGCTTTTTTAGATAAATATAAATTTACATTTATATTATTTGAATTAACCATAGACATAATTTCTTTTGCAACTGCAATTTCATTTGTTTGTAAATCACTCTTAGCATTTTTTTCTAAAACATTCCATTCATCTTTAGTATAATATTCAATTTCAATATAATTTTTTTCACTGTATTCAATTTTAGTTAATGTAGCAGTTTTAGGGGTTACTGCTTTTGGAAGAACTTCTTTTCCATCAAATAATAAAGTATTTAAAAACGATGACTTACCTACTTTAACTTGACCAATTATACCTATATTTAGTTTTCTATCTGTTCTAAAAAAATCTTCTGTTTTTAATATAAAATTATTTTTAATCTTTTCAATATCAGATATTTGTACAATATCTGAATAAGAGGAAAACTGTTTAATAATATTATCTATTTTTGAAATAAAATTATTAAATTGCAATTGTTGTTCTGTAGTCTTTTTAAATAAACTCATTTTCAACCTCCAAAATAATTTAAAAATCGTTATTATTAATTATATTATACATTGTAAACTATTACAAGTATACAACTACACTCTATACAAATGAATTTTTAAATTTTTTTTACATAAAAAAGTTTGTAATTTTAATAAAATAATCAAATTTAAAGTCGTGGGGGGCACAATTTTTATTGAGAAAAAAAGATAAAATAAAAAAAAAAAAAAAAAAAAATTTTTATAAAAAAAAAAAAAATTTTTTTTATTTTTAATAAATAAAAAAATTATATTGTCTGGTCTCAATATTTTTTGTTTGCCACACGACTTTAAATTAAAAATAATAAAGAACTAATTTTTTAATCACTATCAAAAATTTTTGTATGCTTTTCATTTCATATATAACTACAACTTGAAAATAATTATATTTTGTGCTATAATTAAACAAAAAAAGGTGATGAAATAGTGGAAAATACAAAAGAAACTGAAACTACAAATAATAAAGAAGAATTACAAAATAAATTTATAAACTATGTATTAAGTACAGCAACTTCTATTTCAGAAAAAGAATTTTATATAAGTGCATGGAGTAAATTAACCGAAGAATACAAACAATATTATGTAGATGTATGGCTTGGTAAAAGAGCTATTTCATTAACAAACGATTACGTTTTTAAAACTATTTTCGACCCCGACATACATAAAGAAAGATTATCAGATTTATTAACAAAAGTAATTGGTACTCCTATTAAAGTAAAACATTCATTAAGAAATGAAAATCACCAACAAAGTGAACTTTCTAAAAAAATGGTGATGGATGTAGTTGCAGAGCTCTCAAATGGTGAATACATAATAGTTGAAATGCAAGTAGCAAGACAAGACTTTATTGACAAGAGAGCAGTTGCTTATTCTTCAGATTTAATTTTAAGACAATATTCTGTTGATACATTTCAAGCAAAAGATAAAATGGCATTTGATAACTTAAAAAAAGTTTATACTGTTATATTTATGGTTGAAAGTCCTGAAAAATTTAGAAACAATCCAAATTATATTCACCATTCTAAACAACAAACAAATACAGGTTTGGAACTTGATTTATTACAAGAGTATGTATTTATAGAATTAGAGAGTTTTATTTCAGGTAAAAGATGTAATAATAAACTAGAAGCACTTTTAACTATTATGGCTACTAATGATATAATGACTAGACAAAGAATAGTTGAAAATTATCCTGAATATTCAATGCTAATAAATGATGTACACGGAATGATAGTAAATAGTAAAAAGGAGTTGTTAAGTATGTTTTCAGTAGCATTAGAACAATTAGAAAAAAATTCTTTATTGAAACAAGGTATTGAACAAGGCAGAGATGAAGGTAGAGATTTAACTGCTAAAATTATAAAATTGTTTTTAGAAAAGAAAACTATTAATGAAATTGCTTTAGAAATAAACGCTACTATTAATTATGTTTCTAACACAGTTAAATTTCTACAAGAAATGAGTATTATATAACATTGTAATTTTAAAAAGAGCGAATAATAGATTCGCTCTTTTTTATAAAAGGAGTTGTTAAATATGTTTTTGTTTTCATCACCATTAGAACAATTAGAAATAAATTCTTTACTAAAAAGTAGAGAAGAAACCTATCAACAAGGTTTTGAATAATGTGTAGAGTTAGGTGTTAAAATTATAAAATCACTTTTACAGAAAAAGCCTATTAATGAAATTGCTTTAGAATTAGATGTTAATGTAAATAGTGAATATTTTCTATTCTGTATTTAAAAAATTTAATATTATATAAAAAAACTATTACCAATATGTATGTAGAGGATGATGTCCCTTACAATCTGTGTTGATTATAAGTGTATTTATAATTAGTGTAAATGGCATTGACAATTGATTAGTGCTATTTTTAGTTGTTTTTTCTAATATTCCAAAGTTGATTATCTGAATTAGACTTATCGATTAATATATCTTCTATAGCAGTTCTTACATTGGTTTGTACTTTAATTGCTTTATAGTATACTTTACCATTACCTTTTTTTTCGTTTATTATATAATCTTTTATTTTTTCTAATTTAGAAGAAGTTTTATCTGATTTTTTAAATAAATGTTGTTTTAATCTAGTATTTACGGTTTTGCTTACTCCAATATATTGAACTTTAAGATTATCTTCCTCATCTTTTATATATATAACATATAGATTTGAATTTTTATCGACTTCTTCAAATTTATCTTCGCAATCTTTACATATTTTGTTCCAATTATTTGAAGTAGCATTTTTATATTCTACGCATTTTAGTCCCGTTTTTTCGTTGGGGTCTAATTTTTGTATATAAATTTCTCCAATTCGTTTTAATATTTCATTTAATTCTTTATATAACTCATTTAATTCATTAATATTACTCATTATTTTTTAGCTCCTTTAAAATATTTTTAGATTGTTTAACAATATTATGCCATAAATAATAATAATTCGCAATAGTAATATAATTAAATATTTACAATAAATTATATCCTATATTTCTAAAATTCTGTTGCTAAGTTGTTTAATTTCTTGATGAAATCATAAAATCCTCCAAATATAAATCTTATAGTAGTAAACTTATATATACATTAATAAGATAAAAATATAAATCTACTGAATTAAATAGTAGAAATCATATTGGGTTTGAATTTTTGAGAGTAGCAATATAAAAATAGTTGGATATTTATTTAAACTATAGATTTTTTGTAAGGGTGTTCTTGCATGTCTGTTTAAATAATAAAAATGTTCTAATTTTAATGATTTACACATTCAATATTTTATCAATAGTTTCATAAGAAGTATAATCATATAAAATAGAATAGACGACCACAGCTCACCACTAATTTCCCAGCTATCTTTTACTAACCACTCTCGAATTTTTAAATTTTTAGGTAATAATACTAGAACAACAATTAGAAAACTCATTAGTAGACAGATTCTGTTTTCTAGGGTGAAAACCATAGAATAGGTAACCGCTATTATCTCTATATGTAATAACTTTACAATCATAAAATTTACAATATTCAATTTCAATACTTGAAGAAAAACAAGAATGACCATTAATACTCATTATAACACCATTACCTCTCTGGGAATAACATTTTATGAATTTACAGTATTTTATAGATAATGTTTTAATACTATCTAGATGGAATATAGTGTTATCATTCTTACAACTACTACAATTTTTAAATAAACTCCCTTTTATTTTTAAATTATCAATTAGACTAATATCGAAAACTCTACTTGTAAAATTTTCAAATGTACAATCTATAATATTAAGATTTTTACATTCATTTAATTTAATACAATTACTGCCCCTTAAAAAATTGCAATTTTTGAAAGTAATATCTTCGTTTTTATAAAAGATAAGTTCACAGTTTGATAAATCAACTATTAAATTTTCAAAAATAATTTCTGTTTTTCCCTCTATTGTTATCTTTTCTCTACCAAAAATATATTCTGTTGTTTCTTTTGCATATAAATAAATTTTATCAGGTGAATTTATTATATAACCTACAACACACTCTTTTGTATATGTTAAGAATATACTCATATCAATACTATGAGGAGTAACAGTAATAATTTCTTGATAGCTTTCATTATTCTGCTCTAAAATACAAACTGTAAGTTTTACTAAAAACTCAACCAAATTTTTGGGAATTAATAATACTTCACAAAGCTTTGCAACAAACTTTATTTGTTTATCTGAATAATTACCATCACAGAAAAGCATAACTAATACATCAACTAAAAAGTTATACTTTAAGCTATTTTGACTAAATAATCTTACAAATTCTTCTGCAAACTCAATATTAATTTCCAACGATGAGCGTATATATTTTTCTACAGTGTTTTCCAGTTCAATTCCTTTTATAAGTCTTTGTAAAAACATTATTTGAGCTTCTCTTGGGTGTGCTTCATATTGTAAAACAGCACACATCATTTTTAAATATGCTTCTTTTGTATATTCATCAGATTTAGTTAAAGGGTGTTCTTTTAATGGATAATTATTTGCTTTTTGTTTGTCGTAAAATTCAACTACATCTTTAATCATTTTTAACATCTCCTATACTTTTTAAAATATTAGATACTTATGATACCTATTGTAATTTATTATGAATTTTAATATTTTCTTTAATAACAAATGATTGTTTTAGTACATTAAACAATTTGTCTTTATATTCGCTACCACCTACTAATTTATTTATAACGGGTTTAATATCCAAAAGTTTATCTGAGAGAGTAGTGTATATATTAGGGTCAACCTTAATGTTTTTCTTTTTGATATAATCTTCAATAACAGATAATGGGTTAATTATTTTGTCTTTAATTAAATCTATTTCCGTTGGTTCAGGTAATTTAATCCCTACAGCACTACCTACATTATGTAATATTGTAAAAAAGTCATCTTGTAATTTTTTTAATTGTTTTTCTGTTTCTTTAAGATTGTTTATATTCCTTACAGTTTCATTTTTTAAAGAAAATAAACATTCTTTAACTATATCCTCATTAGAAAGAGTTAAAGCTGTATTTATACGACTTAGCCTTATGCTTTCAATATCTTTGTTTTTATTATAGAAAGCTCTAAGAGCAACAAAAAGTTGTTTAAAATTATAAGCAAAATTTTCTTCATATATTTCAACATTCCATTTTTGAAGTTGGTTTCTAATTTTTTCGCTGTCAAAACCTTTTGGATTATTTCTTGAATATGTAAGTACGTCAATATAAGGTACACCTTTTATATCAAGAACGCTTTTAGTTCTTGTAACAATACTTGATAAATCTGATTGTGTAACTTTGTCTGCTTTATTTAAAATGATTAATTTAGGTATTTCTTTTTTTATTGTGTTTAAGAAATTTATATCTTCTTCAGTAATACCTCCACTATCTGCTTGAATAAACCATAAAATATAGTTACTTAAATTAAGTTGGTTTCTTGCTATTTTTTCATCTGTTTTTGATGAATAGTTTTCTGTATCTGACTTTGAATATCCAGGCGTATCTAAGAAAGCAATGTTTGAATATATTTGTAATGGAGTTGCTATAAAAAGGCTATTTAAAATATGTCCTAAAGTTATTTCTTTTATGTTTGTATCTTCATCGAATTTATCTTTTCCAAAACCATGTGCAATTAAAAGAACATCTTTTAATGAAAGTTTAATTTTTGAATTAAATGTATTAATACCAAAAACAGAAACTTCATTAGAGTTTACAATATAAGCAGGTACAGAAGTTGAAGGGTCTATTTCACATGGTAAAAATTTTTTTCCTAAAAGTGAATTTAAAAAGCTTGATTTTCCACTACTGAAGCCACCACCTAATGCCACAATATTTTTACCAATTAAATATTCATACAAAATAAAATCTCTAAACCGTTCATATTCTGATTTAAAATTAAAATAAAGTTCGGGGAAATTAGAGGGAGCGTTATCTTTTAAAGTATTAGGTATATCTTTAAAAATGATATTTTCAATTTCATTTAGATTTACTTTTAAAGATATATTATTAGGGCTAACAATTGACTTTAATAACTCAAATTCATTTTTGGTTTTTTCGTAAAGTAATTCTAATTCTTCAAGTTCCATTTTTATTCCTCCAAATTACATAGTATATAGAATTAAGTATATTATATTCTACAAAATATTACAAGTATTAAACATTGTTCATATTGTTTTTTTCAGAGTATTAATCAAAGAATGATATTATTATAATTTAATGTAAAAAGCAAATGCAAATCATTATAGATTGTAGGGGCGACCACAGGTCGCCCCTACAGTTATTTTTGCATCATTTTATAGTAAACACCCTCATTTTTATAATTTAATATTATTACATTATAAAAAGGGCAGTTAAATCTGCCCTTTTATTTCTTTTATTAAATTTAAATCATATTCAAGATTTTTAATTTCTAAAGCTTTTTGTTCTTCTTCAAGTAATATTTGTTGTTGTATATCTTTAAGAGATTTATTTAAAGTGTTCTTTTGGTTTTCAATTTCATTTAAAACTTCTTCTTTAATCATAATTACACAATTATTTAATTCTATTTCAACGGATTCTATTACTGAATTAGTTACTGTATCAATAATTTTTGATATTTCCTCGGTTGCTTTAGCACGTTTTTGATTATCTTGTTTTATATTAAAAAATGTTTCAATTATAGCTGTTACTACTCCTACAATAACTGCCCCTATAGGTCCTGTGAATATTGAACTTATTGCTGCTACTATTAAAGGTAAAGATTTTAAAGCTACATCTTTAATTATATCATCTGTTGCAATTGTAAGTTTATCTAAGTTAATAGGCATACTATCAATGTTACTAATATGTAAAAGCTCTGATATATTAGATAAATATTTTTGTACTTTTGGTTCAAAATGTTGTTTAATACCTAGTGTAACTGTACTACGAACAATTAAATTTATTTTTTCTTTTATATCTTGACCGTTTAAAAGCATATTTTCAAGACTTTCCGATGCACTTTGTAAATCAGCACCTATTTTATTTTTTATAGTATCAATACAGTTTTTAAACTGCTCATCAAACTTTTGATTTTCTTTTGCTATATTTTTAAGTATATCTGAAATATTATTTTCAAGTTCTATTTTTTTACTCTCAAGTTCAGAAATAGATAAATTCTTTTTATTTAATCTATCTTTTATGTACATTTCAATACTAGAAGAAACTTTTTTTAATTTTTTAGTAAACTCATTTATAAAGATTTTTTCAGAGTTCTTTTGAATATCTAAAAGAAAGTTTTTGAATTCTTCTATATCTTTATTTGCACCTTGTGCTGTTGTGCAGGCAATTTTAATATCATTTATTTCTAAAAGTTTAGAAACATTTAATTTTATATGTTGGATAAATTTTTGTAAATCTTGTTTAGTTACTTTATTACATTTAGTGATTACAATGTATACTGGCATATTGTAAAGTTTTAATTCATTTAAAAAGTTAATCACACTAGAAGAAACAGCTCCTTCATCAGCAGAGAAAGCAATAATATATGCAAGGCTATAAGGTAAATAGTTATCAATAGCTTTATTATGACGTTCAATTCCCGAATCAAAACCCGGCATATCAACTATTTTAACATCAGGGATTTTATATAGAAATTCATTTTCAAATGTTATTTTAGCAAATCGATAATCTTGTGTATCAAAATCTTGATTTTTAAAATCTTCAAAACTTATAGAATTTAAAGTACCATTTTTAGATAAATAAATGTTGTTTTGTTTACTATAATCTATTTCTGCTGGTATTGCTGTTTCAGCACTAATATTTGTAGGTAATATGTTTTTATTTAATAAAGCATTTATTAATGAACTTTTGCCAGTACTAAATTTACCAACAATAGGCGTTGTAACTTTGAAATTTTCCATCTCACGTATATAATTTTCAATATTGTATATATTTAAATTATATTTACTATTAATTTCTTTAATAAGAATAAACTTTTCTAATAAATTTTCTTTAGTCATTTTAGTTTCACTCCATAACTTTACCTTTAAATTTTTATTATACAATTATATTTTAACATATAGTAGTTGTAAAAGTAAGTATATGTCCCAAAAAATTTAGGGAGTGTTTACGTTCCCTATAATCTTCCCATAATATTATGTAGGGAATGGATTTATCCATTCCGAATGTAATTACATTACGGCGTCCTCAACATTCCTTAAAATATTTTTTATAAGTCAACAAAAGAAATAAAATGTATTAAAAGTTTATAAAAATCAAATAAATAAAAATAATTATTGACATATAACTATTTGTTATATATATTAATTTTAAAATCTTAACTAGAGTTGGTGAATAAGTGTTATTTAATTCTATACAATTTATTATCTTTTTTATTGTTGTTGTAACAATATATTTTTTACTTCCTTTTAAATATAGGTGGATATTTTTACTTATAAGTAGTTGCATATTCTATATGGCATGGAAACCAATATTTATACTATTGGTTTTATTTTCTACAGTTATAAATTACTATATGAGTTTAAAAATAAAGAGTACAAATAATAAAAATAAAAAAAAACTATACTTAAATATAGCTTTATTTATTAGTTTAGGAATATTATTTGTGTTCAAATATTTAACTTTAATAAATGAAACATTTAGAACTTTATTTTTATATATAAATGTAGATTATCCTTTTAATAGCTTAAATATATTACTTCCTATGGGTATTTCTTTCTATACATTTCAGACTTTAAGTTATACTATTGATGTATATAAAGAACGAGTAACACCACAGAGGGGATTTTTAAGACTTACTCTCTTTATTATATTTTTTCCTCAGTTAGTAGCTGGACCTATTGAACGTTCAGATAGGCTTATGCCCCAGCTTTTTAAAAAAAAGAATTTTAATTTAATCCGAACTATAGAGGGTGTACAAATAATGCTTTTAGGTTATTTTAAAAAAGTTGTAATAGCTGATAGATTATCAATTGCAGTTAATACTGTTTATAATAACCCCCATAATTATTCAGGATTATATTTTATTATAACTACAATTTTATTTGCTTTTCAAATTTATTGTGACTTTTCTGGTTATTCTGAAATAGCATTAGGTTGTGCTAAAGTATTAGGTATTGAGCTTATGGAAAACTTTAAACGCCCTTATTTTTCAAAAAGTATAAAAGAGTTTTGGAGAAGATGGCATATTTCATTATCAACTTGGTTTAAAGATTATGTTTATATTCCTTTAGGAGGTAACAAAGTATCTACTATTAGAAAATATTTTAATTTGTTTATAACTTTTTTGATAAGTGGTTTATGGCATGGAGCTAATTGGACATTTGTTATTTGGGGTATGTTACATGGATTATATCAAATTATAGGGACTATAACATTTAAATTTAGAAAAAGTATAGGTGAACTTCCAAAACTTTTTAAAATTATAATTACATTTAGTTTAGTATGTTTTGCTTGGATATTTTTTAGAGCAAATACAATTGGTGATGCTATTTATATTGTAACTAATTTATTTAATGATATTTCAGAGTGGACAAACAAAGATTATTTGTATAAAGCTGTAACTCATATGGGTTTAAATTTTTTAGAATTTATAATAGCAATAGCTTCTGTATTACTTTTATTGTTATATGAATTTCTAAGTAGAAAAATTGATTTATACAAAAAATTAAATACTGGTAATATAATACTTAGAGGAGCTTTTTATATTACTTTAGTAATTATAATATTAACTATGGGGGTATATCATAATGCAAGCCAATTCATCTACTTCCAATTTTAAAAGAAATTTTTTTATTATTATTAAACTTTTAATTTTTATTTCAATAGTTGTATTAATATTAAATATTATAGGTAATCATTTTGAAGATATAAGTAATAAGAATCAAAGTTCAACATATGCAAAACAAGCTTTAAATACTTTTTATGCTGAAACAAAGCAAGTTGATTTAATATTTTTAGGTTCTTCACATTCATATTGTACATTTGACCCAGAATATTTTGATATGCATACAAATTTATATAGTTATCAACTTGGTACCCCTCTCCAACATCCAGATACAAGTTATTATATGATGAAAGAAATATTAAACTATCAAAAACCTAAGATTTTGGTATTTGAAATTTATTGGGATATGATTGATGATAAATTTGAATTAAAACAAGCAGACATGTATTTATCAGCATTAAAAAATGATATATTAAAAGAAGAATATATAAAAAATGTATTTCCGTTAAATGAAAAAGTAAAATACTATTTTAAACCTACAAGATATCAACAAGATGCTTTTTTTTATTATAATAAAAAACTTACAGACTTTATCCAAGATAATAAAGTAAATATAGATATAGTAAAACAAAATTATGTTGAATATTATAAAGATAGAGGTTTTTTATACACTGAAAAAGTAATATCTAAAGAAGAATTTTATGAAACAAATCAATTTAGAAATTTGGATGGAAAAACATGGAATATGGATAAAGCTCAAAAGGATTATATAATTAAGTTAAAAAATTTATGTGATGAAAATGATATAAAAGTATACTTTATAACAGCACCTATTGCTAATATATCTATGGAATATATAAAAAATTATAATCTTATCCATGATAAAGTTAGTAACTTAGCAAAAGAATTAAATGTAGATTATATTGACTATAATATAATAAACAAACAAGAAAATTTACTTTCAAATGATGATTTTTGTGACGATGCACATTTAAATATTAAAGGAGCTACTATTATACAAGAGCATTTTATTAATTGGTTAAATGTTATGAGAGGAGAATAATAATGAGAGCCAAAATAATTATAAATCCTTCATCAGGTAAACAAGTTGTTCAAAAAACTTTACCTGAAATAATAAGCACGTTGGTATTAAATAATACAGTAACCTGTACAAATGTTTGTTATACTCAAAAAAAAGATGATGCTTTCAATGAAGTTAAGAATTTAATTAAAAATGAATATGATTTAATAATAGCAGTTGGTGGAGATGGAACACTTAATGAAGTAGTAAATGGAGTTATAGAAAGTCAAAGTGAAATACCAATAGCAATAATTCCTGCTGGAACTGTAAATGACTTTTCAAATTTTATTAATATACCTAAAGATGTATCAGAGTTTTGCAAGATGATTAAAGATTATAATGTAATACCTGTTGATGCTGGAAAAGTAGGAGATAAATATTTTATAAATGTAGCAGCAGGTGGATTATTAACAGATATCGGATATAAAGTTTCAACAGATGCTAAAACTGTAATGGGTAAATTCGCATATTATGCACAAGGAGTAATTGATTTACCACAACAATTATTTAAAAGTATTTATATAACTGTAGATTCAGAAGAAGTTAAATTTGAAAAAAAAGAAGCACTAATGTTTATGGTTGCAAATACTACTAGTGTTGGAGGATTTAAAAAATTAGTACCAAAAGCTAAAATAGATGATAATAAATTAGATGTATTTATTATTCATAGACCTGATATTGGTCAGATAATCCCTCTATTTGTACAATTTTTAAAAAGTGAACATATAGATAATTCTAATATAACACATTTTCAAACTAAAAAAGTTAGTATTGGTTGTGAAAATATAGATGATTTATATATTGATATTGATGGAGAACAAGGCAATAAATTACCTGTGATTATTGAAACTGTACCACACGCTGTAAAATTTATAGTACCAAAAGAAAGCATTTAAAAAATAGTCAACAAACTTTTAAAGTTTGTTGACTATCCTTTTAAATTTTCATATAATAATTCCCAAATAGAATCATTTGTAAATACTCTTTGCCAACCTGCTATTCCTGCTAAATTATATTTTTCTACAAGATTTAATTTTTCTTGTAGTGAACGTTCTTCTTCAAGCCATATTTTATAAGTTACTTCCCCTTGTTGGTATTCTCCATAATATTGTCCTGTTTGTTCATCCCATATTGGTTCTATATTTTTATCTTTAAGAATTTTTTTACCTGCTTCAATACCATGTGCTGAAGATTTTACATTTACTCCTCCTTTGTCATTAGGAGTTTCCTGCCATAGCCTAGTATAATATGGTAAACCTAAAAGTAATTTTTCAGGTGGAATCTGCTCTTGTTCTAATGATGCTATTATTGCATCTTCTACCCAACCTATAGATGCAACTGAACCACTTATTTTTGATGTAGACCAATGTTCATCATAAGCCATTACAGCTATATAATCAACTATTTTTGCCAATTCATTTCTTTGATAATGTTTTGTATGATTTCTTGGAACATATACATCAACAGATATTATTACACCTTGCTCTTTTAGAAATGGTGTTAACTCTCTTATAAATTGTAAAAAGTAATCTCCATCTTCTACTAATACTTCTTCAAAATCAATATTTATTCCATCTAAATCATACATTGATGTAAGTGCTAATAATTGTTTTATCATATTTTCTCTTGCATCTGTATTAGTTAAAATTTCATGTGTTATTTTACTATTAAATGCTCCATCAAGTTTATTACCAAATAATGCCCATACTTGATAGCCTTGGCTATGTGCAAAATCAATATAAACTTTATTTGCTGTATTTTTTATATTACCATCTACATCCGCAAATTCAAACCATGTTGGAGATAATACATCCAATCCTTTATGAGGTTTAAGCTTAGATGATTGAGAACTACTTGCAATTGTAGTTACATAATCCCATACTAAATTTACTTTACCGTTTTCAGGTTTCCACAATTCTCTTTGTGTTATAATTTCTTTTTCTTTAGGTGGTACTTCTGTTACTTCTCCAATATCTTTAGTAAGTATATAACCTACAATACCATCCATTGTTCTAATTTTTATCCAACCATTATCATCAGATTCAGAATATAAATAAACAGAATCATCTAAAAATAAATCATATACAATAGGACTTTTTATATTGGGTTGATATCGAACATTAGATTTTTTTGAAATAATAGTAGCTAAACTTTTAGGTCTATTAGTATAATCAACTATTACTAAATTATAATCTAAAGCGTAATTACAAGTAATTTTAATATCATATAAACTTTCTAATAATATTTTTGGTAAATAAGCAGTGTTATTTATCATTTCTATTGGAAAATCTAAATTAAGCACTTTATCATTCACATATGCAGTAAGTTCATCTGTTTTCATTTTTATAACTTTATTTTCTGTAGTTATAGTTAATTTTTTACTTGATTCTTCCCAAAAAATATATTTGTCTATATATTCTTTAACAAAGTCCACAGGTAAATAAACATCTCCGTAAAAATTAAAAAACATAGGAGGATTTTTAGTTTTTATTGGAGTGTCTTCTAATATAATTTCAGATTCGCTTTCACCCCATTCAGGTAGTAAATTTCTTATATTAATATGATTAAAATTAGGCATATACTTATCTACTAATTTTAAACCAATAAACCCCAATCCTATAAGTATTAAAATAATTATAAATATAATCCACCATTTACTTTTTTTTTGAGGATTTAAATTTTCTTTATTTTCTTCATTATCCATTCCATGCCTCCAGTACATTATTTTTAAATTTAAACTTTTATGTATAGTTAATATAGTTATTTAAAACTATATTAACTATATTATAATACGAATTAATGTCGAAAAATATTATATGAATTTTAAAACTTTTCCGTTTAAATAATCAAAATGTTTACCTTGATATGAATTTTCTTTTAACATTTGTTCTTCAATTTCATCTCTTATCTTCCACCAACTTGTATTCCAATTAACAAATAAAGTATCTTTTTTAGGAGCACGACTTATTATTCGTTGTACTACAATATCAGGAGAAATATATTCTAAGAATGTGATTACTCGACGTTTATATTCACAAACATCAATAATATCTATTTCATTATTTTCATACATAGTAGCCATACAAGTATTTTTTACAATAAACAAAGCGTGAAGTTTTACTTGTTCTATTTTAAGAGCAGATATAATTTTAGCTGTTTCTATTATATCTAAAGTTGTATCATAAGGTAAATTTAAAATTATATGTGTACATATTTCAAAACCATATTTATGAATATTAAGAGTTGCATCTATAAATTCAGCTAAAGTATGTCCCCTATTTATTTTGATTAATGTATTATAATTTGCGGTTTGTAAACCTAATTCAAATGATATATTTATATTATATTTGTTTTTTATATTTTCAACAATTTTTAAATATTCTTCATTTATACTATCTGGTCTAGTTGAGATAGCTATTTCAACTATATCTGGTACATTTGCTGCTTGTTCAATTAATTGACTAAATTTATTTAAAGGCATATAAGTATTTGTATTGTTTTGAAAATAAGCTATAAACTTTTTAGCATTATATTTTTTTTGAATATGTTCTTTATTTTTACTTAATTGCTCAGACACAGAAAGGGAGCTGGATAAGCTTTCAAACCCAGCCCCACCTTCTCCACAAAAAGTACAACCACCATATCCCAAATTTCCATCTTTATTAGGGCAACTAACACTAATGTTTATTGGAAGTTTATATGTTTTTTCACCATACTTATGTATTAAGTATTCTGAATATTTATTGTATAAAAAGTTAGAATTCATTTTTACATTACCAAATGTTTTTTTAATTCTTCTGATAATTCATCTTCTTTTTTGCTTAAACCAACAACAAAATCAACTTCAAAAGTTTCACATAGCTTGTTTAAGTTTTCCATAAACAATTCTAATTCGCTATCATTAAATTTAACAATTTTAGCTATACCATCAATATAAACATTTTGGATATCTCTATCTTGTGAAAGTATTCCACATAAGAAACCAAAGAATTCTTTATAATTTTCAATTGGATAATCTTTTGTTTCTATAAATCTTATATCATAATGTAAATCATAGATATGTCTATTATCATCATCAATATAAACTAAATGACCCTTTGTTACTTTTGCCAACTCATTTGCCATTGCTATAAGACGCTTTGTTTTTCCTTCACCTTTTCCACCTACAAGTAATCTCACCATTTTAATTCCTCCTTAAAGTTTTTGAGTATAGTTTAACTTTATAATAATATATTACCACTTTTTTTAAAAAATATCTACATATTTTTGTTTTTTTATCTTTTAAAATTTCTTATCTATATAACCACAAGTTTTACATAAATCTTCAACTAAATTTCTATTACAAAATCCATTATACAAATTAAGAGCTTTATCACTATTTATAATATCTTTAAATTCTCTTTGTTTTATATTACCTAAATTTATTACACCTTCACTATCTAAACAACATGGTATTACTGTCCCATCTACAAGTATTCCAAATTGATTTCTAAGTGCATAACAAAAACCAGTATTTAAAAAAGGTTTGTTTTTAATATTAGGCCAAGTAAAATATTCTGATTGTTGTAAATATAATTTATCTTTAAGTTTTATTCCATTACCTAAAGTTATTTTTTCTTCTAACTTAAATTCTAAATTAAATTCTTTTTGTATTCTCTCTAAAATATAATTATTTTTTTCTGAATTTTCACTGTTTAAATTCCATAGTCTTAAACAAATATGCCTATGATTATCTTTCTTAATATATTCAAATATATCATTAATATATTTATCAAAACTAATAGTAAGTTTATTAGAATAAAAACTGTGTAAAGAAAAGTTAATTAATCTTAATGAATTTTTAGAAATTATTTTATCAGTTGCTTTGTTTATTAATGTACCATTTGTAGTTATATTTACTTGTATATTATTCAATGTGCATATGTCTAAAAACTCAGCTAAATTTTCATGTAACAAAGGCTCTCCTAAAATATGAAGATATATATAATTAGTATATGGTTTTATTTGTAAAATTATTTCTTCAAACAAAGACAAACTCATAAATTCAGGGTTTCGATTTGTTTTACTACAAAAATCACAATCTAAATTGCATATATTAGTTATTTCTATATAAGCTTTTTTCATCTTGTACTCCTTAATTATTGATTTTTTTTATAAATATGTGTATAATATAATAAACAAATTTTTTTGTTGCTATATTAGCTTTGTAAAACTTTTAAGTTTATATAAATATTTGAAAGGGGAATTTAAATGCAAGTATTAAAACGTAATGGACAATTACAAGACTTTAATATTGAAAAAGTAAAAACTTCTATTGAATGTACATCTAATGATATAAACCAACCTTTAACAGCATCAGATATAAATCAAATTTCAAATGAAGTTGAAGAAACAGTTAATAAAAAGTACAAAAACCCTGTTGATTATAGAGATATACATAATACAGTAGTAATTGTACTTAAAGAAATGGGTTTTTCAAGTATGGCTAAATCATATGATGAATCTGAAAATTCTTTTGTGCATAAATAAACCAATTGCTTAAAATAACATATTTAAATTATTTAACTTGCTTTTTTCATGTTATTTTAAGCTTTAATTTTATACTTTTAAATAAGATACACTTATTGGAGGTAATTCTACAATACTACTTTTATTACCTGTAATTAAATCTATACCTTCAGTAATATCTGTTTTGAAATTTGCATTAAATTTAGTGCTATCACTATTAATAGCAATAATTATTTTTTCTTTATCAATAGAACGTTCAAATATTATTTGTTTATTAGTAAGAAATAACTTTTTATAACTACCATAAGTTAATGCTTTTTCATTTTTATAAATTTCACTTAGTTTAGCTATATATTTAGTCAAATCATTATTAATAGGTTCTTCAAAATATGGTCTAAGTAAATCATCATTTCCTTTTTGTTTTTTGCCTAAAGCTCCCCATTCACTACCATAATAAATACATGGAATTCCTGGTATTGCAAACATTAAAGCAAAAACAAGTTTTAAATGTTCAGGATTTTTTAATATACTTGCAATACGTTCTACATCATGATTATCAACAAAATTAAGCATATGTTTACCAACATATTCAGCATTAAAATGTCGTTCAAGTGTACTATTAATTTCAAACATATTCATATCATTAAAACTTGACCATATTCCTTTATATGCTTGATAGTTTGTAACACTGTGTAACATTTGTTCATTCATTAAGCGATTATAATCACCATGTAATACTTCACCAAGTAAATAAAAATCTAATTTTTGACTATCACAAAATTTACGTAATTTTTTTAGGAATTCGGCATTTAAACTATATGCAACATCAAGACGTAAACCGTCAATATTAAATTCTTTTATCCAAGTAGAAATACATTCAAATAAATATTGCACTACAATATCGTTTTGCAAATTAAGTTTTACAAGTTCAAAATGTCCTTCCCAACCTTCATAATATAAACCATCATTATAAACATTATTTCCATTAAAGTTTACATTTACAAACCAATCTTTAAATTTTGAATTTTCACGATTTAAAAGTAAATCTTTAAAAGCCCAAAATCCTCTACCAACATGATTAAATACACCATCAAATACAATCTTAATATCATTTTCATGTAAATTATTACATACAATTTGAAAATCTTTATTACTACCTAAACGACAATCAATTGTTTTATATAGCAATAGGTCAGTCTTTTGATGTTATCTGAGACTTTTCCCCTGCTCCACACCGTACATGCGACTTTCACCGCATACGGCGTTCCATCCTTTATTAACTATTTCTTTTAATTGTATAATTACCAATGATATTACGGTACTCGTTCACTTTCTTAAGCATTTTATTTGTTAGATTAATATCGTCTGCATATTTTGCAAATGTTTCGATATCTGTTGCGTGTATTAAGATATGGGCTTCTTGTGTCAATAGTACAAGGTTTTTGTACCTGTCCGTACCTCCTTGACTTAGAGGTGTTATATGATGTGTTTCCATGCCTAAACCTAGTTCATAGCCTGTTATTGCACATTTTCCCTTTTGTGCTGAGTAGAGGGATAAACGATTGTCGTTGTATTCTACACTTCTATTTAAAACTGGATTGTTAGATAGATATTTAATCATATCCTTGTTTATAAATCCTAGTTTTGTGTGTAGTTCTTCTCGTCCCTCTTTTGTGTAATTATTTATCTTATTGCTATATAACATAGGGGGCTTTGTTTTCACATAATGTATGGGGTATAGTGCTGTTTTAAGCACATATATATTATAATTGCTTTTTCCATATCTTTTCTTATATTCTTCGGTTTTTATTCCCGTTGTTGTTCTTAACATTTTAAAATGCTTTTTAAGACTTTGAGAGAGTTTATATTCTAGTTTTGTGAAGTCTATATTGACTTCAGTTGCTATACTATAATAGTTTTGAAGTCCAACGACTAGCCTATTGTATATATAGACTTCCCTATTAGTTGGATGTTTTTGGACTTTTATTATTTGTTCTTTTAGTATTTTCTTTGCATTTTCTATTGCCTTGTTTGACATATGACTTTTAACAACCCATTTGTTTTCTTTTTCTTTGCTTTAATTTCAAATCCTAAGAATTCAGATGCACTTTTCCTAACATCTACTATCTTTGATTTTTCAGGACTGATATTTAAGCCCAACCTATCTTTTAACCAAAGTTGTGTTGCTTTATATATCTTAATCGCAGTAGTATAATTCTTACATAATATTTTAAAATCATCTGCATATCTAACTATGAAGATTTCTTTTAATTTTACTTTTTGTTTTAAGTGTCTGAATTTGTGACAATTATCAGAATACGTATGGTGCGTCTTATAGGTTTCCCATTAGTTACTTATCCACCAATCTAATTCATTTAATACGATATTAGATAGTAAAGGCGATAATATTCCACCTTGTGGTACTCCTTTTTCTGGTATTCCAATGTCTTCAATTTCGGCTTTTAACATCTTACTTATTATGCAAATTAATCTTTTATCCCTTATACCTAATGTCCATATTTGTTTTAATAATTTAGAATGATTTACATTATCGAAGAAGCCTTCGATATCTATACGAACCATGTAATAGCGTTTTTCAAGGTTAATTCTTTTCATAGTGTAGGCTATTGCATTTTCTGTACTTCTATTAGGTCTAAAACCGTAACTATGAGGGTGAAATTTAGCTTCACAAATTGGCTCTAAGACTTGTTTTATACATTGTTGTATAATTCTATCTTCTATATTAGGTATTCCTAACAGTCTTTTCTTACCATTAGGTTTAGGGATTTCTACCCTTCTAACTTTTTGTGGTTTATAATTTTCAAATCGATTTTTGATATATGTTAGGAAGTTTTCAATTGGTTGGTTATCCCAATAAACAATTGTTCTCCCGTTTGTTCCAGCAGTTTTACTACCTCCATTACGTTTTATATTACGATAGGCAAGAAGTATATTTTCTTCCTTTGTAATTAAATCGTATAGGTGTGTAAATTTGCTGTTTTCTTGGCTTTGTTTGTATAGATTATCAAACGTTGGTTGCATGTCATAATATTCATTGTGACGCAAAGTGTTTTTCTTTAATGATTTGTTGCCATTTTTAATTAGTGCTTTTCTCTCCGTATTATACATTGCTTTTAGGTCGATTATCTCCTTTGAGTTAGAGTAATATAATCTCTCTTAGTCTTAACTGAACCCTAAAATAAGTTTACCTATATTGTGTAGTCCCTTTGTTTGGCTAACACCACAGTGTTTAGCACTGCTGTCTTTCGTAGACTTACTTGTTTTATACATTAAAAGTAATTTTATTAATAAATGACTTGTGTCCTTCCCTCCACTATATTTCTATAGTTTCATCGGTACCATGACACTACTTTCACTGATTGTAAAGGCTGTTTATATATAATAATATAATTTTATATTTTAATAACATATTTATAACAGGAGTGCTAAAATTCCTTATGCAAGGTTTAGCACTCTTTAGTTATTATCAACTATTTAGCCATTGAATTCTTTCTATCAATATAGTAATCGTATGTAATATCATACATTTCGTCCATTCTTTCAATACGTCTATATCCATTATTTAATACTTTATAGATTTCTGACGTTTAACATTGATATTTATGGGTCAATATATTGACAATTTTCTTGAAATCTTTATTATAGAATTCTTGTCTATTCATTTTAGTTCACCTCCTAACGTTTGCGACGTTAGGAGAATGTTTTACCATATTATTATAATTTTCGCAACCACCACTTCATAGGCTATTAAGTGTCTCCATGTCATCAGCTTTCCACGTTCCAATAATTCTATCTGTACATATATCTTTAGGTTTTACCTATAGCCCTACTTCAACGACACTGCCTGTAACAGTGTAAGGATTTTCATAGAGATTAGTTTTACTCATCCTCTGAAGTGACTTCCCAGAAGTCAACTGCATTTCTACAGTTTTACAATTTAGAGCCGTACATTCAGTAATTTGTCAGTGTTTATTAGACACCATTCTAACCATGGACATTTTATAGACCCCCGACATATCATATACACAAACTACCTCTATTTTGGTTTCAAAGAACGTTTGCACGTCCTGAGGTATACTTCTGCCGACTTCACCGAGCTTATGACAATTATGTCTTAATCCACTTTTGCCATTCGGAGTATCAGGGTTAGCCCTTCGGGTCGTTACTCCCTCATTTGACTAATCGAATTATTAGTTCTCTATAACTAGTAATCTTATATGTTAGTTACCCATACAAGTTTTATTTAATATATGGAAAACTTCCATATGTTATTTTATTTTGTTTACTAATTACATGACATAACTTTTCATTATGCAACGTGTCGCACAATCTCTCGTATCATATCCATGTCTATCTGATGAAAACACAGGACAAAAATATATAGTATTTGCTCCAACACTTTTAATATGTGGTATCCAGTCTATAATTTTTTTTATACGATTTGCTACAATATTATTGTTTTCTTTTGGTGCATTACAAAATCCAAACGGATAAATTTGATAAAAGACACTTTCATAAGCCCACACAAATAATCCTCCTAAAATAAAATTTAGTCAAAATAAAAAAAGTTAGATTAATAATTTTAATCTAACTCTTTTATTAATTATAATAATATTGTATACTTAGTATTAATATGTGTCAAGAAATAAAAACTTTTATATAGATATTCATTCATCAAATTTTATAATATCTATTGGTTTCTTCGAGTGCCATATCTGCAAAAACTTCATAAATAGAAAGTTAATTATTTCTGATTGCTATAAGAACCTCCATACTACGTATAACAATAAGCAACAATTTTTTTCTATAATAATAAATACTAAGAATTATTGATGATATACTAGAGATATATTATCCAATATAATAATAATTATTGTAGCTATTTGAAACATCAGTTATGTTGAAATACAATTTTATTTTGTGTGCTATATCTGGATTAATAGGATTATTTGTTCGCTTAAAATACAATGTTATAAAATATAGTTTATTATTATATTGAAAAGTTATTGACTCTTCCATATGCTTTGATTTAAATGTATTTATTTTAATATCATATTGTGGTATCTCTTAGATTTTTGTTACTTGAAATATACTATTATCTTCGCTTTTGCTTTGTAAAAAAACATCTGAAATTTGAACTTTAGTTTCAATATTATTATTTATATTAGAGTAAGAAGTTTTTTCTAAAAATACTAGAGCGGAATATGTAAACGGATTTTCATTATTTAATTGACATCCTATAAAGATTGTAACTATTGCAAATATTAATTTTATAATTTTTTTATTTTTAATATCATAAATTACAATACAAGTGCAAATTTTTTAAATTTAATTAAAATAATCACTAAACTGTAGTTAGAATTTATCATTAAAACATATTACATCAAAATGTTTTTTATCAATTTAGATTTTTGTATGGTAAAAACCACCAGATTGGGTGGTGGTTTTTACTTACATATTATTTACAACAACAATGTTTTTTTTCTTTTTCTTTCTCTACTTTACAACCACAGTGGTTATGATGGTGATTGTGTTCACTCTCTCCAAAAAATTCTCTTTTTTGTGGAGGAGAAAACATTTCAAATGGAAAGTCTAATGTATCAAAAAATTCACATGGTGTTAAAGGAGAATTATCTTCACATTCTTCAGGAACACAGAAACCTCTTGATTCTACAGAAAGGTCTACAAGTCTACAAAGTTTAATAACTGTAAATAAACCTATAGTTACTATTACTTCTCTATTAGATCCTGGTAATTCTTCGCAACCGCATCTTCTTCTAACACATTTTATTTCAGCTGATAATGATACTGCTTTTTCGTTGGTCATAAAACGTCTGCAATGCTTCATCAGTTTTAAAATTTAAAGTTAAAATATTACCATCCCATACCATAGATTCTATTAATGTTTTTATTAAATGGCGTTTTAGCTTATAATCATCAATTTCATTTATCATAGATACTTTTGATAAAGCTTCTTTTAATGCTACTATATTTAATTCTCTGTTCTTTTCATTTTCTATTTCTAATTTTATAGTACTAATTTTACCATTTATTTGATTAATTTCAGAGTCTATTAATTCTATTTGTTGTGTTATATATTTTCCAGCAGTACTATTAGAGTTTTGAGATAATTGAAAAACTAAGTTTTGTATAGATTGCTCTTTTAATTTTAAATCAGAATTAAGCTTTTCAAGTAATTTTAAATTACTATCATTGTTTTTAGAATAAATAATATTATTTTTTTCTAATTGTTTATTAAATATATCCATATCGTTTCCTAATTCTTGCAAGTAATTTAATACTATTTTTTCTATATCATAACCCACTAAATTTTTTACATTGCATTTATCTTTATGACTTCTTTCTTTCAAACTACATATATAATAAAATTCTTGTAATCCAATTTCCTTTTTAAATCTTCCGTTTTTAACTCTCATAAGATTACCACAGTGACTACAAGTAATTAATCCTGAAAATAATCCAAATTGAGCAGTACCTGCTCTTGGCATAATCATAGAATTTGATTTTAATAAACTTTGAACATACAACCAATCTTTACTAGATATTATTCCTTTATGATAACCTATTGCTATTATCCATTCATCTGCTGGTTTATTTTTAAAGTTTTTCTTATCAACTCTATTGTAAGGCATTATTGAATATTCACCTGTGAAAGATTCCCTTGGATTGCATACTTCTGAACCTTCTGAAATGAAATAATCATATATACTAGTATCAGAAACAACATAAACAGGATTTCTTAATAAATCTCTTATTGTTGATACAGAGAAATAATTATCCTTTTTACTTTTAAAGTTATTTTGTATAAGCCACTTTTCTAATCCATTTAAAGATTGCATTTCTATGTATTTTTGATAAACCGTCTTCACAATTTCTATTTCTTCATCAATTGGAGAAAGTATTACCATCTTTTTTTCTTGTCCAAAATTATCGGTATAATTTATACTTTTGCTTTCAAATCCAGTAGGAGTTAAGCCACCTGTCCATCTCCCTTGCTTTGCATAATGTAGCATTGTATCTCTTATTCTTTCAGATACATTATTTCTTTCTAATTGTGCAAATATCATTAATATATTTAATACAGATGTACCCCAAGGTGTTGAAGTATCAAACCCTTCAGATGCACTTATAATATTTATTTTATATTTTATAATTAATTCTTGAAGACTTGCAAAATCAATAAACGACCTACTAAGCCTATCAATTTTATAACACATTAAAATATCATAATTATTTTTCCTAATATCAGATAAAAGTTTTTTATATTGTGGTCTATCTGTTGAACCTCCTGAAAATCCTTCATCAACATAAATAGTAAAGTCTATATGCTCACCATATTTCGATTTTGCAAAGTTTTTACAAAATTCTATTTGACTATCTACGCTTTCACTTTTATCGCTATATTTTGATTTACGAGAATATACTGCTATATTAATTTTTTTAATATTCATGGTTATTTAGTGGCTCGAAGACTTGTAACTTTAGTTATGAGAATAGAGCCATTCTCCTTTCTGTTAATATATTTTTTATTCTTTAAATTAATCTAAATTTTTTATAATTAATACTTCCGTTATAACAAATATAAATAATTTTATTTTTTTTTGTTATTTCTATTGATATTATGGTGAATATGTGTTATTATTTTAATGAAGGGAATTAGTTGCCCTTGTTTTTAAATATTTGTAATGTCACTTTTACAATATTTACCAACAATCCTATTTTTGATATTAATTGACAAGATGATTTAATCATTTTGTCTTCTTTTTTTCTTTTTCCAATACCCTCTTATCCAAATAATCCTTTATATCTTTGTTATGCTGTTAAGTGTATTAAACTATATGTATAATGGTTTTAACATCTTTATGGTTTATGACTGTAGATTACTAACATAATAATATAAAATAGAATAACTTTATAAAGTTATTCTATTTTATATATAGTTTTATAATTAAATACCCTTATTGATATCTTTCCAGTTTACAGTTTTATATTCTAAATTAAATCCATCTTTATAATTAGATACTTTATTTATTATTTTATTTGATACATCCTTTGATATATTAAATTTATTAGCCACCTTGTTTTCTATTTCGCTTTCTTCTTCATCGCTTAGCAATCCTTTTTTTAAACGCTCATTTCTTATACTATTATAATAATAATATATCTCAAGTTCTTCATTAGTTGGTCTGTCATTTTGATATGGTTCTCTGTTAAGTGACGTGGTTTTATATGTAAAAGTTTTATAATCACCTGATTTTACTTTATTAGCATTTTCGGTTTTACCATAAGAATCAAATTCACAAAATCCTAAAGAATATCCTAACCCTAATCCGAAGTCCCTTTTATCATCACTTAAAATAATTGCTAATGAATTAATTTTCTTTTTAGATGTATACTCATTTGTAATTCTTATTAATAAATCATGTATTTCAGATGTATTTAAATCTCGACCTTGAGGAATTGTTGCATATACATGTACTTTTTCTCTAATCACGCTTCCTAAACTGACATCATCAATTTTTCCTATTGTGTATTTTATATTACTTATATCTGTTGTTTGAATTGTTTCAGATGTTGACTTTTTGGAAGGGTTTAAATCTACTCCATCAATGGAACATGTTGCTATTAGGTTATTAGATTCATCATAAATATATAAATAAGCATTCTTATCATACCAATTTTTAGAAAAATCATTAAAACCATCATACATAATTTTAACAAAATCTTTTTTTTCTGAATCAGTCAATAAATACCAAATATCCGTAACTTTCATTATATAAACACCAAGTTCTTCAGATTTTTCTGATAACGCTAAAACGGCTTCATTCCCACTATTTAAAGCTTCCTTGCTAAATTCTTTAAAAAGCTTTCTACCTTCTATAACTTTGGCAGATGGATATTCTATTTCAAAGTCTTTAGTAACATATTTACCACCTCCTGTATCTATTATGTCTTTATCATTCAGCAGTTCACCATTAGAACCAAAAACTTTTTTAACATTCTCAGGCATTTTATTAAAATCAAGTCTAAGCATAGCAGTCCCCATATATAATTTAGGTTCGTTAGTAGTCAATTCAAACGTATAACTAAATTTTTTATCTTTAACTGTAACTAATGAACTATATACTTCAGAAATATTACTCTTTATACTTAACTCAATTGTAGTTCCATCTGGATAATTAATTTCACCATCAATTGTTATTCTTTTATCTGTATTTTTAAAACTAAGTTTTGGGTCAAATGATGTACTATAATTTGTATTATCTGTTTCTTTTATTGAAGTTGTTTCTTCTACATTGTTAGTTATGTTTATATTATTATTAAGTAATGTTACATTTTTATTTGTATCATTGTTTTGCATTCTTTCTTGTAATTTTTCTATAGTGGTCAAAGGTCTATCTTTTACTTGAACTTTTTTTTCTTCTTTCATTTTAGCTTCAAGTTTACCCATTACTGATAATGGTTCGTCACTTGTTCCTTGTCCTATTAATCTTAACTCATATTCTGTTAGGTTTCTAGTTACTGTAGTAAATTTTTCTTCTTTCTTACATCCTACTAAAGCACTACAAACCATTAGATATATAAAAAAATTTCTCTTGTTCATAATTGATTACCTCCATCTTATGTATTTATACCAATTATATTAGATATTATATAATTTTACAATAAAAATTTGCATAATAACATAAAAAATAGTAATATGATGAATATTGCTATTTTTTAATTGTTTATTGTTAATAAGGGAATGTTTTTACTTCGCCTTTTTCATTTATATATTTAAAAGTTGACGGCATTTCATAGAAATTATATTCTTCATCAGTAAAATGTGCTATCCATGTTTCATCTATAAAACTGAACTTTAACTTTTTGTTTGTATCAATAACAACTTTTTCTCCAATGCTAATATTTTTTACTATTGTTTGTTCTGCTAATTTTATATAATTACCTAAATTTTCATTGTAATAGTACATATTATAAAATGCATCATTAAATTCATATCTTAAATAATAATTGTTCATTAAGTCTTTTTCATCAGAAGTTATATCTTTACTATGCAAACTAAATAAATTTAAATCAAGCATTGCTGTAAGAGTTTCAAATACTGTATCAAAATTTGGTATTTCTTCTTCAGTCTTATATGTAACAAAGTCTACAGTTTTGGTTTCTTTGTTAAATGTTTCTTGGGGTTGAAAATCTTCATCATCAGATGTTGGAAAGAACATCATATATGAAAATGATTCTATTGGAGCATAAAATTCATCATCCATTTTTATTATAGGTTTTTCTATATTATGCAATGAAAGAATAGTATTATTTGCACCAACAAGACCATTATAAATATTATGGTCTAAATAATCATAATATTTAACCGAACATCTTCCTAGCAAACTTATATTTTCTGATATAAAACATATATTTTCAGTATTATATATAATTAAATTTTTCCCATCTACCGTTTCCCTAACCCAATATCCGTTCTTTTCAAGTATAGTATTAACAGGTAAGTATAAACTTCCATCTATATAACAAACTTTGTGTTCAAATTGTTCTTTATATTCTGTTGGATAAATTAACATATTAAATTTATATATATCTTCTTCTATTTTTAAATCTAAATTAGGTGTTTTTAATTCTACTGAACTATCATATTGGTTTTTAGGGGTATATAACCCTATTGGTAGCCCTGTTTTTTCATCTTTATATAAATATTTTGGTTTATCTATATATATCGAATCATCAATGCTTTGTTTGGGCTGTGTAGGAGAACCAAAATAACCGTTTATTGGCTTTCCTGTTCCATTAATTAGTTCTTCAAGTTCTTCCAGTTCAATAAGTATTTTTGCAAGTGCTTCAATTTCATCAAGTCCTTTAAGTAACTCTTCAAGTTTTTTAAACTCTCCATTTTTTTCGTATAGTTGTGCAAGTTCTTCTACTTCTTTAATGTTCTCAAAAAGTTCTTCTACTTGCCATATGTAATAATAGTCTTCTGTGTATTTATAAGCATATATAGGTATAGCAACAGAAATACTTAATAAAAATACTATTAACAGTGTAAATAATTTTTTCATAATAAATTCCTCCATTTTAAATTAATTTTCAACTTTGTTATTTTTGATTAATATTACCTCCTTATTTTTTATTATAAATTGTCAATTTAAGTTGTCAAGGACTATATTAATAATGCTTTACTTTTCACAAAAAAAAATAGTAACGAAAATTCGCTACTATAAAGTAAAAAAATATGAAATATATAAGAATTGTTATGTGTATTTTATTATTCAACAAATCTTTGGACAGATTGAATTATATCTGATTTGAAATTAAATATTTCATCTAATGTATTGAAATATTTTGTTTCTTTTGTTATAATATCAGGAAATGATATTGACTTTTTAATATCACCGATTTTAATCCTACAAATCCATTTACTACGGATATTGTTGTATAGTATTCCAAAATAAGTTTCTGTTTTTTTGTAGGTTATTTTATCAAGTGATATAACATCTAATAAAATGCTTTTGATTATGTAAAATGCTTGTAATTCTTCATCAATTGCAAGTATTTTATTATCTTTATCTTCAATAGTTGTTGCAACTTCTTGTGTTGTATTGTCTTTATTATCTACAAAATTATTTATATCTGATTTCTTTGTATCTAATGCTATTTTTAATCTATCATTTATTAATTCATTTACAAACTGATTAAAGGATTTTTTTACCATATCTCTAAACCTATCTATTACATTTTGAGTTTTAACACCTTCATAAAATTCACTCAATAAATATCTTATAAAATTATCAGATGGATTTATAAACTGTTCAGATAATATATTTTTTATAATATTAGTACATTTTAATTCAGAAGCAGAGCTAAATATTTGTTTTGAATCAAATCTATCTTTTTTAAATTTTGTAAGTTCATTTATATGACTTTCTTTCAAATCTAACATATTGATTTCTAAAAATGGTTTTTCATCTAATTTATTTGGTTCATCTAAATCTGTATAAAACCTATAATATATTCCATTTGTCAAAATAGCAAACTTAGCTTTAGTAGCAATAAAGTATCTAAATAATTGTCCATCATGTTTTTCTAGCTTTTCGCCACACCATTTAGCTTCTATTAATATTATTGGAACTCCGTTTTCTAATATAGCATAATCAACTTTTTCACCTTTTTTAATTCCAACATCAGCTATATATTCTGGAACAAATTCATTTGGGTTAAAAACATCATATCCTAACAACTGAAAGAATGGAATTATTAAAGACATTTTTGTTGCTTCTTCTGTTTGAATATTTGCTTTAATATCTAAAATTTTTGTTGCCAATTGATTTAATTGATTTGCAAATTCTTCTATCATATATTTATTCCTTTCTGTACATTCTTTTGTTTTTTTCTTTATTTTTAAATTTTCACTTTCTTCATTAGAAACATTTTGATTGTTTTGTTCTAAAGTAATAACAGTAGTATTTTCAGGCTCTTGAGAAGTATTTTCTTCCTCCACACCTCCAAAATGCTTAAGCAATGCACTTAATCCTCCATTAAATCCTTGACTTATAATGCATAAACGCCAATTATTATCTTTCTTATATATCTCTGCTAAAATAA
This sequence comes from uncultured Eubacteriales bacterium, assembly GCA_964638835.1. Classification (GTDB taxonomy): domain Bacteria; phylum Bacillota; class Clostridia; order Lachnospirales; family CAZQDT01; genus CAZWZB01. Next base: position 12,464 of record CAZWZB010000011.1, on the reverse strand, counting down.
TAGCTTTTTCATCTTTAAAATTACTTCCATCAAACTCAAATTTTAATTTATCTGAAAGTATAAAATATCCATTATCTATTTCATTCATAACATAATCACCATCTATTGCAATTGTAAAAATTAATTTGTTAATAGTATTTGGCAATTTATCTAAATGAACTTCAAATATATTTTCATTGGCATTTTCAGATGATATCTTTTTAATTTCTTCGTTTGGTGATTGAAGTTGATTATAAAAAATAAAATATCTATCATCAGATAATTTGTTTTTATTATCTACTCCAAAACAAGTAACATCTAATTCTATAGGTTTACTACAACTAATTGATATTTTAGTTTGGATAAATTCTTCACATATCTTTAATTTTTGACCTATTATCAGTTTTTCCATGATATCACTCCTTTTTTTTCATTTCTTATAAATAATATCATATTGTATATACTTTTTAAAGTAGATTTTTACTTTTAAAATAAAAAAAATAGTAACCAATGTTCGTTACTATTGAAATTATTTTAAATATGTAATTTATTAGGTTTTATATTTTTCAGTTATACTAATTGCTTTTTTTGCAGGTTCATTTCTTTTATCAATTTTTAGTGCTTTATTAAAATCGGTTAATGCTTCGGAGTATTGTTGATTATTAAATTTTGTTACACCACTATTGTATGCTTTTATTGAGTTATATTTTTTTGTCTCAAGCACTATTATTATAGATGGTATGGTGATAAGCATTATATAGCTAGTTACAGATGCTAAAAAGTCGATAAAACCTACATTTATAAATATTTCTATAAAAACAAAAGTAAAAAGAAATACAATAGTCCAACAAAAAATTAACTTCATATAGTTAAAATTTATATAATTTAATTTTTCTTTATTATTTTTATTCTTGTTAATATTCTTAACAGATATATCTATTTCATCGTTGTCTGCTTTGTCTAATTTGTCTTTTTTCATAAACTCATTAAATTCTGCCTGTGTTTTAAATGTTTTACTTTCAAATGTTTCTCCAACTATTCTAAAAACAATATATAACCCATTGTTATGATTAATATTGAGGTAATAATATGTATCTTTCTTGTAATTTTTATTTGGTATTATTGATATTGAATTATCTTTTATGTTTGTTTTTATTTCACAATCAAATATTTTTTTATTGCAATCGGTTATTATAAAATCAGATTCCTTGTAGTTAGACACATTTGTTGATGCTGGAAATTTGATTTCCCACATAAATAAATCTGTTGGTTCTTTAAGATAGTTTTTTATTTCACCTTTATAATTTCCTTTATCTATCTCAAGCTTAGATTTCATTTTTAACACTCCTTAGTTAGATATATTGTATTTATTATATTATATATAATATAATTTTACAAGGAAAATTTACAAAATAACTCAAAAAAATAGTAACAAAAATTTGTTACTATTAAAAATTCGTGGGTTTGGGTAAAATAACAAAAAAATTATTTAAAAATTAAAGCTGTGTCGCACTTTAAACAAAGTGCGACATGATATTGATTTTAAATTTCATTATTTTATCAACAAAAAAATTTGAACTACCAAGTAATCCTTGGTAGTTGCACTTTCTAGTAATTTACCTTCGTTATATATTTTTTTAAGGTGTAAAAAATAGTAACAATTATTAGTTATTATTTTTTATTTGGTATTTTCGTTGCATAATAAGTAATAATCGCTACTAAAAAGATAAAAAAAATAAATAATTTATTTAATTCTTTCTCTTTTAACAAAGTCTACTGGTATTAACCTGTTTTTTTGGAAAGTTCAACTTCTCCTGTTATTGTATACATTTGTTTCGTTTGAATACTTTCGTTTGTTGAAGTAATCTCATTTTGTGATGAAGAAGATAATTGTTCTCCATTTTTTTTATAAATCATAGCTTCAGATATTTTAATAAGAGTTAATATATCCTCTTTATCAAGTAAAAGTACTTTTTCTACAAACTCTTTACCCAACTCATCTAAATCATATTGTTTAACCAATTCGTTGGTTATTTCTTTTCTTGTAGCAATAAACATAGGTTCTTCACCATATCTCAACCATTCTTCACGTACATTAAAAGCAGAAATAATTAATTTTATATGCTTTTCTGTTACATTACGTAATTTTTTTTCTATATTAGATATCCCGGATTTTGAAAGCCCAATTGATTTACCAAATTGTTCTTGGCTTAATTCCAAAACTTCCCTTAATTTTTTAAACCTTTCATTAATATCTTGTATTTCAGACATTTTAGCACCTCCTTTATAAATATATTAGCACAAAAGGTTCTGTTTGTAAACTTTTTTTTGAAAATAATATTGACAATGTTCTGAAAGAGTGATATTATATATTCAAACAGAACAATTAAAAAAAGAAAGGTTGTGAATTTATGAATAAGGAAGATTTTTTGACAAAAAAAGATGATGTATTAATTAAACAATTAGTAGAAAATTTTAATTTATTGGATAGAGATGAAAAATTAAAAATAATTGGTATGTTAGAATTTAGAATAATGCAAATTAATGATAAACAACCAGCATGAAAGGAGTTAACAAATATGTTTAATGAATTAATGTTGACAACTAAAAATGATAAGGTGTATGTCAGTAGTAGAGTGATAGCAGAAAAATTTAATAAGGAACATAAGCATGTTCTTGATAGCATAAGAAAACAAATTGAATTTTTCGTAGCCGAAAAATCGGCTACCAAATTAGATAATTATTTTATCGGAACAACTTATACAGATGATAGAGGTAAGACATATCCAGAATATTTGATTACAAGAAATGGATTTACATTATTAGTAATGGGTTTTACTGGCGAAAAAGCTTTTGATTTTAAAATAAGATATATAGAAGCTTTTAACTACATGGAAAAACTATTATTAGAAAAACAAACTACTCAGTGGGTAGAAAATCGAACACAAAGTAAATTAAGCAGAAAATCAGAAACAGACATAATAAAACAACTAGTAGAGTATGCAAAAGAACAAGGAAGCGAAAATGCAGACAAACTTTATATTACATATAGTAAATTGGCAAATAAGACAATAGGTATTGAATCTAATAGTAGAGATAATATAACATCAAAACAGTTAAATAATCTCTCTATAATCGAAGAAATAATACTTAATTGTATAAGGGAAAATATGGAACAAGAAAAACATTATAAAGATATTTATCAAGCTTGTAAAGAAAGATTAGAGTTGTTTTCAAAAATAGCTTATTTAAAAGTAGATAAAAAACTACCCGCATAAACCAATATAGAAAGGAAGTATAACAATGGATATAGAAAGATTAGAAAAATTAAAAAAACATGCAATAGAAATACAAGGAAATGTGTCATTTGGTTTAGTAATGGTAAATGATGATATTAACAATTTATTTAATCAGATTGCATCACTGGAAGAAACAAAATCAGAATTAAGTAACGATAATGATAAAATATCATCAATATTAGATAAAATAGAAAAATTTAAAGAAAAAGATGGAACAGATGAAGAATTATATGCATTAGAAAAGGAGTTGTATGAATTAGAATAACTACCTTTACTGCATTAAACAGTCGTCACGGCGACTATAAATAGACCTTTAAGCCGTGAGCGTTGTCCTCTTAAATTAGAGAGGACAGGGGGTAGAAATTACCTAAATGTTTTAGAAGTAATATCAAAGAAGCATTCGCACATTGACAATTAAATATATATAAGATTTTCAAAGTTACAGCAATAGGTTTTAACTAGAAGTTTTAGTTAGTGGAATTCGAGTTTCCACTGCTGTTTGGCAGTAAAAATAAATATTGAAAGGAGGTTTTGAGATAGTGAAAGAAATAAACAATATTGAAGAAATGAAAAAGTATTTTGATAGTAAAAATCAAATATATGATTTTGGAAATGAAGATATAGAATTTGGTTTTGAAGTAAAAATGAAAGACAAAGTAATGATAGCAAAAACCATAAGAAGTAATTTTAAAATATCATGTTATAAAATATGTGCAGATATAATAGATGTCAATAGTATATGTGCATTCTTAGGAGCAGCTGGAGAAGTTAAAACAAAGGAATATGTTTACATATACCAACTAAATCTCATAACAAAAGAATATGAGGAAAGAAGAAAAGATTTTATAAAAGATTTAAAATTTGATTTGTTTATGGAAAATCTACTTCAAAAAAGAAATGAATTCAATTTTGAAATAGACCTTACAAAAGATACTAAACTTTAGATATATTTGTTCATTTGAATTAATTGAGGATATTGTTTAGCAATAGATTCGGTGATTTTATTATAAAAATTAATATCTTTTTTAATACATGATTTTTCAATAGGACAATCAGGAGAAGATTTCATTTCTTCTAATTTACATATTTGTTTTTTAAAATGTCCATATATAAATATAATTTCTTTGTCTTCAAGTTCCAAAGTCATACAACAACACCTCCTTTACAGTAAATTTCAGTTGTGTAAGAACTGATAAACTTATTGTAAAGGAGTAAGTGATAAAAATCAACAATATTTTACATAAGTATTGAAAGGAGGTGAGAAGATGGACGAGAAAAAAACACGAGTAAAAGTAACTGTTTTTAAAGTAATGTTAATATTAAAAGACAAATTAGTAATGGTAGGTTCGTTAGATGTATATGGCGACCTATATAAACGAGGAGATATTGATGGTGAAAAATACTTTTTTTCAACTATGTTGCATGAAGAAGCTGTACTTAAATTAATTGATATGGGATACATAAAAAACCCACAAGAGGGTAGAAACTTGCTTGAAGATTGTAAATTTTTATTGCTACCATATAAAACGTTGTATCCATCAGTTAACGAATCCAAAGGACCCGGTTTAGAGAATGTAATTTTAGATGACTTAGAATTTGAAATTATATCAAAGAGCAAAGGGATTAATCTTTGCTCTTGTACAGATGATATATCTATTAATATAAAAGATTTATTCTAAGTAAGACCAAACAACATAACTCCAATCTCTTATACATAGATAAAGATGTGGGATATCCATTCCATTATAAATAATATCTGCAGCATTTTCACTAAGAAATACATTTGTCATAATTCTGCATGATTCTTGTTTTGATAAATTGGATTTTAATAATTCATGAAATTGACTACTAGATATATTTTTTAATGATTTGTCAATTTGACTATTTATCCATGTATAGAAATTTTTAAAACTATAATGATTAACCATAAAAGATTGTATAATGTCGACGCATTCTGTGATTGCTTCTAAGCTTTTAGAAGATTGAGTAATCTTCTCAATTGCATTACTGAAATTCCCTTCTTCTGTAGTATACCTTTCAAACATACTAACACCTCCTTTACAATAGATTTCAGTTTGGCGAAACTGATAAGTTTATTGTAAGGGAGATAATAACAAAAAGCAACAAGTTTTTACATAGGTATTGAGAGGAGGTGAGAAGATGATAAAAATAGTGACTCAAGAGGAAATTGAAGTTAATAGAAAATATCTCTTAGACTATTTATCAAAAATCAATGGAGATAAAATTGAGAGTTTGAGTGAAATAGAACCATGGGCATTAAAAGAGCATTGTTTTGAAGATACACTAGAACATATGTTATTTTGGCTAAAAAATGAACTTACAAGTTGTGGAATATCAAAAGAGAAAGCAAACGAACTTTATGATGGAAAAGAAATAAAATTCCACTACAAGAAAGATGAAAAAATTAGATTTGTAATGGAATTTGATAAAGAAGAACTTGTTAATCTTTTGAAATAGTATAATTTACATCTTTAGGGTCGGGATAGATAGGGTCAGTGTCCTTTTTCCATTCAAAACAATAACCACTGGTTCCTATACCCATTTGTCCATAGCAACTCCAACCAAGAGAAGTTAGATTATTGAAAATTCGTGCTTTTTCATCATCTGTTTTATATCTTACTTGAACTGTTATAGAAGGGTTTTTAAACATACTAACACCTCCTTTACAATAGATTTCAGTTCTACGAAAACTGATAAGTTTATTGTAAGGGAGATAATAACAAAAAGCAACAAGTTTTTACATAGGTATTGAGAGGAGGTGATGCTATGGAAAATAAGTACATAGGAAAATTTAAAGACTACAACCAAGTTAAAACTGAAATAACCTATATGTCAAAGTCGCTAAAGGAAGATATATTTGCTGAGGTGATGGAAAATATTGCAGTTATGATAAGTTATGATTTAATATCTCATGGTATAACTGAAGATGCAGCTAGAATGATTACTGAAAAAATTCTTGAAGAAAAAGAAATAAAATTCCACTACAAGAAAGATAATGATGTAACCTTTATAGTGGAATTTGATATAGAAGAATATATTATGAAATGAGGTGAAAATATGGAAGAAGTATTAACTATAGAAAAAATAAACATTAACAGAAAAGAACTTTTAGAATACATATTACAAAAAGATGAAGATAAATTAAAATGGTTTGCTGAAATAGAACCATGGGCATTAAAAGAGAAATCATTTGAAGAAATAATTGAATTCATGTTAACAGGTTGGGAAGTTGAATTCACAATATGTGGAGTATCAAAAGAGAAAGTAAAAGAATTATTCAAAGAAAAAGAAATAAAATTCCACTACAAGAAAGGCGAAAAGGTAAAATTTGTAGTGGAATTAAATAAAAAAGAAGTTATTAATATTTTGAAATAATATGCTCTAAATTTTCAGGATAGATAGGGGGAGAATCTTTTTTCCATTCAAAATGATAACCAGTTTTAAGACCAGGAGGTCCCCCAATCATGATAAAACACCAACCAAGAGAATTAAGAGTATCATAAATTTGTTTTATCTCTTCTTCTGTTTTATGTTTTATATTAACTATTATTTTAGGTTTATGTATCATACTAACACCTCCTTTACAGTAAATTTCAGTTGTGTAAGAACTGATACATTCATTGTAAAGGACATAATAATAAAAATCAACAAAATTTTACATATAAAATTAAGTAATATTCAAAAAGCAAAATAAAGTAATAAGACAATTTTAGATATACATACAATCAAATAAAAAAGAGGTGAGTATGTATGGAAACAAGAAAAAGTAATATAGTTATAGCAACAAATTTTGACCCTGGAACTAATGGTAATGGTGTTGAGAAAGCATTTCAAAATTTTAGAACTGGTATTTTCAATGCACTACTTCAAAAGTATATACCATTAGACCAACAAGAAATGGTTATTGAACAGTTAGTACAAGAGGGATACATAAAATAAACCACAGTAACTGGAGTTAAAGGGGAGTTCGATTCTCCCCTACTGTTTAAGTAACAAAAATAACTAATAAGGAGATAAGCAAACAATGAAAACAAAAAGAAAATACAAAAAACCAGAAAACTTTCAAGAAATTAAGAAAAGTATTGAAGAAGAAGCACGTTCATATGCTGAAATGATATTGAAATTTTCAGAAAAAAAAGGAATGAAAGTAATACCATTTGATTTAGCTTTAAAAATTTTACATGAAGCTTCAACAGAGTTTTTTTCAACACAAAGCAAAAAAACATCTAAAATGGTTGAAACAGATATACATATACATATACCAAAAGAAGCAAATATTACTCTTTCTGAATTACAAGAAATAGAAGATTTCATATCAACAATAGTTGGAAGGCATTAAAGAATAGGGTGTGATTAGATGGAGGAATTTGGAGAAGATTTACTTCCTTTTGTAGGACAACCTACAAATACAGAAGATGAAGACCATTTAACATGTGATGGTAAGTGTAAATATTGTTTTCATTATGATTTTTGCAAACATGAACTATTTGGTTGCGAAGACGAATATGAGGATTTTTAATGAGGAGTGATTAAATGATTACATATAGTTTAACTACACTACAAAATAAAATGAGTAAATTAGACAAGTTAAACCTTTCGCTAGAAAAGGTGAATAAGGAATTAACAGAAGCTAATAAGCAACTAGAAGAAGACCATAGAAACGTAAATTACATAAACAAGGTTGCAAAGTTAAATAGGGTAAGACAAAGAATTATAAGAAAAATATGTATTGTTAGGACAATAGGGTTTTTAAACTGAAAGGGGAGCAATGAGTATGGCTGAATGGAAAATAGGTGTCAATAAAGAATATGCGGAGATGAAATTATGTGGATATGGTGTAACAATTGGTGTGTATTACAATCCACTTTGTTCAGATTATTGTTTGACATGCAAAGGTTACAAATTTGATGAGATGTTTTTAGACAATGAAGATATATTTGATCATATGGGCTTAGATACTGAAGATTTAAATGAAGCAAAAGAAAAAGCTGTGGAGATTATGAGATATTGTTGTGATAGGAAAATACAATATCAAGAAGAAATAAAACAAGAACTAAATAACATTACAAATTGAGGTGTTTTAAATGAACAAAGTAATACTAATGGGTAGGTTAACAAAAGACCCAGAACTAACTTACTCCAATAACATGACAGTAGCTAAATACACATTAGCAGTTAATAGCCAAAGTAAAGATAAAAAAGTTAACTTTATAGATTGTGTATGTTTTGGTAAACTAGCAGAATTTGCACAAAAGTATTTAGTAAAAGGTCAGTTAATATCTATAGCAGGAAGTCTGGAGGTTAGTACATATAAGACAAAAGATGGTAAAAACGTAAAATCAATAAATGTAGTAGTTAATGAACATCATTTCACAGGAAGTCAAAAATAAAATCATGATGATGGTTTACCATTTGAATAAACCACAGTGAATGGAAAGCGTGAGAGTTCGAGCCTCTCACACTATTCTAAAATTTATTAAAGGAAGTGATATTAATGATTGATAAAAGATGTTTTGAATGTACATATGAAGATTGTATTGATTGTATTGGTTTTGAAATTAAAGAACAGAAATCAGATTACAATAAACAATACTACAAAAAACATAGAATTAAAATTATTTTTCACAGAAAAGAAAATGAAGAACAAACAAAATTATATCAAAAATCCTATCATAAAAAATATAATCAAAAAAACAAAGAAGAAATTAAATGTCAAAAAAAGCAATACCAGCAACAAAATAAAGAAAAAATAAAGCAATGTAAAAAACAATACTATAAAAAAAACAGGGATAAACTTTTAAAATATCAAAGAGAATATTCTGCAAAAAAGAAACAACTCACAGTGAATGGTTAGCAGGTTCGATTCCTGCACACTGTTTAGCAGTACAAATACATATGAAAGGAGGGTATAGAAAGATGGATGTTAGAATTTATAATAATAAATTTATTACAAAAAATAAAGTTAAATACAACCAAAATGATTATAATAAAGCTTTAAATTTTTTAATGCAAATGGATGGCGATGATGGTGAATCTAGCAATTATGATTGGATGTCATGGGAAAAGGACTTTGAAGACCCTACTACATGGGAAATTGCTACCTGGAGTAATGATGAAGAAAAAAGGCTTATAGGATTTACAATTGCTAGGAAACTTTATGGTGGAAAAATAGATTTAAGTGGTTGCACAGAATTAAAAGACTTCTTTTGTGAGGTTAGTGGTGTAGAAGAAATAAACTTAAGTAGGTGTACTAACTTAGAAAGTTTTTGTTGTGAGTATAATCATAGATTAACAAGCCTTAATCTTAGTGAATGTACAAAATTAAATTGGTTTTTTTGTGTAGGAAGTCCAATTACAAAGTTAGATATAACTAATTGTACATCATTAAATAATATTAATTTTTCAGAAATATTTTATAAAGAAAAACCAAAAGTGCCAGAAGATATAAAAGAAGCTTTAAGTATTTGGAGCAGTGTAACAGCTAGTATCTTTAGTGCAGAAACTAGTAAAAGAATACGATTATCTTCAATTTCATCAGGCTACTTAGGAGATAATTATTATTATATTATATGCAATAATAATTTTGAAATGTCCATGTTAAAAAACAAAGAAGTTATTGATAAATTAACAAAATCATTAGAAGAAAGAACAGGTAAATTATTTGTTCTTAAACCTATATTAAAAAAAGATTTTACTTATAAATATAAATCAATTTATGGTGAACAATATGTTTCAAATTCAGAGGATTCAAACTTAATAAATGATTTAAGAATAGAAGGTGTTAATATAATTTGTGAAGGTAATGATTAAATAAAATAACTTACATATACAAGGAGATAAATAATGTGGAAGACAAAAGAAAGTTATTCCAAATAGAAATTGAAGATGTTAAAGCTATAAAATGGCTATTAGAACATTTTGGTGATGATAAATACAAAAACACCCCAAAAGTTATAAATAAAATAAACGACTTATTAGAAATGTTAAATTACAAACTATATGGTTCATTAATTATTCGTGAAGCCTATGAACTATTGAGGGTAGCCCAAAAGAACGGAAATCCTGAAGAAATACTCAAAGCTGAAGAAAATTATAAAAACGTAAGAAACAATAATTATTATAGCAAAGATAAAAAATAAAATGAATATGTGAGGAGAATACTACAATGGATACAAAAAAAACAATAGAAGAAGAATGTAAAATAGATATAGAAAGATTGATAGGTTTAGAAAAAAAAATAATCAAACTAGAAGATTTAAGAGCAAAAGAATTTATGTTAAAAACTGAAAGATTAGCTAAGTTAGAAGAAGAGGTTTCCAAATTAGAATGTGAAATTGACGAAATGGAAGATATGGATTTTGAGCTTATGAGTGCAAGAGCATTAATAAAACAAATCCTATCAAAAGATGGTACCCCTCATGAGTTAAAGTTTATAGAACTTAAGTTATATGTTAAGTTCTATGACTTGGAACCTGAATTAATGCGTTAAAAGATGTAAACAAAGTCGTCACGGCGACTATAAATAGACCTTTAAGCTGTGAGCGTCACCTCGAATTTATCGGGGTGGGTAGGGTATTAATATTTACCTTAAAAACTAAACCCCCTAATAGGGGGCAAGCTTTAACTAATCTTTGGGTTATCAGAACAACCTACAAGAAATGAGGTGAAACTTTGAAAAGGGAACAAATAACAATCCGTCTACCTAAGCAATTAAGGGAAGAAATACAAAGGCAGGCGGACAAAAAAGGTCTTAGTTTTAATGCTATGTTAATAATACTTTTAAGAAAAGGGCTTAATTGGGATTAGGAATTTCACCGTTTTCCTTTTCATATTTAAAGATTATGCTTTTTAAAATAATTTCTATTTCTTTATTTGTAGAACGTCCATTTTCTTTAGATATAAATTTGATTTTATCTAGTACTTCTTTATCTATTCTTAAAGGATATGGATTAGCTTGAGTACTCATAATATCAACTCCTTTATTAATAATATTGATATTATTATATCAAAAAGATATCAAAAAAACAAGTATTCAAAAAGATATCAAAATGATTTCAAAAAGATATTGACACTTTGTAAAATTTATGATACTATTTAGATATCACTTAGATATTAAACAAAGGAGTTGATAACTTGAATAAAATAACAGCAAAGACTTTAAGAATGCCACAAACATTATTTGAAAGTTTAAAAAATTCAGCTAAAGAATATGGGGTAACATTAAATGGTCTTATTGTTAGAGTTTTATGGGAATGGTTAGAAAAAAGAAACATTAAGGAAGATGGTGTTTCTAATGACTAAATTAACTGAAAATGAAAAGGCAAATTATAGGGTATATGAAAATTTAGATACAGCAACACAAAAACGAATACTCAAGTACATAGGTGCAGATATAGGTGCTAACATAGGTCGTTTTAATATATCAAATACGATGTTAAAAAAGCTTATAGCCAAGAGGATACAAATGGTAATTGATGATCAACAAAGTTTACAAGAATATATAAAAACTTTAGATATGTTGAAAGGAGACAAATAATATGCAAGAGATAATAAAAATAGAATATAAAAACACAATGGTATTAACAAGCCAACAATTAGCAGAGGCGTATGAAACAGACAATAAAGCTATATCATATAATTTCAATTCAAATAAGCAACACTATATATTGGGTAAGCATTATTTTTTATTACAAAATGAAGATTTAAAGGCGTTTCGTGAAATTCACGAATTGCCATCAAACATTAATAAGTTTTACCTTTGGACAGAAAAAGGAGCATTACTTCATGCTAAAAGTATTAATACAGATAAGGCATGGGAAGTTTATGAAAAGTTAGTTGATACATATTTTAAAGTTATAGCAATAAGTTCTGTAATACCAAAAGATAGTTACATGATATCCGACCCAGTAGAAAGAGCTAAAAAATGGATAGAAGAAGAACAAGCAAGATTGTTACTAGAACAAAAAAATAAAGAGTTAGAATTAGTAGTTGAAGAACAACAACCAGCAGTAGAGTTTGCAAATGCAGTAAAAAGGACAAATAAATGCATCTTGATAAGAGAGATGGCAAAGATACTTGCACAAAATGGAATAGATATAGGAGAAAAAAGACTATTTGAATATATGAGGCAAAAAGGATATTTGATTAGTAGTAAAACAAGAGATT
>CAZWZB010000010.1:0-103530 GCA_964638835.1 uncultured Eubacteriales bacterium | reverse complement strand
CTTTAAATGATTTTCCTCTTTTCAAGTTAAGTTTTAAAGTTCCTTTATGATAATTATTATGACATTCTTCACATAAAGTTATTAAATTATTTAGTGCATTTCCACCTGTTTTTCTACTTTCTATATGATGAACATTTAAAATATTGTTTTTGCAATTCTTTTCACCTTGACACTTATGCTCATCTCTAAATAATACATATTCTCTTATATTCCAAAAATTTAATTGATGACCATTTTAGTATTTTTTTCCTTGTATATCTGGATTATTTATTTTTTGAATATCAAAACTTGCAACTTATACAATAATCTTTGATATTGGTAGAATTTTATGTATATCAGTTATTACTTTTAAATGAGTATTTATCTTGTTTTCTATACTTGGAGCTAACCAACCTTTGTTTTTAGATTTAGTTCTATTTAAAAATCTTGCTTTTCTATATCTCAGTCTATTTCTTCTCGTTCTTCTTGTTTCACGTCTTGTTGATATCGAATCAACAATATCATTTGTTAAAATTACTTTAGATGAAAATAATTCAAATTTTTCAGTTATTGCAGATAAACCTATCGTTTTACTTCCTGCATCAACACCTAAAGTTTTATTTTCACATTCAAAATTTAGTTGAATAGTAAATGGGGTTCTTTTAATTACTCGTGACGAAAATCATAAGTTATTGACGGATATTACTCTCTAACTTAATTTTCTTGATTTCTCAATATGCTTGGAAAGTGTTACAAGTTCTGAATACCAATCATTATCATTTTCTAAGATACCCAACTTTAATCTATTTAGTATTTTCATATCCAAGGCATGATAGGGTACACCAAGTTTTTTTGCTAACATATATGTAACCATAATTATATTTGCAAGTATATCATCTTTTTCAGTAGCTTCTGTTGACATTGGGTCATTCATACCAACAAATAATTGTGCTAAATCTGACAGAAGCTCACACTTTAGTGATTCTATTATCTTTATATTTTTGGTTATATCTAATTCTTTGTCAATTATCGCCATAATTATAACCATTCCTTTCTGTTTATAAATTAAATTCGTTTATATAGTATCAAATCACTTTGTAAAAATATTATATGACCCAAATATTTTATAAAAAGATGTTTTTCTTTGTATCATTTTAATAGCATTTTGTATATCAGAATCAATTATATTTCCTTCAACTTCAACGAAAAAAGCATACTCTCCAATACTATCTTTCATTGGTCTTGAAACAATTTTAGTCATATTTATATCCCATAATTCTAATATATTAAGTATTTTAAATAAAGCTCCTGGTCTATTAACAGTACTAAATGCTATGTTTGTCTTAAATTTACCATTTATATTTTGTAAATTATTATTTTTTGATATTACTATAAATGTTGTTTCATTAGTTTTGTTATCTTGTACCTTTTTATGTAAAGTTTTCATATTATATAATTCAGCACATAAAGAATTGCCCAAAGCACCTAATGGTTCAGTACTTTCTGAGGTTAATCTAGCAGCTTCTGCTGTTGATTTAGTGCTTATTTGTTCACTATCAGGATACATAGAATTTAAAAAGTTTCTACACTGCCCTAATCCTTGAGGATGAGAAAGAACTTTAGTAATTTTTTCTCCATTATAATTTTTAGATACAAGAAAATCTTGGTCTATGGAAATAATTATCTCATCTATAATTTTTACATTTGAATTAAAAATAAGCATATCTATCGTTTCATTAACTGTTCCTTCTATAGAATTTTCTATAGGAACAATTCCTAATTCAATATTATTTGTATTAACAGATTGTATTACTTCACTTATTGATTGATATGCTATTCTTTCACTATTAGGCAAATAACAAATTGCTGCTTTTTCTGAGAATGTACCTTTAGGTCCTAAATATCCTATTTGCATTTAATATAACTCCTTATGATTTAAAAATGATATTATTTATATTTAATAAACTTAAAAAAAGTTTATTGCCTATATTTTACCACAATTTTTTTCATTTAGCTATAATAAAAATCTACTAAATAATAAATTTAGTTAGCTATATTATTGGAGCTAAAAATCTTTTATTTTATATAAATCGACAGTAATATTTGATAAGAATAAAACTCATTATTCTTAAATAATAAATAGAAACAACTCAAAAATTAAGAAAATTAAGTTATATAATTTAATTAAATTAGGATTATTATTTTACGTTGACAATAAAAATAATTCAGTATATAATTAAATATAGCTAAAAAATAATGATTATTTAGTATATTTTTATATGTTTTTAAAGGAGGGAGTAAAGAACAGTAAATTCTTAATTTCGATATTAATTGTTTATAAGTTCTGATATTTATGAAGAAAAAGTTAATCATCCATTTTATTATAATTGTATTATTAATTGTAGTTATAGGTTTAGTTGCAATTATACAACTGTATAAAGCACAACAAAATATTATCTTAGTAACAACTTTATTAATAGCAAGTATTAGTATAATTATTTTTATTTTTACATCAATAATTAAAGAAGTTAAAAGAAAAATATATTGGTATGAAAGTATGTTAGATTCTATCCCGTTTCCGATATCTGTAACAGATAATAATATGAATTGGACTTTTATTAATAAACCTGTAGAAGATATTCTTAAAGTTAAACGAGATGATGTTTTAGGTAAACATTGTAGTAATTGGGGAGCAGGAATTTGTAAAACGGATAAGTGCGGAATAAACTGTTTACGCTCAGGTAAAAATATTACATATTTTAATCAGATAAACAAAAATTTTCAAGTTAACACTAATTATTTATTTGATGAAAACAATCAAAAAGTAGGTCATATTGAAGTTGTTCAAGATATTTCATTAATTAAAGATCAAGCAAAAAAAATTAAGTTTGTAAATAAAATAAAAGAACTATGTAATAGTTTTATTACGGTTGCTGAAAATTTAGCACAAAGTAGTCAACATATTGCTCAAGATGCAGCTTTTGAAGATGAATTTATTGAAAAACTTTCAAAAGCATTTACTGATTTATCGAATAAATCAAAACTAACTTCAAATTTAGCAAAACAAGCTTCTTCTGTAACAGATAAAATAAAATTTGAAGCTGAATTAGGTAATACTCAAATGGAAAAAATGTTTCAATCAGTTAATGAAATGGCTGAATCAACTCGTTCTATTAATGAAATAATTAAGAGTATTGATGATATAGCTTTTCAAACAAATATTTTGGCTTTAAATGCTGCTATTGAAGCTTCACGAGTTGGAGAAGCAGGAAAAGGGTTTGCAGTTGTTGCAGAGGCTGTTCGGGAACTTGCAACTAAAAGCACAGAGGCGGCTAAATATAGTAATATTTTAATAGAAAACTCTTTGAAAAAAGCTGAATTAAGTGAACAAATTGTTCATCAAACAACAAATACATTTAAAACAATTGTAAATGGTATATCTTTAAGTGATGAGAATACAAAAATAATTGAAAAATCATCTATTGAACAAATATCTCATTTTGAAAAATTAAATGCTGATATGGGTAAAATGGTTGATATTATACAACAAAACAGTGCAACTTCTCAAGAAAATGCTGCTGTAAGCGAGGAACTATCAAGTCAAACAAGCCTTTTAGAAAAATTAATTTTAGAATTTGAAGAAAAAAATAATAGTAAATAATAAAAAAAGTAACTTCTTAATTTTAAGAAGTTACTTTTTATTATCGAAAAATTTATTTTAAATATTTCTTTATATTATTATTAAGTATTTGTTTTAAATTTAAAATATATTCTGCTTCTTTAGGATATTTAATAAATGTTATGGGTTCATCTAAATTTTTTTCTATAAGTTCCGTTACATATTCTTTTGAAGTTAATTTTTCAAGAAATTGCATAGTACGTAAATCATATATTGCTTCTGTAAATACTTTTAATCTTATAGAATCTATTGGACCATCCTCACCCGGATATACTAAAAATGGGTCACCAGCAGGAAATGCACAGCCAGCATCTGTTACTCTAAATGGATTTATAACTTCTTTTGAAAATTGAGAATAGTAAAAATTAAATCCCCAATGTAAAAAACCTTTAATATCAAACTTAAATAATTGTGTTCCTATAATACGATTTCTTGCACTTGGCATCGCCATAAAGCGATTACTTACTTCTTTACTTTGTGCAACACAATAATAAGTCCAAAGGTTTGGAACCTTAGCATCTAAAAAAGGTTCAATATGATTATTTGCAGTTACAGGATTATTGACTAATCCTTTTTGATAAAATTCAATATCTGATAAAGCATCTATAATAATAAAATCTTTTAAATGACTTTCAACTAAGCTTTTAGCAAATCTATAACTATTCTCTGAATCTTTATTTGGTTCATCAGATATGTGGAAATAGCATTTATCAGCAATATTTTGTTGTTTTAAAAATTCAACAAGTTTAGGTAAAAAACTATCTAAAAAGATTTTATAACTTATATCATTAGCTGAAACATTCCAACCAAAAATTTGTTTATATTCATTATTTACTAAAGCCACAATTTTAGGTGTGAAATTTGCTCCCCATTGTGTAAAAAGATGGCTCATTTCAAAGTATTCAAACCCTATGTTTTTACACATATCAATCCAGCGTTTAAGTTTATCAAAGTTAAATCTATATGTATTGTTTGTTTTTATAACATCAACCAATTGTAAAGTAGGACGCTCTCCGTAAACTTCAGTATCTAAAGGTAATGTAAACAAAGGTGTTAAAATCATATTCATTCCATGATTATATGCAACTTTTAAAAATTTCTCAATCATTGAAAAATGTTCTTCTGATAAAATTTCAAATTTATAATAACTACTTATGCAATCAGCATGAAACCAATTTGTTAAAATAAAATCTGTTTTAGGTAATTCAATATTTAAAATTTCAATTGTGAATGTAGATTCTCCTTGTAAAACACCAGCTTTATTTTTAAATAAAACTTTAATCTCATATATACCAGCATTAGCATTTTTTGTTGTATCAATAGAAACCCATAGTGATTGCCAATAATTAGATACACATTTAAGAGTAATTTTATCTAATGGCATAAGAATATCAGGAATTAAAGCAGGTTCAGTTAATAAATAATTTTCATCTGCATCAAATGGAGCTGTATAATCAGCAGGTACTAAGTCAACTTTTTTTATATCAATTAATTCCTTAATAGGAGATTCTATTTCTACATATAACCAAGGACTACTATAATCTGTAGGTGGTCCACTATATGCTATTTGATATGAATATACTTCACCCTTTAACATAGTTGGTGTAATATCTGATTTATATACTTTAGGTTCTGACTTAGGAAATATCTTTTCTAAAGAACTTACAAGTTTAATATTTAATGGCATAAAAAGCCTCCTTATAAATTGCTATTTTAAAAATAGAAAATATTAAATAAAATGATGTTTTGATTATAAAGCTAAAAGAATTATTAACTATAAAATATTATAGCTAAACATTCTCAAATTATTATAACAGTATAAATATATATTTTCAATAATAAATAGATTTATAAATTATTGATAAAAATATAATAATGTCAAAAATTCTAGGGAGTTTTCCATACATATCTGCAGTTTTTATATATGACTATTAAATTTTTGAGAGTAGTTAATTAAAGATAAATAAAGAAACATTTTGAAATATTCTAAGAATTCATCAAATTATTTTATTTTATTTGCAATATCTGATTAACCCTGTAATTTTCAAGCTTTAAAAGCATTCATTTATTTCACACTTTTTTGTAAGCATAAATGTTTTCATGTTTAATTATTTATTTAAAACTTGCGAATTCATTGTAAAATCAATAAAAATAAAATCAACAAAATAATATTAAGAGGCAAAATCTCTTTACACTTGCAACGCAAGTGTAAAGAGATTTTGAACATAATTTTAAAAAAATCTATCTTTTAGTAACTACTCTCAAATTTTTAAAATTATAAGGAATGGATTCATCCATTCCTTATAATTATTATGATTTTAAATTTTTTATAAACTTAACAACTTCGTCTATATCTCCATTTGTTTCACGTATTCTTTTAACTAAACCTGAACCTACAACGCAACCATCAACGAATGGTTCAAATTTTTCTATATCTTCTTTTTTAGATATTCCAAAGCCTACACAAGTAGGTAAATCTGTTTGGTCTTTAACTTCTTTATTTTGTTTTGAATTAATTTCTGTAATAATTTAAATCCATTGTTTAATCACAACAAATTATAATTTAGCTTTTATTTAATAAGTATCTAAAAAGCTAATAATTTGAGATTTTAAATCTTGATATCTTTCTTCTAGTTTTTTTGTTTTATTCTCTAATTCATTTATACCTAAAATCTTTTCTCCTGTTATCATTATAGTACATATAAAACCAACAGCAGGATGAACTGCATATACAACTGATAAAATTTGGTTATCTAACAAAATATAATCATTATTTGATATAACATCTCCCTTTAATTTTAATAAATCTGATTTTAAATTTTCAGCTTTATTTTTAACTTTATCATCACTATTATTAATCTTATCTTGAAGATAACCTTCAAGTTGATAAATAGATATTTCTGTAATAGCCATGTCAATAATCATAAGAAGGTCACTTATTTTACCAACTACATTAGATAAACCACTACCAAAGACTTCTTCTTGAACGTTAATCTCATTAATTTTTATATACTTATCAAAAGAACTTAATGAATTAACTGCATTATCACTTGTACCTAAAATATCATATAGTTGAATAATTGCTTCTACAGGATTTAAATTTCTTTTTAATTCTTCATAAATATCATCTGCAAGTTTAAGATTTCCTGTAGTAACATCTGATGATTTAAATGGCTCATCGGAAGTTATAATATTTATACCGTTAGGAATTTTAGATTTTGACCACCACAAAGAACCTTGAGTTAGTATTTCTAAATCTAAAGGATTAATTAATATCCCTTGTTCAGATAAATGTGCTAAAATATAATATTTATCAACATTATTCCTTTTTACAGAACCTGTTATTGTATCTCCTACACTTCTATCTCTATAATCAAAATGTATATAGTAATCATAAATTTTAACATATACAAATGCATCTGTTTTATATGTATAAATATTAGGATTCTTTTCTGTAATATTAGATTTAGTTACTTTAAATGTATTTTCTAAATTTGTGGTTTTCTTTGAATAAGCTACAGCATTTGAATAGAAGCTTGAATTTGGATAATAACATGATGAAATAAATTCAACTTCCGAACAGGCACCAACTAATCCACCAACAAAATCCTTAGTACCAGCAAGGTTAGAACTAGAATATGTATGGCTAATATAACCAACATTATAACTGCTTTCAATTGATACTACACTATCAATTGAACCAAGCCCTAAAAGTCCACCAATCCAATAAGTTATATCATATCCATTCATAAATTGATTTATATTACCATTATTATAGCTATTTTTTATTATTGTGTTATTTTCACTATAACCAATTAATCCTCCTATGAAATAACCATTTGTATTGTGAATATAAACTGAAACATTATTTGAATTATAACTATTTTCAATGGTTATATTATTACCATAACCAACAAATCCACCAGCATAATTACTATTATAATTAGCACAACTAACACTTCCACCATCTTTTATTTGAAGTCCTAAATTTTTAATAACTAATTGGTTTTCAACTTTTCCAAATAAACCCGAATATGCTTTCAATTCATTTTCTGATTGTTTAGAAACTTGTGCTTGTTGCCATATTGAAAACATTGGAAATCTATCTTGTTGGATATTTAAATTAATTATTTTATGTCCCTGTCCATCAAGTGTAATTTTGCCAGAATAATTAGGTATATCTATTGGTATCCAAATGCCATCATTATATGTACTCAAATTTATATCTTGTGTTAAATAATAACTTTTACCTGAAACAATCTTTCTAAGTTCTTCTGCTGTTGAAATTGGTATAGCGTCAGATTCAACCTCTGAAATAGAAGTAATAAAACCATTCTTACCTACATATGACGTTCCTCTACCATTAATAGGAGTAATAAATTCATTCTTTACAATTCCATATTTAAAAGCATCCATTATGTCATTTAAGTTACCATAAAAGCCAGTATTCAATTCAGTTATATTGTTTATTTTTTTGTTGTTAATTGTCATTGAATAGTCAGTATTGCCTGTATTGATTTTGATGTGGTCTGGGATTTTTGCAGTAAAATCTATTTTTGTTGGAGTATATTTGTTATTGTTAATCTCTCCAACATGTTCATTTAAAGTCCAGTCATAAATAGGCAAAGTAGTTTTTGTACCATCACCAAGTTGCCCATTTGAATTAATTCCCCAAGTAAAAATAGAACCATCTGACTTTATTGCTATTGTATGATGAGCACCAGCAGAAACAGCTATAACATCCTTCATTATTTTAACTGGTTTAGTTTTATCTTCAGTACTACCATTTCCAAGTTGTCCAAATCTATTTTCTCCCCAAGCCCAAAGAGAACCATCTGATTTTATTGCTGTATTATGATAACCACCAGCAGAAACAGCAATAGTATCTTCCATTACGTTTATAAAGTTATACCTATCTTTAATGGCACTAATATTATTAATAATATTATACCTCAAAATCCAAAGTGAATTATCTGATTTTATTATTGTTGTATCGTGATGAGAACCAGCAGAAATAGAAATAACATTATCCATTATTTTTATAAATGGATATGCAATATCTTGTGGAATATCCTGTGTAATATCTATATTATAATGAAAAATTCCTTCATAAATCCAAAGTGAATTATCTGTTTTTATTACAAAAATGCTATCATGCCTTGATGAAACAGAAATAACATCATCTATTATTTTAATTGGCTCTAGTCTTGTTTCGGTTTCATTATATGGAATTGAATTATCAATTCCCCAAGTCCAAAGTGAATTATCTGATTTTATTATAAATGTACAAGAAGAGCCAGCAACAGCAGAGATAACATCATCCATTATTTTAACTGGCTTAGTTCTATTTTCAGTAGTGCCGTCTCCAATCTGCCCAAAATTGTTGTATCCCCAAGCCCAAAGAGAATTATCTGTTTTTATTGCTACAATATGAACGGGACTAGCAAACCCACCACCTATTGAAACAGAAATAACATCATCCATTATTTTAACTGGTTTAAAAGTCTTCTCAAGATTATTATTGCCAATTTCACCATTTACATCAATTGGTCCACCCCAAGCCCATAGCGAATTATTATTATCTATAGCAGCCGTTATTGAATCTCCTGCTGCAATTGTTTGATATTCTCCTACCTTCCCCATATTTGCTTTAACTTCAATTTTAATTCCTATCAAATTCCCTACAAAAAGACTAAAAACAACTACAAACACAACACATTTTCTAAATACAATTCCTCTACAAACACCATTTCCAATCAAGTTCATCTTATCATTCCTCCTATGTTATGAATTTATAAGTTTTTGCTAAATATTATAGTAAATAAAGCAAAAAAATATTTTATATATACAATATTATCTATTATAATTAAACTTGTCAATAAAAATTTATATAAAAATATTATATAAATATTTAAAATATATAACAAATAAAAAAAGATAAATTTTATTCTAACGTAATCAAGTTAAAATTAAAACAAAAAAGAAAAAATCTTGTTTACTTTATTTGCTTTACTTATCTTAATAACATTAGACCTTAATCTATCTTTTTATTTATTAGATATTATGATTTTAAATCTTTTATAAATTTAACAACTTCGTCTATATCTCCATCAGTTTCACGTATTCTTTTAACTAAACCTGAACCTACAACGCAACCATCAACGAATGGTTCAAATTTTTCTATATCTTCTTTTTTAGATATTCCAAAGCCTACACAAGTAGGTAAATCTGTTTGGTCTTTAACTTCTTTAAGAAAATCCATTACTTCATCATGGAATTGGTTACGTACTCCAGTTACTCCAAGTGAAGATATACAATAAATAAATCCTTTTGCTTGTTTAGATATTACAGGTATTCTTTGTTTTGAAGTAATTGCTACAAGAGATATTAATTCAAGATGTGTATTTTCTAAATAACTTTGTATTTCATCTTGTTCTTCTAATGGTAAGTCAGGAATAATAAGTCCATCAATATCACAATCTACACATGCGTTAATAAATTTTTCTCTACCATAACCAAATATAGTATTATAGTAAACCATAAATACTATTGGAATTTGACTTTCTTTTCTTATAGTTTTTACACATTCAAATGCATGTGACAATTTAAATCCATTATTTAAAGACCATAAACTAGATTCTTCTATAACTGGTCCATCTGCTAATGGGTCAGAATATGGTATACCCATTTCTATTATATCAGCTCCAGCCCTGTCAATAGCAATTACAATTTCAGAAGTTTTTTCTATGTTTGGTGTACCTATTGTTACATATGGTATTAAAGCTTTTTTATTTTGTTCTTTAAGCTCTTTAAACTTTTTGTCTATTCTATTCATTAAGAATCCCCCTTTATTAAAATTCTTTATCCATATATTTTGCAATTGTATGAACGTCTTTATCTCCACGACCTGATAAATTAACAACTATAATTTTATCTTTACTCATAGTAGGTGCTATTTTAATAACTTCAGCTATAGCATGAGAACTTTCAAGTGCAGGTATAATTCCTTCTGTATGACATAAAACAGAAAATGCTTCTAATGCTTCTTTATCAGTTGCAGAATTATATTTTACTCTACCAATTTGATTTAAATAAGCGTGTTCTGGTCCTACTCCCGGATAATCCAATCCAGCAGAAATTGAATACACCGGCATTATTTGACCTTCTTCATCTTGTAATAACATTGTTTTCATTCCATGTAATACACCAACACGTCCTGCTCCAAATGTTAATGCGTGCTTTCCTGATTCTAAACCAAGACCACCAGCTTCAACACCAATAAGCTCTACTTCTTTATCTTCTATAAATGAATAGAATATACCCATTGCATTACTACCACCGCCAACACAAGCTACAACTGTATCTGGTAATCTTCCTTCTTGTTCTAACATTTGTTTTTTAGTTTCTTCACCAATTATTTTTTGAAAATCACGAACCATTGTTGGATATGGGTGTGGTCCTACAACTGAACCTATTACATAAAAAGTATTATCATCACTAGCAACCCATTCTCTAATAGCTGCATTTGTAGCATCCTTTAATGTACTTGTTCCTGATTTTATACATCTTACTTTTGCTCCTAAAAGCTCCATGCGAAATACATTTAATTTTTGTCTTTCAATATCTTCTGCACCCATAAATATTTCACATTCCATACCAAATAAAGCAGCTCCAGTTGCTGTTGCTACTCCATGTTGCCCTGCTCCAGTTTCGGCTATTACTCTGGTTTTACCCATTTTTTTAGCCAAAAGAATTTGACCTATAACATTATTAATTTTGTGTGCTCCAGTATGATTTAAGTCTTCACGTTTTAAATAAATTTTTGCTCCACCTAATTTTTCACTTAATCTTTTAGCATAATACAAAGGAGATGGGCGACCTACATATTGTTTCATATAGTACATATACTCATCTTTAAATTCTTGTGTACTGCAATAAGTTTCAAATGTTTCTGTAAGTGTATTTAATGCATTCATTAATGTTTCAGGCACAAACTGCCCACCAAATTCTCCGAAATCCATTTTTATATCCTCCTAATTATTTTTAAATATTAATTAATATTTGGTAATCTTCTTCTATTATTTTTAACAATTCAAAATTCCGTGACACTTTTTAAAAAGTGTCACGATTCTCTAAGCATGTTTGGTGTGTTTTACCTTTGAATTTACTATATTTAAGCATGTTTTCTAGGCCTTTAATTTTTGTTAACACTTTTTAAAAAGTGTCAAGGTTTTTTAAGCACATTATTAGTAGCCCTACAAAATAAAATTATATCATTTTTAAAATAAATTAACTAACTCTTTTATTTTTTGTTCATCTTTTGTATTATTTGTTTCTACACCAGAACTTATATCTACTACATGAGGGTTAACAATTTCTATAGCTTTTTTTATATTATTAGAATTAAGTCCACCTGCTAGTATAATAAAATGTTTAGAAGATAAATCTTTGACTATATTCCAATCAAAAGTTTCTCCACTTCCTCCAAGTATTCCTTGTTTAAATGTATCAAGTAATATACCTTGACACATGTTATACTTTTGAATATCTAAAATTGAATCTTCTGATTTGATAGAAATACTTTTCCAAACAGGTCTATTTGCCATTTTACACATTTCAGGGCTTTCATCTGAATGTAATTGTATAATGTCTAAATTACAATAATCAGCTATATAATTTATTTGTTCAATTGGTGTGTGTGTAAACACTCCAATAGCTTTTATATTGGGATTTAAAACTTTTTTCATTTCTTTTGCTTGCTCGATTGAAATTTCTCTTTTACTACCTTTTGCAAATATAAATCCTACATAGTGAATATCATACTTATTTACTATTTCAATATCTTTTATTGTTTTTAATCCACAAATTTTAATCATATGCATTCCTAAATTCCAAAGCTTTTTGTTGTATATTGTTTGTTCTCATAAAACTTTCACCCACTAGTATTCCATTTATATTTGCACTCTTTAATAGTTTTATATCATCTGTTGTATCTATACCACTTTCACTAACAACTAATATATCTTTAGATATAAGTTGTCGAAGTTCTAAAGTAGTGTTTAAATCTGTTTTAAAAGTTTTTAAGTCCCTATTATTTATACCAATTATTTTTGCCCCTGAATCTAAGGCAATCTTTACTTCTTCTTTAGTATGAACTTCAACTAAACAATCCATTTGTAATTCGGTTGCCAACTTTATAAATGATTCAATGTGTTTGGGTTCAAGTATAGCAACTATTAAAAGAACAGCACTAGAGCCAATATTTCTAGCTTCTTTTATTTGTTTACTATCTATTATAAAATCTTTTCTTAAAATAGGTAGGTTAACAGAGTCATGTACATTAATTAAATATTCATTTTTTCCTTTAAAAAAATGTTCTTCTGTAAGTACAGATATAGCATCAACACAAGTTTCATATTGTTTAGCTAATTCTACAGGGTTGAAATCTTCTTTTATTATTCCTTTTGATGGTGATGCCTTTTTTATTTCTCCTATAATTGATAACCCTTGTTTTGATATTGCATTATAAAAGCTTGGTACAGGAGAAAAATTTGTTTGTTCAATATCTTTCATATTCTTTAAATCTTTGTTTTTTTTTAAAACTATATCATCTAGTATCATTTTAACACCTCACAAAATTTTCTATAAGTTTAATACCATCAGGTGTATAGATTGATTCAGGGTGAAATTGTAATCCAGTTATATTATAAGTTTTATGTTGAATTGCCATTATTTCTCCATCATCTGTCCTAGCCGTAATTTCTAAACAATCAGGTAAAGTACTTTCTACAATTGAAAGTGAATGATATCTACAAACTTCCATTGGGTTTTTTAATCCTTTAAAAATTCCCATTTCATTGTGTTTAATCATTGATTTTTTACCATGATAAATTTGTTTTGCATTTGAAATAGTAGCACCATATGCATAAGCTATAGATTGATGCCCCAAACATACACCTAATATAGGAATTTTATCACCAACATTTTTAATAATATCTATACAATTACCTGCTTGAGCAGGTGTTTTTGGTCCCGGTGAAATTACTATTTTGTTTGGATTTAATTCATAAACTTTTTCTGTATTAACTACATCATTTCTTAATGTAACTATATCTTTGTCGAACATTCCAATATACTGATAAAGATTATAAGTGAAAGAATCATAATTGTCTATAAGTAATATCATTAAATATCACCTCCTATAGCTTTTAACAAAGCATTTAATTTGTTATAAGATTCTTCATATTCACTTTCAGGATTAGAATCATAAACAATTCCTGCACCTGCTTGCATATAAACTTTGTTAGCTTTTATAACCATAGTTCTTATTGCTATACAAAAATCCATATTTCCATCAAAACCAAAATATCCAACTGCTCCACCATAAAGACATCTTTTTTCTGTTTCAAGTTCTTCTATTATTTCCATTGCTCTTATTTTTGGAGCTCCTGATAATGTACCTGCTGGTAAAAATGTTGATAAAACATCAAAAGGTTTTATATCTTTTTTTAATTTACCCTCAACAAGTGAAAGCATATGCATAACATGAGAATAATTTTGTACTTTCATAAACTCAGTAACTTCTACTGTACCTATTTCTGATATTTTACCCATATCATTTCTAGCTAAATCAACAAGCATTATATGTTCTGCTCTTTCTTTATTATCATTTAATAAATCGTTTGCTAATATTAAATCTTCCTTTGCACTTTTACCTCTTTTCCTTGTTCCAGCTATAGGGCAGGTAGATATTTTGTCTCCTTTTAATTCAACTAACATTTCAGGAGAACTTCCAGCTACCTGATAGTTACCAAAATTAAAATAATATAAATAAGGGGATGGATTTATAGCTCTTAATTTTCTATATAGTAAAAATGGTTTTTCATTTACTTCTGCTGTAACTCTTTGAGATAATACTACTTGAAATATATCACCATCATATATATAGCTTTTTGCTTTTTTCACCATATTTATATATTCTTCTTTTGTTGTATTTGAAGTAAATGAAATTTTTTCTTTATTTTCAAATTCACATTCATATACATCTTGTGAAATTGGCTTTAATATTTCATTTTGTATTCTTAATATATTTGACTTAGCGTTAAGCTTACCTTTTTCTGTAGGTTCATCAAGCACTACAATTGATATTTGCCCATGCATATGGTCATAAATTATAACCTCTGTAAATACCATCATATTTACATCAGGTAAATTTAATATATCAGGATTTAGATTTGGAATTTTTTCATATTGCTTTATAATATCATAAGATATACAACCAACAGCACCTCCTACAAAAGGTATTCCATCTGTATCAATAATTTTAAAACTATTTAAATAATTTTCTAATCCTTCCAATAGCTTTCCTTCATACTGCTCTATAGTTTCATTGTCTTTTATTAAAAGTTTTTCTGACCCTTCCAGTATAACTTTAGGATTTTTACCAATAAATGAATATCTTCCTTTTGTCCCATATGTTCTACTTTCTAATAAAAATCCAATCTCATCACCAACATATTTATAAAATATTGTTATTGGAGTTTCAGTATCTCCTGAAAATGTTTTAATATAAGGTTTCAATATTTTCTGCACAATGTTCCCTCACTTTCAATTAATTTAATTTAAAATAAAAAACCACTTCGCTCATATAAAATCAAATTTTATATGGGACGAAATGGTTTTCGTGGTGCCACCCAAATTAGTATAGACTTACTCTATACTATCTTAAATAGGTACAAAAAATCTATACCCTTTCCCTATAACGTGAGAACACGGCATCGGTTACTTACTGTTCACCTAGCATCTCATGAAGCCATTCCTTAAAATTACTAACGCTGAACCTTACACCATTCGTCAGCTCGCTGTGGATAGTTATTTATTAAGTACTATTTTCAATCATCGATTTAATATATTTAAACGTATTATAATAATTAAAGTTTATTTATAATGCGATTATATTACAACATAAAGAACTTGTCAAGCTTATATTTTTAATTTTAAATTTAGTAGGTTGATAATATTGTCATTATTTTATTAACATTGGTGTTGACATATAACAATATAAATTGTAATATTATCATAATAATTCAATACTAAAATGTAGTGAGCAACACTATTTTTAAGAAAAAGGGGCTGTTTTATGAATAAAAAATATTTATTATCAATATTTATTTTGATTATTTTATTTTCAAGCTGTGGCAATACTGAAAAAAATATAAAAGGGTCTCCTTTTTCTCTTAACAAAAATTATTATGAAGAATGGATTGATAAAGCACTTGAATTTAATAAAAACACATTAAATAGATTAGAAAATTTTGAGGGTTTAAAAAATAAAATGAAAATTGTAAAATTCCATTCTATTTATTTAGATAATAAAGTTAATGCCATTAATTTTACTACTTGTGTGACTTTAAATAACAACTCTTATTTTATGGAATTTCAAATTAATGATTACGGGAATTTAGTATTACCTATTTCTATTTATGAGGAAACAACATTAGATTTAGAAGAAAGACCAGAGCTTTTGCTGTTTTCTAAAGAAGTTGGTGCCTTAGATTTCAAATATCTTACTTCTAAACTAGAGATTCGTGAGAACACCGATAATTATGTTTTTAAATATCTTGAACATTCAATACTCACCAAAGACAACTTTCGAGACAATGGTATATTATTTACTAATGGGAAATATCTTAATAGTACAGAATTTAATGCTTTAGACAAATCAATATCCGTCATGACTTTTTACTTACATGGTTCAATGAATATCATAAAAAATGGTATTTCTATTTATATTGAATACATAAATGAGTAGGGCAAAATAAAAATACAACTTATCTAAAACTTAGCAAATCAACTGAAGAAACAAGCAACTAAATTTCTAGATATTAGTATTTGTTTTGTTGGTAAATAAAAAATAAACTCCTTAAACTTTATATTTAAGGAGTTTATTTTTTTGTAAATTATGTAAGCTCTATTTGTTCAATTCTTCTTATATGTCGTTCTTCATTTGAAAATTTTGTTTCTAAAAATGTATCTACTATTTTAAGTGCAAGTCCCTCTCCTATAATTTTAGCTCCCATAACAAGTATATTTGCATTATTATGTTCTCTTGTTAATTGTGCTGAAAAACAATCATGACATAGAGCAGCACGTACACCATTTACTTTATTTGCAGATATAGATATACCTATACCAGTACTGCATATAAGTATACCTATATCACATATTCCTTGTGCTACTGCATTAGCCACTTGCTTTCCATATACAGGGTAATCGCAACTATCTTCGTTATAACAACCATAATCGTTATACTCAATATTTTTTTCTTTTAAATGATTTATAATAATTTCCTTTAATTTATAACCACCATGGTCACTGCCAATTGCTATCATTAAAAAAATCCTTTCAAGTTAATTTTATTGTAATAAATCTGCTAATCTATCTATATAAAGAAAAAGTTCGTTAGCACAACTTTTATATACTTCAATATCTTCTCCATATGGGTCAGCGATATCAATACTATCTGCTTTGACATATTCTTTTAGTGTAAATAATTTATTAGCTATATTAATATTTACATTGGTTGACATCTTTTTTATAAATTCTTTATGTTGTTTAGTCATAGTAAGTATAATATTACATGAGTTTATATCCTCTAAGTCAATTTGTTTAGCTTTATGTTGTGATAAATCTAATCCATGTAAAGAAACGGTTTTAAAGCTATTTTCATTTGCTTCAGAAGGAAAGTATACTGCAATACCTCTTGAAATAACTTCTATATTTAATTTTCTCTTTTTAAAAATATCTCTAGCAATAACTTCTGCCATAGGGCTTCTACAAGTATTGCCAGTACAAATAAAAGCAATTTTTTTCATATTCTTAACTCCTATACTTTAATAATATTATATCCAGATGCTTTTTCTAAACGATTCATAATAGCTTCTCCTATATTATCATAAGAAAAACTTTCAGAATAAACTACATCTATATTTAAATAATCAAATTCTCTAAAAATTTCAAATAAGTTAGAAGCAATAGTTTGAGGATTATTTCTATCCCCAACTATAAAAATATTAAAATCTTTTTGATATAAATCTTTAGTTTGTTCTGTTACCATAATGCCAACTTTTTTACCTTCAACTATTGATTTATTACCATATTCATTAATAGCATTAATTACATTTTGCTGTTCACCTTGTATTATAATTAATTTAGCTTTTGGTGAATAGTGTTTATACTTCATACCAGGGGCTTTAGGAACTTCATTAGAATTTATGGCAGAATTAATTAAAACTCTGCCATAAACTTTTTCTATCATTTCTTTTGTTACTGCACCAGGTCTTAATATAATTGGAATTTCTCCTGTAACGTCAACTACTGTGGATTCTAATCCAAATAAAGTAGAGCCACCATCTATAATCATATCTATTTTTCCGTTTAAATCTTCTTTAACATGCAATGCTTTAGTAGGACTTGGTTTACCTGATGAATTAGCTGAAGGAGCAGCAATTGGTGTTTTAGAAGCTTTAATAAGTTTTCTTGCAATTATATTAGTTGGTATTCTTATAGCTACTGTATCAAGATTTCCGGTTATACAATCAGGTACTATATTAGATTTTTTAAATATCATTGTTAAAGCTCCAGGCCAGAACGATTGTATGAGTTTATACGCTAATGGAGTTATTTCTTCAACTAATGGGGTTAGCTCGCTGATATCTGAAATATGTAATATTAAAGGATTATCAGAAGGTCTTCCCTTAGCTTCATATATTTTTTTTGTTGCTAGTTCATTAAGTCCATCTGCCCCTAATCCATATACTGTTTCTGTAGGAAAGGCTACAAGTCCACCATTAGTTATTATATCTGCACCAATATTTATAATTTCTATATTGGGATTATTATTATCAACAGTTTGAAATATTGTATTAATCATTAAAACCACAACATTTTTTATATTTTTTACCACTACCACAAGGACAAGGGGAATTTCTCTCTATTTTTTTATCGTTTATAATTGTTTTAGATTTTTTCTGGTCAAGATAAAATTTCTTTTTGGTAGCTTCATCAAATATATCATTCCATTCTTTAAGATTATATAAATGTTCAGCTTTATAATTTACCATTTCTTTATAAAGTTTTTCATAATCAATAGTAATATTTATTTCTGTGTCTTCTGATATATTTTCTAAATCAATAGTTTCTTTTAAAGCTCCACTAATACCATCTAAAAAACCACAAAAGAATTCGTTTGTTATTTTATATTTATTTGCAAGTTCTGATAATTTGCCATTTAATACAGTAATTTTTTCACCTAATATATGTTCATATATTTTCTGCTCTTGTCTTAAATAATCTGCCCAAAAAATTTCATCTTGTTTTTTATCTCTCTTTGCAAAAGCTTGCTCTTGCCATCTTTCTTTTAAAGTACTCATTAAAAATTCTCCTTTTATATATTATAATTAAATAGGATAATACATTATTTTAAAATTTGCAATAGTATTATGCATATCTATGTTTATAATAAAAACTATCTTTTGCATCATTCTCTTCTCTCTGGATTATAATTATTTCAATATTTGGAAATGTATCTTTTATTTTTTTTAGTACATCATTATCTTTATTATGATAAATGTTTTTAGGCTTTTCACCTAAAATCATACAATCTATTTCATGTTTTTTTATAAATTCAATTATTGTTTGACAAATATCTTCTCCACATATAGCATATATTTCTCCTCCAAGTTCTGAACCATATTGATAAAGTTCTTGTAAAAGCTCTGGTGTGTGTTTATGCATAAAAATATTATTTCCTTTTTGTACATGCAAAATATGAAGTTGTCCGTTTTTTTGATTGGCTATCTCTGAACTTTTTTTAATAAGTCTTTTGCTATTTTCTTGTACTGTTATACCCACTAAAATTTTTTCTTTTTTTATTTCAGATATATCATTTGCTAAGTTATTCACACTATACACCCCCATAGATGTAAAACATAATTTTTTATTACCAATTTATTATAGCATAATTAGAAAAAATATTCTAGTAAATAACCAATTTTAATTTATCTATTTTTTAAATATAACTTATAATATAACATAAGTTCTATTTGGGTTAGCAAAATAATTTATTGAATATGATTATATTATTTAATTAAAAATTGTTTATATATTATTGAAGCCCATTCCAAAATTCATTACTTTCTAATCCTAGTCGCCACATACCAACACCCTGGAAGTTATATTTATGAGCTATTTCAAATTTAAACTGTGTACTTTGAACATTATCAAACCACACAATTCTATTAACACCATTACTATCTTTATATTTATAATAAGGTGATTTTGCACTTTCACTCCATTCAACTCTACCACCATAAGTTTTAATATAATTTTCAACTGTAGAAACGGTTACACTTTTTCCAGTACCACCATTAACAGGCCAATCATAACCATACATAGGTATACCTAATAACACTTTAGAAGGAGGTATAGCAGAAGCTGTATATTTAGCAACAGATTCAACCCATCCTATAGATGCTACTGGACCAGGTGACCCACCTGCATAGTGTTGGTCATAACTCATAATTAAAACTCTATCAACATACCTACCAATTGTTTCGTAATCATATGCATTGAGCCAACTTTCACCTGTCGCAGATGTTTTAGCTGGTAATGCACATGCAACCTTATAACCTTCGGGTTGAAGTTTTTGACATAATTCTATTATAAATTGATTATAATTTTCTCTACTTTCAGGTGGCAAGTTTTCTATATCTATTTCAACACCTGTATAACCGTATTTTTGAATTTGATTATAAATATTATCTATAAGATTTTTTCTCTTTGCGGAATCAGCTAAAACATTTTTACCTAAATCTTTATTAAACCCACCTGATTCTGCATTATGAACAAGCATCATTACATCTAAACCTTGTTGCTTAGCTAGATTTAAAGTATCATCTTGCATATAATCAACCTTTAAGCTTCCATCAGATTGTATTTTATGAGTAAATGTACTTACTTCTGATAGATGTTTTCCATATTTATTTAAAGAAGTTTGGGAGCTTGTATGAGTTGGATAATCTTTAACTGTATATCCTAATACAGTATCAAAATGATATTGTTTAATTATCATATCATCCATTGATGACCTTATAGGTTGTAAAAAAGGAGAGGCTACTCTTATAAATTGACCAGCATATATTATATCTCCTGTTATATTGTTCCACAACCGAATATTAGAAACACTTGTATTGAATTGAGTGGCTATTTTTGCTAAAGTATCACCCGGTTGAATTACATAGTCTAAAGTGTATTTTTTATTATAATCTACAGTTACTGTTCTACTGCTATCATCCCAATTAACAGGAACACCTATTGATTCTGAAACAAATCTAAATGGTACCATTGTTCTACTTCCTGATATTTGTGGAGCAACATCTAATTGAACGGTTTTACCATTCAAAGTAGCTTTATCACTTCCTATTTTTAATGTTATTATATTACTTCCTTTTTTTATTATAGCTGTTTGTGTTTTATCATCCCAGCTAACTTCTGCTTCAATTGCTTCAGCTATTGCACGAATTGGTATCATTGCTCTGTCATTATAAATATAAGGGTCTACATCCGGTTTTATATAATAATCTCCCATAACTATTGTTATATTATTTGAATTTATTGCTTCAACGGATGTTGTATTTGCATGTACTGTATTTAAAGATTTGAGTGGCAATACAACACTTGCTGCTAAAAGAGTTCCAACCATAAACTTAGCTGTACATATATTTATATTTGGATATAACGATTTTAAATAATCTGATAATTTTTGTTTTTGTTCATTATTTTCTGGGTTAGGTAATTCAAATTCTTTACTTAATTCTTCAAAATGAGATGGTAAATAAAATATAATTTCTACTCCATCATCTGTATATTTTAATTCATGCTTTAATTTATTCCATTCCATAAAATTCTTCAATCCTTTTAATAATATAATTAAACATTATTATTATTAACTTGAATTATAAAATTAAAACAAAGTATTAAAATATTAAGGAATGTTAATAAAATAATTGAAAATAGAATAAAGTAATTATTTATAATTAAATAACTTTTCAATTTTTGTTAAGACTTCTTTTAGAAGTCTGTGTGAAATTAGGCATGTTCGAGGTCAATTTACCCCTATATTTACTGTGTTTGAGCTTGTTTTGTAGGCCTTGAATTTTTGTTCTGACTTCTAAAAGAAGTCTTAACGAAATTTCAAAACTTAAATAAATATTATATTTCTATATCTAAATTATTTATTTGGCACTTCCAAATATTAAATATAATATAAAAAGTTCAAAAGATAATTTTACCAGAAGACTTTTTTTGGTGTAAAATTTCTGTAGATTTAAATAATAAAAATATTGTAAATTATAATTTTAATTATTTATGCATTAAATATTTTATCAATACCTTCATAATAAATATAATTTACATGAAAATTTTTTGGGAAGTAAATATTACTAAGAAACTAAAATTTCTATTAGTTGTAATTGACATGTTAAAAAATATATTTTATTATTTATATAAAACAAGTTTATAAAATCATAATTTATAAATGAAAATCATAAAAATTTTGATTAAGTTTAAACATATTAAATTGATTTTATAACTATTAAATGTTAAAGGAGATGAATAATATTTATGATTAAACAATTTAATAATTTAAAACTTGCAAAAAAAATAGGAATTATTATTTCACTGTTACTTTTTATTGTATTTACTTCATTTATAATTGTAAGTGTAGTTTTTTTACAAACTTCTATTAAAACATCAACATTTAAAGAACTTAAGTCAACAGCCACTTCTAATTCACTTCAAATTCAAAATTTACTTAATGTAGTAGAAACAGCATCTAAAGATATTACCAGATACATCGAAAATTCATACAACCAAAGTATAGATGAAAATATTATCGAACAAAATAATAACTACATATACCAAAGTAAATTTTTTGAAAATTTAAAACTCAATTTACAACAATACAAGATAGAAGATTATTTTATAGGAACATCTTCAGGAGCTATCTTAAACACATCTGATATAACAGGTATGGGAATTTTATTTAAACCTTATGCATTTACTGAAAAATTTGAAAGTTATAATACATACATGTCATTAGAAAATTCAAAAATTCAATATTCTAACTTAGGTGATTATGCATCATATTCACAAGAGATTTATTGGAAATTATGCATGGAAGAAGAAGATATAGTATATACTTCTCCATATATGTTTAATGGAAAAATAGTAATTACAATTTCAATTCCAATTAAAATAAATGGAGAAATAATAGGAATGGTTGGAGGAGATATAGCTATAGAAAATTTTGAACAAATAATATCTTATAATCGAGAATACAAAAGTATGTATACTTCAATTATTATGGATGATGGAACCATTGTATATAGTAGTTTAGGTGCTGATTTAATTGGTTCTGACCTTTCAGATTTTTTTAAGAATAAAAATGATTATGAAAAAGCTAGAAATTTTATGAAACAAAATAAAGAATTTGATATAATTGCACAAAACTCTAAGAATATAAATATACAACGTTTCTATTATCCAATTCAAGCTGGTAATAAAACATGGTATGCTATAACAGCTATTTCAAATAAGGAGATAAACAAAAAAGCAACTCAAGCTACTATTATACTTTTAATTGTAGCATTAATTTCACTTGTTATTATTATATCTGTAGTAGTTTATTTATTGACAAAAATGCTTAAACCTATTAATAAATTAATTACTGTAGCGGAAAATATATCAAATGGAAATTTAGAAATAAATATTAATTCCAATTCAAATGATGAGATAGGTATTTTATCAAAAACATTTAAAACTACTGTAGATTCTTTAAAAAATATGATTTATGATATATCTGATATTTTAAATGATATTTCAAAAAATAATTTGAATGTAAGTACAAAAGTTGAATATAAAGGCGACTTTACAGAAATTAAAACTTCAATAGATAATATAATAAAAAATTTAAACATAACTATCAAAAATATAAATGGAAGTGCAGAATATGTTGCAAATGATTCGGAACAAATATCTAAAATTTCTCAAAGCTTATCACAAAGTTCATCTGAACAGGCAAGTTCAGTAGAAGAACTTTTAGCAACAATAACTGAAATATCAGAACATGTAAAACTTACTTCAAATAATGCAGAAACAGCAAGTAAATTAAGTAATAAAACGACAGAAGAAATTGAACAAGGGAATCAACAAATGCAATATATGGTAGAAGCTATGAATAAAATAAATGAATCATCAATTCAAATAGAAAAAATTATAAAGACAATTGAAAATATAGCTTCACAAACAAATTTACTGGCATTAAATGCATCAATAGAAGCAGCTAGAGCAGGAGAATCAGGTCAAGGATTTGCAGTTATAGCAAACGAAATAAATAAACTTGCAAATGAAAGTGCAGAAGCAGCAAAAAACACAACTATACTTATACAAAATGCGATAGAATCAGTTACACATGGAAGTAATATAGCAAATGAAACAGCAAAATCCTTAGATATAGTAGTTACATCTACAAAACAAACAACTAATATAGTTAATGATATATCAGAAGCATCAAAAATCCAATCTTTTTCTATTGAACAAATAATACAAGTAGTTAACCAAATTTCAAATATAGTACAAAATAACTCAGCAATAGCAGAGGAAAGTGCTGCTTCAAGTGAAGAATTATCAAGTCAATCTCAAATGCTTAAAAACACTATTAAAAAATTCAATTTAAAAAAATAAAATCAAAAAACTCTTCAAAATATTATTTGGAGAGTTTTTTAATTAAATATATAATAATCACAAAAAATATTACTAAAAATAAATATAAATTACATGTTTATAATTGACATACTAATATATATATTTTATTATTTACATATGAAGTTATGAAATTAGTATTATATTATAATTATTTGTAATTAAATAAAATTTTAGAACTTTAATTAATTTAATATTATATTTTATTTATCTAAAATATTAAATATTATATATAAAAGGAGGAATTTTTTAAATATAATAATAATTATAAACAGTTGAATAATGATTTAGAATATTTGAGCTTCATAAAAGTTATACATTTTTTAAAGAGCGTAAAAAATTTTAATTAATATTATTGGAAAATAAATACTCTTAATTTTAAAAGGATGGCGATTTATGATTAAAAACTTTAGTGATTTAAAACTTGCAACAAAAACAGGTATTGTTGTTTCATCATTATTATTTACTATATTTAGTGTGTTTATAATTGTAAGTGTTATATTTTTGAAGATTACAGTGAAAGATTCTATTTTTAAGGAACTTAAATCAACAACTGAATTTAATTCATTCAAGGTACAAAATATGTTTGATGTTATAGAAATAATAGCTAAAGATATTAATAACTATATTGAAAACGCTTATAATGAATTACCTAACTATAACATTGAACAAGAAAATAACTATATATATCAAAGTAAACTTTTTAATGATTTAAAACTCAATTTACAACAATACCAAATAGAAAATTATATTATTGGAACATCTTCAGCAGCTATATTGAATACGTCAAATGTAAAGGGCATAGGGATTTTATTTGAGCAATATGCTTTTAATGAACATTTTAAAAGTTATGCTTCATACATAACATTACAAGATTCAAAAATTATATATAAAGAATTTGGAGATTATTCATCATACTCACAAGAAAGTTATTGGAAAGAATGCTTACAAGAAAGAGATATAACATTCACTCGTCCTTATGAATTTGAAAATAAAATAGTAACTACAATAGTAATTCCAATCATAGTAAATAATCAGTTTTTAGGTATAGTTGGAGGGGATATACCTATAGAAAATTTTAATAAACTAATATCTTCTATGAATAATTATAAAAGTATGAATTCTGCAATCATTATGGAAGATGGAACTATTATATATAATGGTAAAAATAATAATTTAGTAGGTTCAAATTTTTCAAGCTTTTTTAAAAATGATAAAGAATATCAAAAAATCAAAAAGAATATGCAACAAAACAATGAATTTGATATAGTTGTTAGAGATTCTGAAAATGTAAGTACTCAATATTTTTATTATCCAATCAAAGCTGGTAATAAAACATGGTATGCTATAACATCTATTTCAAATAATGATATAAATAAAAAAGCAACTCAAATTACTATTTTACTTTTAACTATAGCTTTAATTTCTATTACTATTACAATAATAATAGTAGTCCAATTATTGAAGAAAATGCTTAAACCTATTGATAAGTTAATAATAGCAGCAGAAGATATATCAAATGGAAATTTAGAAATAAATATTCATTCAAATTCAAACGACGAAATAGGTATTTTATCAAAAGCATTTGAAACTACTATAACTTCATTAAAAAGAATGATTTATGATATATCAGATATTTTAAATAATATTGCAAACAATAATTTAAATGTACAAACACAAGTTGAATATAAAGGAAATTTTGAAAAAATTAAAGTTTCACTAGATAATATAATAGAAAATTTAAATATAACTATGAAAAATATAAATGAAAGTGCAGAGTATGTTGCAAGTGGTGCTGAACAAATGGCAATAGTTGCCCAAACAGTAGCAGAAGGTGCAATAGAACAATCAAATTCAATAGAAGAACTTTCAACAACAATTGCTGAAATTTCAAATGAAGTAGTAGAAGGTGATAATCAAATGTTACTTATGATTGATGCTATGAAAGATATTAGTAAATCATCAACAAAAATAAATGAGATTATAAAAACTATTGATGGAATAGCTAAACAAACAAATTTATTAGCAATTAATGCATCTATAGAAGCTGCACATGTGGGAGAAGCAGGCAAAGGGTTTTCAGTTATCGCATATGAAGTTAGGAATCTCGCAAATGAAAGTGCAGAAGCAGCAGAAAGTACAACTATGCTTATACAAAATTCTATAGACTCTGTTATAAATGGAAATAAGATTACTAATGAAACATCAAAACTACTAAAACTAATTGTTACATCTACAAAGCAAATTACTGAAATGATTAGTCAAATATCTGAAATAGTAGAAAATAACTCGGCAACAGCACAGGAAAGTGCTGCTACAAGCCAAGAACTATCAAGTCAATCTCAAATACTTAAAGAAACAGTTAAAAAATTCAAATTAAAAAAGTAAGGGTATACTAAATAATTAATTGATTAAAAATAGTAAAGAACAATATTTTTTATCTTGTACTAATTAATTAGTAATATAAGCTATAATACTTATTAACTTTACAAAAATTAATTTAGTGATATAATTTACTCATAAAATATTTGGTAGTGCTAAATAAATATTGTTTTAATATTTTTTAATTTAAAGTCATGTCGCACTCATTAATGAGTGCGACACAACATTGATTTTTAACTTTATTTTTTGATTATTATTTTTAATTTTAAAATTAGTTCCTACTCCTTAAAAAATACCAACAAAAATTGATTTTAAATTTGATTATTTTATTAGCACTTCCAAATATTTTGCATCATTATTTAAATAAAATTTTTAAGATAACAAATATCACATAGTTGGATTTTAGAAAAGATTTTTTACCAGATAAAAATAAAGAAAATTATAATAAATATATGGCTTAATTGTTGAGAATTTTATATAGAAATAAAATATTAATATAATCAAAAATTTAGTAAATATTATATTTGAAAGGTGAGAATTTAAATGTCAATATTTAATAAAATTAAAAAGAGTGCAAATACAAAAACATCAACACAAGATAAACTTATACCTGAAGAAACAGAAAATACAATTATTCTTATGGAATATTTAAGAGGCGTTGAATATGAAACAGGTAAATTACAAGATTACTTACAAGCTTTTCAATATTATAAAGCTTCAGCTGAATCTGGCTTCTCACCTGCACAATATAAATTAGGTACTATGTATCAATATGGTAGAGGAATTGAACAAAATTATGAGAAAGCTATTTATTGGTATAGAAAAGCATCTGAACAAAAAAATATTCAAGCACTAAATGCATTAGCTGAAATGACGGAAAAAGGTATAGGAATGAAGCAAGATGATGAATTAGCTTTCAAATTATATTTTTATGTAGCAATAGATGGAAATGCTTTTGCACAATTCAAAGTTGGTACATTTTATTATATGGGCAAAGGAATACAAGAAAACAAACAAGAAGCAATAAATTGGTTTTTAAAATCTGCTGTTCAAGATTATTCTGATGCACAATATAATTTAGGTGTAATATATGAAAATGGATATGGAACACCAGTAGACAGAATCAAAGCAAAAAAATGGTATACCTTAGCAAGTAAAAATGGTCATGCTAAAGCAATAAGTAAGATGGGGTTTTATTTTTAAGTGTACAAAATTAATTGTAAACTTTATTTTTATTTTTAGTTGACAATAAAAATTCCTTATGTTATATTAAACAAAATATAAGGAGGTTATGTATGTCAACTAAAAATACAATATTAGAAATGCTAGAAAGAAATAGAGATATTAATATATCA
The DNA here is from genome assembly GCA_964638835.1 of uncultured Eubacteriales bacterium. Taxonomy (GTDB): domain Bacteria; phylum Bacillota; class Clostridia; order Lachnospirales; family CAZQDT01; genus CAZWZB01. The sequence goes on along the minus strand of CAZWZB010000010.1, from coordinate 75,315 downwards.
GGTGAACAGCTTGCAAGTTCATTAAATATTTCAAGAACTGCCGTTCATAAAGCAATTAAAGAGCTTAGAGAAGATGGTTATATTATAGATGCAATTACAAACAAAGGGTACAAGTTATCACAACAAAATGATATTATATCATCAGAGGGTATAAGAGTATTTTTAAACAAAAGAATTTATATTCCTAATATATTTGTTTATAAATCAGTCCCATCAACTAATCAAATCGCAAAGCAACTCGCTCTTGATGGTGCTAAAAATGGTACAATTGTAATTGCTAATGAACAAACTGCTGGGCGTGGTAGAATGGGGAGAAGTTTTTTTTCACCTCCAGATAGTGGTATATATATGAGTATTATACTTAGACCAAATTTATCAGCACAAAAAGGAATTTTAATTACTACATTTGCATCTGTTGTAGTTTGTTATGCTATTGAGAAAATTTTTAATGTTACTCCTAAAATTAAATGGGTAAATGATATTATATTAAATGGTAAAAAAATATGTGGTATATTAACAGAAGCTGTTACTGATTTTGAAAGCGGTAATATTGAGTATGCTATACTTGGTATTGGTGTTAATTTTTCCACGAAATTATTTCCAGATAATATTAAAAATGTTGCAGGTTCTTTAAAAAATAATGAACAAGACGAAATTAGACGTAATAAATTTATTGCTGAAATATTAGAACAGATTTTTTTAAATTTTGACATTGTTGATGATGGTAGTTTCATTTCAGAATATAAAAAACGTTCTATTGTTTTAGGTAAAGAAATTGAAGTTATAAATGGTAGTTCTATAATTAAAGCAAGAGCAATTGATATTGATAAAATAGGTGGACTTATTGTAGAATTTCCCAATGGTAAACAACAAACTTTAACTTCAGGTGAAATCAGTATTAAAGGAGCTTTTTATAATGAATAAAAAGTTAACTATAAAAGAACTTATTTTAATAGCTTTATTTGTTGCTTTAACTGCAATTTTTTCTCAAATAATGATACCCATTAATCAAATTCCTATAAATCTTGCTACTCTATCAATATTTATAGTTAGTGGACTTTTTGGTGCCAAGGTTGGTGGTCTAAGTCAATTTATTTATGTGTTGCTTGGAGCAATAGGAGTTCCTGTTTTTGCAGGTTTTACAGGAGGATATGCAATAATATTAGGTCCAACAGGTGGATATATAATTGGATATATTGTAGGAGCAATTGTTATAGGATTACTAAAAGAATTGTTACACAGAACAGTTTTAGGATATGCTATTTCTATGTTGTTAGGTTTATTGTCATGTTATATACTTGGAACAGTTTGGTTTATATTTATAACCAAAACTAATTTAATATCAGCTATTATATTATGTGTGCTTCCATATATACCTGGAGATTTGATGAAAATTGTACTTGCTATCTTTTTAATAAAAAGGCTTGAAAGGGTTGTTAATATATGATTTTAAGACCTCATCATTTACTTTGTATTAATTTTTTTATTGGTAAAGGATATAATCAACTATTTATTGATAATATGCAAAATATAATTAAACAACTAAAAGAAAATCCTAAAACTAAAATTTATCTTAATTGTTCTAAAGATATAATTTGTAGTTGTTGTAATAATCTTAATAATGATTTTTGTATTTCAAATGAAAAAGTAGATTACTATGATAAAAAAGTGTTAGAATTTTGTAATTTTGAAGTAAAAAAAGAATATTGTTTTGATTATCTTGAAAGTTGTATTAATACATATATTTTATCAAAAAATTTACTTTCAGAAATTTGTTTTAATTGTTCTTGGTTTTGTTTATGTAATAAAACTAATTTCAATTTTTCTTTACACTTGCAACGCAAGTGTAAAGAAAATTGAAGGAAAATATTATTTTGTTGATACTATTTTTATTGATTTTACAATGAATTCGTTCGTGATAAACAAATAATTAAAAGTTATAGGATTTATAATTAAAAAAAGTGTAAAACTGAAAGAAGGGATTTTTAATGAAAATACTTTTTCCATCTGATTTTTTTAAAATTAAGCAAATAGATGTAGACTATTCTGAGGAATATAATACTTCAAAACAATTAAATTTTGAACCCATTTTATTTAATTATGATGAATTTATAAATGATAAAAAGTTAAAATTATATCCACATGAATTAAGTGAAGGTTTATGTATTTATCGTGGTTGGATGTTGAAACCTGAACAATATCTAGAACTATACAATCAATTGAAGCAAAAAAATATTATACTAATAAATTCACCAACTGAATATAATAAATTTCATCTATTCCCCAATGTATATAATGATTTAAAAAACTTTACACCTGAAACAATATGGTATGAAAATATAGAAGAAATAGATTGGAATTTAGTAAGTAAAATTTTTAAACGCTTTATAATCAAAGATTTTGTTAAATCAGTAAAAGGCACATCATTTCCAAAATTTTTTTCATCAGAAATTAATATATTAGAAATGAATGAATATATAAAAAAATTTATTGAATTAAGAGGTTCTTTATATACTGGTGGTATTGTTATTAAAGAATATGTTGATTTAAAATTTTATGGTGATGTTACTAATGAATATAGAGCTTTTTATTTAAATGAAAATATTGTAAGTGTAAGTAGAAACTCAAATCAGCCTAATAACTGTCCTTTTATTTCTTTAGAATTTGTAAATAAGTTTTGTTCCTTAGGAAGTTTTTATACAATAGATTTTGCTGAATTAAATAATGGTGAATGGATTATAATAGAAACAGGTGATGGTCAAGTATCAGGATTATCACCAAATCAATACATATTTGAATTTTATCAAAAAATTAATAATATTTTAAAGGAGTGTTAAAAATGCGTTATCCTGAAATTTTAAAACAAAATGATATAATAGGAGTTTGTGCTCCATCATCTGGAGTCCCTGAAGATTTATTTGAAAGACATAATAATGCAATTAAAAATGTAGAACAATTAGGTTATAGAGTATTAGTAACTGAATCAGTTAAAAAGAATTTTAAATGTGTTAGTACTAATGCAAAACAAAGAGCAGAAGAATTTTTAAGTTTATATAAAAATACTGAAGTTTCTGCTATAATCCCTCCTTGGGGTGGAGAATTTTTAATGGATATGTTACCTTATATTGATTTTGAATATTTAAAAACACTACAACCAAAATGGATATCAGGTTATTCTGATTTAACAACTTTAACTTTTGTAATGACTTTACTTTGTGATATTGCAACTATACATGGCTCTAATTTTATGAATATGGGTTATAAAAGTATTCATACTTCAGATTTATTTGTTTTTGAAGCTATGAAAAAAACTGAAATTACACAAAATAATTTTGAATTCTATGGTAAATTTAATAGTTGGAATGATGTAAGAGATGAAGCTTATTTATTAGATAAAGAAAATATATGGAAATCACTTTCTAATAATAATATTCAATTTGAAGGTCGTATAATAGGTGGTTGTTTAGATGTTATTTGTAAATTGATAGGTACTCCTTTTGCTCCTGTTAATAGTTTTATTGAAAAATATAAAAAAGATGGTTTTATATGGACAATTGAAAGTTGTGAAATGAATGCTGCTGATATTTATCGCACATTATGGCAAATGAAAGAATGTGGTTGGTTTAATTATTGTAATGGGGTTTTAGTTGGTCGTCCAGATGGTTATAAAGATACATGGGGTTTTACATTAAAAGATGCACTAGTAGAAGTTTTTGAAAAAATAAATATTCCTGTTATATATGATGCTGATATTGGACATATCCCACCTCAAATTCAACTTGTGAATGGTGCTTATGCTAAAGTTAAATATGAAAATAATAAATGTGAAATTAAACAGATTTATAAATAATAGTTCTAATGAAGATATTAATCAAATATTTATAACAATATATTATAGTTAATAAGTTTTTAACTATGATACAAACTAAAGTAATGTTGGGAGCTAAACTTATGAATAAAATAACTTATGAAGATATTAGAAAAAATAGTGAGATAAATACTTATATAAAAGGAGGTAATGAGCTTTTAGGTGTATTAGGTTATACAGAACATTCTCAAGCACATAGTACTAAAGTTGGTACAATTGCATCAGATATTTTAAATCAACTTGGTTATAGTGAAAGAGAAGTTGAATTAGCAAAAATAGCTGGTTATATGCATGACATAGGTAATGTTGTTAATCGTATAGACCATGCACAAACAGGAGCAGTTATAGCTTTTAACATACTTTCAAGAATGAACATGGAGGCTGATGAAATTTCAACAATAATAGCTGCTATTGGTAATCATGATGAAGGAACTGGTTCTGCTGTAAATCCTGTTTCTGCTGCTTTAATAATAGCTGATAAAACAGATGTAAGAAGAAGTAGAGTACGCAACCGTGATTTTGCAAAATTTGATATACATGATAGAGTTAATTATGCTGTGACAAATTCTGAACTTACAATAGATAATAATACAAAAAGTATTCAATTAAGCATAGAACTTGATACCGAAATTTGTTCTGTTTTAGATTACTTTGAAATATTTTTAGGTAGAATGCTTATGTGTCGTCGTGCAAGTGAATTTTTAAATGTAAAATTTAAGCTTGTAGCAAATGGGGCAAAGGTGATTTAATATAAAACCAATTATAGCTATAACTCCAAATGTTACAGAAGATGAAAGTTTATTACAATTAAATAATAATTATTGCAAAGCTATTTATGAAGCAGGTGGATTACCTATAGTTATAAGTTATACAAAAGAAATAGAAAGTATATTTAATATAGTAAATGGTTTATTACTTAGTGGTGGTGGAGATATAGACCCTTTAATTTTAGGCGAAGAACCTATTAAACAAATGGGTAATATTTCACCAATAAGAGATATAATAGAAATTGAATTATGTAAAACAGCACTAAAAAAAAATATTCCTATATTAGGTATTTGTAGAGGGTGCCAAGTATTAGCAATAGCATCAGGAGGTAATATATATCAAGATATATATAGTCAATATAAAACAAATATAAAACATTCACAACAAGCTCCTAAATATTATCCTACACATAATATAACAATTGAATCTAACTCAAAAATATTTAATATATATAATATGAAAAGAATTTCTGTAAATTCTTTTCATCATCAATCAATAAGCATAGTTTCAAAAGAATTTATTATTTCTGCTAAAAGCGATGATAATATAATTGAAGCGATTGAACATAAATATAATAAATTTTGTATAGGTGTTCAATGGCACCCTGAAACTATGTTTGAAAGATATTCTAATCAATTAGAATTGTTTAAAGCTTTTATATTAAGTTGTAAAGAATAATTTAAATTTTATAAAAAAAGTAATTTTAATATTTTTTAGAATTATAAAATATAAATAGATTTTATTATATATACTAGTAATAAAATAAAAAAAGGGGATTATTATATTATTTTTGTAAAGAAAAAATAATATAATGCCTCTTGTAAAATATTTTAAAAGATAAACATATTATAGGAAAGGCATATATAATAATAATTAAACAGAATAACATTAATATATCAATAAGCTTTATTATCAAATAGTTACCTTAAATTTATTTACTAATTCATTTAATATTTTTGCTTGTTCATTAAAATGTTCACTAAAAGTAGCAGTTTCTTTTATTGTTTGAGAAGTGCTTTGCATAATTTTTGAAATATCTTGTATTTTTACATTTACTTCTTCAATTGAATTTGATTGTTCATATGAATCTTTGGATATTTCATTTACTAACTTAGTTGTATGTTTTGTATTTTGTACTATTGTTATAATTGATTTAGCTGTTTCATTGGCTATTTGTATCCCTTTTTCTACAGACTTAATTGTGTTTTCTATTAGTATATTTGTATTTTTAACTGCTTCCCTACTTTGATTAGCAAGTTCTTTTACTGAATTAGCAACCACAGCAAAACTTTTCCCAGCTTCCCCTGCTCGTGATGCTTCAATCGAGGCGTTAAGTGCAAGCATATTTGTTTGTGAAGCTATACTTTCTATTGTTTGTATAATTTTTCTTATATCGCTAGATGCTTGATTAATTTCTTGCATAGCATTAATCATTTTTTCTATTTGTTTATTTTCATACTCAACTTCTGATAATGCATTGTCTGAAATTTTATTTGCTTCTTTTGCATTGCTAGCATTTTTATTTACTTTTAACACAATTTCATTTATATTATTTGATAGTAATTCAATTAAATTTGATTGGTTATTTGAATCTTGAGCCACCTTAATAGCAATTTCCGAAGTTTCTTGAGAATCTCCTGAAATTTGCTGAGATATTTCTTTTATATTTAATAACATTTGATTAAATGATTTTATAATTCTAGTTAATGATGCTTGTAATGGTATAAAATCTCCAACATATTCTGTATCAAAAGAAATATTCATATTACCATTAGCCATTTCACTTAAAACATATGTTATATCACCTATAATTTTTTTAAGGCTATTTACAAGTGTTAGTGTTGAATTTGATAAAACTTCAACCTCATCATTTGTTTTAACTATAGGAATATCAGATTTTAAATCACCTTTTGACAATAAGTTTAATCTTTGTATACATTGTTTTATTGGATTAGTAAAAGATGTTGAAATCTTTAGCATTATAAAAAATGCTATAATTATTGATAATATAATTGATATTATTGTAAATGTGATTGCTATGTATGTTGGACCAATAAAATCAGTTTTAAAAGCAATAATATAGATACTCCAATTATTTGTACCTCTGATAGGGTTATATGCCATATATTTTTCATATCCACCCCAATAATAACTACCAAAACCCGTATTACCTTTAGCAGCATCTGCTTCTAATTCAGCTAAACGTTGCAATCTTTTATCTGTTTTTGCATCTTTCGCTGTATTATATTTATTTAGAACAAGTTCATAATCCTGAAAAGCAATAGTAGTTCCTTCTTTATCTATAATAGCACAATTACCCATACTACCTATTTTAATAGGAATAATTATATCTGTTAAGATTTTTGCATCTATACCAATATAAATTATACCTTTAAAAATTTCCTTTTCCATTATAGGAGCTGAAATAAATATAGATAAATTTTCTCCACTATCAAAAGAAATTAAATCAGAAATATATACATCATTATTGGCTTTAGTATTTATAAATGCTGGATATGTAGACATATCATTTAAAGTTATAAATTCAATTCCTTTTTCATCTAATGTTCCAAAATAATTAAAATTAAATTTTTCTTTTGTTTCTTCAATCCAATTAATTTTATCTTCTCTTGTAAATCTTTCATTTTTAAATATAGGGTTCTCAACAAAAGTTTTAAGCATTTGTTTATATTGATTTAATTCTGATTCAACCATATAAGCAGCAATTTTACTACTTTCTCTTAAATTTTTTTCAAGAGTAGAAACCATACTATTATAAGTTAGTATAGTTGATACAACTCCTATGAACATAGCAACTAGTACAATAATTATAATAGTATTAAATAGTATTTTTGATTTTATACTTCTCATAAAATAACCTCCCTCATTAATTAAATGATATTAATTTATTTAAATTATATCAGTTTATTTAATTTATTTCAATATTTTTTGTATAAAATTTAATATAAAAGTTTATTGAATAATATAATTAACTGAATTAATTGTATACTATTAAATATAAATCACATTTTAAAAATAAATTTTTATGTATATTTATTTAATATACTCTGAAATTTTATATCAATTTGTATCAATAATTAATATTGATTTTTAATTTAACACATAGTATTATAATAATAACTCTTATATAATTAACAAATTTTTGAAACTTTAATATATACAAAATTATTTTGGAGTTAATATATAAATACAATGGAGTGAATAAAATGTTAGAAATCAAAGGAAAAGATTTTTATTATAATGAACAAAAAATAAGAATAATAAGTGGGACTATTCATTATTTCAGAGTATTTAAAGAACAATATAGAGATAGACTTTTAAAATTAAAAGCTTGTGGATTTAATGCAGTTGAAACTTATGTTGCTTGGAATTTACATGAACCAAAAAAAGGTGAATTTGTATTTGAAGATTTTTTTAGTTTAGAAGAATTTTTAAAAATAGCTAATGAACTTGATTTAATGGTTATTTTAAGACCTGGTCCTTATATTTGTGCAGAGTGGGATTTAGGAGGTCTACCAGCATGGATATTGAAAGATAAAAATATACAATTAAGATGTTATAATGAATTATATTTAAAACATGTGGATGACTGGTTTGATGTATTTATTCCATATATAAAACCTTATTTAAAAACAAATGGTGGACCAATTGTAGCCGTGCAAATCGAAAATGAATATGGAAGTTATGGAGATGATAAGCAATATCTACAATACATACAAGATGGACTTATTCGTAGGGGAGTAGATGTATTACTATTTACATCAGATGGACCTACTGATTATATGCTTACAGGTGGTTATGTTCCGGGAAGATTTAAAACTGTGAATTTTGGCTCTCATTCTCAAGATGCATTTGATATATTAGAAAGACATCAAGACAATAAACCTCTTATGTGTACTGAATTTTGGGATGGTTGGTTTGACCATTGGGGAGAACAACATCATACAAGAGATGCAAAAGAAATGGTAGAAGTATTTAATACTATGTTAAAAAGAAATGCCAGTGTTAATTTTTATATGTTCCATGGAGGCACCAATTTCGGATTTATGAATGGTGCTAATTGCTTTGACAAATATGAACCAACTGTTACAAGTTATGATTATCATGCACTTTTAACAGAAGCAGGGGATATAACAGAGCAGTATAAACTTGTAAGGGAGTTAATAGAAAGTACTATAGGAAAAATAGAATTAGAAATTCCTTCTAATTCTAAAAAAATGGCATATGGAAAATTACAATTAACAGAGTGTGCAGAATTATTTAGTAATCTTACTAATCTTGCAGAACCTATACCAAGTATATGCCCTGAATCAATGGAATATTTTGGTCAAAATTATGGATATATACTTTATTCTAAAAAAATTTATGGTCCAAGAGAAAGTTTGCCATTAAAAATACTTCAAGTTAGAGATAGAGCCCATATATTTGTAAATGGTGAGAAATTAGGAATATATACAAGGAATGATGAACAAAATTTAAATTTATCTGTACCTAAAGAAGGTTTACAATTAGATATTTTAGTTGAAAATCAAGGCAGGGTAAATTATGGTGTTCATCTTAAAGACTATAAAGGTATTACAGAAGGTGTATGTCTTGCATTACAATTCTTATTTGATTATGAAGTTTATAATTTAGAATTAAATAATATAGATAAATTAGTTTATGAACAAGCTAGTATAAAAAGTTTGCCAACTTTCTATAAAAGTATTCTTGAAATAGAGGAAGCTTGTGATACTTTTATAAAATTAGAAAATTTCAAAAAAGGAATTGTTTTTATTAATGGATTTAATTTAGGTAGATATTGGGATATAGGTCCTACAAAGACTTTGTATGTTCCAGCTCCATTATTAAAGGTTGGTAAAAATGAAGTTGTTGTATTTGAAGAAGAAAGTTGTACAAATTTAGAAATAGAATTCCTTTCTGAACCTATATTAGGTTAAATTACTGAACAAAAAATATATGATTATTTTAACATAATTTTCAAAACTTACTTTGATATCTAAATATAAAATTATAATTTATATAAAAAACAATAATAAATTTTTAAATTATTATTGTTTTTTATTTTTGCTTTATTAAATTTAAGTAAAATTAGGTGTTATAATATGTAATACAAAAAAGCTACCTTTTTAAAATAACAATTTGTATAATTATATATAAATACTTTCAATTTATTTATTTTAACTAATTTTTAGAACATATTTCTGCCAACAAAATGTTAAAACTATCAATTAGTATGCTAGTATAAATCAAAATGACGATTAGGCTTCTTTGGTCTTTCTGGATTACCATAACCTACATAATAAACCCAGTTATCTTTTATTTTTCGATATGGTTTTGTATCGTCTTGATTTAATTCTTCTAATGTTTTTGTTGTATAAACAATACCATATTCCGAATCCCATATTCCAAATATTATATCATTATCTTCTTTAAATATGTATTCAAGACCTGTTTTTCTGCATAATTTGAGAAAAATTTTTTTATCTTCATTACTTAATTCAAATTCCCACTCAACATCATAATAAAAAAATTTTCTTTTTATCCGAACAGGATAAAATTCTTCTTTATCTTTAAAAAAATAAAGTACATTTTCCATAGTCTTTTGATATTTATCGAAATTTGTTACTATATCCCTTGGTATTGGTTTTCCTCGTGTACCAATTATACAAATAATTAAAGCTATTAAACATGTAATAAATATAATTTTTTTATTTATTTTCATAGATTTTTACCTCAATTTTTATAATAATTATATTTTGCCATATTTAAAATTTAAGGAGCTATATTATTTTTTATTATAGCTCCTATTTCATTTATACATTAAGTAAGAGTGACTAAAAGTTACCTTTATAATTAATATATATTGTTATTAATTTTATAATAGTTAAAATAGTTTTTTTCTTCTCATAATCATAGTAGTAATAATACTTATTACTAAACTTAATATAAGAATTATAATAAATGCGTAAGGATGTTCTCCAAAAGGTACTATAACATTCATACCAAAAAAGCTTGCTATCATTGTTGGTATACTCATTACAATAGTAACAGAAGCTAAAAATTTCATAACATTATTTTGGTTATTAGATATTATTGATGCAAAAGCATCCATAGTTCCAGAAAGTATATCACTATATATTTTTGCCATTTCCATTGCCTGTCTGTTTTCTACTATAACATCTTCAAGTAATTCAGTATCTTCAGGATATTTTTTTATAACTTCCAATCTCATAAGTTTTTCTAAAACAACTTCATTTGATTTTAAAGAAGTAGAAAAATATACTAAACTTTTTTCTAAAGTCATTAATTGAATTAATTCTTTATTTTTCATTGATTTGTGTAATTCTTTTTCAATTCTACTGCTTTCTTTATCTATCTGTCTAAGATATAGTAAATACTTTTCTGCATTTTTATAAAGTAATTGCAATATAAATCTTGTTTTTTTATAAGTATAAAAAGTTTTAACTCTATTTTCATAAAAATCTTTAAGTATAAGATTTTCTTTTAAACATACAGTTATAATACTTTCTTTACACACTATAATACCTAATGGAATTGTTGCATACATATACGATTTATCATATACTTCTACATAGGGTATATCTACAACTAAAATTATTTGACTATTATCAGTTTCTATACGTGACCTTTCTTCTTCATCAAGTGCTGCTTTTAAATAATCTATATCTATTCTAAGTTTACTAGAAACATAATCTATCTCTTCTTGTGTAGGATTTATCATATTAATCCATGCACCTTCTTCTAAAGAATTTATTTGTTTAAATTCTTCATTATATGTTTTATAAATTTGAATCATTATAATTATCTCCTTTTAAAAAACTATACAATTACATAGTAATATTTTAGAATAATAGTTTTTTATACATTAAATAACTTCGACTTACAAAAAATAAGTTATAAATAAAAAAGCATCTAAATACTTAATTATCCTTATTTTGAATAACAATTTTAAACGTTTATGTTTTATTAATTTACGAATTTTATCAAAGTTATTTTTAATTGCATCCATTTGGATGATAATTAGTTATTTAATAAAATACTATCTACTTTATTTTTTATAATAAATTTATATTTATAAACGTTAATCTTTTAGTTATTTATTAATATTATAAATTAACTTTATTATATCCTAAAAAGATTATATGATTGTATAGTTTTTAGTTTTTTTATATTTAATTTTATTTTATGACTACTACTACAGGGTTCCAAATCCATACAATCACCTACCTTTTAAATTTAATCTTATGTTATAAACAAATTCTATACTATTTTTAATTAAAATGCAACTGTATTTTTGATTGTAGCTATAAAATATCATACATTAACTTTAAAATTTAATAAACTTAAAAGAATGGTTAAGTATATGATAGATGGTAATTTTAAAAAATATACAAAAGTATAATTTTTCAATATAAAAAAAGGTATTATTATAATACCTTTTTTATATTTTCAGATGAATAATTATAATATAAATTTCTATTTATTAAAATAAACAGAAATTGCTTCTTTTAAAAATTCTGCTGCACCTTCACATACATTTTCTACATAGTATTTACGAAATCTTTCGTCATATACATACATTTCAGTAAGTCCTATGTGTGCTTCTTTAGAATATTCATTCCAAAAATAACAAAGCCATTTTTTGTGTAACTCACAAGCTTTTTGTGCTAATTCTGAAGATGGGTCACCTGTTTCAAATGCTAATTTTAAAGTTTGATTAAATTCAGTTGATAGCTTCTCAACTTCTAAATATTGTTCTTCTGTCATATTTTTTATTTTCATATTAGAAGCATTTATAGTACTATCTCCATATTTATTACGAATTTCTTCACCATATTTTTGTTCATTTTCATTAATAAGTTTTTGTTTAAATCCTTCAAATTTTTCTTTATCTGACATTATAATTTCTCCTTTTATAGAACTAATAGTTTTAGTTATGTTATTAATCAGTACATCAAGTTGTTGACGTCTATTTAGAAGCTCTTCTAAATGGTTATATAACATTTTTTCTCTATCAAAATTAGGATTAGTAATAACATCTTTTATAGTTGAAAGAGGAATTCCAAATTCTTTAAAAAACAAAATCTGTTGTAATAAATCTATTTCTCTTTCTCCATAAATACGATAACCTGATTCATTAACTTTTAATGGTTTTAAAAGATTAATTTCATCATAATATCTTAACGTCCTTGTGCTAACATTTGCTAATTTCGATAATTTATTAATTGTATATTCCATTTCGTTCCCTCCAAAAACATTCTATACTATTACGTTACGTTAATGTCAATATGTTTTATAAAAATTTTATTTTAATATTATAACAGATATTAAAAAATAATATTTTATTGTTCTTTATTATTTATTTACTAGTAATTTTAAAAATTCACCAAATTATTTTATTTTATTTACATTCTTTGATTAACGCTGTAATTTTCAAGCTTTAAGGGCATTCATTACTTTCACACTATTTTTTTATTATAAACGTTTTCACGCTTAATTATTTATTTAAAACCTGCGAATTCATTGTAAAATCAATAAAAATAGAATCAACAGCCAAAATCTCTTTACACTTTTGCAAAAGTGTAAAGAGATTTTGAAATTAATTTTATAAAAATCTATTAAAAATATTATTATCAATTTAAATGAGAATGCAATTCATCTAAACTTTTATAATTAATAATTGGAATTTGTTCTTTTTTTAATAACTCAATCAATAAATTTTCATGTTTATTTATTGCACATATTAGCTTATCAATATCTTGTTCTTGTGAAATTAACAATAAGTCTGGAAATTGTGAATATGAAAATCCTGCTTCTTCAACAAAACTAGAAACATCTCCATTAATTCTAGCTATTGCTAACATAATTCCTTGAATATTTTTCATTTCACATTCATGTATTAGCTTATTGTAAATAGATTTAAGTTCTTCATAGTAACCTTGTATTAAATTATTTTTATTTGGTTTAATTTTGCTTTGTAATAAACTTCTTAAATTCACAATTAAATTTTTACTTACATTTATGATATTTTCCACATCATTACTTTGAATAATACTCATATACATATTTTCATAATCATTGGGAACAAGTTTCATTGCAAGAACTTCTTTAAGTAAATGCCTACCACCTCTTTTTATAGAATTTCTATTCAACAATGCAATAGAAAAAGCAGAATAATATAAAATATCAATAGCATTTTGTTTAACCAAAGAAAAATTATTCTTTGATTCAATCATTTTAAAATAATAATCTTGACACACCATTATTTGTTCATTAGCTTTTTGATGAAATTCTTCATCTGTAATTTTATCTCCTAATATTCTTAAAGAATTAAATCTATCTAAATCTTCTTGAGAACCATAATAAATAATTTTAGCTTCTGTGATTATAGATGTATTTGTTCCATTGTATTTTGCAAGGGATTCTGCTCTTTCCCATGACATACCCCAAAAGTCAAATCCAATATCTTCAAGAATAAAACTTTTAGACATTTCATAACCACGATTTGTTTTTGGAATGTAGTAAAAATCAAGGTCTGATTTATCATGTGTATCATTATAAATATAAGAACCACATAAAGCAACAATAGAAACATCATTATGATAGTCTTTCTTTATTTTTTCAATTAACATATTTGCAACTTTTATTAATTCCATAGTGTGTTTGTCCTCCTAAAAAATATAATGTTTTTATTGTAATATAAACATTATTTGAATACAAGTATTTTTTTTAACTTGTATTATTTTATACTAACAAATTTTTGTTGTAAGTTAGCAAATAAAAAAGTAGAAAAATGAAAAGAATAAATAATAATTAACAAGGAAGGTTGATTTAAATGTTAAAAAAATTCAAAAAGGATATTTTATTTTATTTAATATTTACCATAACATTTAGTATTACAGGTTGTAATAATTCTTCTAAAAAATATGAAGAAACAGAAACTACAACTATAAGTAATAGAAGAAATAATAATTATACTTCAATAAATAATAATAGTAATTACAATTGGGCATTAGAAAATATAGAGCCAAGTGATAAAAAACCCTACACTATATTAATATATATGAATGGTACAGATTTAGAAAGTGAATATGGCTGTGCAACATTAGATATTGAAGAAATGATAAATTCAAAATTTGATGTAAATAATATAAATTTACTTTTACTAACAGGTGGTACTTCTACTTGGCATAACAATATCATTACAAATGATACTATGATTTATCAAGTTGTTGATGATACATTAGTAGAATTGATGAATTTTGGAAATGCAAGTATTGCAGATATTAATCTTCTTTCAACTTATATTGATTTTGGTATGTCTGCATATCCTGCGGATAAATATGGTTTTATTTTTTGGAATCATGGTGGTGGTACTATTTATGGTTATGGAGCTGATGAAAATTATGAAGGTGCAAGTTTATCTATTAAACAAATAGGAGAATCTTTTAAAAATTCTATAGCTAGTGAAACACCATTTGAATTTATAGGATATGATTGCTGTTTGATGGCTACTATGGAAACAGCTTACGAAATGTCACCTTATACACATTATCTTATAGCTTCAGAAGAATTAGAACCAAGTTTTGGTTGGGATTATAATTGGTTAGATGAACTAAGTAATAACCCTAACTATTCAGGTGAAGAAATCGGAAATGTTATTGTAGATAAATTTGTTGATTTTTATGAAAGTAGTGGAGAAGAAGCAACTTTATCTTTGATAGACCTTGATAAAATTGAACCTCTTATGACATCATTTGATAAATTTTCAGCTGTTGCAGATAAAGCACTTCAACAAGGCAATTATAATTTAATTTCTAAAGCACGTAGAGGAACAAAATCCTTTGGTTATAATGGAGAAGGAGAATCAAATTTTGACCTTGTAGATATTAAACATTTAGCAAAAAAACTTTCTGAGAGTTTTCCAAATGAAGCTAATAATATAATATCTTCCGTTGATGACTGTGTAGTTTATTATAGAAATTCTTCAAATGTTAAAAATTCATATGGTGTTTCAACTTATATACCATATTCAACAAAAGAAACGGCTAAAGATAATATAACTATTTATAAACAATTAAATATACTACCTCAGTTTACAAAATTTTTAGATGACTTTACAAATAAACTTACAGCAAAAAAAGTTGAACGTTCAAATATAAGCAAATTAAAACCAGTTCAAACTAATAAAGATATTTCAATTAAGCTTGATAATGAAACATTAAAAGAGATTAATAAAATTCGACTTACGGTTTGGCGTGAATTAGAAAAAGATAGCAATTACTTTATAAACCTTGGTGTTTACAGTAATGTTAATATAGCAGAAGATGGAACAATCAAAATAGATTTTGATGGACATTGGGCTACACTTGGTGGTCAAATAGCTTGCTTTTATGAAATTGAACATTCAGATGGTATTGTTAAATATTGTACTCCTGCTATTTTAAATGGTGAAAAAGTTGGTATTATTTTTATTTATGATGAAAAAAATTCAGAAGGTAAAATTGTAGGTGCAATACCTCAAGGTCCTAAAAATAGTAATATGGCTGCTAAAACGGTTATTCCAATAAAAAAAGGTGACAAAATTTTATTAAAATATTATGCTCATTTATTTTCAGCTAATGGATTAAATACTGAAGAATCTACAGAAATAAATAAATGGGTAGATGGAGAAGAATTTACAGTTTCAGATAATTTTAAAGTTGAAATTGTTCCAATAGATGATAAACTTTATTTATATAATTTTTGGATTGAAGATACTCAAAACAATAGTTATTATACAGATTTTATAGAATTTCGTTATTAGTTTTAACAATATATATTGCCACCAAAAAGGTGGTTTTTTTTATTTACATAAAAAAACCCCCTACTATCCCTATTTGATAATAAAAGGCCCCTTTATATTAGAGTCTGTAAAACCTATTTATATTTTCTCAAAATTTTATAAGATTAACTTACAAAATTTTGAGAAACATTTATTACATACTCATGCTAGAACTGCTTAATTCTGATTTTATTTGTTGAAGGTCTTGTTGACTACAAGTAGGAGCAGGGTTGTAATATCCTTTAGTAGTAGCTATTTTAGCTAAATCATACTGAAATTTTTCATCGCCATCTCTCATTTGTTGAAAAGTTTGTCTAAGGTTTTGATCACAGCACTCTGCAATAACTTTTGCATAGTTACCTAAAGATGCTTTTGTACCAGAAAGAATATCACTTACCATATCTTTTTCATTCATAATTACGTCCTCCTAAATTCTAATTAAAGCATTTGAGTTAATTTTTGTGAACTTTGTTGAGCTGATTGAGCAGCTTGTTGAAACATTTGCTTAATTTGAGTATCTTGACATTGTTGAGCGTAAGTATTTAATTTTGCAGCATAAGTTTGATGGCAACCTACCATCTCTCTTATAGAGTTTGCTTCCATTTGAGTTAATTGTGCCATTATAATTCCTCCAAACAGTATTTTTTCAGACTTTAATGTCCTTCAATGACATTATAACCATTATAAAAAAAATCTATACAAAATTTTTGTGAGAAAAAATTAAAATATTTTTATTTTTAAAGAATTTCTTTTATTAAAAAAAACAATAATTATAATTAACAAAGCTAAAAATATTTTATATCAAAAATACTTTTCAAAATATAATATTTATGTTACTATAATGTAGTAATTAAAACTATATGTTAAAGTTTTGATAGGAGGAATTATTATGGATTTTAAAATTATTGTAGATAGTTGCTGTGATTTACCACAAAAATATAAAAAAAATGAACATTTTGAGATAGCTTCATTAACAATAGAAATTGATAATTATAAAATAATAGATGATGAAACATTTAACCAAAAAGAACTAATAGAAAAAATGAAGGCAAGCCCTAACTCGCCAAAAACATCTTGCCCTTCACCTGAAAGTTATATGAAATCTTATGATTGTGATGCAAAAGATATATATTGTGTTACTCTTTCTAGTAAATTAAGTGGTTCACATAATAGTGCAGTATTAGGTAAAAACTTATATATTGAAGAAAAAGGTAATAAAAATATAGAAATTTTTGATTCATGTTCAGCATCTGTAGGAGAAGTATTAATAGCTTTAAAAATATTTGAATTAGCAAGCTTAGGAAAATCATTTGAAGAAGTAGTTAAAGAAGTCAATAAATATAAAGAAGAAGTTGAAACGTTGTTCGTTCTTGAATCATTAGAAAATTTAAGAAAGAATGGCAGATTAACTAACATACAAGCAACTGTAGCAAATGTATTAAATATTAAACCTGTAATGGGAGCTAATAAAGTTGGAGAAATAATAAAAATCGAACAAGTTAGAGGCATAAAAAAGGCATTATTAAGAATGATAGATATTGTAGCTACTAAAGGAAAAAATTTAGAGCAGAAAATTCTAGCCATTTCACATTGTAATTGTTATGAAAGAGCATTGGAAGTTAAAACAGATTTTCAAAAGAAATGTAAATTTAAAGATATAATAATAGTAGATATGGCAGGAATTAGCACAGTATATGCTAATGATGGGGGTATAATAATAGCATATTAAATTATAATTAATAAGGTATAGAATTTATATTCAATGTTTTTAAATATAAATTTTATACCTTAATTGATGTTATAATCATTTATTTTGTTTTTCATATATTGAGCATAATTCATTAAACCATTTTTCTGCAAGTGATATTCTCTCATCAATATGATTCAAAGATGCAATTTGTGCAAAATATTTTAACTTTTCGTATTCTCCTTTTGGTATATGATGAAAAATGTGTATTAGGTAATAATCTGCATTTAAAGGAGTATAAATTAATCTTAATATACTAACTAACGATTCTAAAATATAACGATTATAATAAGCATATGCTTCTAAATATTGCTCTCTCTTTACATATTTTCGTACTCTATAATGTTGACTAAAACGATATCTACATTCTTCCAATCGTAATTTATTACAATGTTCATAATCAGATAAATCCTCATTTACAAAACGAATTATATTATCTTTATCAAAAATTACTTTTGCTGATTCAACGATGCTTCCTTTAATATATTTATATTCTTCTCTTGAACGACTATGTAATTGCCAACAAAAATCAATCATCAAATATTCACTTGTTCCTGCAAGATGATAAATTCTTTGTTTGATTTTTGGATAAGGATGCTTAATTATATGTTTATAATCAATTTCTGAAATTTCAGATAAAGCAGTTTCTACTTTTTCATAAATTTGTTCTTCGTATTCATCTTCAAAGTCTACCCAAAAATCAATATCCGAATATTCGTCAACCATATTGTTAGCATCAGCACCTTCAAGCCACATAGCATAAATATATGAAAGAGGTTCTAAACATTCTTTAATTTTTGTAATAATAGTATCTCTAGTAATCATATAGCTTTCACCTTTCTCAATTATACTCAATAAACTTTTTTAAAGTTTACTAATTATAATTATAATATAGTTAAAATAAAAAAACAACAACATTTAATCTTCATAATTAAATCTATACTTTTTCCATTACAATAATAAAAAATTAAGAGTAGCTTTTAAAAAACTAATTTCAATTTTCGGTTACACTTTTTGAAAAAGTGTAACCGAAAATTGAAGCCCAATATTATTTTATTGATACGATTTTTATTGATTTTACAATGAATTCACAAATCTTAAACAAATAATTAAAATTTATATTTAAAAAATAGTGTAAACAGAATGAATGCCCTTAAAGTTTGAAAACTACAGGGTTAAGGGAAGAATGTAAATAAAATAAGTTGACGAATTTTTAGAATATTTCAAAATACTTTTTTATCTATCTTAACCACTCTTAAAACATAAAAATAACATTTTATTGTTTTTAATTATTTATAACTTGAAAAATTATTTTATTGACAACTATATAACTTTATAGTATAATTTTAGTTCTCTGACTATTGGAGATATTTTTTATTGTGAGGAGGAATATTATGATTGAACTTAAAAACATTTGTAAAACATTTAAAGTTGCAAGGAGAAATGCTGGACTTTCTGAAGCTATAAAAGCCTTATTTCACAAAGAATATGAGTATATAAAAGCTTTAGATAATATTAACTTTAAAATTTGTGATGGAGAAATGGTAGGTTATATTGGCCCTAATGGAGCAGGAAAAAGCAGTACAATTAAAGTTATGAGTGGTATATTAACGCCGGATAATGGTACATGTGTTATAAATGAAAAAGTTCCACACAAAGATAGAATAAGCCATGTTAAAGAAATTGGAGTTGTATTTGGACAACGGTCGCAACTTTGGTGGGATGTACCTGTTATTGATAGCTTTGAACTTTTAAAAGATATTTACAAAATAGAAGAAAAGATATATAAAAACAACTTAAACAATTTAGCAACATTATTCAATATAGAAACAATCATAAAAACACCAACGCGACAACTTTCACTTGGTCAACGTATGCGTTGTGAGATTGTAGCTTCACTTCTACATAATCCCAAAATTTTATTTCTTGATGAACCAACTATCGGACTTGATGCAGTTTCAAAAATTGCTGTAAGGGATTTTATCACAACTATAAACAAAGAACAAAAAACAACAGTCATCTTAACTACCCATGATATGCAAGACATAGAAGCATTAACAAAAAGAATAATTCTTATTGGTAAAGGAAAGATTTTACTTGATGGGGATTTAGATACTCTTAAAAAGAAATATACTACATATAAAACATTAACTATTGAATATCAACAAGGTGAAGTTATATTATGTGATGGTTTAACTATTGTTGAAAATATACATGGTAGAGCTGTTATTACAGTGGATATAAATTTAATTTCTGTTTCAAAAGCAATTTCGGAATTATCAAAAAATCTTGATATAACTGATGTTTCAGTTAATGGAACAAGTGTTGATGAAGTGGTTGTATCTCTTTATAAGGAGCATAATATATGAGAACATATTTGTCTTTTTTTAAAATGCGATTTATAAATGGTCTTCAATATAGAGTAGCAGCACTAAATGGACTTACCACACAATTTTTTTGGGGTATAATGTTTATTTTTGTATGTGAAGCTTTTTATAAAAGTGGTGGAACGCCTTCTACAATTTCATGGAAAGATTTAGTTACTCTAATTTGGTTACAACAAGCTTTCCTTGCTTTTATTATGCTTTATGATTGGGATAGTGAATTATTTAATATGGTTATACAAGGAAATATTTCTTATGAACTTTGTAGACCTGTTGATATATATAAACTTTGGTACGTTAAACTTTTTTCTCGAAGATTATCAGATGCAACTTTGCGTTTTTCACCTATCATTATTATTGCACTTTTATTACCACAACAATATAAATTGTCATTACCACAAAGTATTTTTTCTTTTATACTATTTTTAATTACAATGTTTTTAGGACTATCGCTTCTTGTTTCTATTTCTATGTTAATATATATTTCAGTTTTTAAAACAATGTCACCTATAGGGTCTATGGGATTAATAGGCGTATTCGGCGAATTTTTTAGTGGTGCAACAATTCCTGTTCCACTTATGCCCATATGGTTACAAAAGGTTTGCTATATGATGCCTTTTCGTTGGTATAGTGATTTTCCTCTAAGAGTTTATTCAGGTAATATTCCATTAAATGAAGCTTTAGTAGGTGTATTTATTCAAATATTTTGGATAATTATTTTAGTTAGTATGGGTTCAATTCTTATGAAACGATTTACTCGTTTAAGTTTAGTACAAGGGGGCTAAGATAATGAGGTTATATTTTAAATATATAATTATTTTGTTAAAATCACAACTTCAATATAAAACTTCATTTTATATAACTGTATTAACACAGTTTTTAATGCCATTTGCAGGATTGGCAGGGATATATTTTTTATTTGAACGTTTTGGAAGTATAAATGGATATAGCATGTTTGAAGTATTATTCTGCTTTTCTGTTGTTGGTTGTGGTTATGCCATTTCAATTTGTTTTGCACGTGGATTTGATAAATTTTCTGATATGATTAGGGAGGCTACATTTGACAGAGTTCTTGTTAGGCCAAGAGGTATTATTCTTCAAGTGTTAGGTTCAAACTTTGATTTAAAACGAATTGGTCATTTTTCACAAGCTATTATTGTGTTGATTATAGCTATTAAAAGTATTAATATTTCATGGGATATTTTAAAAATAATAACTATTGTAAATATGATAATTGGAGGAAGTTTAATTTTTACAGCAGTACATATACTTCAAGCTACAATGTCATTTTGGACTATAGAAGGGCTTGAAATTGCAAATATACTTACAGATGGAATGAAAGAATACGCAAGTTATCCTTTAAATATTTTTCCAAAATGGGTTGAAACTATATTTACTTTTATTATTCCGTTTGGTACAGTAAATTATTTACCTCTACAATTTTTATTAGGTAGAGTAAATGCAAATCCTTATTTTGTTATGATTATTCCTTTGTTAGGAGTGTTGTTTATATTGCCTTGTTTAGTTTTTTGGCGATTTGGAGTAAAACATTATAAATCTACAGGTTCTTGATTAAAAATTTATTTTTAGAAAATATATAGGGAATGGATAAATCCATTCCCTAATTAAAACATGTTAATAAATCTTCTTTCATATCTAATACAGCTTCTCTTGCTGCTTGTGCGAATTCTTTTTCACTGTATTTGTCTTTATATTTTTTATTTTGATGTGCTGCAATTATTCCTCTTGATGAATTTACAATAGCACCTAATCCATCTTTATTAAAGCAAACGGAAAGTTCTTTTGCAGTACCTCCTTGTGCTCCATAACCTGGTACTAAAAAATAAGTTGTTGGCATAAGTTTTCTAAGTGCTTCTGCTTGTTCAGGATGAGTAGCTCCAACTACAGCTCCAACAGAACTATAACCATTACTACCTATTAATTCTTTTCCCCATTCATCCACTAATTTTCCTATTTTTTGATATAGTTTTTCTCCTGTACCATGTAAAATTAAATCCTGCACTTGACCACTATTAGGATTTGATGTTTTTACAAGTATGAAAAGACCTTTATTATATTCTTTACAATTGCCTATATATGGTTCTATAGAATCATAACCTAAATATGGATTTAGTGTTATAAAATCAGTACTATACACTTCGTATTTTTTTTCTTCAATTTCTACTTTACCTATATGACCATTTGAATAAGCTTCTGCTGTCGATGCTATATCACTTCTTTTTATATCTCCTATTGATATTAATCCTTTTTCTTTAGCATATAGTAAAGTATTTATATAACACTTGATACCTGATGAGCCAAATTGTTCATACATTGCTATTTGTGGTTTTACAGCAGGGACTAAATCATATATAGCATCTATAATTTCCTTATTAAATATATAAAATGCTTCTGATATACCTTCTGGAGTTTTACCATACTTTTCATATGCTTCATTTTTAATATGTTCTGGTATATACTCTAATCTTGGGTCTAATCCTACTACTGTAGGATTGTTAGTTTGCTTGATTTTGTCAATTAACTTATCAATTATCATTTTATCACCCTTCAAATTTTTTAAGATAAAATTTCCTCTCTATTTAATTATAACATAATTATTGTTTTTATACTATAAGATATTAAAGAAAATTCAAAATACTATTCTAAATTTTCAATATATGATTTTGGGAGTACTTTATTAAAAAATATAAAATCAAAGTCGTGTCGCACTCCTTAAGGAGTGCGACACGACTTTAAATTTAATTATTTTATTAATATTAATTGTTTATATTTTATTTTTAAAACTTCTCATAAAAATTTGTATATCCTCTTTGGAAATTGATTTTAATATAATTAAAAGTATAATATAAATTACTGCTAATAAAAACAAAACTAAAAGTAAACTAATAAATGATTGTACTGAATTAAATATGTAAATATCAGCTATATATTTTACAAATAGTGTTGATATAGTTATAGCTAATATAGGTTTAAACACCCAATTTGAAAATTCAAAATTAATATTGGTACATTCCATAACTCTAAGTATAGCTAGTGTTGTTGTTACTATAAAACTTAACATAGAACCTATTATAAGTGCAAATATACCAAACTGAGGAATATAAAAATAAATAAACAAAATATTTATTATTGAAGATAATATATTATTTTTAAATATAAATACTTGTTCTCCTAATCCGTTTAATATACCTGATAAAATAATATGTAAATACAAAAATGGGGATACGAATGACATATAAAATAATAGTTCACCAATAGATTTTTTATTATATATAGCCATACTTATTTCATATGGAAAAGCTAAAAAAATACTTGTAACTCCTATTCCTATTAATGCTGTAAAATGTAATGCTTTTGATATCGTATAATTAATGCGTATTGAATTTTTCATAGCAACAGCTTCTGACACGGCTGGAACAAGTGTAATAGATAGTGCAACTAAAAATGCTGTTGGGAATTGTAATAAAGGCATTGCCATACCACTTATTTCTCCATATTTACTCATAGCTTGACTTGTTGTATATCCATATTGTACTAATTTTTGTGGTATTAAAGTATTCTCCATTGTAGAAAGTAAAGAACTAATTACACGATTGGCAGTTAAAGGCATTGCCATTGTTAATATACTTGAAATTGCTACCATTGGTTTTATATTAGGAGGATTCATCAATTTATTTTTAATTTTAAATTTTTTATATGCTATAATCACATATATAAATGATAATATTTCTCCAGCACAGATACCAATAACAGCAGCAAGGCAAGCATATTCTAAACCTAATGGAATTAAGGTTTGTGCAAAAAAGTATATTACAAACATTCTAGCTACTTGTTCTAAAACTTGGGAAAAAGCAGGGATACGTGAATCTTGTATTCCATAAAAGTAACCTCTTATACATGAACCTGCTGCCATAAAAGGAAAACACACAGCTAAAAATTTAAGTGATATTACAGTTCTACTATCATTTAATATAGTAACTCCTATAAAATCTGTAAAGAAAAATAATACAACACTTAAAATTAATCCTAATAAGCCTGTTATAACAAATGATTGCTTTAATATTCTTCCCATATTGCCATATTCTCTTTTAGCATTTTCTTGTGCAACTAATTTAGAAACTGTAGTTGAAAAACCGGAGGCCGATATACTCCAAGCTAAAGTATATATAGGTATAATAAGTTGATATAAACCCATACCCTCAGAACCAATAGCATTTGACATATATATTCTATATATAAACCCTAAGATTCTTGATATTATACTTGCAATTGTAAGTATCAACGCTCCAGTTACAAGGCTGTTTCTTTTCATAAACATCTCTCCTTTTGTTAGTAGAGCATTATATATTTAATGCTAATAAAGTTTATTCAAAAAATAGTATGTACTATGCATACAAGTTTAAAAGTATGATTAATTCAAGTTTATTCATAACCAAAACAAAAGTACTGAAAATATGATAAAAAAATAAAATAAATATAGAAAATTTTTCTATATTTATTTTATTTTTTTAATTTTGATAATATTTAATTGGCATAGTTATGTAGGTTATAATAGGAGCTATCCTATTATTTATGTGAGTTTTTACGTATAAATTTAATTATTATAACTACACATATAAGAAGTATTACACAAAGTGAAAAAGGAAGTATTATTTGAGCAATCCAAATAGCTAAATTTTCAACAAAATTTTGAATATTATTAATTGAATTAATAAAGCTTTTTTTCATTCTTCCTGATAAGTTAGAAGAAGTATCAATTAAAGTTGATTCTTTTACTTGAATAAGATTAACATTTATTGTTGAGAATCTTACAAGCCTATCCCAATTATTAATCCTTCCTGTATAAGATTCTAATTCACCACGTACAGTACTTAAACGTTGTTCTAATAATATTAAATCTTCTATAGTATTAGTTTTTGACATCATATCTAAAAGTCTTTCTTCTTCAATCCTTTTAGTTTTTAATAAACTTTCTGTATCAATATATTGAGCGGTAACATCTTCAACATACTCATTATTTTCAATCACATTTCCTAAATTTTTTATAATATCAAGAGTTGAATCATAAACATCGCTAGGAACTTTTAAAGTTATATTTCCTGATTTTAATGAAATATTTCTTTCATTATCAGTATATCTTATATAACTACTAGAATTTTCAATGTATCCACCTGAATTATTAGTTATTTGTTTTATTTGATTTACTGTATTTTCAAAGTCATAAATTTCAATTGATGTTTGAGAAGTTTTTATTATTTTTTTATTGTCAATTTCAACTCCTATTTTATTTTTTTCTAAACCTGTGTTGCTTAATAAATTTAATTCATTATTAAATTCTAATTCTTCGTTTATACTCATAACATCTTGTTTAGTTAATTGAATATTGTCACTTAAATTGGAATAATAATTTGGAGAACTTGGAGCATAATTCTCATATTTTTTTGAATTTAAACCTAATATACTCAATATAACAACAACAAAACAAGCAGCCACTATTGTAGAATATTTTTTCCATTTATTAAATTCAAATTTGAATCTTTTGTTTTTTATTTTTTCAATCTTAACATTATTATCTATGTTGTTTATATTATTAATAAGTTCATTATGAAAATTAGGTGGGAGTTCTAATTGAGGTAATGATTTTAAATTATCAATAATATCTAATAAATAATTAAATTGTATTCTGCAACTAGCACAACTTGAAATATGTGATTCTAATTCTTCTATTTCTTTTTTACTTAATTGTTCATCAACATATAATGACATATGCTCTTGTGCCTTTTCACAGTCCATGTTTAAACACTCCTTTCATCATTTATATCATTTAGACGTTTTTGTGTATTTGAAAGTTCCTTATTATTCATTATAATATTTTTTAATTGAGTTCTTGCTCTTGCCAACCTTGACTTTACAGTACCTAAAGAGCTATCTGTTATATCAGCAATATCTGAATAACTTAGCCCTTGAATATCTCTTAATACTATTAAAGTTTTATGTGTTTCAGATAAATTATTTATAGATTGTTTTAGGCTTTCTATGTTTTCTTTTGAAATCAAAGTTTCTTCTGGTGTTGGTGTATTATTAATATATTGTTTTTTTACACTATTATCATCTAATTCAATTATTTCATCTATAGATGATGTTTCTTTACCTTTTCTTTTTCTTATTTCATCAATACAGGTATTCACAGTTATTCTATGTACCCAAGTAGAAAACTTTGAATTTTCATCAAATTTAGAAATGTTTTTGTATACTTTTATAAAAACTTCTTGAGCCATATCTTTAGCATCTTCTTCATTATTGAACATTCTATAAGCTATATTATATACATTTCTTTCATGTGAAATTATTAATTTTTCAAAGGCAGTTATATTTCCATTTTTAGCTTTTTTAATTAAAATTTTTTCTAAATCTTCAGCCATTAATATTCATTCCTTTCTCATTAGAAATCTATACGAAAGATAGTATTAACTTTCATATTAAAAATATTTGTATTATTAAATATAAATTATACCATAAAATTACAATAACTTAAATAATAAGACATATTTAATGTTAGACGTATTTAATATAAAATAAGTTTCTTAAAATACTATATTTTTTTATTATTTATGATATACTATAAACAAATTTTTAAAGGAGAATTACTTTATGAAATTAAATAAGAATGTAAAATTATTGTTATCATCAATATTTGTTTGGTTTGTTTTAAGTATAATCTTAATGTTAATTGTTAAGAATAGTAAAGTAATGACTATATTATTTTCTATTCTTTCTGTAATTTTAGTATTAATGATATATCGTGTATTATATTTAGAGTTTTATTATAAGTATTCAAAAAAATATAAAAATAAAATAAAAAATGATAATGATAATACTCCTTAAGTTTTGCTTAAGGAGTATATTTTTAATTAATAAAATTTAAGATAAGTTTAAAATTAATAATTAAAGTTGTGTCGCACTTTATTTAAAGTGCGATACAACTTTAATCTAAAAAATATATATCTTTAAGTAGTTATTGAATTAAAAAATATTAACAAGATACTTAATATAATTTTAATATTGTTTATAAATAAAATTATGGTATAATATTCTTCATATTATGGAATTTAATAATGTTTATTTTATAGTTTTTATTTATTATTAATGCTATTGCTAAATTAAAGTAAAAGGATAAAAAGTAACTTGGAATTAGAGTAAATCTAACATATAAACAAAAATATATGTAAGGAGAGAGTTTCTTCCATGACAGAAAAAAACAAAATCGAAGTATTTATAGGGGGTAAAGTTTATAAAATATTAGGTGAAGAAAGTGAAGAATATATGCAAATGGTTGCTAAATACATAGATAAAAAAATGATGGAAATATCAAGTTCACAACGTTCTGCTGTATTAAATAGTACTATGGTGTCAGTTCTTACATCTATAAATGTTGCTGATGAATACTTCAAATTAAAAAGACAAAATGAAATGCTTTTAAAACAATTAGAAGAACTTAATATTAAACTATGTGAAAACAGTGATGAAAGAATATTAAGATATGAAAGAGATTTAGAAAAGCTCAAAAATGAAAATATTGAATTAAAAAGTAAATTAGAAGAAGTTACAATTGAGCTTGACAATGCAAAAAATGAACTAAATCAGTATATGGAAAACTTTGATAAGGATATTTAAGGAGAAAAATTTTATGAAAAAACCCGAATTATTAGCACCAGCTGGGTCTATGGAAAGCTTATATGCAGCAATTGAAAACGGTTGCGATGCTGTGTATTTAGGAGGAAAACAATTTAATGCAAGACAAAATGCAAATAATTTTACTAATGAGGAACTGAAATCTGTTGTTTCTTATTGTCATCTTAGGAATGTAAAAACTTTAATAACTATAAATACTATTTATAAAGAAAAAGAACTTTCAGAACTTTTAGATTTTGTAAATTTTTTATATGAAATTGGGATTGATGCTGTTATTGTTCAAGATATAGGAGCTGCTTCAATAATTAAAAGTAATTTCCCTGATTTAAAACTTCATGCTAGTACTCAAATGACAGCACACAGTTTAGAAGATGTAAAATATTTAGAAAGTATAGGGTTTTCGAGAGTAATTTTAAGTAGAGAATTATCCTTAGGAGAAATAAATACTATAATTAAAAACACAAATATTGAAATAGAATGTTTTATACATGGTGCTTTATGTGTATGTTATTCAGGACAATGTTTATTAAGTAGTATGTTAGGGGGTAGAAGTGGGAACAGAGGAACTTGTGCACAACCTTGTAGATTAAAATATTCTTTGGGAAATGATGAAGAATTAGAAAAAGGATATTTACTTAGTCCTAAAGATATATCCACAATAAAAATATTACCTGAACTTATACAAGCTGGAGTTACTTCTTTTAAAATAGAAGGTAGAATGAAAAGACCAGAATATGTTGCAGGTGTTGTATCTATTTATAGAAAATATATAGATTTATATTTTGAAAATTCAGAATATAAAGTTGAACTTAAAGATATAAAAATTTTAGAACAGTTATTTAATAGAGGCGGATTTACAGAAGGATACTTTTTTAAAAATTCGGGTAAAGATATGATGAGTATTAAAAGCCCAAAGAATTTCGGTGTATATTTAGGAAAAGTAGAAAAAATAACAGATACTGGACGTTGTACAATAAAAACTATTGAACCATTAGTTCCCGGAGATGGAATAGAAATTTGGACAAATGAAGAACCTCATCCCGGAACTAGTATTTCAAAATCAAGTGAAAGAGGAGAAAGTATAGCTGTTTATATAAAAAACAGCAAAATAAAAAAAGGAGATTTAGTTTATAAAACAAATGATAAAGCTTTAATGGATAGACTAAATAAAACATTTGAAAAACCAACCCGCCAAATGAATATCTATGGTGAATTTAAAGCTAAAATAGGAAATAAGATGTATTTAAAAGTTTGGAATGATAATGGAATAGTTATCGAAAATGTAGGAGCCTCAGTTGAAACTGCTCAAAATCAATCAATGAATGAAGATAGTATTTTAAAACAACTTGGTAAAACTGGCAATACTCCATTTAAATTTATTGATTTAAAATTAGATGTGGATAATGATATATATATTCCAATATCTAAATTAAATGAATTTAGACGTGAAACACTTGAAAAAATGGAAAAAGAAATATTACAACAATATCAAAGAATAAAAAAAGTAAAGTTAAATAAGAAGGTTGATTATCCACATTCAAAAGGTGATAAAAAATTAACTGTGCTAGTTCAAAACTATGAACAACTAAAAGCTTTATTTGATTCAAATAGTATTACTCGTATTTACTTTGAATTAAATAATGATATAATAAGTAATATTGATTCTGTAATAGATTTTTGTAAAGATGAAGGAATTGAACTTTTTGCTTCATTACCTAGAATTGAAAGAGAAGAAACAAAGTCAAAAATTGAAAAACACTTAAAGACTTTAGACGCTAAAGACATAGATGGTTATTTGGTAAGAACATGGGGGCAACTACATCAATTAAAAAATTCAAACAAGAATATAGCAATAGATTATACTTTTAATATATTTAATTCTGCTACTATAGACTATTTTAATAGTATTAATGTTGATACCATTACTTTATCTTTAGAGCTTAATTATACAGAAATTAATTCTATTGGCACTTACAATAGTGAAACTATTGGTTATGGTTATATACCACTAATGGTAACTCAGCAATGCCCTATAGGTAATTATTTAGGTGATAAACCATCAGGGAAATTTTGTTCTTATAAAAATAGTAATAATAAATACTTTTTAAAAGATAGGTTAGGAATGAAATTTAATATAGTAACAGATTGTGATGAATGTATGAGCTATATATTAAATAGTCAACCTATATTTTTATTAGAAAGTATTGATGAATTAATAAAACTACCAACTGGTTCTATGAGATTACAATTTACAAATGAATCTTTTGAAATGGTAAAAAAAATAGTATATAGTTATGAAGAAAAACTTAAAAATTATAAAGTAAAGGATACTTTGATAGATGAACTTATAGCAGAATTTAAAAACTTAGGATATACAAAGGGTCACTACTTTAGAGGAGTTTAAAATGTATGAATTAATAGTATTATTATCAAGATACTTATTTTTATTTCTTATAATAAGCTTTTTATGGCAATGTATTTCATTTATATTAAATGAAAGAGGTTATCTGGAAAGAAACCCTAAATCAATTGTTTTTAAACAAAGAATTATACTATCATTATTACACATATCAGCATTTACAATACTTTCATATATACAAGGTGAAGGGGAATTAAATTTAGATACATTTTTATTTGCAGGTGGGTCTTTATTAGTATTTATAATATTTTGGTTATCTACTACTTTTATTTTTAAATATAGTGATATACTTATGTGGAATTGTGTTACTTTTTTACTTGATGTAAGTTTAATTATTTTATATAGACTTAATCATTCATTAGCAATGAAACAATTTATATGGATTAGTATATCTCTAATTATAACATTATTACTACCTATAATATTAAGAATAATATCTAAATTTGAGTACTTAGAGTCATTATATTTAATAGGAGCATCTCTTTTACTTATATCAACTTTTATATTTGGAGATACAAAAAATGGTGCTACAAATTGGATTATAATAAAAGAAGGATATGGTTTTCAACCTTCTGAAATAGTTAAGTTTTTATTTATATTTTATTTAGCATCAGTATTTAGAAAAAAAATAGATAAAAAGAAATTTATAGTATGTACTTCAATATCAGCAAGCTTTGTTTTATGTCTTGTATTACAAAAGGATTTAGGTGGAGCGTTAATATTTTTTATGACATATATGATTATGATGTATATATCAATAAATAATGCAGTATTGCTTTTTGTTGGTATGGCAGGAGTAGTTATAGCATCTTTCTTTTCATATTTTTTATTTTCACATGTAAAAATTAGAGTTTTAGCATGGTTAAATCCTTGGAATGATGTTAATGGTTATGGTTATCAAATAATACAATCTATATTTGCTATAGGTACATATGGATTATTAGGAAGTGGTTTAACAAGGGGTTACCCTAAATCTATTCCTGTTGTAGATTCAGATTTTATATTTTCTGCTATATGTGAAGAATTTGGTGCATTTTTTGGTATATGTCTTATAGGAATTTTTATTGTTATATTTTATAGAGGTGTTCATATAGCATTAAGAAGTAATAGAAGATTTTATAGTCTTATTTGTGCAGGTATAACAAATATGCTTGCTTTTCAAACTTTTTTAATTTTAGGTGGAGTTACAAAATTAATTCCGCTTACAGGCGTTACTCTTCCTTTCATAAGTTACGGTGGAAGCTCTATATTGGTAAGTTTAATTATGATTGGATTTTTACAATGGATATATGGCTATTATAAAAAACGTGAGTTAAGGAAAGAAGAATTAAAGGATGATGAAAGTTGAATAAAATTAGAGAATGTATTAGAAAAGTTTTTTGGTTATATGTAGTAATGTTTGCTTGTTTAATAGTTTCTATTATTGCTATATTATTAAATGCAAATCAATTATCAAGTCCATATAATCCAAGAATAAAAAAAGAAGACCCATTAATAATGCAAGGTGATTTAAGAGATTATAATAATAAGTTATTAGTTCAAACAATAAAAGAAAATAATTCTTACAACAGAGATTATATCTATAATCAACAATTTGCACATATACTTGGTTATTC
Organism: uncultured Eubacteriales bacterium; assembly: GCA_964638835.1. Classification (GTDB taxonomy): domain Bacteria; phylum Bacillota; class Clostridia; order Lachnospirales; family CAZQDT01; genus CAZWZB01. Next base: position 42,931 of record CAZWZB010000010.1, on the reverse strand, counting down.
AGATAAGGGAAGAACAGGTATTTCTGCACGATATAAACTTGAACTTAGCACTTTAAGATTTGAAACATTTCAAAGATTAAAAAAAGTAATTAGAGGTACAGATTTAAGAGGCAATAATTTAATTTTAACTTTAAATCAGGAAATACAAAAAAATGTATATGACTTGTTAGGAACAAAAAAAGGTGCTATAATAGTTACTGAACCCTCCACAGGGAAAATTTTGGCTATGGTGTCATATCCTAATTTTAATCCAAACACAATATCTATTGATTGGGATAAATTAAATAATGATAAAGAAAATAGTCCAATGCTTAATAGAGCAACACAAGGGGTATATACACCCGGTTCTGTTTTTAAAATTGTTACAGCAGCAGCATTTATAGAAAATATAGATAACTGGCAAGATTTTACTTATGAATGTTTAGGAGAAGCAACATTTGGTGACAAAAAAATACATTGTTATAATTCTACAAAACATGGAGTTGTAAATTTAAAACAAGCATTCGCCCATTCATGTAATACAGCATTTGCTGAATTAGGAACAATATTGGGTGCTGATGTTTTAAGAAAAACAGCTGAACGTTTAGGATTCAATAATTCTATAGATTATCCTATGGATTATAAACAAAGTACATTTCTTTTAACAGAAAATTCTAGTAAAAGTGAACTTGTGCAAACAGCAATTGGACAAGGAAAAACCTCTACTACACCACTAGAAATGATAAGAATAGTTTCTGCTATAGCAAATGCTGGTATGCTTATGAAACCTTATGTAGTTGACCATATAGAAGATAATTCTAATAACACAATAAAAAAATATTTTCCTAAAAAAGAATTACAATTATTTTCTAATGAAGTATCAAACGAGCTTGTAAATATGATGATTGAAGTTGTAGAAATTGGTACAGCAACTTCTGCAAAAATAAATAATCTAAAAATAGCAGGCAAAACAGGTACAGCAGAAGTTGATAATAAAAATCCACATTCATGGTTTGTAGGTTTTGCACCTGCACAAAATCCTCAAATAGCTATAGTAGTATTGCTTGAAAATCATGGCAATAATAATCAAAATGCAACAACTCTTGCTAAGAAAGTTATAGAAAATATTTTACAATAATAGATTATATTAAATAAATTAAGAACTTTAATTTATTAAGTATAATTAGAATAAAAATAAAAATAATTTGAAATGCAAGCATAATTTAAAGCCAATTGTTTAAAATAATAAAATAGTGTTATAAAATTCTTGAAAAATTCTATAAAAAGCGTTATACTGCTTATATGTAAGTTAATGATATGTAACACAAACAATAATTTATAAAACTAGAATGCGTGTTATATTGGTAAGCAGGAGGAATATCTGTGGTAGAAGCAATAAGTTGTGGAGGAGTGGTTATTTATAGAGGTAAAATTCTTCTTTTGTATAAAAATCAAAATGGAAAATATGTAGGTTGGGTTTTGCCTAAAGGAACCCTTGAAAATGGCGAAAATTTTAAGCAAACAGCATTAAGGGAAGTAAAAGAAGAAACAGGAGTTTCAGGGCGAATAATAAAGTATATAGGAAAGATGCAGTACACTTTTCAAGGAACCGAAGACATAATCAATAAAACGGTTCATTGGTATCTTATGGAGGCAAATTCTTTTTATTCTCGTCCACAGCAAAAAGAATTTTTTGTTGACTCAGGATACTACAAATTTCATGAGGCTTATCATTTATTGAAATTTCATGATGAACGTCAAATAATGAAAAAAGCATACTATGAATACTTAGACTTAAGAAAAGGCAAGGAATGGACTAATAAACTATATTTTTAAAACTGAAGGGAGTAACTTAATTATGAGAAACGAGTTAGAAGAAATCAAAAGAATTTTGTTAGCTGAAAGATGTGAAGAAAGTAAATGGAAACATAGATTATTTATTGTTGGAATTGGTTTAACAATGGTAGCCACTGCAGGTGCTATTTGGTACTTCTTCTTTAAAGATAAAAACAATGATGATGATTGGGACGACGACGATTGGGATGATTTAGATGATGACGATGATGATTTAGATGACGATGATTTTGAACTTGATGTTGAAGACATTGTAGAGGGAACAAACGAAGATGATATTGTAAACTAAAATAATGAAGTTAAAACCACCAGATTACTGGTGGTTTTATTTTTATCATTAACTTTATTAAATATAAATAATTAAAAATCGTAAAGAACAATAAAATGTTGTTTTTACTATTTTTTTAATTTAAAAGCAGTTCGCACTTAAAATTAAGTGCGAACCAACATTAATTTTAAAATCTATTTTTTCATTTAATTATTTTATCAACACTATTATTTATTTAAGTAAGCAATAGAATTGCACGTTTTTTAATGGAATTGCATATGTTACTTGTTTTTATATTAGTCGCTATTATATAATAAAAAAAAGGGGAGGTGAAATTAAAATGTTAGGTTAGTTTAAACGGATTTTGAATATTAATTAAAGAGAAACTAATCTGCTTGATTTAATAACCTTATATAATAGGAGTGGATTATTATAAGGTAATATTATATTAAACATACTTAGATAAAAAACAAGTTTAAAAACATATTTTCCTCGGAAGAAAATTAAATCCTCAAACTATTTTTAAATAGTAATTATGTAATAAACAAATCCAAAGTTATAGAAATTTCAATAATAATATTAACAAAAAATCACACCACACAAAATCACATAAAAAAACGCATAACTTTGAAATTATGCGTTTTTATAAATTTAAAATAACTGATATTTTAAATGTAGTATCATCATTTTCAATAATTACATCACCATTATATTTTTTAGCTACTGCTTTAATAGTTCCAAGTCCAATACCCTCTTCAGTATTTCTTTTACTTGAAATATACTTATTATTTTGTTTTTTTATATTCCCATTAAAACTATTTTGTATTATAATACCAAATCTATTAGAAATTAAACCTGCTCTTAACCGTATAAACAATTTTTCATTTGATTTATCATTAATTCGTATACATGCTTCAAAAGCATTTTCAAGCAAATTTCCGAATAATACAAGATAATCTCTATTCAAAACACTATTATTATCAGATATGCTTAATAAAAAATCCGTTTTAATATCATTTTGGTTACATAATGTTGAATAATATGAACAAAGAACATTAACATTATAATTTTCACAGAATTTTTCTATACTTTCAAGTGCTAAAATTTGATTGTGAGTTTTTAAAAATTCTGAAAATCCTTCTTTGTCTCCATTTTCTATAAAGCTTGCAGCAACTGTTAAGTAATGTCTAAAATCATGTTTTGCTTTTCTCATATCTTCAATATGTTGTGCTAATTCTTCATAATATTTACTTTGCATTTCAAGTTGCTTTTGCATTATTTCCATATCCTTTTCAAGTTTCATTGCTCTAATTGTATCAATAAACATTACTGTTGTTAAATAATATGTAATGGGTGAAATAATACTAATTGTAATAAATAATACCATAAAACTAGTATTTGAAATCATATCTTCACGTAAAAATTCAAAACATGCAAATAAAATTGTTAAAAATCCTGCTGGTATAATCCATAAATATTTCCATATGCTTAAAGTATTGTTTTCATCTAAAATTGGTATGACAAGTTTTTTTATAAACAAATATAAAAATGGCATAATACATATATGAGTTAAAATAATTAAAAATATATCTGATAATTCAAATTCAAATTCAAACATTCCTCTAATACCAAAATATATTCCAATAAACTCATACATATATTGAGATAATGCACAAAAATAAATTACAATAAAGAAAACAAATAACTTTTGAGTTTTATTTGCATTTATTGTAGCAAAATACATAATAACAAATGTAAAAAAGAAAAATATAGAAAAGTAATAACCATATTCACTTAAATTTAGCGTTGGTATATACAAATAAGACATAATAGATATGCTAACTAAAAAAAATATACCACCATAAATCAATAAGGTTTGCTTTTTTATTTTTAATTTATTCATAAAAGGAAACCAACAAAAAACTATATAGAAAATTATTCCTATTGAATGCCCAATAAAGTTTAAAATAAAAGACATTGCATCAAATCCTTTCATAACTTCAATATAATTTAATTATACATTGAAAAATAATTTAAAAACAAGTATTAGATGCAATTCGATTAAAAAATGTGCAATTTAATAAACTTTTTCAAGTTTATTTTCTATGACTATTGAAAAATTATAAAAATCCATGTATAATATCATGGACAAAATTGAAAAGGTAGTGTAGCAAAATGAAAATTGTTATTTGTGATGATAATCAAGCAGATGCAACCTTATTACATAAATTTCTTTTAAAATATGGAGAAGAAAGTAAATATGATTTTGATATTATTAAGTTTGAAAATGGAGAAACTATGTTAAACGATTTTGATAAAAATCAACATAGAATTTTATTTTTAGATATATATATGAATAAAATAAATGGTGTTGAAGTTGCAAAAGAAATTCGTAATTTTGACGAAGATTGCAAAATTATTTTTACAACTATAAGTGATAGTCATAAGGGGGAGGGTTTTGATGTTCATGCTACACACTATTTGGTAAAACCTATAACTTATGAAAAAGTATTAGAATGTATGAAACGATGTAAAGATTTATTTAATAATGAAATAAAATATCTTCAAGTTATGGTAAATCGTCAAAATTTAAGTATACCATTAAATGTTATTTATTTTATTGAAGCGGTAAGAAATGGAGTAATAATTTGTCACAAAGGTGGCAAAGTAAAAGCTTATGAACCAATTACAGAAATTGCAAACAAATTGAATGATAAATGTTTTATAGGTTGTCATAGGGGATTTATTGTAAATTTAGCTCATGTAAAAAATATTTTAGAAGATAGCTTTTTAATGATAAACGGAGATTATATACCAATAAGACAAACAAAAAGAGCAGAAGTAAAAAAACAATATAATGACTATTTTTTAGATAGTTTATGGCAAAGGTAATTATTATACATATCTTCTTTAAAAATGGAGAAATTTACTAATAAATGAGGAATTTTAATGATAGAAATAGAAATTAAAAATATAAAACTAAAATTTAAAGCAAATAATAAAGTATTTTCTCCTACCAATGTAGATAAAGGAACAATAGAAATGTTATCTCAAGTAGAGTTTACTTCTAATGATAAAGTATTAGATTTAGGTTGTGGTTATGGTGTAGTGGGAATACTTGCAAGTAAATTAATTGGTTGTCAAAATGTTATAATGTCAGATATATCCGAAACAGCTATTTTATTATCTAAAAAAAATGCTCAAATAAATAATATTGAAAATGCCAAGATAATAAAAAGTGATGGTTTAAATAATATAGAAGATAATGACTTTACTTTAATCTTATCAAATCCTCCTTATCATGCTGATTTTTCAGTTCCAAAACAATTTATAGAAAAAGGATACAAGAAATTAGTTTTAGGTGGTAAATTATATATGGTAACTAAACGAAAAGATTGGTATAAAAATAAATTAACTTCCGTTTTTGGTGGAGTTAAAGTAATTGAATCAAATGGTTATTATATTTTTATAGCAGAAAAACGTTCTAAAGATATTAGCAAACAAAAAGTTAAGCCAAATAAAAATTCTTTATCTAAAAAACTTAAAAGAAAATATAAATCAGTGTAAAATATATAGTTCAACTATAAAAGAGTTTAAGAATAATATTTCATTTTTTCTTAAATTTTTTTAAATAAAAGTTGTGTCGCACTTAATTTTGAGTGCGACACAACTTTCGTTTTAAATTAATAAAAAATTATATAGTAATTTACATTTAATAAATAATTTTTTTATTTTAATAAATTTTTTATTAATATAATTTTAATTTGTTTAATAGTTAGTGCTTATATATTTTAATTAAATGCAAAATAATATAGATTGCTTTAAAAATTTTTATTCTAATTATGTATTGTTATAATCAAACAATATATAAACTTAACAAAAAAGCAAAAAAGTTAATCACTTATTAATATATCAAAAAAATATTTAATTTCCTTGACGTACAGCTATTTTTTTAATATAATAGGGATAGTGTTCACGTTGATTTGTGAAATTTAAAGATTATAGTAAAAATAGGAAGCATAATATAATGGAAAGGAGAGGTTATAGTTTTTCCTGTTTTAGATAACCAAATTTAGCATATGAAAATGACATTCCAACCAAAAAAAAGAGCTAGAAACAAAGTTCATGGTTTTAGAAAAAGAATGAGTACAGTTTCAGGAAGAAAAGTTTTGGCAAGAAGAAGAAATAAAGGAAGAAAAGTATTGTCAGCATAATTTAGATTTATGCTTTATAAGACCACACTTTGTGGTCTTTTGTGTTATAATTGTTTGTATGTATTTTATAAGGAGTTTTAAAGATGGAATCTTTAAAAAAAAATTTTGAATTTAAATTTGTTTATAACAAGGGGAAATCATTAGCTAATAGATATTTGGTTATATATATTATTAATAATGGTAAAAATATAAATCGATTAGGAATTTCTGTTAGTAAAAAAGTGGGGAATAGTGTTATAAGAAGTAGAGTGACACGGCTTATTCGTGAAAGCTATAGATTAAAAGAGAAAGAATTTAAATTAGGCTTTGATATGGTAATAGTAGCAAGAGTAAATTCAAATAATGCTAGTTATTTGGATATTTCCAATGCATTAGTTCATTTAATGAAAAAACATAATATGTTTTTATAAATTTTAAGAAAGTTAGGTTATAGTATGAAAAGATTTTTATTATATATTATAAGGTTTTATCAACTTTGTTTATCACCATATAAAAAAAGTGCTTGTTGTCGCTTTTATCCTACATGTTCTCAATATGCATATGAAGCAATTCAAAAATATGGAGTATTTAAAGGTGTTTATTTGGGATTAAAACGAATATTAAAATGTAATCCTTTTCATAAGGGAGGTTATGACCCAGTACCTTAAAATATATAAAAATTTTATATATAAGGCTAAATTTGTATATAAAAATGCACATACATTTTTATATAATTTTGAACTTTGCTAAATATAAATTAAATTAGGTGGTGTAAATTATTATGTTAATGTTACTTAGTACAGCAGTTAGACAACCTAGTTCATTTGTTGGTTGGATTGCTAAGATATTAGGTATTATAAGTAATGCGTGTTTTAATGTTGTATATTCTTTAAGTCCAGCAGCCTCTTTAGGTATAACTATAATTTTATTTACAATAGTAATAAAAATTTTGTTATTTCCACTTGCTATTAAGCAACAAAAATCTATGGCAAAAACTCAAGCGATTCAACCAAAAATGAAAGCCATTCAAGATAAATATAAAGACAAAAAGGATCCAGAAATGCAACAAAAAATGAGTGCAGAAATTAGTGCTTTATATAAAGAAAATGGAGTTAATCCATTTAGTGGGTGTTTACCACTACTTATACAAATGCCAATATTATTTGCTTTATATTATGTTGTTCAACAACCTGAAAATTATATCACTCAAATAGGAACACTTATTAGTAATATTAATGGAATGAAAGATATTTTAATAGGTATCTATCAAAATCTAGGTAATGGTAATATACCAATGGAGCAGATACAATATTTATTACCAATATTAGAAGCACAAAAATTATATGGAATCGATTTAGCTACAGTTGAAGGTATAAGTACAGGAATTAATGCTTTATCTATTGTTGATTTACAAGAATTTATAAATACTTTCTTTGCTCAAACAGCTTCATTAATGGAAATAAATAATTTAATTTTATTAAGAGATGAAATTTATAATTTCTTTTTCCTAAATCTTATAGCAGCACCGGGTTATAGTTTTCCGGGCATTATCGTACCAATAATAACATGGGCTACTACATATATTCAATATAAAGTTTCTATGAGTATTCAAAGTCAAAGTACTGATAATTCAAATAATCCAATGGCTCAATCACAAAAAACTATGATGATGATATTCCCATTTATGATGGCATTTATGACTATAAATTTTCCTGCAGGTTTAGGTTTGTATTGGAATGTTAGTAATTTAATTCAAATAGGACAACAATTTATTTTAAATAAATATTTTTCTGGAAATAAAACTACTGGAAATGATAAAGATTCTAAATTAAAAAAAAGAGGGGTTTAATTTATGGAATTCATAGAAAAGACAGGGAAAACAGTAGAAGAAGCAATTGAGTCAGCCCTTAATGATTTAGGGCTTACAAAAGAACAAGTAGATATTGAAATTATAGAAAAAGAATCAAAAGGGTTTTTGGGGTTGATTGGTAATAAACCAGCAAGAGTTAAAATAATAAAAAAATATGACCCTATTTCTGTATCTAAATTGTTCCTCAAAGAAGTGTTTTTATCTATGGGTTTAACTGTAAATATTAATATTGATTTTAAAGACAATAAACATTTATTTATAGATTTATCAGGCGATGAAATGGGAATATTAATTGGTAAAAGAGGACAAACACTTGATTCATTACAATATTTAGTTAATCTTGTAGTTAATAAAGGTGAAAATTCATATATAAGTGTTACACTTGACACAGAAAACTATAGACAAAGAAGAAAAGAAACTTTAGAATTACTTGCTAAGAATTTATCTAAAAAAGTTAAAGCAAGTCGTAAAAGTGTTGTACTTGAACCAATGAATCCTTATGAAAGAAGAATAATACATTCTGTTCTTCAAAGTGATAGATTTATAACAACACATAGTGAAGGAGATGAACCATTTCGCTATGTAGTTATATCTCCAAAATCTAATTGAAATTAATTTTTATTAGGGCAGGTTTAAACCTGCCCTTAAAATTTTATTCTTAGAAAGGATTTAATTATGTTTTATGATACAATAGTTGCAATTTCAACTCCAATAGGTTCAGGTGGAATTGGTATAGTTAGATTAAGTGGGAATAATGCATTTGATATAGCGGAAAAAGTATTTAAAAGTTCTAAAGGTAAAAATATTAAAACTGCTAAAACCCATACTATACAATATGGCTTAATAATAAATCCATTAACTTCTAATATAATAGAAGAAGGACTTATTATGATAATGAAAGCTCCAAATACTTATACAAAAGAAGATATAATAGAAATAAATTGCCATGGTGGAATATTATCCGTTCAAAAAGTTTTAGAATCTGTATTAAATGCTGGAGCAAGGTTAGCAGAACCCGGAGAGTTTACTAAAAGAGCATTTTTAAATGGACGTATAGATTTATCACAAGCAGAAGCAGTTGTAGATATTATAAATTCAAGAACAGAAATTTTTCATAATTCTGCTTTAAATCAATTAGATGGAAATTTATCAAACAAAATTAAACTATTTAGAAATGAACTTTTAACACTTATAGCCACTATAGAAGTATCAATAGATTATCCAGAACATGACATGGAGCAATTAACATATTCAAGTATAGAACTAAAAACAAAAGAATTAGTTGTAAAGCTTGATAACTTAATCAATACATCTGATACAGGTAAAATAATTCGTGAAGGAATAAAAACGGTTATATTAGGTAAACCAAATGTTGGTAAGTCTTCATTATTAAATACTTTATTAAAAGAACAAAGAGCAATTGTTACAGATATTGCAGGAACTACAAGAGATATATTAGAGGAATATATAAATATAAAAGGAATCTCATTAAAAATAATAGATACAGCAGGTATTAGGGAAACTGAAGATATTATTGAAAAGATTGGAGTAGAAAAATCTAAAGAAACTGCTCAAATGGCGGATTTAATTTTAATAATGTTAGATAATTCAAAACCTATTAGTATAGAAGATATTGAAATATTTAATCTTATAAAGAATAAAAATTATATAGTATTAATAAATAAAATGGATTTACCTAAGAAATTAGAATATGATACACTATATAATTATGTTAATAAAGAAAATATATTAGAACTTTCTATAAAAGATAACAAAGGTATTGAAAACTTAGAATTAAAAATAAAAAATATGTTTTTTTCTAATAAACTTAATTTACAAGATGATATTTTTATTACGAATATACGTCATAAAGATGCACTTATAAGAGCAAAACAAAGTCTTTTAGAAGTAATAAATACAATAGATTTAAAAATGCCCGAAGATTGTATGGCTATAGATTTACAAAAAGCATATCAAATACTTGGGGAAATAATAGGAGAAGAAGTAAACGAAGATATAATAGATAAAATTTTCTCTGAATTTTGCCTGGGGAAATAATAGAAAGTGCGAAACTATTTCGTACTTTTTTTATTTAAAGAAAAGTTCAAATATAGCAGAGTGTTTACTAAACTATAGTTTTTAGTATGGAGTTAATAACTATATGCATAAATAATATTAGTAATTATTCTTAAACTATCATCATTGTTTACGTAATATTCTTAAATAAAAATATGTTTTATGTATAGATTGACAAAAGGTAAAAAAAGCATTATACTTTTTGATATAATTAGTCTTATAAAGTCGATTTAATACTTGTTATTTTGAAATAATATATTTGGGAGATAAGTAAACAATGAAAAATAAAAATAATTTACGAATAAAAAGACCAAAAGAAAAAAAAGAATATATAAAGTTTTTTATAAAAACATTATTTATAATAGTTATTGTTTTTTCTTTTGTAATTGTTGGAAGCTTGGCTGCTATAAGAAGTTTTATAAAACCCCCTTCCATTCCTAGTGATAATGAATATAATTTACCTATTATAGATGTGGATATAGATTCTGGTGAAGATGATGTTGCCTTTTTAGTACCTGATGGAGAAGATGAAGATATGCATATTGGAAATGGACTTATAGCACCAGAGGGATTTACTTCATCAGATAGAAAAGATTTGTTTTATACTTTTTTAATTGTTGGTATGGATGGTGGTATAAATACAGATACAATTATGGTTGCGTCGTATGATGCTGTTAATGAAGAAGCAAATATTATTGGTATACCTCGTGATACTTTAGTAAATGTTAAACGTAAAGTTAAAAAGATTAATGCTGCTTATCCAGTAGGAACATTAAATGGTGGAGGTAAAGAAGGTGGTATTGAGCAATTAAAAAGAGAGATTAAAACGATTGTAGGTTTTGTTCCGGATTTTTATGTTTGTATTGACCTAAATGCATTTGTTAAAATTGTAGATGCAGTTGGTGGAGTTTCTGTTAATGTTCCTTTCAAAATGGTTTATGATGACCCTGCACAAGACTTACATATTAACCTTGAAGAAGGGGAACAACATCTCAACGGCAAAGATGCATTAACATTTGCTCGTTATAGACAAGATAATGAAAGGATTAAGGTTATTACTGACTATGAACGAATAGAACATCAACAAATGGTAATAAAAGCAGTACTTGTTGAATTAATGAAACCACAAAATATATTAAAAGTTCCTCAATTTATTGATATATTTAATGAAAATGTATATAGTGATATAAAAGTTGAAAATATGTTGTGGTTTGCTGAACAATTTAATAAAATTAAAGGAACTGAAGCATTATCTACTTATACTATACCAACTATAGGAACAAGTGGAAAGCCTTCATACTATGAATATTTAGATGAAGCTGGGATTATCGAACTTGTTAATACTACTGTAAATCCTTATAAAAAAGATATTGAAGTAAAAGATTTAGATATAATTATAAATGAAAAATAAAACCTCCTATTTAGGAGGTTTTAATATTTTATATTATAATATAATTTTAAGCAACCTTTTACCAATACTAAAAATATTAAAGAGCCAAACAAAGTAAGAAATATTATAGTATTATAAAATCCCGAAATAATTGTTGCAACGGCAAGTCCAGATAGTGCAATATTTATCCCTATGCCTCCTATTTGAGAATTAATAAATTTTCTACGTTCATCGTTTTCAGCAATATATAAAATTTTTAATTTTTCTTCATCTCTTAATGCTTTAACATACTTAAACATTATAACTATTAATAAAAATTGAATACCTAAAAATATTCCTGTTTGGAAACCTTTCATAAAGTCAGATATATTTTTAGTATATCCATATGTAGATATGATTAGAGTTGTTACATTATATAGAGCAATAATAGATATTCTTCTTCTTAAAGTTGTTTTAAATTTTTCCATTTATATTTCCTCCAATTCTGAAAAATCAAATAATTCTTCAATTGTTATATTAAAATATTTTGCAATTTTATAGGCTAAAACTAATGATGCAACATATTTTTCACATTCTAATGAAGTAATTGTTTGCCTTGTTACTCCAACAGCCATTGCAAGTTCTTCCTGAGATATTTTATTTCTTTTTCTCAGCTCTTGTATTTTTGATTTCAAAATGATACCTCCTATAATGCAATGTTAACTTTACAAATTCAGTATAGCATACTTTGCATTTGATGTCAAATGTACTTTTCAATTATTTTATTACTACTCTCAAATATTATAATATTGTTACTTTTTAAATATATAAATATAAAATTTAATTATTGTAGGGGATGCTCTGCGGTCAATGTCATTTTTTCTATTTGATATAAGAAAAATTAAGATTATATTTGCAAGAATTATTCCCAATATTTATGTAAGGGCGTGCTACGCACGTCCGAAAAAAATGACGGACGACCACAAGTCGCCCCTACATAAAGCATAACAATTCTTAACTTAATTAGTAGTTTTAATTTCAAATATTAAACTACTGTTAATTATTACATTAGACAAGTTAACAATTTTGTAATATAATTAATTTAGATTTAAATTAGGAGGCAATAATATGAAAAAATTATTTATTAAAACTAAACAATTAGCGGCAATACTTATTTCTTGTTCAATGTTCATTACTCCTGTATACGCTGCAACATTAAAAATAGGTTCTACTGGTTCACAAGTTGTAAAATTACAAACAGCATTAAAACAACTTGGTCATTTCAATTACGATAGTATTACAGGATACTATGGTACTATAACAGAAAATGCAGTTAAATCATTCCAAGAAAATCAAGGATTAAATATAGATGGAATAGCTACAGACGAATTATTAAATTTATTAGGTATATATGAAAATGACGAATACAATATTTTAGGTGATGCCGATTGGTTTTCTAAAGTACAATACATATTTCCAAGGGGAGGGGTTGCAACTGTTACTGATATTAAAACAGGTAAAAGTTTTAACTTACAAAGAACCTTTGGAAGTAATCATGCTGATGTTGAACCATTAACTAAAGAAGATTCTGAAATTATAAAAAGTATTTGGGGAGGCTGGACTTGGGAAAGAAGAGCCGTTATTGTCAATTCAGATAATAATATTATAGCTGGTTCTATGACAGCAGTTCCTCATGCTGGTGTTGATAATGCACCTGTTTTATCTGTTGTAAATAATAGAAGTGCTGGTTATGGTAGAGGTCAGAATTTTGATGCTATAAAAGGAAATGGTGTTGATGGACATATGGATATTCATTTTTTAAATAGCCGAACGCATGGTACAAATACAATACAAAAACAACATCAAGATATGATTAAAATGGCAAGTGAATATATAAATAAAAATTATTAATTATATTTATAAATTAATTTTTGAGAATATTTATAATAGAAAGATAAGAAAATAAGGGAGTGCTAAATTATTTATTTAGCATTCCCTTATTTTTTTATCAAATTGAAGTTTAATTCTGGTAATACAAGATTTTTCGCCATCGTGATAATTTATTAATTCATTTTTTGGCTCTATTACAGTGATTGCTGTTATATATAGTTTTAATTTTTGTTTACACTATTTTTTTTAAAATCTCACAATTTTTATATACATTATTAATTTATCCTTGAATTTACTATATTTATTTACATTATCAACAGTCAAAATCTCTTTACACTTTCGTTGCAAGTGTAAAGAGATTTTGAAGTCTTATATTTTAGGGAGTATTAATAAATTAAATTTTATATTTCCATATCTAAATTATTTATCTATAAATAATATTTTGTGAAATGTCGGACTCTAATTTTTAATTTGCGTATAGATAATTTATTTATTGCACCAACCTATTATTTATAGTATACTACTACTATTGTTTAACCATTATATAGTTAACAAACAACTAAGAAAGGAGTTTAGTAATGAAAGATAAATTACAAAAAATACGCTTAGAAGCTATTGAAAGTTTAAGTAATATTACCGATTTAAAAGCTTTAGATGATTTAAGAGTTAAATTCTTAGGTAAAAAAGGAGAATTGACTCAAATATTAAAAGGTATGGGGGCATTATCAGCCGAGGAACGCCCAATATTCGGACAATTAGCTAATGAAGTTCGTTTTCTTATTGAACAAAAAATTGATGAAACTAAATCAATATTAGCTAATAAAGCACAAGAATTAAAATTACAATCTGAAGTTATTGACGTAACAATGCCAGGGAAAATTTATAAATATGGTCATAAACACCCACTTACTAAAGTTACAGAGGAAGTTAAAAATATTTTTATTGGTATGGGATATGAAATAGTAGAAGGTCCTGAAGTTGAATTAGATTATTTTAACTTTACTGCTTTGAATATTCCTGAAAATCACCCTGCAAAAGATGAACAAGATACTTTTTATATAAATGGTAATATACTTCTTAGAAGTCAAACTTCATCTGTTCAAATTCGTACAATGCAAAAACAAAAACCACCAATACGCATTATAGCACCAGGTAAAGTTTATCGTTCTGATGAAGTTGATGCAACTCACTCACCTATATTTACTCAATTAGAAGGACTTGTTGTTGATAAAGGTATTACAATGGGTGATTTAAAAGGGGCTTTAGCTGTTTTTATTAAAGAATTATATGGAAATGATGTTAAAATTAGATTTAGACCTCATCATTTTCAATTTACAGAACCTAGTGCAGAAATGGATATTTCTTGTTTTGCATGTGGTGGTAAAGGTTGTCGAGTTTGTAAAGGAAGCGGTTTTATAGAACTTATGGGTTGTGGAATGGTACACCCTAATGTTTTAGAATGGCAAGGTATAGACTCTAAAGTATATAGTGGTTTTGCATTTGGTATGGGACTTGAGCGAGTAGCTCTGAAAAAGTATGGTATTAGTGACCTGCGATTATTATATGAAAATGATATGAAATTCTTAAAACAATTCTAAGAAAGGAGATTTTAAAATGAATATACCTATGTCTTGGCTTAAAGCTTATACAGACATTGAATGTAGTATAGAAGAATATGTAGATGCGATTACAAAATCAGGTTCAAAAGTTGAAACAGTTGAAACTTTAGGAGCTGAAATAAGTAAAGTTGTAGTAGGTAAAGTATTATCTATAGAAAAGCATCCTGATGCTGATAAATTAGTAGTAACAAAAATTGATATAGGAACAGAAGTTATACAAATTGTAACAGGAGCTACTAACTTATATGTTTCAGCTTATGTCCCAGTTGCATTAAATGGTGCAACCTTACCTAACAATGTGAAAATTAAAACAGGTAAATTAAGAGGTATTGAATCCCAAGGAATGATGTGTTCTATACAAGAATTAGGACTTACAATAGCAGATTTACCAGATGCTTGTGAAGATGGTATTTATATATTTCCTGAAGAACAAACTTTAGGAGCTGATGTTAAACCATTAGTTGGTTTAGGTGAAGATGTTGTTGAATATGAACTAACATCAAATAGACCGGATTGTTTTAGTGTAGTTGGTATTGCAAGAGAGGCAGCAGCTACATTTAATAAACCTTTTAAATTCCCTCAAATAAATGTAGCTGAAACTGGAGATGGAAATATAGGAGATTATATTTCTGTAGAAATAAAAAATTCAGAACTCTGCCCTCGTTATGCTTGTAGAGTTGTTAAAAACATTAAAATAGAACCTTCTCCAAAATGGTTACGTCAAAGATTATCACAAGCAGGGATTCGCCCTATAAATAATTTTGTTGATATAACAAACTATGTTATGCTTGAATTAGGTCAACCTATGCACGCATTTGATATCGATACTATAGATGGTAATAAAATTATAGTTCGTAATGCTGAAGATAATGAAGAATTTGTAACTTTAGATGGAAATAAAAGAATTCTTGACTCCTCTATGCTTGTTATAGCAGATAAAAATAAAGCTGTTGCAATAGCTGGAGTTATGGGCGGAGAAAACTCAAAAGTAAATCCAAATGCAAATGCTCTATTATTTGAAAGTGCTAACTTTAATGGTACAAATATAAGATTAACAGCTAAAAAATTAGGACTTAGAACAGATGCATCGGGAACATATGAAAAAGGTATAGACCCAAATTTAGCAGAAATAGCTGTAAATAGAGCTGTACAATTAGTACAAGAACTAGGAGCAGGTGAGGTTGTTCCGGGAATTTGTGACTGCTATCCAAATAAAAAAGAAACTTGGACTGTTAAATATTCTCCTGAAAACATTAATAAACTTTTAGGTACAAACTTAACTCATACAGAAATGATTGAATTATTAAATAGACTAGAAATAAAGACAGATTTAAATTCAAATACTGCTATTATACCAACTTTTAGACCTGATTTAGAAATAGAAGCAGATTTAGCTGAAGAAATTGCTAGACTATATGGTTATGATAATATCAAGCCAACACTTGCAGTAGGAACACCAACTATAGGAAAGAAATCCTATTCACAAAATTTAGAAACTATTATAATAGATACTTTAACAGGTGTTGGATTATGTGAAGCTTTAACTTATACTTTTGAAAGCCCAAAAGTATTTGATAAATTAAGAATACCTAAAGACAATAATTTAAGAAAAGCTATTGTAATATCCAATCCTTTAGGAGAAGATTTTAGTATAATGAGAACCACACCATTAAATGGCATATTACAGTCTTTATCCACAAATTATAATAGAAGAAATGAAGAAACTTTTTTATTTGATATTGCAAAAGTATATTTACCAAAGGAAATACCCATTACAGAATTACCAGATGAAAGAAATCAAATTGTTATAGGTATGTATGGTTCAGTAGATTTTTATAATTTAAAAGGAATTGTTGAAACTTTACTTGATGTAGTTGATGTTAAAGTAAAATTTGAACGTGAAACTGAATTACCATTTATGCATCCGGGATGTACAGCAAAACTTTTAAAAGATAACGATGAATTAGGTTTCTTAGGTGAATTACATCCTGCTGTTTGTGATAATTATGAAATCGGTACTAAAGTTTATGTAGCTGTTATTGATATGCCTAAACTTATTGAATATTCAAATTTAGAAAGAACGTATAAACCATTACCTAAATATCCAGCTGTTACTCGTGATATTGCTATGCTTGTAAAAGATGAAATACCTGTTATTGATATTGAAAATATTATCAGACAAAGAGGCGGAAAATCTATAGAAGCTATAAATTTATTTGATGTATATAAAGGTAAACAAATACAAGAGGGTTATAAATCTGTAGCTTATTCTATAGTTTATAGAGCCAGTGACCATACTCTTACCGATGAAGAAGTTAATTCTTCTATGAAAAAAATCTTAAATGGATTGGAAAGAGAATTAGAAGCACAATTAAGAGTATAAATATAAAAAAGCACTGCTTAGGCAGTGCTTTTTTTATTAAAGTTTATAATATAATACAAATTAAACCTCCACTACCTTCATTAATAATCTTTTGTAATGTTTCTTGGAATTTTAATTGTGCATCTTCTGGCATACGATAAAGTTTATTTTGCAAACCTTCATTCACCATATCATATAATGATTTACCAAAAATATTTGATTCCCATATTTTTTGTGGGTCTTCTTCAAAATCTTTCATTAAGTAATTTATTAAATCTTCACTTTGTTTTTCTGTACCAACAATTGGTGATACTTCGGTTTCAATATTTGCTTGAATAAAGTGTAAACTTGGAGCTGTTGCACGTAATTTAACCCCATATCTTGAGCCTTGTTTTACAATCTCAGGTTCTTCTAATTTCAGTTCTTCAATAGATGGCATTACAACACCATAACCTTTTCGTTTAACTTCCGATAAAGCATATTGAATTTTATCATATTCCTTTTTAATTTCAGCTAATTTACTTATGGTTGAAATCAGCTGATATTCGCTTTCAATTTCCATTTTAGTTGTTTCACTTAATATCTTATAGAATAAATCTTCTTCGGTATTAATTTCTATTTTAGCAGTACCCTGACCAAGTTGTATTTTTTCTATGTATACTTTCTTTACAAAATCATAATCTTCCAATGAAGTCATATCTTCTTTCATTTCTCTAAGCTTATAAACTTTTTTCATTACTTCTTTTATAGATTTTATTATATTTTGTTTAAGCCAATGTTCTTTTGATAATGTTTCTATCCATTTAGGGAAATATAATTTAAGTTCTCTTATAGGAAATTCATATAATATTTTTTCTAAAATTGAGTTTATATCATCGGATTTTAATTGTGCACAGTTAACGGATATTACTGGTATCTGATATTTTGCACTCAAATCTTGACGTAATTTTTCGGTTTCTGTTGCAAATGGTTTTGTAGTATTTAAAAGTATTACAAATGGTTTATTTATAGATTTTAATTCATTTACAACTCTTTCTTCAGCTTCTATATAATCATCTCTGTAGATATCAGTTATAGAACCATCAGTTGTAATTACAATACCAATTGTTGAATGTTCTATTATAACTTTTTTTGTACCAATTTCAGCAGCTTCTGTAAATGGGATTTGTTCTTCAAACCAAGGTGTACTTACCATTCTAGGTTTATCATCTTCCATAGCTCCATTAGCTCCAGATATCATATAACCAACACAATCTATAAGTCTTACTTTTAAATCTATATTTTCATTTAAGGTTATATTTACAGCTTCATTTGGAACAAATTTAGGTTCTGTAGTCATTATAGTTTTTCCAGCTGCACTTTGTGGTAATTCGTCTTTTGCTCTCTCACGTGTATAATTGTTCTCTATATTTGGTAGTACAAACAAATCCATAAACCTTTTTATGAATGTAGATTTACCAGTTCTAACAGGTCCTACAACCCCTATGTATATATCTCCATTTGTACGCTCTGATATGTCTTTGTATATATCATAATATTCCATTATTACACCTCCATTAATTAATGTATCCATACACTGATATATATGATAATACAATGGTTGTTATTACAACTTTTTATATAAAATAAAAATAGGAATGCATAAATGCATTCCTATTTTTAAATTTTTACTTGCTTAATGGAAGTACAACATTATTATCATTAGGCGGTAAATCATTCCAAAGACCATCTAAAACATATTGTTGTACTTGGAAAACGATTTTGCCCCAAATCCCTAACTTACTTTTGTCAACCATTGATTTTAAATTAACGTTTTCATCTCCTGAATAATGTGCTATAAAAGCTTCCCCAACAAGATTTGAAATATATTCAGCATCTGTATCTGATACATAATATTTCTTTAAAGTATTATATGCTTCTGATACAACTGTCTTATATACAAATGCGGTTGCTTCTTTAGCAAAAGATGTATCCGGATAAATTTTATCAACTAATGTAGTGGTTTCTATATTTGCTTGATTGTTTTTTAAATCTATTATTCTATAAGGACATGGTGCGGTAACTAATGACCCTGTTTCTATATCATAAATAAAATTTCCATTTTCAAAAGTACCTTCAACAATATCTTGTGCATGATAATGTCCTGTAAATGCAAGTCGTACACCATAAGATGCTAAAAGTTTACTTACAAATTGATGTTCAAAAGTTAAATAATCTGGATGTAACTTACTCTGACCTTTCCAATGCTCTACAATTCCATGATGAGATAAAACAATCACAGCCTTATTATTTTCATATGCTTTTTTAAGCACATTGGTAATCCAATCAATTGTACCTTGGGAAAATTTAGCTCCAACAAAGCTATGTTCAGGCATAACATCATAAGTATATTGACAGCCATCTAATGCCAATATGTAAAGGTCATTAACTGGTTCTGCTACATAACTAAGTGAGTATTCATCACGATAAATTGCATCATTATAACCATACTCTCCATAAAGCTCAACAAACATTTCTTTAGATATGGTTGGAGTTTTTTCTGCCAGTGAACCAGAAAAGCTAACACTGCTAGGATTGTTAATATCATGATTACCCATAATAACATATGTTTTAATCCCATTATTACGTAAATTATCTAATTGTGATACAACCTCCTGATGATTTATAAGTTCACCATCTTTAGTAAGGTCACCTGATACTAAAACAAAATCTACATTCTTATCTATAATTTGTTGAATTGAAAGAGAAATTAAATCTTGACTATTTAATAATAATTTTCGGTCACTGTTCATCACTGATTCAAAAGCTTCTCCATCATCGCCAAGAATAGGATTGTACATATGTAAATCGCTAATTACTCCAAATTTAGCATCTGGATAAGAAACATTAACAGGTGTATTGGTATTATAATTGTATTTTAAAGCAGGTAGTTTAGAAATATATTTATACAAAAAATATCCTCCAACACCTATTGCCAATACAGTTAATATTATTACCTTTTTATTAATTTTTTTTGTAAAGTGTTTATCCATAAATATACCTCACTAAATATAAATAAATTTTATTGCTTTTAAATGTATAAAGTTTACTATATCATACTTATCACAAGATTTCAATAATTTTAAGCTAAATACAATAAACACTGATATATATGATAATATAATTTAAGTTATGCAAAAAAAATATAGAGAACATCAGCTCTGGCGTTCCCTATAAATTGTAATAGTTTGTAATTGAATTTTATGAAAGCAATTGTTCAAGTTGATTTAGTAAATTATCAAACACTTTTAAAGCATTTTCAATTGGTTCTGGTGTTGACATATCTACACCTGCTTTTTTTAATATTTCTATAGGATAATCAGAACTTCCACTCTTTAAGAAAGTAGTATATTTTTCTACTGCTGGTTGACCTTCTTTTAATATTTTTTGAGATAAAGCTATAGCAGCAGAATACCCTGTAGCATATTGATAAACATAAAAAGCACTATAAAAATGAGGTATTCTTGCCCATTCCATATTAATTTGCTCATCAATAACTATATCATTACCATAATATTTTTTGTTAAGTTCACGATATAATGAACAAAGAGCTTCAACAGTTAATGCCTCTCCTTTTTCTACTAAATCATGTGTAGTCATTTCAAATTCAGCAAACATTGTTTGTCTAAAAAGAGTTCCTTTAAATTGTTCTAAAAAGTGATTTACTAAATATGCTTTTTGCATTTTATCTTCAGTTGTATTAATCATATAATCCATAAGCAATGCTTCATTAACTGTAGATGCAACTTCAGCTAAGAATATTTTATATCCTGCATATATATAAGGTTGTGTTTCATCTGAATAGTATGAATGTAATGCATGACCCATTTCATGAGCTAATGTAAATACATAATGTAAATTATCTTGATAATTTAATAATACAAATGGATGTGTTCCATAAGCTCCCCATGCATAAGCTCCACTTCTTTTGCTTTGATTTTCAACAACATCTATCCAGCGTTCATCAAATCCCTTTTTTAATAAATTAACATATTCATTACCCATAACTTGTAAACCATCAATAACTTTTTGTTTAGCTTCATTAAATGGTATTTCTTGTTTTACATCTTTTACAAGTGGTACATATAAGTCATATGAATGAAGTTCATCTAAATTTAAAAGTTTTTTACGCAAAGAAACATATTTATGCAAAAGATGAAGGTTATTATTTACTGTTTTTATAAGATTATGATAAACATTAATAGGTATATTACTATCATCTAAAGCAGCTTCAACACAAGAATCATATTTTCTAACATTAGCTAAAAAATAATCTTTTTTTACATTAGCATTGTAAGTAGTAGCTAATGTATTTTTATATTGTGTATATGGTGTATATGAAGCTTTAAGAGCATCTTCTCTTACTCGTCTATCGCTACTTTCTAAAAACGTAATATATTTTCCTTTTGTAAATTCAACTAATTCACCTTTTTCATTTTTTATATCAGGGAATTTTATATCAGCATCATTAAACATTGAAAAAATATTATCTGCTGTTTCTGTAATTTCTTCTGCTTTAGCTAAAATTTCTTCAATTTCTTGTGATAATATGTGTTCTTTTTGACGTAATGTATTATTTAAATATTGTTTATAAACTTTTAAGCCTTCATTAGAGTTTATAAATTCTTTTATAGTATTTTCATCTATACTTAAAATTTCAGGTACAATAAATGAACTAACAGTAGATAATTTTGTAATAATATTTTGAGCTTGGTCAACTAATCCTTGATAAAAATTATCTGATGTATCTTCATGAAATTTCATATTAGCATAAACATATATATTTTCTGCTAATTTTGATACTTCATCATTAAACTTTAAACATTCTAAAAGTGAATCAGATGAAGTACTTAAAGTACCTTTGAACTTTGAAAATCCATTTAATAATTCTTTTAATTTATTATAGTCTGATTTAAAATCTTCATTGTTTTTATATAAATCTTCAATACTCCATTTTAAATCTGCACTAACATCTTTACGTAGAGGTAATTTATTTGAATCCAATTAAAACACTCCAATCAATTTATATTTTCTATAGAATATTATTTTTAAACTAAAAAATCAAGGGGGTCTTTATTTTTTATTTAGAATAATTAAAATCAAACTTGGTTCGCACTTATTAATAAGTGCGAACCAATATTAATTTTAAATTTGACTTTTTCAAAATATTTATTTAAAATAATAAGTATTATAAATGTCGATTATACTGTTATTAATAGAAAGGAAGTTGACAAAAAATTTATGAAACTTTTATATGGTACAACAAATATATCTAAAATTGAATTTATGAAAAAAAGACTTAATTCAATTGGAATAGAAATAATAAGTCTTATGGATATTAGTTCTAAAAATTTGAATATTGATGAAAGTGGAAATAATCCTTTAGAAAATGCTAGAATTAAAGCACAAATGTATTATAAAGAATTTAATATGCCTGTGTTTTCATGTGATAGTGGTCTTTATTTTGATAAAATAGATGAGAAATATCAACCCGGTGTACATATTAGACGTGTAAACGGCAAAAATCTTTCTGATGATGAAATGATAAAATATTATGGCAATCTAGCAAAAAAATTTGGTGGTGAAATAACTGCAAGATATAAAAATGCTATTTGTCTTATTCTTGATAACGAACATATTTATGAACATATGGAAAGTGACATAGAAAGTGAACCATTTATCATTACATCTATTCTACATGATATACGTAAAAAAGGATTTCCTCTCGATAGTCTTTCTATACAGATTGAAAGTGGTAAATACTATTTAGATTTAGAAAAATATAATGAAACAGATGGTTTTTTAAATTTCTTCAAAAGAACATTAAAAATTAATTAAAAGCGAGCCTTTTTAAAGATTCGCTTTCTTTAATATGTTTATTCTTCTAAACTTTCTTGTATAAGCTTCCATATTTCTTCTGCATCATAATGTTTAAACTTTCTATAATTATTTCCGGAAAATTATGGTTCAAATTCGCATAGTATGAACCGATTATTAAATCAACATATCATTAAATTTTATTTTTTTCATTGTAACCATCTGTTATAATATCAATAAATTTATTTTCATTATATTTAAAAACTTCACCACATGCAAAAATTTTAGGGACTTGTTTTGTTATATCATATATATCTTTGATTAATCTATTCATCAATTTTAGTGCATATGTGAAACAATAAAAACCACCAACTATAGTTAGATATGTACCATTTTCACTTGTTTGTTCTACATATAATTCAATATAATCATCAATAACATAAAATTTCTGCTTGTCTAACAACTCTAACAAGTAATATGATTTTAAGGTTAATTTATTTTTCCAATCAAGTTCATATATTTTACTATCACCTTTTATATAACCTATACCATCACTCATATGTATTTCCATATCCATAGGTAAAACATTCACAAAAAAACTCTCCATACCCATATATATTTACTCCTCCAAACTTTCTTGTATAAGCTTCCATATTTCTTCTGCACTATAATGTTTAAATTTTCTATAGTTATTTCCGGAAAGCTCTGGTTCAAACCCACATACTGAATTATATTTACAATATTCACATGCTGTTTTATCATGTGTTTTATATGGATTTATCTCAATATTACCATCTAATATTTCATTTCCAAACTTAACAATTTTTTTGTTAACATACTGAGATAAATATTTAAACTGTTGTTCCGATGTAGCAGAATCGCTCATCTTACCATCTCTTGTACATCTAATAGGAATTATATCGGATTTGCCATCAAAATTTTTATCTATCAGTTTTATTACATTTTCATCACTATTAACTAGACCATTCATTTTTAATTCATTTAAAATCATTTTATTTAATTCTTCAGGTGTTACATTACCTTTATCTATAATAGGGTCATTTATATTGTAATAAAATATTCCAGCAGGAATAATATTTTTATCTTTATGGTTGCTTTTTTCAATTTCCATTCCAGCATTCATATATACTACCAATTGTAATTGAAGTCCATAATATACAGCTACCATATCAAATTCTGTACTACCTGATTTATAGTCAATAATTTTAATATAAACATTTTCTTCTTTTTCACATTTATCTAAACGGTCAATTCTACCTTGTAATTTTATTATTTCATCTTCTGATAAAGAAATATTTACAGAATTTAGATTGCTTGTAGCTGAAAATTGTATTTCATAATTACTTGGTGTAAATTTACCACTTTTTATATGTTGTTGTAATGCCCAAATAGTTCGTTTTGTAATTCTTCCAACTCTATTTATTATATATTCATTTCTAGCAGAGTCATTTAATATTTTATCACCATATTCTTTTGTAACTTCTTCTACACATCTTTCTGCAAATTCATCTCTATCTTTGTCTGAAATGGTTTCCCAACTTTCATTTTTATTTGATAATTTTTTTGAAAATAATTCTATTACATTATGAAATATATTTCCCATATCGGGTGCTGAAAATTGATATTTTTCTCTTTCCGAAAGTTGAAGTCCATAATTTAAAAAGTGCGAATAAGCACAACCTGCATATTGTTCAAGTCTAGTAACACTATTTGTCATTTGTTTACCATATAATGATTTTGCTAATTGTTTAGGTAAATTATTTTCTTTATTTGTATAAAAGCTTGCATCTATTAATTTAATTATTTTGTCATGCCACTCATCATTATTATAATACCAAGTAAATAACTGTTTCCATTCATCCGTTACTTCTGAATTTTTATAATCTCTAAGTCCTTCTATTAAATATTTTAATCCTAAATTAACATTTAAAACTCCATCTTCCATTTCTTCATCTATGTTAATGGTAGGAAATAATTTTGTTATTGTAGATATAAAATAAGAAGGTCTTAATGATTTACCATTTAAACCCACTTTACTAAAAGATATATACAATTTATCTTGTGGTTTAGTCATATTTAAGTATAAATAAAATTTTTCTATAAAAGCACTTTGGCGTGCTGTAGGCGATAATTCTATTCCGTTTTCTAATAAAGTTTCTTTTTCTATATCAGAAATAATTCCACCACGACTATTTGATTTTGGTATTATACCATCATTTACACCAATAAAAAAAAGTATCTTTATATCTTTTAAACGGGTTCTTCCTATATCTCCTATAAGTATTTGGTCAATCCCTGGAGGTATTAAACCCATTTTTGTTTCTTCAAATCCAGCATCTAATATTCCTACATACTCTTTTAAACTTACTATTTCATTTCCTAATAATTCAGCTATTTTATCCAAAATATCAATAACCATTTTGTATATCTGTTCATATTGTTTAGCTAAAGTAAGTTCTTTATTTTCAGCAAATTGATTTTTATATTCTTTTAATTGACTTTCTATTTTTAATTTTTCTATAAAGTGCCAAAGTGCTGTTGTATACTCCATTACATTTTTAGTTTTATCTTTTAATACATCTCTAAGAGGAGTTATTGAATCAATTATACTTTGACGAATATTATTAATATGTTCAAAATCTATTTCTTTAACCTTTCTGTACTTTCTTGTCCATTGTTGTTGCCAACGTTTATAACCTTTTATACCTGTAGCTAAAACATAGTTTTCAATTATATCAACATCTTCTCTATTAATGTTAGTTAAACCACAACGCAAATATCTAAATACACTTTCATAAGAAAAATCTTTAACTATAATATCTAATACCGAACGGATAAGTTCTACAAATGGATTTGATAATATACTTCTTTTGTTATCAATGAAACAAGGAATTTCATTTTTATCAAATAGTTTGTCTATAATGTTACTATAAGTTTCAATATCGCCTGTAACGATTGCCATATCTTTATATCTATATTTATTATCTCGCACAAGCTTTAATATTTCTTTAACTACAAATTCTACTTCTTCATTTGGATTTTTAGTTAACTTAATAGATATGTTATCTTGAACTTCATTATATATTTTGTATGGGTATCTAAATATATTCCTTTCAAGACTTGCCAAAGGCTTATTATTTTTAAATCTATACGGAACATCTTCATCTATTATTAAATCTTTTTCTCTTGTTACACCTAGTGATTTTGATATATCAATTAATTTTGATATGGTCTTTTGAGTTGTATTAAATAGTTTATATTCTTCTTCTACTTTATATATATTTTCACGGTGGTCTATTGTAAGAGCTATTTTGAATGTTTTTGAATACTTCATAAGTTCCTCTATTACTTTATATTGTGATGGAGTGAAACCAGTAAAACTATCTAAACATATTGTACTATTTTTAATTATGTTTGAATTTTTTATTGTATCAGCTAATATATCTAAAATTTCTTCTGTAGTTATAAATTTATCAGCTAAGAATTCTTTAAAACCATTATAAATAGTTAATATATCTTTTAACTTCCCATTTAATAATGGTTTTCTTTTAGTAATCTCAACTGCTAAATTAAGTTTTTCATCATTAATGTTATATTCATATAGTTCTGATAAAAAAGTTTTTAGTTCATTAATAAAACCTAACTTTTTTATATTACCACCAAATACAGATAATTCTTTCTTTTTCATTTCTACTACTTTTCGCAAAATCATACTTTTACCTGTATCTTCAAGAATAACTTTATTATATCCTCCAACTTCTTCAAATACTTTATGAGCTAATCTTGTAAAACCTATAATGTCTATATTCATTAAACCATTACTAGGATGCATTGCTATAATATCTTTTTGAGTTTGCATTGTAAATTGTTCAGGAACTATTACAATATAATTGTTTGATGGATTTTCTATAGAATGTTCAATTAATTTTTTATATAATCTATATGATTTACCCGAACCAGAACTTCCTAATATTAATTGCATAAATTTCAACTCCTTTTAAGTTTTAATATGTAAAATTATTTCTAAACTTAAATAAATTTTATATTTATTATACAATAAACTTGTTTGAAAATCTAGTAAATTAGTTAATGCACTTTTATTTAGAAATAAATAATTGTGATTTTTAATTAATGATTTTTAGATTAAAGTTGTGTCGCACTTAAAATTAAGTGCGACACAACTTTAATTTTATTTTTTTATTATTAAATTAAATTATTTTATTAGTAGTTATTGAAAAATCTATTATATAATTAAATTTTAAATATATACTATTAAAAATTATTGTGCTATAATGTAGTATTATAGAAGAAATTAATATTATTTCTATGGATTGTTTTGGAGAAATAGTTTTAAGTTTTTATTTTAAAATCTCTAACTATCCAATAGATTTATATACATAAAATTTATTTAATTTAAACTAGAGGTGAAATTTATGGAGTTTGAAACTTTATTAGAAAAACTAAAAGAAGTAGAATTGTCTAAAAATGAAGAAACAAAAGATAAAGATATAGTTGTAGAAAAATTAAAAATTTATTTGGAATGGGATTATGAACAAAGTCAAGCAGAAAATAATTTTTTTACTGATTTTTACAATGATAATGCAAAAGTAATAAATAATATAATAAAAAACATAAACAGGTCAATTGATTCAAAAGATGCATTATTGTATTATTACGGGTATTCGCTTTCTCAATATCAAAAACCTTTATTAGGTTTTGATAAATTAATCAAACATTTTAGAGAACAACTTGTTTTAGTTCCAGAACTTAATATTGATACATTAGTTTTATCTTTTTTTGAGAGCAAAGCTTTTAATAAATTTCAACAGATTGTATCTATTATAGAAAATAATATAGACCAAAAATATAATATAAGAAATACTTATTTATTGTGTAGAGTTATGTTATTTGATGATGATTTTTTAAATACAACTTTGTTATATAAAGGATTAAGTCATCCAGGATATTATATTTTATTTGATATTTTAGGAAATGAATTATATAATAGAGGAATTATGGAAATAAATCAATCTTTAGAATGGAAAAAATTATTTGCAGATTATTGCGATTGCGTTAAAGAGGTTCTTGAAACTTACCGTATACTTTCAAAATTACGAGTTGGAATATATTCTAATGATGAACAAGCAGAAGAAATTTTAAACAATACAAAAATGCCAGACTTTTTGTATACGGAAAATGTAGTTGAATTTAATAATTTAGTTCTTTTATATATTCCATATCTTATCTTGTTGAATAAGCTTTGTGAATATGAAAAAATAGATTCTAATTGTGATAAAATTTTGCAAGTACTTAGAGAAAATCAATATAATAATAAATGGCTTTTTGATTATATTTATAAATTTAAATTTGATACTTTAAGTAAATATAATCAAGAAAAATTAAGTAAGGATTTCTTTGACTATGTAAGAGGAAACCAAATTGGTGATATTGGTAATTTAGTATTTTTAATGCCTTATCTAAATAAATCTAATAATGATAAATCTAATGATGTATATCATTATTCTGATATAAAGGCCTTACAATCAATAATTGATAACAGACAACTTTGGTTAACAAGATATGATTATCTTAATGATAGTGAAGAAATGAAATTTATTTTAAAAGTAATTGAAAATCTAAAGGATGCTTTATGTCAAGAGCCTAAATTTAAAGAATATATTGATAAATGTGTTTGTATATTGAATTTATATTTTGAAGGTGATTACAAAGAATATTCAGAAATTATCGATTGTATTATAAATACTATTTCAAATGTATATGTATTATCTACATCTTGTCAAGATGATAATTTAAGTCTTTGGCATTATTATTCAGACGGAAAGGGTGTAAGTATAAAAATAAATGCTAATAAATTAAAAGAGCAAGTTGAATCAATTAACAAACTTACAGACCAAATGACTGCTAATATATTTATGAAAGAAATCGACTATTTAGAAAAATTCCAAAAAAAATTCAAAAAGGTTAGATATATTTTTAACTCATTAGAAGCCCTTTTTAATGATATGAATAAAAAAGGGTTAGAAGAAAAACACCAGCTTTATTTAGGTTGTATTTTTATTTTGTTTCAAGGTATTTTTACAAAAAACAAAAACATGAAACAAGAAAAAGAATTTAGATTTGTTACTATTATTACAAAGGACAATAAAAACAATTCATTTTTAAACAATCAAATAAAAGAAGAATTTAGAGTTAAAAGCGATATTTCATTAATACCATATATCACCTTAAAAATTGACCCTATTGAACTTATAGAAAATGTTTGTATAGCTCCTTTGAATAAAAGTGATTTAGCTAAGCGTGGTATGATTGACTATTTAGAATCAAAAGATTTTAAAAACGCAGATAATATGGTGAATATTTCTGAAATTAAATTAAGATATTAAATAATATAAATATTTAAAAAAAAAAGGGGCGATTATCGCCCCTTTCTACACACATCACTAAATAAAATTCAATTAACATTGAAATGCATTTTTAATTAAATTTATTTTTATATTATTTAATTCTCCAAACATTTCAAGTACATCAAACCTACAATTTGTATAATAAATATTTTTTTCACTTAAATAATATTGTGCTACCTTTATTATAGTTTTCTGTTTATTAAAAGTAACTGCTTCACATGGTAAACCATTTTTATTTGTTTTTCTATATTTAACTTCAATAAACACAGTATAATCCTTATCATTAGCTATTATATCTATTTCACCAATTTTACACCTAAAATTTTTATTAATTATTATATAACCATTTTCAATCAAAAATTTAACTGCTAAACTTTCAGCTTCTTTTCCAAGTTTATGTTTATTTACCATATCTTTTATATTCCTCGTGTTTATCCATATTACTTATAAAGATAAGTATTTCTGCAACCACTTGATAAAGTTCAGGTGGAATATTATCCCCTAAATCAATTTTTGTAAGTTCTTCTACAAGTTTTTTATCTTTAATTATTGGTATATGTTCTTCTTCTCCAACATTCATTATTTTTTCTGCTACAAAACCTTCACCTTTTGCTATAACAGATGGTGCTACATCTCCCGGTTTATATGAAATTGCTACAGCTTTTTGTTTATTTTTCTGTTCCATATAATCACACCCTCATATCAAATGAATATCTTTTATTAGATTGTACTGCTTGTTCTTCCATTTCAAGACCGGCTTCTTTTGGATTTGTTAATATGTTAAAAGGTTCTTCTATTGTTTTATACATGATTTGATTTAGGTTGTAGCCTTTTTGTTTAAGAGTATTTTGCAGTTTTGATATATTTACTTGGATTAAAGATTGAACTTTTTTATCTATTGTTCTAAATTGACATGAAATATTTTTAAAATCTTTTTGTATAAATACTTCAAAATGTCCTAACATACTTAAATCTAATGATAATAATACACTTGCTTTATCTTTAGAAAGCTTTTTCCCGGCTTTATCACTAAAAACATATAAATCACCTTGATTATTTGTGTTACCAAATTTAAAAGGTATTTGTATAAACTCTTGGAATTTATTTAAGTTATCCATAAATTGAATATTTTCTTTTATATCAGATAATGCTTTTGTTGTTTCTCTTGTATTTTCAGTAGCTCCCTTTTCTGTTATCGTCATAGCTTTTGTAACTTTGTCATATAATTCTTGATAAAATTTATTTAGTTCTTCAGGCTTAGAATTCTTTATATCTATAAATAAACTATCTTTAATAACTCTAGCTAATTCTTCTGGTTTAAGTTGTAGTTGACTTTCTTGTTTTGAATGTTCAAATTTTACTGTTTTATCTAAAATATCTTTTAAAATAAATTCTAAATCATCTTTTATTAAATTAAAGATTTGAGCTTTTTCAGGATATTTTTGTTGAAGAAAATTTATAATTTCCCCTGTATCTTTAGTATTAAGTATAAAGTTCTTATCAATGGTATTTAAATCTAAAAGTTCTTTGCTTATTTCTTTAAGTATTTCTTTATGTTCTGGTATTTCAACATTTTCTAATAGATTTAAAGTAAATGCTTTAATTTCTTTATTTAATTCTTCGTTTTTTTCAGGAAGGAAAATAGATAAAACTTGTTCTTTAATTGGAACATCATCTATACCAGCTATTTTAAAAGCTAAATCATTTATTTGATTTGTAATTTTATTTTCATTTTGAGCAGTAAGTTTAACCTGCTCTATATTTTTAGATGTTATGGCAATATCTTCTTTTAACATAAAAACTAAAGTTTCCATATCAAGTTCAGGATTAGTTTTTAACGTTTGTACTAAGTTTTGTAATGTAGCTTTATCTACTGGTAAATTATTATCCATTAGCATTTTAACTAAGTTTATTGTTTCATCTGAAGGTACTATGTTAGCTTCTACTAATACATTTAAAAGTGAATTAAGTTGTTGTTTGTTTCCTTGTTCTTCTGAAAACATAGATAATAATATTTGACCTTCTTTATTATCTTGAACAGTGAATTCCATAATATCCCCTATTCGTGCTTCAGGTATAATTAAAGATTTAGCTGTTATAACATTTCCATCAGATAAACGTATTGTTATTTCATTTCTTTTAATATCTAATATAGTGGCTTTAAATTTATCTCCTGATTGTAAAGAGTTCATATTTTTTTGTGGTGTTCCTTTTTGTTTATCTATATTTGTTTTGTTATCTCTGCCGAAATTTCCTATTCTCATATATTCACCTCTCTATAAAACTTTAATATTTATAATATCGACATCTGTTTTACTTATAATTATAGTGGTTGTCTTTTTATTTGTATATACAAAAATGGAAAAAAAATAAAACCTTCAATTTGATATAATTCAAAAAAATCAATTATGAAGGTTTTTTATAATCGTCAAAGCATGATAAAAGTTTTTAATAAAGAATGATGTTATTTACAACTAAAGTTACAAGAATATGTATCAAATTTATTCAAATAGCTGTAATTGAATAAAAATATATTCATTTTCTGTTTCGCCAAAAAACAATTGATCATATGTGTAAGAATCATCATACAGGGAGATGAAATTAGCATTTATCACTTTGTTGATTATAAAATCTATATCTTGTTTACTAGTATTACATAATCTAAACCATACATCTGATTTTGATTTAACATCATGGGCATTGAATTTATGAGGAATAACTGAATTCACAATTTTTGTACCACGAAAAACTGGATACATGAAATCTATTTTATAAAGCCAATCATAATTATTTTTATCCCATACTTTTTGGTTTGAAAGACTTTCATTAGGTTCTATCCATTGTTCATAAATGAAAAGGCTTCTAATAATAAAAAATGCAAAGGCTTCTATAAAACTTATCCATTGTGACTTATCTAAAGACATATATAAAGCACTTGTTGAAGGAAATGATAAATATGAATAAATTGTATGGCATTCGTTATCTTTTAAACCCACATTTTTTAAAGTAGCATTAAATTTATCTTCATTAGTCCAAATCTCATTAACTTCATCAATCAATTTTATCACCTCAAAATATAAATACTTAATGCAAATACAAGATTATTCACAATAATATATTTTTATATTATCACAAAGATATAAAATCTTCAACACAGATATGTATTTACATTCTTTAATATTATTTTTCAAATTCAATCCCTCATTTAAATATAGACTTTTATAAAATTAAATTCAAAAGTCCTTTACACTTGCAACGAAAGTGTAAAGGACTTTTGAACTCTTAATTTTTTTTATTGATATTATTTTTATTGATTTTACAATGAATTTGAAGGTTTTAAATGAATAATTAAATGTGAGAACATTTATACTTAACAAATAGTGTGAAAGTAATGAATGATTTTAAAGCTTGAAAATTACAGGGTTGAGCAAAGAATTTAAATAAAATAAAATTATTTTACGAATTTTTAGAATATTCCAAAATGTTTTTTTATTTAAAATTTATTTGAATCAATATTTATTTAAAATTTAATTAATATCTTTGTTAAATTTTGTTATTATTAGTTAAAAAATTTTATATAAAAATTTTATAAATTCCATATTATGACAAATATTTTAATGATATTGTAGTATTATATTATAAAATTTAATTAATTTTAAATAAAGGAGTAGTGATTTTATGGAAAGAGCAGGTTCTTATAAAAAACCTAAGGCTGAAGCTAAAGTTAAGAACAAAAAAGAATTTTTAGTTAAACTAAAATCTATGCCGAAGGTTAATTTGAAATTAGTTTTTGCCTTTGTAATAGGTTTTCTTATAAGTCGTGTAACTATGCTCTATATGATGAGTTCTGCAAGTATTGCCTATTTATCTTTATTTGCTTTTACTGGTACAAGTTATTATGGAATACTTATTAGTGTTATTTTGGGTATGCTTAGCGTTATTAATAATACTGAAATTTTAAGATACTTATTATCTATGGCAATTATAACAATAGTTAATTTTATTATTGGTGAAAAAGAGGATAGACTTTCCCTACAAGCTATTGTTGGTAGTGTTTCAATTTTAGCAGTAAATATAGGCAAGGCTTTAATATATGGTGTTTCTTTTTATTTTATACTTATGGCTATTTTAGAAAGTATACTTGTTTTTACACTTATATTTGTATTTGATAAAGCAGTAACAAGAATTACTGATGAAACATCAATAAAAGTATTTACAAACGAAGAACTTATAAGTATTTCAATAATTATAGGAGGGGCTGTAGTTGGCATAGGTGATATAAATTTTTTTAATTTATATTTAAGAGATGCTTTAATAATTTTTATGATAATGGTTTTAGGTTATAAAGCAGGAGCTATAGCCGGAACATCTGCAGGTATGACATTAGGTTTGTTTATGTTATTATCAAATAACTTTTCTGCTGAGTATGTAATAATTATAAGTGGTGCAGGTTTAGTTTGTGGTCTTATGCAAGAACTAGGTAAAGTCGGTAGTGGTTTAGGTTTTCTTATAGGGGGGTTGTTATTATCTATTTATTTGAATAAAAATGTTAGTGATAATAGAATGTATATAGCAAGTATTGTAGTGTTTATTTTATTTATAATTATCCCCAATAAATGGTATGATGTTATAAAAACAATTGTAAACCTTGATGAAAAAGTTGAAAACAGAGAATATATTGAAAAGATTCAAGATGTAACTTCAGAAAAACTTAAAGCTTTTTCAAATGCATTTAACAAATTAGCATCTACATTTAGTAACCTTTCAGAAAATAAAACAAGTCTTTCACAAAAAGAAATATCACAACTTTTTGATGATGTAGCAGATAAAGTGTGTAAGAATTGTGGAATGAATACATATTGTTGGGAAAGTAGTTTTTACAATACATATCAAGCTATGTTTAGTATATTATCAGCAGCTGAAAAAAAAGGAGTTATTAGTAAAGAAGATATACCAAATGATTTTGGTGAAAAGTGTGTTAAACTTTCAGAGTTTGTTGACACTACAAATAGAATGTTTGAATTATATAAAAATAACCTTTTATGGTACAATAGAATAATAGAAAGTCGTAAGTTAATATCTGAACAACTAGAGAGTATATCAACTGTAATAAACAATTTATCAAAGGATATTAAAACTGAATTAAGCTTTAAGCAAGACTTAGAAAAAAATATTAAAACTGAACTAAATAAATATAATCTAGGAGTGAGTAGAGTGATTGTATTGGAAAGTAAGTATGGTAAATATGAAGTATCGTTAAATAGTAAGCCTTGTTATGGAAGAAAAACATGTTTTAAAGAAATAATACCAATAGTTAATCGAATATTAAATAGAAAAATGAAAATTGCAAATCCAAATTTAAATTGTAATATTAAAAAAGAAGAAAAAACTTGTATTCTTAAATTAATAGAGGAACAAAAATATAGAGTATTTTCAGGTGTAGCTAAAGCAACAAAAGAAAATAATCAAATTTCAGGTGATAGTTATACCTTTTTAGAAATAAAAGATGGACAATGTTTAATAGCATTATCTGATGGAATGGGTTCAGGTAATAAAGCTAATAAAGAAAGCAAAGCTTCAATAGAATTATTAGAAGAATTTTTAGATTCTGGTTTTGATAAAGATTTAGCTATAAAAATGATTAATTCTGTGTTAGTATTAAAATCAGGTGAAGAATCCTTTTCCACTTTAGATATGTGTGTAATAAATTTATATGAAGGTTTAGCTGAATTTATAAAAATTGGTGCAGCATCTACATACATAAAAAGAGGAAGTAATATAGAAATTATACGCTCTACATCTTTACCAGCAGGACTTTTAAGTAATGTTGATATGGAAATAACTAAAATGCGATTAAAAGATAATGATTTAATTATTATGATAACAGATGGTGTTATTGATTCTAATGAAGAAATAGTAGAAAAAGAAAAATGGCTTGAGAAAATATTAAAAGAATTTAAAAACAATAATCCTCAAGATATAGCAGATTACATATTAGAAGAAGCAAAAAATAATTCTAGTGGTTATATTCAAGATGATATGACTGTATTAGTAAATAGATTTTGTGAAAGATATTAAATAAGTTTAAAGCAAGCTAAAATATTTTTAGTTTGCTTTTTAATTATTTTAAAGAATAATAAAAATATTTACATATGACAATACTTTTGATATTATATTATGAAATATAATTACTGATGAAGGAGAATTAAAATGGGTTTTTTTAATAAAATATTTAAAAGAAATTCAAAAACCAATGAAGAAACTAAAGAAATTGAGGTTAGTAAAGAGAATGAAAATAAAGAAGAAACGGAAAATCAAACTGAAACGGAATTTATAGAAGAAATAATAGAAACAATGGAGGAACAAATTAAAGAAACAACAGAATTATTAAAACAAGATGAAACTGAAGAAATAAAAGAATTTATAGAAGAACAAATTGACCAAATAACAGAAGTAATGGAAGATAAAATTGATAAAATAAACGAATTTATAGAAGAAGAAAACGACGAAGTAAATGAAATTATAGAAGAACAAATTAATAAAATAGATGAAGCTATAGAACAGAAAGAAGATGAAAAAAAAGAAGTAGAAAAGAAAAAAGGTTTCTTTACTAAACTTAAAGAAGGATTAGATAAAACACGTAAAAATATTATAGAAAGTGTTGATAATGTTTTAAGTTCTTTTACAAAAATAGATGAAGAACTTTTTGAAGAATTAGAAGAAGCACTTATAATGTCTGATATAGGTGTTGAAACTACTGCTAAAATAATAGAGAGATTAAGAGAGGAAGTTAAAAAGCAAAGAACCACCCAGCCAAATCAAATAAAACAAATTTTAATAGATGAAATAACTAAATTACTTGAAGAAGAAGAAACAAGTTTTGAGCTTAAAAACCCATCTGTTATATTAGTAATTGGGGTAAATGGAGTTGGTAAAACTACAACTATAGGAAAACTAGCTAATATATATAAACAAGAAGGAAATAAAATTTTATTGGCAGCTGGAGATACATTTCGTGCAGCAGCAATAGAACAACTTGAAGTATGGGGAAATCGTTCAAATATAGATGTTATAAAACATCAAGAGAATTCAGACCCTGCTGCAGTAATATATGATGCAGTTCAAGCAGCAAAAGCAAGAAAAACAGATATATTAATCTGTGATACTGCTGGTAGACTTCATAACAAAAAAAATCTTATGGAAGAATTAAAAAAAATATTTAGAGTAATAGAACGTGAATATCCACAAGCACATAAAGAAGTGCTTTTAGTATTAGATGGTACAACAGGACAAAATGCACTTCAACAAGCAAAAATATTTAAAGAAGTTGCTAATATTACAGGAATAGTATTAACTAAACTTGATGGAACGGCAAAAGGTGGAATAGTAATAGCTATAAAATCAGAATTGAAAATACCTGTAAGATATATTGGAGTTGGAGAGGGTATTAATGATTTACAACCATTTAATGCATCTGAATTCGCAAAAGCTCTTTTTAATGAGTAAAAAAAAGTTCAATGAATTTATTATAATTCATTGAACTTTTTTTTTAGTTTTAAAATAATTTTCCTGCTTTTTCACTACTATTTTTAGCTTTGCCTTGTAATTCTGGAACTGGTTCTACTTCATTTTTTGGTATATGTGTTTTGTGATTACTTTCTGTTCCATGTGGTTCTTTTGGGTCAGGGCGACGCATTCCTGCTTTTGCCATAATTAAATTCTCCTATACATCATTATTTTTTATTGATTGTCTTTTTGCATTTTTATTTTGATTGTGGTTTTCTTCTGTTATTGGCGTCTGTCCATTAGCTTTTTCTTTTCTTGCTTGTTTGTTATCTGGTTGACTATCTTTAGGCATTTAAATTACTCCTTCACTACTTTAATAAAAAATATTTTCACTATTATTTTTGTTCAATGATTAAAAAATAATTCATGAAAAATATAATTAATTAAAAATTTATAAAGTGATTATTAAAAAACTTACCTCAAAATCCTTTTACACTTGCAACGAAAGTGTAAAGGATTTTTGAACTCAAATATTATTTTATTTTTATTGATTCTACAATGAATTCGCCGTTCTTAAATAAATAATTAAAATCTATATCTAAAAATAGTGTAAAATTAATTTTGAACTTAAAGGTGTCTTAAAGCTTGAAAATTACAGGTATGCACAAAGAGTATATCAATAAAATAAAATAATTTGACGAATTAGTATTCTTTTATAAAATTATATATAAACAAACCCTTTCTTTAACTACTTTCAAAATTTAAATCTATTACTCATAAATAAAATTTTAAAAATCGGTAATAATAGAATACACATTCAAACAATTTTTAAATTTATTTATAACAAATAAATTTGAAAATTATGCACAAATTTTAAGTTTATTTAGTATAAATAAAATAAAAAAATAAAATAAAAGGTGGAGAATAGATATGCTACATAATTGCGAAGAAGAAGAAGGATATGACTATGAGGAAACAAATGAAAAGGTTCAAGGAGATAGCATTGAACAATATGGTCAACCTAATATAGAAACTGGTAATAAAAAAAATCCAAGAGGTACAATACATTGTCTTACTGTAATAGGTCAAATAGAAGGACATATGGTATTACCTCCTCAAAATAAAACAACAAAATATGAACATGTTATACCACAATTAGTAGCTATACGTGATAGTATGGATATAGATGGTGTGTTAATTGTATTAAATACAGTAGGTGGAGATGTTGAAGCGGGTTTGGCAATATCTGAAATGATAGCTTCATTAGGAAAACCAACTGTGTCATTAGTATTAGGTGGTGGGCATTCTATAGGAGTTCCTTTAGCTGTTTCAGCTCAATATTCTTATATATCACCATCTGCATCTATGACTATTCATCCAGTTAGAATGAATGGTACTATAATTGGTGTACCTCAAACTTATGAATATTTTGACAAAATGCAAGAGAGAATAGCAGCATTTGTTATAAATAATTCCGGTATAACAAAAGAAAGATTTAAAGAACTTATGATGGATACAAGTAAATTAGCTAAAGATGTAGGTACTATATTAATAGGTGAAGAAGCTGTAAAAGAGAAATTAATAAATGAAGTTGGCGGTTTAAATGACGCACTAGAAAAATTATATTCTCTTATAGCTGAATATCGTGAAAAAAATAAAATAGAAACTGAAGAACCTAAAGAAGAAAATAAAAAAGAAGATAAGGAAGAATAATTATGCTTTACACTATAATGCCAATAGATTTAGTTTTAGATGAAAAACAAGCAGAAAATAATTATTTAGAAAAATCAATAAATGGTAATTTAGTTCAGTTAAATAAGAATGATG
Source organism: uncultured Eubacteriales bacterium (assembly GCA_964638835.1). GTDB lineage: Bacteria > Bacillota > Clostridia > Lachnospirales > CAZQDT01 > CAZWZB01. Next base: position 3,816 of record CAZWZB010000010.1, on the reverse strand, counting down.
ATAATTATTCAGTAATGAGAATTATATCAACCAACCCAAAAGCATTTTTAGATAAAAAATTCCAACCAGGTAATTTTATAAAACTTTAAATTTAATATAAAAAAATGTGCTAACATAAACTTTTCAATTCGGTTTAATATAGCACATTTTTTATTTTGTTTCTCATTCTTTAGTTAATTTATTTTAATTATTTTTTATAGTTTGATAGGGTTTAAATTCTCTACCTGTTGCACTATAAAATCTACTAAACATTTCATAATATTCAAGTCTTAATACCTGTATACCTACTATAAGTCCTTCTATTGCCATAACTAATATATTTCCAAACAATATAATTAATACACTTCCAGCACTGTTTATCTGCTCTGATAAAGTTAAAACAACTCCCATCATACCAGCATGACTTAATGCAAATGCACCTATTCTTACAAAAGAAATAGTATTTGTTACATAACTAAGCAATACTTCAAACATTTCAAAAAATGTTTCCATAATAAATTGACTTTTTTTGCCGGGGATTAATTGTTTTTTATGTTCAATATATCTTATAATAGGTTCTTTAAAAGCAGTAAGCAATAATGGTATTCCTATAAATATTATTAATATCCAAGTTGCAATTTTTACTTTATCAAAAACTATAAGCACCATTGAACCTAAAGCAACCATATAAAACACCAAACCAGATACACCATTTGTATCAAATAAAGCGTCTAAAAATCTACCTTGATTAAGTTTATTTATAATATTTATTATCATAGAAATTAATATAAGTAAAACTCCAAAACTAACCGTTACAACAAGTATAGTAGTTGTATCTTCCATAGGTTTTAACCACATTGTTGGTATTGCATGTTCAAATCCAAATATACTTCCATATGCAAAACCAAATAGAGTAGATGATATTCCTGCTAATGAGATAATAGCAGCTAAAGCCATATGTTTATTTCTATATAACAATGCTCCTCCAATTGCCAATAGCAAACCCTGTCCTACATCTCCAAACATCATTCCAAATATAAAAGCATAAGTTAAAGCTACAAAAATTGTTGGGTCAATTTCATTGTATGATGGAATACCATACATTTTAGTAAACATTTCAAATGGTTTAAAAATTCCCGGGTTTTTTAGTTTAGTTGGTGGCTCAGTTCTTACCCCTGAATGTTCATCTTCTATTACATATACTACTTCTTTATCATGTTCCAAATCTTCTCTTAGTTTTTCGCAATCTTCTTCAGTCATCCAGCCCACTAATATAAATGAGTCTAAAACATCACCTTTCATTTGAGCAGCATATTTACGAATACCAAAATTATTATTAAGGATTATAATTTTATTATAAGCTGATATTATATCATCTTTTAATATATCTATTTCATCGGATTGCTTTTGAGTTAGTTTATTTATATCATTTTCTATATCTAATATTTTTAAATTAAGATTTTCATATGCCTGTGATGGAGTACCTTTTAATTCATCAGATATATGTATTCTCTCAAAATGCAATGATGCAAACATTGGGTCTATGTTCTTACGTAAAGTTTCAGTAGTAAAATAAATTCCCCATACATATTCTAAATCTATACTACTTGGTACAAAAAACACATCTAATTCATTAATATAAGTTTCAAATTTTTTGTAACTATCTCTAGGCATTTTACCAAAACGAAATCTTATAAATTCAAATTTTAACATTTTTTCTATATCAAAATTTAATTTCATAAAAGGTTCTATTTGAATTTTAAGTTCTTCAAGCCTTTGTTTCTCTTTAACAAGTTTATTTTTTTCTGCTGTAATTTCTGATATTTGATTTGTTATACTTTTTACTATTTCAATTGCTTCTTTGCCTGAAATATCTTTTAATATTGTATTTTCTGAATTAACTATATTAATAAGAGCTTCTGCATCTTTAACATAATCAGCATATACATTGGTTTCTGTAAATGGGCGAATATGCTTTTCTTTAGCAACTTCTAATAAAGCATTTTCTAATTGAATTTCATATTTTGATATATAATTAGTAATTACACGGTCTATATCATTTGTTCTACCCATAATATTAACAAATTTCATTTTAACTATCAAAGTATCACCCCATTCTTATTGTAAATATCAATATATTTAGTGATTTCTTCTGGCTTTAAGCTATATCTTATACATTCTATTATCCTTGTTATATTTGATATTTCTACTTGCTTAAAATACATAAAATAAGCTACAGATACTAAAGATACAGGATTTTTAAGTTTAGATGCATTAAAAACTTTACTCATTGTATAAAAAAGTATCTTTTCTCCTTTTTCTTCTTTTAAAGCATCAAAAATTTTAGAATAATAGGTTTTCTTTATAGCTTCTTCAAATTCAATATTATTATTAGCTTCTACCATTTCTTTTATTTGAGATTTTTTTAATTTGTGTCGTACTGGTATAATATAACTATAAATAATACTTTTGTCTACAAAATAATAATTTTTAGCTCTGTATATCCATAAAATGTTAAGTAAATCTATATTTGTACCCAGTTCAATAGAAATAAATTTTTTATCTTTTTTATTTAGATGTTTATTTATTAATTTCCATGTTTGTAAAAAATAATATCTATCTAATCTCATTTCTATATCAAATAAAGTAATATCTTCTCCATTATTGAGCAAGGACAATATATTATAATAATCTGTGTCTTTCATAATATCTATAAATTCATTTATAGTTTCTGCTTTTGAAAGTTTCTTTATATCAATACGAGAATGTTTCATAAAAAACTTTTCAAACTCCATTAAATTGTATTCTATTGGCTTTGAAGAAAGAAACATTTTAAGAAGTACTTTTATTATTTCTATTTCAAAATAAATAAAGTAACTATCTAAGAAATGTCGTTCTTTACCATTCACAAATTTATATATATTTTCGTAATCTTTATACATAGAAAACATTAATTTTTTTTCTATTTCTAAACGATGTATATTATTTTCATTAACATCTGACAATATACTTTTATATGCTTTACAATCTTTTAAATACATAACAAGTTCTTTTAAATTATTCATATTAGACATCTTCTTATAATCTTCAAGTGTAAACATATGGCTTTGCATAGCTTTTATTTTTGTAGTTAAACCACTATATTTGAATAAATTTAACATATCATCTCACTCCAATTATAGAATTAAATAATTCATTTTCCCATCTAAGATGATTGTGGTCAAAATTAGTTTGTAACTCTTGAAGTTGTTTTTCTTTTTTTATTTTAATTTCATTAACCTTTTGTTCTTCGTCAAGAGTTTCTCTTTTTTTCATTTCATTAGTTTTCTTTTCATATTTATCTGCAATTATTTTTTCTATTTCTTCTTGTTTTTTTTCAATTTGTTTTGAAAGATTCTCCTCTTTCTTTTTTGCTTCTATAGTTATTTTTTTTGCTTTGTCTTCAAGTTCAATTAATTTATTGATAATATCGTCCATAAAATCACCTCCACAAAGAAATTATACTTATAGTATAATACTACTTTTTTATTTTATATTCTAGCTAAAAACATTATATATTATTGTTAATAATTAATGATTTTTTATACAATATGTACATTCCATTTATTTGAATAAAAAAGGTTTATTTAAAAATGTAAACTCCATTTATCTAAACTCACATAATTTTAGTAAGAGCTAATAATGCTAATAAAATAATTAAATTTAAAATCAAAGTCGTGTCGCACACATAAATGAGTGCGACACGACTTTTAATTAAAAAAATTTTAAATATTTTTTAAAAATTTATTTTTTATAATATTTAATAATATTAATTTTTTATTTATAATATTTTTAATT
>CAZWZB010000009.1:0-104638 GCA_964638835.1 uncultured Eubacteriales bacterium | reverse complement strand
AGTGCGACACAACTTTGATTGTTAATTTATTCTCTTGTTATTAAGTATTTTATTAAATTTCATAATAATTTTTATTTTAGTCAGCTTATGCTCCTAGATATGCTTTTCTTACTTTATCATCTTCTAACATTTCTGTAACATTACATTCCATAACAACATATCCTGTTTCACTTTGCATTTTGTTCTACTAACAATATAGTCATTCCTGATTTATGTAACTTCTCCTGAAGTTGCTTTGTGTAATCCAGTTATAGTATGAAAATTTTAAGAGAGTTTAAAATTCAACAGTTGCAATCTTATGGCAAATAGGATATAATACATTTGACATAAAAGCCAATTGCAAAAAAGAGTTTACATATTGTCAATCAATCTGAGAATGTATCTTATAATGCAAGAACTAATTATATTATGGAGGATTTAAAATGAAAAAGTTTATTTCGGTAATTATAGCAATACTTATAATAGTTTTGTGTGTTTCCGGCTGTACAAATGGCGGATATAGCACGATTAAATCTGTTGAAAAAGGTACTAGTAAGTATTGGCAAATGAGTTATGAAAAATTTAATGGTAATAAAAAGTATACATTAAAATCATCTGAAGATGGAGAGCATACCTTCAATATTGAAATCATAACAAATTCAGGTACATTAGGATTAACAATTAAAGATGAAGATGGTACATCAATATATAATGGTAATGAACTCCCATCATCTTCATTTGAGGTAAAAGCAAATGGTAAGGGTAAATACACCATAGAAGCTAAAGCTAATAATCATAATGGTAGTTTTAATATAAAGTTGGACTAATATAAATATATATTTCTATGTATTATAAAGCTGTTAAGGAATCTAACAAAAAAAAATAAAGTCATAAAAACCATGACTTTATTTTTTTTTAAGTTATTATTATGCTCCTAAGTATGCTTTTCTTACTTTATCATCTTCTAACATTTCTTTAGCATTACCCTCCATAACAACATATCCAGTTTCAATAACATAAGCACGATGTGCAATAGAAAGAGCCATCTTTGCATTTTGTTCCACTAACAATATTGTCATTCCTGATTTATTTAACTCTTCTATTATAGTAAATATATTCTTAACAAACAAAGGAGAAAGCCCCATAGAAGGTTCATCCATAAGTAGTATTTTAGGTTTTGACATTAAAGCACGACCTATAGCAAGCATTTGTTGTTCTCCACCACTTAAAGTTCCTGCATTTTGTTTATAACGTTCTTTAAGACGTGGAAATTTTGTATATATTTCTTCAATATCTTTTTCAATTTGTGATTTATCATTTCTAATAAATGCACCCATCTCTAAATTTTCACGAACGGTCATTTGAGCAAATATTTGTCTTCCTTCAGGTACATGAGCCATACCTAAAGTAACTATTTTATTTGGCTCCATTTTAAGTAAATTAGTATCTAAAAGAGTAACATCTCCTGAAGCAGCTTTGTGTAAACCAGTTATAGTATGTAAAGTAGTTGTTTTACCTGCTCCATTAGCTCCAATAAGAGATACTATTTCACCTTCATTAACTTCTATAGTTATATCATGTAAAGCATGAATTGAACCATAAAATACATTTAATTTATTTACTTTAAGCATAATTGACCTCTTTTCTATAGTGAAGTTAAATATTTTTTTGGTACATTATCTGTAAGATATACACCATTTTCTGATAAATAAAATTTATATCCATCATCATACATATTTTTAGCTAGTATTTTTAAAACTTTAGGAAAACCATGCCTTGAACCAACTTTAGTAGCTGTTTCTATATCAGAAGATAAATGAACATGTTGGCGATTTTGTTTTTTTAGTCCTTGTTTAAATATATCAACTACAAACTTTGTAGCTGTTCCATGATATAAATATTCAGGTGGCACAACTTCTTTTAATTCCAAATCTACATTTATTGAATGCCCTTGATTAGCTCTAATTTTCTTTTTGTCTTCGCTAAAACTATATCTATTTTTGTCGTTTTCATTTACAATACGAGTTAAAGTTTCTATATTTATTCTTTTACCAAATTTATTCATACCACTTATAAGTTCATCAACTGAAGCCCAACCATTTTTATCTAATGTTAAATTTATTGTTTGTGGTTTATGTCTTAAAACTAAACTTATAAACTTTCCTAATTCAATATCTCTATTCATAATTTATCACTCTCCAAGATATGCCCCTATTACTTTAGGGTCATTTGCTATTTCTTTAGGTGTACCTTTAGCAATAATTACCCCATAATCAATTACAATAAGACGTTCACATATATTCATAACAAGATGCATATCATGTTCAATCAAAAGAATTGATATATTAAACTTTTTACGAATTTTATGGATAGTTTCCATTAATTCTACGGTTTCAGTTGGATTCATACCAGCAGCAGGTTCATCTAATAACAAAATTTTACAACCTGTTGCCAATGCTCTAGCAATTTCTAATTTTCGTTGTTGACCATATGGAAGATTACAAGCTATACGTGTAGCTTTATCTTCCATATTAAAAATAGTAAGTAATTCTTTTGCAGATTTATCGATTTCCGCTTCTTCTTTCCAATAAGATTTAAAGCGAAAAACACCTTCTAAAATTGAATATTTCATACTTTGGTTAAAAGCAACTTTAACATTATCTAAAACCGTTAAATCTTTAAATAAACGAATATTTTGAAATGTTCGGGAGATGCCCTCTTTAACCATTTGATGAGGTTTTTTATTTTGCATCTTTTTACCACACAAATACAAGTTACCACTTGTAGGTTTATAAACTCCAGTAAGCAAATTAAAAACAGTTGTTTTACCTGCTCCATTAGGACCTATTAAACCAACAAGTTCACTTTTTCCTATTTCTATATTAAAATTATCAACTGCTTTAAGTCCTCCAAAAGTTATACCTAAATTTTCAGCTTTTAATACTAAATCTTTTTGCATTTTCAAAACTCCCTACTTAGATTTATTAGCTTGTGGATTTATTCTAATGTTTATACTATTTAAAAGTGTTGTAAGTGAAAATTCATATCTACCTAAAAGTCCAGATGGTTTAAATATCATAACAACAATTAAAACTATAGAATAAATTAACATTCTATATCCAGAAAAATTCCTAAGAGCCTCTTGTATAGAAGTAAGTCCAATAGCTGATATTATAGAACCAGTTAAAGAACCCATACCACCTAAAACAACCATAACAAGTATTTCAATAGAATTCATAAATCCAAAACTTTTTGCACTTAAAATACCAAGATATTGAGCATAAATACCTCCAGCTATTCCAGCAAAAAAAGCAGCAACAGTAAAAGCTAATACTTTGTAATATGTATTTGATATACCACAAGCTTCTGATGCAATATCATCTTCTCGTATTGCTGTTATAGCTCTGCCATGTCTTGACCTAACAAAAGTAAATAATATACAAACAATAATTACTGTAATCCAAAATACAGTAGGTAATTTTGAAAGTTTAGGTATGCCTGTTAAACCTTTTGCACCACCTGTAAATTTTAAATTTTCTATTATAACACGTATGATTTCACCAAATCCTAAAGTAATAATAGCAAGATAATCTCCTTTTAATCTAAGAGCTGGAACTCCAACTAATATACCAAAAATTCCTGCAATAATCCCACCGAAAATTAAAGATAAAATAAAAGTTAAACTATTGGGCAATCCTGATATATTTTGAGAAAATAAAGCTGCAGAGTAAGCTCCTATTGACATAAAGCCAGCATGACCTAATGCAATTTGTCCTAAAAATCCAGTAGTTATATTTAAAGATGTGGCAAGAATTATATTTATACATATAATCATTAAGATTCCTTGTAAATAGTTATCTATCAATTCAAATCTTATACATACAAAAAGAATAAGAAAGATTAATATTATTGATGTAAAATTAATAATATAAGATTTTATAAGCTTCTTTTTCATTTCCATTTTTAATATCACCTCTAATTATTTAAACAAAATTTATTTTTAGTAGTTTATCATGTAATGTATTTTTAGTCAATTATAAACCTCATGTTTAACAACAAATATATAAAGATAAACTTTATATTTAATATGGTATTAAAATCTAAATTTATGTATATAAATTAAACTTTAAAATTCATCCATTTACCACTTTTGAAACGTAAACCAGTCATAACAAAACGTACAATCTGGTCAAATGAAAGTCCAAGCCAAGCTCCAAATAATCCAAGTCCAAGTGGATAACAAAATATAAAACCAAGTAGAGGACGTACAATAGCAACACTTATTAAAGAAACTAATGCTGTGAATTTTGTATCTCCAGCACCTCTTAAACAACCAGAATAAACAACTTGGGGAATTTGCAAAAATAATATTATTGGAATTACTTTCATAATCATACTACCATAATTTAAAATTTCTTCTTTGTCTGAAAAAAGCATAAAAAGTTGTTTACCAAATAAGAGAAAAATAATTGAAAGGCAACTAGCAAAGAATAAACCTAAGTATTGAGATACACCACCATATATTTTAGCTAAATCTTTTCGTTTAGCTCCAAGATTTTGACCTACTAAAGAAATTGCTGCAACTGATAAACCATCTCCAAACGAAAATGAAATATGCATAAAATTCATTCCAATTTGATGTGATGCAAATGCAACAGTACCTAATTTAGCTATAAGTATTGAATAAAATAAAAAACCTATTCGTAGAAAAATTTGCTCAGCTAATGTACTTGAACCAATATTTACAATTGACATAAGAGTTTTTTTATCAAACTTAACTTTGTAATAACTTCTTAAACAAATAAACTTATCTTTTCTTAATACCGAATGAATACTCATAAAACAAGCAAACATGGCACCAATTACAGTAGCAATAGCAGCCCCTATTATACCAAGTTTAGGAAAGCCAAGTTTACCACCAATTAAAAGATAATTTAAAATTACATTTGAAATATTAGAAACCATATTAGTACGCATTGCTATTTTTGTATTTCCTGCTCCCCTTTGAGCTGCATTTACTACCATTGAAATAACATTAAATATAATTCCACCCATTATAATTCTAAAATACAAAACAGCACTATCATGTGTATCCTCTGCTGAACCAGCAAACCGAATTATAGTATCTGCAAAAGTTATAGATATAATACTTATAATAATAACTAAACAAATAGAAATAACTAAAGCTTGCATTAAAACTTTATTAGCACTTTCTTTATTATTCTCCCCTTTTCTATGTGCTACAATTGCCGATACAGCTACACTTAATGAAAGAAATATTGCAAGTCCTATAAATTTAGGTTGAACAGTAAGCCCTACTGCTGCTATTGCATGTTCCCCAATGCTACTAACCATAATAGTATCAACCATTACAACTAAACTAATTAAAAATGATTCTAACACTGAAGGCCAAGCAATTTTAATTGTGTTTCTTAATAAATCTTTTTCTGTTGGTATTTCTCCAAGTTGTTCTACTCCCCCTAATAACTTTTCTGCACTAAAAATTTGCATTTCTTCACCTACTCTTTATAAATTATTATCTTTTTATATTAACACGCAAAAACAATTGAGTAAAGTAAATGAATTAAAATTTTTAGTAGTGTTAACAGAATAATAAAAAAAATAAAATTAAAAATTAATTCTGGTTCGCACTCCGTACGGAGTGCGAACCAACTTTAAACAAAAAAATAATAAGAATAATATTTTATTACTCTTTACTATTTTTTATTGATTAATTAATTATTTAATACACTTGAAAAATTCGACATAAAAATATATAATTATAATTAATTATTATTCAAAAGAGGTGATATGTATAACAAATTGGGATGATTTAGAGGAGATAGTTGTAAAAGCACAAAATAAATAAAAAAAAAGAAAATGAAAAAATATTTTTAAAATATGAAAGCATTTTCTTTTTTTTGTTTACCTAATTATATGTAAAGAATTTTCACATAATATTTTTTAGATAGGTGGTGACAAATATGAGCAAAGAAGAAATAAACACATTACTTGTAGAGATAAATAATTTATCAATAGACATGATAAATTATATTTCTAGGTACTTTGATGATAATCAAAATACAAAACTTATTAGTTGTGCCAATAAATCACACAAAGCTTTAAATAACTATTTAAATTGTAAATAATAGTAATTTATTTAAAGAGCTCTTTTTTTCGGTATAGTTTTATATACTCAATTAAAAAGTCTAATTCTTTTTCAGAACTATTCTGAATAAGGGCTATTAATTTAATTTTATTATCAGCTTCTTCTTTTTTAACATTTTTATCAATTAAAATGGAGTCTGTTGTGATTTCTAAGACATTTGAAATATTTATAACAGTTTCAACACTTACACCGGAAACACCACGTTCTACTAAACCCAAAAAAGATTCTGAAATATTAGCTTGTTCTGCTAACTCTTCTATAGTTAATCCTTTATTAATACGTAATTGACGTATATTTTCACCAATATATTTTAAATTTTTTTTCATAGTAACACCTCGATAAAAAATATATCAAAAGTACTTTAAGTAAAGTAGAAAGTATTACAATTGAAAATAACAATTGTAATATTTTCTGTACAAATTGATATTACAACTATATAATATTTTAAAAATATCAAAAAAGCAATAAAAATTGATAAAATTTGAAAGGGGAAATAAATATGACGCAACAAGAAGAGATAATTATAATGGATTTTTTAAAAACTATCCAGGAAGGTAAAGTTTTTAAATCTAAAGATGCCTTATCTAGGATTTGGGATTCATACAGCACAGCAGAAAAGAAAAAAGCTGGTAAAAATTTTTTTGATGAAGTAAATGGAGGATGTTGGCCTAATATACGTATAAATACTCATGAAAATGGCACAGCAACTTATATAAAGATATGTTCAACCGAAATAGACAAATTTGGGTTGTGTCCTAAAGTATTTTAACAAATAAACCTAAATAGTAATTAGCAAACAAGAAAATGGTAATTATTATTGTGATAATAACGATTACAATAAAATATCCATTTTATTGTAGCGGAAAAGTATCTAAAAACGAAAGAGTGTGCTACTTTAAATGATGAAGCAAATCAATTTAAAGTGTAAGTAAAAACTTTGATATAAATTTAAAATAAACCCCTTGCTAAACTATCAATAAAAAAAGCATTACACTTTTTTTAAAAGTATAATCTAATTTTGAATTTATGTAAATAAATTTAGAAGTAAATAGAGTAACGTATTTCTTAATAAGTTTTGCAAGATATTTAATATTATATAAAAAAACCACTAACATAACTAGTGGTTTTTTAACTATTTATTTGAGTCTGCTTTCTTTGTAATTTCAATTAATCCCATTACCAAAAGAAATCCCCCAAAACATTTTTTTAATAAAGATGGATTAATTCTTAAAGCAAGCAAAGAGCCAACAACTGCTCCTATTAATCCCCCAAGTGTAATAGTAATAAGTATACTCTTTTCTATATTTTTAGCTTTTATATGAGATATAAGAGCAATTATAGCAGTAGGAATAAAATAAATTAGATTGGTACTTTGTGCAACCTTTTGTTCAATCCCCCAAAACATAGTTAAAGCAGGTATAAGCACAGTTCCTCCTCCTATACCCATACCACTTATTATACCTGATACAATACCTGCTAATATAAATCCTATTATCATATTTGCACTCCATTAAACAAATGAATTTGAATTATATTTGTTCTACTATAGAACTTGTGTTAAAACATCATCCTAACACCTGTAATTATCATAAAAATACCAAATATTCTATGTAACCATTTAGGCGATATTTTATTTAAAAGTTTTGAGCCAATATATCCTCCTATTATTCCACCCAATGAAACATATATTATAATATTCCAATTTGTAACAACATTGTTTTTATATATAAAAGCACTGACTATTGATAATGGTAATATTATAGCTATAGCAGTAGCATGAGCTATTCGAGTTTCAATTTTTAATAAAAATCCTATGGCAATAACTAATATAGTTCCTCCACCTGCACCAAATAAGCCATTAGCAAATCCAGTAACTATTCCTATTAAAAATTGTTTTATTTTAGAATATTTCAATAGGAACTCTCCAAACTAGCACTATCACTTTCAAAATCAAATATTAATTCATCTTCAATATAAAAACGAAATCTTGCATTGCAACGTAAACTTTCACTTACTTTTGTTGACATACCTCCATTTTTAGGAGCGAACAATTCATGTGATAAATCATCTTTAAATTTAATATCTAAACAATATTCATCTTGTTTTAAAACAATTCTATTATTAGTATATTGACTTTCTACACCCTCATATGTTGCCAATCTATATTCTTTACCTTTGTAATATACTACACAAATACAACCTTCAAATTTTAATCCTAAAAGTGGAATCTGAGCAATAGAAACCATTATAGATGTATTTTCTTCTTGAAAGTTATTACATTGAAGCCACAAATATTTTTTTGGAAAAGAATGTCCCCAATCTTTTTCAATATATCCTGTATTAAAAGTAACATTTTTATTATTAATATTTAAAGTTCCTATAACTGAATGATTTAAACTTATTATACCATGATTACATTCCATAAAAGGAATTAATTTAAATATTCCCATTATATCGTATTCAATAGGTGTAAATTTACCATATAATAACTTTCCTTTAATACTAATATCTTCATTATTAATATCAATTTTAATACCTTTTTTACTGAATATATTGTTACCTATTTTTATACAAAATTTATTTTTGTGTACTTTAAATTGTTTATAAGGATAATCTATATTATAAGAATTTTCATTAGTAATAATCTGTATAAAAGCTTTTTTACGACCATATTTATCTATACTTATTCCTGGTATAAAACAAATTGTTTCATTATTATTTTCATGTTTAAAATACCAACCTTCAAAAAATGAAAATATTTTATTCTTACCATGAAATTTAGTTATATCTGATTTTAAAATATTTTTCATAAAGTTTAATCCTTTCATTATATTTATTAGTTATAAGTATCTCCATTAACTTTATTCTTAGACATAATATTTTTACAAAATTGAAATTCTTTCATTAACTATTCTTTGTATTTGCTTCTATTATGGTAATATAATTGAGAATTATTAACTAAAATAAAAAAATACTTTAGTATATTAAGTTTTTGTGTTATTATATTATCGTATCATAATTAATTGAGGTGATAGTATATGCAAAAATGATGGTATATTTTAGAAATATTTATTTTTTTATAATTTTATATTGAAAGGTTTTTGTAGTTTTTAAGAGTATGAAACTAAGATTGAAGTTTTAATATTACAAATAATAACTTAATTAAAAAAGGTTATAAAAAATAAAAAGGAGAAGTAGTTTTATGAAAAGTATAAAAATGAAAATATTAGTTTTTCTATCTTTGCTTGTTATTGTGTGTACATTATCCGTTGGTATTATGGGGGCCGTTACTAATTATACTAGTACACTTGAAACTTTAAATCAAACAATGTTAGAAATGGCGAAAATTTCAGCTGAGCGAATTTCAAAAGAATTAGATATTTATAAAGGAGTTTTAATGGAATTAGGTCAAAATCCTACAATTGTTGAAGATTCAGTTCTTTTTGAGACTAAAATAAAAATATTTGATAGATTAGAACAACAATATGGATTTGATGCTATATCAATATCTGATGTTGATGGTAACTTATATAATCATAAAATCGGGGTAAGTGTAAATTTATCTGATAGAGTATATTTTGATTATTGTAAAAAAAATAATGCCCCATATATAACAGAACCTTATATAAGAAAAGATACAGGAACTTTAGGAGTTATGGTAGTTGCACCAATAATTAAAGATGGAAAATTTAATGGTATTATAGTAGGTGCAATAGATGGAAACTTTTTAAGTGATATAGCTAAATCAATAAATATTGGTAATGGAGGCTCATCTACAATATATGATAAAAATGGAATAGTTATAGGACATTTAAATCAAGATTTTGTTACAACTCAACGCAGTAATTTAGAACTTGTTAAAACGGATAAATCGCTTACAAAGCTTGCTCAATATGAAAAAGAATTAATAGAGGGTAAGACTGGATTTGGAGAATATACCTTTAATGGAGTGAAAAAAATATTAGCATATACACCTATCCCAAATACAAATGGTTGGGGAATAGGGATTAATGTAATTAAAAGTGAAGTTACTAAAAGCACAGTAAATGGTATAATAATAACATCAATATTTACATTAATAGCAATCATTATATCAATATTACTAGGAATTAAAATATCAAATTCTATTTCAAATCCTATTATTAAAATTATAAAACATTTAACAAATTTATCAAATGGTAATATTGATTGTAATATAGAAGAAGTAAAATCTAAAGATGAAATAGGTCAATTATACAGTTCTCTTAATGAAACATTATCTTTTTTAAAGATTTATATAGAGGAAATAAATTATATACTAGAGCAAATTTCTAATGGGAATATAAATTTACATATTGATAGAGAATATAAGGGAGACTTTAAGAGTATTAAACATTCTATGGTAAATATTATAGATTCATTTAATAGTATTGTTTATCAAATAAAAAATTCAGCTCAACAAATTTCAACCGGTTCAAATCAAATATCACAAAGTGCACAAATTCTAGCAGAAGGTTCAACAGACCAGTCAAGTTCAATTGAAGAATTAATTGCTACTATTCATGAAGTAACAGAACATGTTGGAATAAATGCTAAAAATGCTGATAATGTTAATAATTTGACTGCTGTTTCTTTAAATGAAATTGAAAAAGGAAATGAATTTATGAATAAATTATTAACTGCTATGAACAATATTAATACTCAATCTCAACAAATTTCAAATATTATAAAAATAATTGATAATATTTCTAGTCAAACAAATTTATTATCTTTAAATGCTAGTATTGAAGCCGCCAGAGCAGGAGAAGCAGGTAGTGGTTTTGCAGTTGTAGCTAATGAAATAGGAAAATTAGCTAGTGAATGTGGGGAAGCGGCTAGAAGTACAGCTGAACTTATTAATAATAGTATATATACTGTAAATGAAGGCTCACAATTAGCAAATGAAACAGCAAGTATACTTGAAAAAATAGTTTCATCATCAAATAATATTAGTAATTCAATTAATGAAATTTCTGTTGCATGTAATGGACAATCAAAATCACTTAATGAAGTTTTAGATGGTATTCAACAAATATCATCAGTAGTAGAAACAAATTCTGCAACAGCACAAGAAAATTCAGCTGCAAGTGAAGAATTATTATCACAAGCTGAAACTTTAAATCAAATGTTATCAAGATTTCAATTAAAGAGAACAGAAAACTAGTTAAATATTAAAAAATTAAATTACATTTATTTTATAATGATTTAAATTAAAATTTTTTATTTTTTAAGAATATGGTTTTAATAAAAATTATACTATTAAAAATTAAAAGTTCGATTAAATTTATTTTAAATGATAAATTTAATCGAACTTATATTATTTTAGTAATCTTTTTTATAACGACTACTAGATATATTATCATTATTACTATTATTTTTATTTCTATTATTCATATTACGATTTCTAGTATTATCTGAATTTGTCGTATTATTTATATCTTCAGTTGTATTCATATCATTAGTTATATTTTCGGTTGTATTCATATCATTGGTTACGTTTTCAGTTGTATTTATATTAGTAGTAGTTTGACTTGTAGTCGTAGTTGTGGTAGTATTATCTTCAACATTTCCTGAGCTACAACCCACTAATGATATTAATAATAAAGTACCTAAACTAAATTTAACTAAACTTTTCATAGTGTTACCTCCTAGATGGTTTAACCCTCTAAAACATCTGAATTTATAGATATTCCTTCAAAAATTTAAATTTAAAGTTATCTATAAAATAGTATGCTGAAATAAAAAAAAAATATTCACAAAAAAATTTTAAAAATATAAACATTTTTCAAAAAAAATGTTATAATAAGAATGTAAATTAAAATTTATAAAATTAATTTTAGATTAATTTATAACGCTTAATAAAGAAAGGGGGAGGCTCAAATTAGATTTGAGCCCGAAAATATGAATAAAAATAGAGTAATAGCAGTGGTAAATGGTAAAGAAATAACAGAAGCTTCAATTGTAGAATTTATGAGAAGTTTAGGTCCTGAAAAATCAAAACAATTTAATTCAGAAGATGGAATGAAAAAAGTTATAATAGAGGTTATAAATCAAGAATTACTATATGCTGATGCAATAGATAAAGGATATGATGAAGAAGAGGCTTTTTTAAAGAAACTCGATATTACTGAAGAAGAAATGCTTAAACAATATGCTATTTATAAAATAATAAGTGCTGTAGATATTTCAGATGATGAATTAAAAGATTATTATAAAGAGAATAAAAATAATTTTTTTAGAGAAGAGATGTTTAGAGCAAGCCATATATTAATAGATACAGAAGATAAAGCTAATGAAATATTAGAAGAACTAAATAATGGACTTTCTTTTGAAGAAGCAGCAGAAAAATATTCTTTATGCCCATCTAAGCAAAATGGTGGTGATTTAGGATTTTTCCCAAAAGGTAAAATGGTTAAAGAGTTTGAAGATGTTATTTTTAGCTTAGAAATTGATAAAATAAGTACTCCTGTTAAAACACAATTTGGTTATCATATAATAAAAGCAACTGATAGAAAAGAAGCTGGTATATTATTATTTGATGAAATAAAAGATAATTTAAAGCAAGAACTTTTAAGATCAAAACAAACTTATTTTTATAATCAAAAAATAAATGAATTAAAAGCAAAATATAAAGTAGAAATAAAATTAGGCGATTCTTCTGAAAATAAAGATACATCTAATTAGTTTATATATTCAATTAAGTTTAAAATTGTATAAAAGTGTACAAACATAATTTATGCCCAATTTTTAACTTCATGATTTCAAATTATAGCCATTAAATTTTCTAAAATTTGATGGCTATAATAATAAAAATCCTTATATAAAAATTGTATTTAAATAGTATTTTTATATAAAGATTTTAATTGCATTTATTAAAAATTCATATTTAATTTTTATCTTTCATCTATCCAGTCTACGACAACATCATATAGTGTAGTAGGTGTTACATTTCCATCACATATTTTATTTAAAAATTCAAATACTTCATTTTTCTGTTCACATATATCATAGATAGCTTTACTTTCTTCAACTGTATCATTATATTTTTTCTCTACTTCTATTCCATATGTATTCTCTCCATCTAATAAATAATATGATAATTCGAAATTATCAATTGTATTATTCTTATAAAATTCTTTTTTCATAATTAATCCTCCTAATTAAATATATATTAGCATTATAAGTTATAACTAACAATTTTTTTGTCATTTTTTATAGTATATTAAAATTATATTTGTTATTTTTCTATATTTATTTAATAAACTTGAAAATTATTATAAGTAAGAAATTTATTCTTACTTATATAAAATTTTCAATTATATTTTCATTAATACCCAACAAACTTTTTTAAAATCTGTTAACTATATGATTATATTAACTTTAACTCTTTCATCTTTTCTATAACAACATCTTCTTCTATTGGCTTATTAATATATATGGAACATCCTAAAGAAAGAAGCTTACCTAAAGTATTATCTTTTAAACTATCCATTATTATAATATTTGTTCCATCTTCTCTTGAGATACCTTTTTGCTCTTCTATATTTCTTATTTCTTCTACTATATTAGATATAGAAGCATCCATAAATATTAAGTGATAAAAAGTAGTTTCTTCAGTTGATGATTTAAATGCATATAATGCCTCTTTTTCATTGCAAGCTATATCACAAGTGCCAAATTCCGATAATAATCTTAATAATTGTTTTCTAACTGAAAAATCATTGTCTACTATAAGTATGTTCATAAATAAAATCTCCTTTTGTCTTTTTATTTTCTTGTGGTAAATTTTTCTTGATACTATGTGCTTCTACTGTAAGATTGCAGTTATTGGAAACACCATAAAACTAAACTAAATTTATTTACATTAATTCATGTTTTGTGATGTTATATTTATAATACTTCATAAAAGGTGATTTGTCAATAGTTTTTTTCACAATTATAAAAATTAATTTGAGGTAACTTCACATTATGTGAATTTTAATATTGATTTACATTAATCTTTATGATATATTTAAAATACAAATTCATTTAAAAGGTGGTATTAAATAAAATGGAAACAAAGCTAACAGGATTAAGAATAAAAAAATTAAGATTGGAACAAGGAATAAAACAAGCTGAATTAGGTTTAATTTTAGGGGTAGGTGCCACAGCAATATCTAATTATGAATCTGGAAGAAATTGTATAGATAATGATAAGCTTAAGTTGCTAGCAGAATATTTTCGTGTTTCTTTAGATTATTTATTGGGAGTTAGTGATAATATTACAATGGAAATTGCCAATTTAGATGAGGATGCATACAGTATTTTAATAATATATAATGCTTTAAATACAGATTATAAACGATTACTTAAAATTTGTGCTAAAGGATTGTTGCATGAACAAGAAGTTGAAGTTCAAGCACATACAGAAATATAGTCACTAATTTTTAACCTCACTAAATATAAATAATAATTAAAATATTATTATTTATTGAAATTTTTAGAATTAATGGTATAATTAAATATATCCAAAAAAGTACTAGTTATAAGACCTAGTACTTTTTTAATATCCTATAGCTATACTTTACTAAATATAAATGGAGGCGTAGAAATGAAAAAAAAAACAAAAGAAACAAATGTAATGTTAAATGAAGTAGTAGTAATAATAATTATATCTATAACATTTCTATTAATGTTTTGTGTGTACAGTAAGGAAGCAGGTATTTTAGGTAATTTTATAGGAGATATATTGAGAGGTTTTTTAGGAATAGGAGCATTTATAATGCCTTTAATTGCTACAATTTATTTTTATTATATTCCTAATAAAGATATAAAAATATTTACTCTGCTTGTGTTAATATTTATATCTATAATACACATACATAATAAAAAAATAGTTCCTCCATATGATTTAAGTATTTATGAATTTATAAAATATTATTTCATTAGTGGTGATTGGAATAATGGTGGTTTATTAGGTGCTAGTTTAAGCAACTTACTTATAAAATTAATAGGAATAAATGGTGCATATATAATGCTATATTCAAGTTTATTAATTATAATTATGTTTATTATAAACAAACCTATATTTCAATTATTTAATAAATATTTTATTAATAGAAAGTTACATATAAAAAAAAACATTAAAGAAGAAAAAGAAGTTACTTATGAATTTATAGAAACTACTATTCCAACTAAAATATTAGAGCCATTAGAAAAAGTATTTAATGAAGAAATAAAACAGCTTAAAATACATACAGAATTACCTGAAGAAATACTAGAAGCTATTGTAGAAGATAAAAAAAATACTATATATCAATTTCCAAATATAGATTTATTAAATAAAAAATCTAACAAGACTATTGATAAATTACAATTAGAAACCGAAATGAAAGAGAATGCTATAAAACTTGAACGCACTTTAAAAAATTTTGGAGTAAATGCTAATGTATTAGATATTTTTAGAGGTCCAAATGTTACTAGATATGAATTACAACCAAAAGAAGGTGTAAAAGTAAGTAAAATAGTTAATCTTTCAGATGATATAGCACTTAATTTAGCTGCCACTGCTTTACGTATAGAAGCACCAATACCCGGAAAACCTGCTATAGGCATTGAAATACCAAATAAAGATATACAAATGGTTTATTTGAGGGAAATTATTGAAAGTAGAAAATTTAAAAACTTTCAATCTAAAGTTGCTTTTGGAGTTGGACGTGATATAAGTGGAAATATAATTGTGTCTGATATTTCACAAATGCCACATACTCTTATAGCAGGTTCTACAGGTTCAGGTAAAAGTGTTTGTATTAATACTATAATAACAAGTATATTATATAAATCAACTCCTGAGGAAGTTAAACTTATAATGATAGACCCAAAAGTAGTTGAGTTAAATATTTATAATGGAATACCTCATTTATTAATACCAGTAGTAACAGAGCCTGAAAAAGCTTCAAAAGCATTAAATTGGGCTGTTTCAGAAATGCTAAATAGGTATAAGCTTTTTGCTGAACATAATGTTAGAGATATAAAAGGTTATAATGAATGTATTAAAAATAAAGAACAAAATCCAATGCCTAATATAGTTATAATAATAGATGAACTTTCTGACCTTATGATGGCATCTCCAAAAGAAGTAGAGGATTCTATATGTAGACTTGCACAAATGGCTAGAGCTGCTGGAATGCATCTTATAATAGCAACTCAAAGACCTTCTGTTGATGTTATAACAGGAGTTATAAAAGCTAATATACCATCAAGAATAGCATTTGCTGTATCATCAGGTATTGATTCAAGAACTATATTAGATATGATTGGAGCAGAAAAACTTTTAGGTAATGGAGATATGTTATTTTATCCATCTGGTATATCAAAACCTATACGTGTTCAAGGAGCTTTTATATCAGATAAAGAAGTCGAAAAAGTAGTTGGTTTTATTAAAAAAACAAATAAGACTGAATATAACCAAGAAATATTTAAAAAATTAAATTCTGATAAATGAGATTTTTAGATTTAAGATATTAAAAATTAAATTTATTTTTTTATCAAATTGAGAGATATTATCAATAATAATATCTCTCAATCATTTTAAACGGAAGTTTAATTCTTATAACAGTATTGCAAGATTTTTCGCCATTATAATAACTCATTAATTCATTTTTGGCTTTATTACAGTCATTGACGTTATACATAACTTTAATTTTTCTTTACACTATTTTTTTTAAAGTTCTCAATTTTATATATACATTATTAATTTATCCTTAGATTTACTATATTCGTTTATATTATCAACAGTCAAAATCTCTTTACACTTGCAACGAAAGTGTAAAGAGATTTTGACGACTCATATTTTAGGAGTGCTAATTAAATTAAATTTTATATTTTTATATACAAATTATTTATCTTCTAACTTTTAGAGTTAATAAAAATTTATTAATAATCTACACAAATAACATCTAAAAATATATTATCAAAATTTAACTTGAATTTTTTATCTTAAACTATTATGATAACTATATAGCAATAAAAATATTTATTTAGGAGGAATATCTTTTGAAAAAAATTTTAAAATTATCTTCAGTATTTATATTTGTAATGTTTATAGGAGTTTTAACAAATTCCTTAGTAGTAAATGCGTACATAACACCAATAAACTATAATGATAATGATTATCAAAAGTTAGTAAAGTTTTTAGAATTAATAGATAGTGAGGGGATTAAAAACGGAAATAAAATTAGTTCAACTTATAACCCATTAGACCCTACTACATGGGAGGGAATTACTTGGAATGATGAAAATGAAAAAAGAGTTGAAGAAATCGACTTTAATTATAACAAATTAATAGGGGATTTAGATGTAAGCAAATTTACTGCTTTAGCTGAACTTGATTGCTCATGGAATGATTTAACTAATTTAAATGCTAGTAATAATACTGCTTTAATTAAACTTTATTGTTCATACAATAATTTAACTAATTTAGATGTTAATAACAATACTAATTTAATTAAACTTTACTGTTCAAAAAATAATTTAACTAATTTAGACGTCAGTGATAATACTAATTTAACTGAACTTGATTGTTCAAAAAATAATCTAACTAGTTTAGATATTAGTAATAATACTGTTTTAACTGCATTTAGCTGTTCAAGAAATAATTTAACTAGTTTAGATATTAGTTATAATACTGTTTTAACTGCACTTGATTGTTCGGATAACAATTTGACTAATTTAGATGCTAGTAATAATGTTACTTTAGGTCTGCTTTATTGTTCATCAAATAATTTAAGTGATTTAGATATCAGTAATAATATTGCTTTAGCTAACCTTAATTGTGCAGGGAATGATTTAACTAATTTAAATCTGAGTAATAATTTTGACTTAGCTGAACTTGACTGTTCAGAAAATAATTTAACTAATTTGGATATTAGTAATAATAGGGTTTTAACTGCACTTGATTGTTCCGATAACAATTTGACTAATTTAGATATTAGTAATAATTCTGAATTAGAATATCTTTGGTGTTCAATTAATAAGTTAACTAATTTAGATATTAGTAATAATATTAATTTAACTTCACTTAATTGTTCAATTAATAATTTAAGTAATTTAGATATTAGTAGTAATCCTAATTTAGAAGACCTTAAGTGTGCTGGCAACAATTTAACCAATTTAGATGTTGGTGATATGTTTCAATTAAAGTATCTTTGGTGTTCAAATAATAATTTAACTAATTTAGATAGTAGTACTAATATTGCTTTAATTTACCTTGATTTTTCATATAATAGTTTAACCCATTTAGATGTTAGTAAAAATATCGCTTTAGCTTACCTTGATTGTTCGTTTAATGAATTAACTAGTTTAGATGTAAGTAATAATACTGCTTTAACTGAACTTGATTTTAGAAGTTATAGAAATGTAATAACTAATTTAGATCTTAGCAAAAATACTGCTTTAATTAAACTTAGGTGTTCAGAAAATAATTTAATTAATTTAGATCTTAGTAATAATATTAACTTAAGTGAACTTGATTGTTCAAGCAGTAATTTAACTAATTTAGATCTTAGTAATAATATCAACTTAACTAGACTTGATTGTTCATATAATAATTTAACTAATTTAGATATTAGTAATAATATTAACTTAAGTGAACTTGATTGTTTAAGCAGTAATTTAACTAATTTAAATCTTGGTAATAATATTAACTTAACTAGACTTGATTGTTCATGGAATGACTTTACTAATTTAGATCTTAGTAATAATATTAACTTAACTAGACTTGATTGTTCTGGAAATAGAGGGCTAACTAGTTTAGATGTAAGTAAAAATACTGCTTTAACTTACCTTGATTGTTCATCAAATAAATTAACTAATTTAGATATTAGTAATAATGTTGGCTTAACTAAACTTAATTGCTCGTTTAATAAATTAACTAATTTAGATGTAAGTAATAATACTAATTTAATTGAACTTTATTGTTTAAATAATAAATTAATAAACTTAGATATAGGTAATAATCCTAGGTTAAGGGTTCATAAATAATAGTAAGCAATATTAAAATATATTTTGTTTAAAACTACTGTATATAGTAATAAAAGTATTTATTTTAGGAGGAATATCTTTTGAAAAATTTTTTAAAATTATCTTCAGTATTTGTATTTGTAATGTTTATAGGGATTTTAACAAATTCCTTAGTAGTAAATGCGTACATAACACCAAAAAACTATAATGATAATGATTATCAAAAGTTAGTAAAGTTTTTGGAATTAACAGATAGTGAGGGGATTAAAAACGGAAATAAAATTAGTTCAACTTATGACCCATTAAACCCTACTACATGGGAGGGAGTTACTTGGAATAATGAAAAAGAAATGAGAACATCAGAAATTCGTTTTGTTCATAAAGAATTAATAGGGAATTTAGATTTAAGTAATAGTATTTCTTTAACTACACTTAATTGTCATGGTAATAATTTAGCTAAATTAAATATTACTAATAATATTGCTTTAACTGAACTTAATTGTTTAGAAAATAATTTAACTAATTTAGATGTTAGTAGTAATATTGCTTTAACCATACTTGATTGTTCAGAAAATAAATTAACTAATTTAGATGTTAGTAATAATACTAATTTAGTTGAACTTGATTGCTCAAAGAATAATTTAATCAATTTAAATGTTAGTAATTTAAATGCAAGTAATACTTCTAAATTAAATTATCTTTATTGTTCGTCTAATGAATTAACTAATTTAGATATTAGTAAAAATACTGCTTTAACTGTACTTTATTGTTCATATAATAATCTAAGTAATTTAGATGTTAGTAGTAATATTGCTTTAATTGAACTTACTTGTGGAAAAAATAAATTGGTTAATTTAGATATTAGTAAAAATACTGCTTTAACTGAATTTGATTGTTCAAGCAATAATTTAAGTAATTTAGATATAAATAGTAATATTAATTTAAATTTACTTTATTGTGTAGAAAATAATTTAAGCGATTTAGATGTTAGTAATAATGCTAGATTATCTTATCTTTATTGTTCAAAAAATAATTTAAGTAATTTAGATGTTAGTAATAATACTAGATTATTTTATCTTGATTGTTCAGAAAATAATTTAAGCAATTTAGATGTTAGTAATAATACTAATTTAACTGAATTTTATTGTTCAGGTAATAAATTAACTAATTTAGATGTAAATAATAATATTGGTTTATTTAGACTTGATTGTTCAGAAAATAATTTAAGCAATTTAGATGTTAGTAATAATACTAATTTAACTGAATTTTATTGTTCAGGTAATAAATTAACTAATTTAGATGTAAATAATAATATTGGTTTATTTAGACTTGGTTGTTCAGAAAATAAATTAACTAATTTAGATGTTAGTAACAACCTTGATTTAAATGACCTTTATTGTAGCGAGAATAAATTAATAAATTTAGATGTTAGTAAAAATACTGCTTTAACTTACCTTAATTGTTCATATAACAAATTAACTAATTTAGATGTAAGTAAAAATGCCGATTTAACTTACCTTAATTGTTCAAATAATAAATTAACTAATTTAGATGTTAGTAATAATACTGCTTTAACTGAACTTGATTGTTATCTCAATGAATTAACTAATTTAGATATTAGTAATAATGTTGCCTTAACTGAACTTAATTGTTCAGGAAATAATTTAACTAGTTTAGATATGAGTAATAATCCTAAATTATATTCTCTTTATTGTTCAAATAATAATTTAAGTAATTTAGATGTTAGTAAAAATACTGCTTTAACTTACCTTAATTGTTCATATAACAAATTAACTAATTTAGATGTAAGTAAAAATGCCGATTTAACTTACCTTAATTGTTCAAATAATAAATTAACTGATTTAAATGTAAGTAAAAATACTGCTTTAACTAAACTTGATTTTTAATATAATAATTTAATTAATTTAGATAAACCAATAAAATAAAATGCAAGAAAAATATATTAATTCTTGCGTTTTATTTTATTTAATGTAATTTCTAAATGAGTTACATATAAATAAAAATATTTTATATGAATCGTGCATATAACTTGAAATGCACGAAATAATATTATATAATAATAGCATATAAAAATTGGAGGTGTTTAATATGTCAGAAACTATAAATGTTACAATCAGACTTGATAGAGAGGTAAAAGAAAACGCTGAAAAAATGTTCAACGATTTCGGAATGAACTTGTCTACAGCATTTAATATCTTTGTACGCCAAGCTCTACGTCAAGGAAAAATTCCATTTGAAATTTATGACCCCTTTTATAGCGAAAAAAATCAAATAGAATTAACATTATTCTTAAAGACATCGACCGACAACCATTTATAGGAATTGGCAAGCCTGAACCATTAAAAGGTAACAATCAAGGATATTGGAGCAGACGTATTGATGAGGTTAATCGAATAGTATATAAAATTGAAAATGACCAAATTATCATTGTTCAATGTGGTGAACATTATGATGATTAATAAAAAAACGCAAGAGTATTAATTCTTGCGTTTTTTTTATTAATGATGTACTATTTGATTTAATTTATCAATAAGTTGTATAGCTATTTCTTCAGATTTTGTTGCACAAAAGAGGGTATCATCTCCTGCAATTGAACCTATTATTTCAGGAATACTCATAGAATCTATAGATGCACCAACTGCCATAGCCATTCCTTGTATAGTCTTTATGACAACTATATTTTGTGCATAATCTATATTTATTACAGCATCCTTAAATACTTTTATAAACTTTTGGGAAAACATCTGTTCATTATTTGAAATGATAGAATACTTTTGTTTTCCATCTACTAAAGCTATTTTTGTAAGTTTAAGTTCTCTTATATCTCTTGATACAGTAGCTTGTGTTACATCAAATCCAGCATCTCTTAATTTTTCTGCTAAATCTTCTTGAGTTTCTATATTATATTTTTGGATTAATTCTTGTATCTTTGATTGTCTTTCTATCTTCAAAACTATTCACTCCCTTTTCTCATACCAGTTATTTTTTTTCTTAATATTTTGTAAAAACTTAATTCATTTGTTTTAATTATTGTTGTATAATATTTTGATTTCTTTATAGAAACTATATCATTATTTTGTAGTGTACTGCCTATTTGACCATCTATATTTAACATAATATTATTATCATCAAATTTTATTTTTATTTGGTCATTACCAGATACAACAAAAGAACGTGAATATAACATATGAGGACATATTGGTGTAATAACTATAATTTCAGAATTAGGAGCAATTATAGGTCCTCCTGCTGAAAGATTATATGCTGTAGAACCAGTTGGTGTTGAAATTATAATTCCATCTGCTGAAAAAGTATCTACAAATTCATCATTTATATATATCCTCATTGTTATTATTCTTGAGAATGAACCTCTTGTAATACATATATCATTTAAACCAATTAATGTTTCATGTGTTGTGCTTTGAGTTAATATATTAGCTTCAAGCATCATTCTTTTTTCTAATGTATACTCAGATGCTAAAACTTTTTCAAGTGCTAATTTTGCTTCTGACTTTTCAATATCTGTTAAAAAGCCAAGTGTTCCCAAATTAACTCCTAGTATTGGTGTATTATGTAAAGCAGCATTTCTTGCCACACTTAAAAGAGTTCCATCTCCTCCAAGTACAATTAAAAAATCTGCTTGACTATATATATCATTTACAGAACTATATTGTTTGTAGCCTATTTCATTAGCAACTTGTTCTGATATAAGAGGTATACATTCTCTTTCACAAATCCAATTCACCATTTGATTTGTTATATCAAAATTTATATCTTTACTTATATTAGGTATTATACCGATTTTTTTCATCAATACACCACCTTATTTAATGTTATATGTGCTTCTTCTATAATAGTATCGGTTAATTTTTCTATTTCTTGCATACTATTTGTCTTATTTTTCTGCAAATAAATTAAATATTCGATATTTCCCTCAGGTCCTTTTATGGGTGAATAATTTATATTTAACACACTAAAATCTATGCTTAATGCAAAATTTATAATTTTTAAAATTACATCTTTATGAATATTTTTATCTTTTACCACACCTTTTTTACCAACGTTTTCTCTGCCTGCTTCAAATTGTGGTTTTATAAGACAAACAACTTCTCCATTATCATTTAGTAACTCTTTTACTGGTAGTAATACTTTTGTGAGTGATATAAAAGATACATCTATTGATGCAAAATCTAAATATTCACCAATATTTTCATAGGTTACATATCTTATATTAGTTTTTTCCATACAAACAACTTTTGGGTTGGTTCTAAGTTTCCAAGCAAATTGTCCATATCCTACATCTACAGCAAATACTTTTTTGGCTTCATTTTGAAGCATACAATCAGTAAAGCCTCCTGTTGATGCTCCTATATCCATACAAACTTTATTTTGAAGTGAAATATTAAACTGCTCTATAGCTCGCTCAAGTTTATATCCACCTCTACTAACATATTTCATTTGATTATCATTGATAGTTATATTAGAAGTAATATTTATTTTAGTACCCGGTTTAAGTTCTTTATTCCCATTTACATATACTTTACCATTCATAATAAGAGATTTTGCCAATTCTCTTGATTTTACTAAATTATTATTAACCAATAATATATCTAATCTCTCTTTTTCTATCACATAATCACCCTATAATTTTACTTTTTCTAATATTCTTTCTGCTACTCCTTTAGCATCTAACTTATATCTTTTAAAAAGTTGTTCACAACTTCCTTGTTCTATAAATTTATTTGGAAATCCTAAAGTATTAACTTTTATATTTGTAATTTCATATTCCGAAAGTTTTTCTAATATTTTACTTCCGAAACCACCTGTACATATATTATTTTCTAATGTAAATATATATTTAAAGTTGGATATATCTTTTAATAAATTGATATCTATAGGTTGTATAAATCTTGCATTTACAAGCATAGGATTTAATCCATTTTTATTCAATATTTTTATTGCTTCCATTGCTGTTTGAACCATATCCCCTATTGCCAAAATCGCAATTTCTTTTCCTTCCTGTATTATTTCAGATTTACCATATACTATATCTTGTCTATATTCATTTAATGATTCGCTTGCAATTCCTCTTGGATAACGTATAGCAATAGGTCCATTATACTCCACTGCAAATTTTAACATCATTTTAAGTTCCCACTTGTTTTTAGGTGCAATTATTGTTAAGTTTGGTATGTGAGATAAAAATGAAATATCAAATATACCTTGATGAGTTTCACCATCAGCACCAACAATTCCTGCTCTATCTATAGCAAATATAACAGGTATGTTTTGTAAACATACATCATGTACTATTTGGTCATATGCTCTTTGCAAGAATGAAGAATATACACAAAATACTGGTTTATAACCTGAAACTGCAAGTCCAGCTGAAAAAGTAACAGCATGAGCTTCAGCTATACCTACATCAAAAAATCGTTTAGGGTAATGTTTTT
This sequence comes from uncultured Eubacteriales bacterium, assembly GCA_964638835.1. GTDB lineage: Bacteria > Bacillota > Clostridia > Lachnospirales > CAZQDT01 > CAZWZB01. Next base: position 79,999 of record CAZWZB010000009.1, on the reverse strand, counting down.
TAAATATTCCTAAACCCGTTCCACTTTGCATAGCGGCAGTAATTGCTACTAAATTTTTATGCTTCTTTGCAAGTTTAGTTAAAGTTTCTGAAAATACATCCGAGTATGTCTTTTGTGAATTTTTTTCTTTAAGTTCACCTGTAGTTACATCAAAACTACCTACACCATGATAGTGTTCTGGATTTAATTCAGCCATTTCAAATCCTTTTCCTTTTTTTGTGTGTACATGTAATAATACAGGTCCTTTAACGCTTTTAGCACTATTTAATACTTTTATAAGCTCTTGTATATTATGGCCATCTATAGGGCCTACATACTTAAATCCCAATTCATTAAATATACCACCAGGTACTAAAATATATTTTATATCTTCTTTTATTTTTTCTATTATATTTGTAAGCTTTTCACCTAACTTTGGTATTTTAGATAAAGCTATGTTTATATCTTTTTTAACTTTCAAATAATTTTTAGCTGTACGAAGAGCATTTAAATGTTTTGCTAAACCTCCTACATTAGAAGATATCGACATTTCATTATCATTTAATATAACAATAAGATTTGTATTTGACCTACCTGCATTATTAAGTGCTTCATATGCAAGCCCTCCTGTCATAGCTCCATCGCCTATAACTGCTATAACACTATAATCACTTTTTGATAAATCCCTTGCTGTTGCACACCCTAAACTAGCAGATATTGATGTAGAACTATGTCCTGTATCAAAAGCATCGCAAATACTTTCATTTCTTTTAGGAAATCCACTTAAACCATCTAATTTTCTTAATGTATCAAATTGTTCTCCTCTACCAGAAAGTATTTTATGAGTATATGCTTGATGCCCAACATCCCAAATAATTCTATCAACTGATGCATTAAAACAATAATGAATTGCAATTGTTAATTCAATAACTGCAAGATTAGAAGATAAATGTCCCCCTGTTAAAGCTAATGAATTTATTAAAAAATTCCTTACCTCTTGTGATAAGTTTTCTAATTCCTGAGGTTTAAAATTTTTAATATCTTTATAAGAACTTACCAAAATTACTCTCTCCTTTAATTTTATAATTAATAAATTTTTTAAAGTTTATTGATTATAGTTATGAAAAAGCTACACCTATTAAAATACCAAGTAATGCACCTGCTGCAACTTCTACTGGTGTGTGACCTAAAAGTTCTTTTAATCGCTTTTCTACATTAAGTGTATTTGTTTTAAATTCATTCATCATCTTATTTAATATTGCTGCTTGTTGTCCAGCAGCTCTTCTAACTCCAGCAGCATCATACATTACAACTAAACTAACAATAGTACATACTGCAAATAATGGTGTTTCATATCCTAATTTTTGCCCAACTGATACTGTCATAGCTGATACAAATGATGAGTGAGAACTTGGCATACCACCTGAACTTATAATAAGTTTAAAATCAAATTTACGATACTTTATTAAATTTATTACTATTTTTATTATTTGTGCTAAAAACCAAGATAATATAGATATCCACAATATATTATTATATCTAATTTCACTAAAAGACATTTCAAAACTCCTTCATCTTCATTTTTTTCTAGTCACCAAATATTCAGTTAATTCTAATAAAAATTTAGCACTAGCCCCAAATTGTTTAAAAATTCTTTTTGCTTCATTTGAATATTTTTCTACATATAGTTTAGCTTCTGAAAGTCCATATAAAGAAACAAAAGTTGATTTTTCATTTTTTAAATCACTATTAATTGGCTTTCCTAAATAATTTTCATCGCCTGTTATATCTAAAATATCATCTTGTATTTGAAAAGCCATTCCTAAATTATATCCTGCTATACTTAAATTTTGTATTTGTTCTTTCGTTCCGCTTGCTAATATAGCACCTACTTTTAGGCTTGCTTGTATCATTTTAGCAGTTTTATTTTCATGTATAAAATCAAGAGTAGATTTATCTATTTGTTTATTTTCAGATTCTAAATCTTTAACCTGTCCACCTATCATCCCAAATATTCCTGATGCATAAGCAATTGCTTGCATGGCTTCTAAACCTTTTATATTTTTATTATGTATAGTTTCACCTATCATAATTTCAAATGCCAAATTTAATAAAGCATCCCCTGCAAGTATTGCCATACCCTCACCATATACCTTGTGATTAGTTAATTTACCTCGTCTATAATCATCATTATCCATAGCAGGTAAATCATCATGTATAAGTGAATAAGTGTGTATCATTTCTATAGCACAAGCAAAAGGCATAATATTATTTATATTATTACCATCAAATAATTCATATGCTCCAATCATAAGAATAGGTCTTAATCTTTTACCATCTGCAAACAAACTATAATGCATAGGTTCAAAATTAATATTATGCATATACTTTTTTAAATAGTCATCTACTATATTTATTTTTTCATTAATAAAATCCATAATATTCTTCCTTCTATTTGTCTAATTCTTTAGCGATTTTATTTAATATACCATTTACAAATGAAGGTGATTCATCACTACTATATTTTTTCGATAATTCAACAGCTTCATTCACAGAAACTCCCACTGGTATACTTTCATCATATAACATTTCATAAGTTGCTAATCTTAATATAGATAAATCCACTTTAGCTATTCTATCAATAGTCCAATCTTTAACATATTTACTTATTATATTGTCTATAGTTTCTTTATTATTATAAGTTTGTAATACTTCTAATTTAATAAAATCTATACTTTTTTGATTAATTTTTTCTGGGTGTTCATTAAAAAACAATTCTATTTGATTGTTTATATCTTCATTGCTCCAAAAATCTAATTGAAATAATAAAGAAAAAGCACATTCCCTTGCTTCTCTGCGGTTCATATTTTATCCTACTTCCTTTATAATATAATCCCAATTATTTATGGGAAAAATCAAAAACCCTAAAATACAGCAAAGTATACTCAACAAGCCTTAAAAAAGTTTGTTGAGTATACTCTATATTTAGGGGTTACTCAATACACTACATTTAGTCCTTTTCAACATCATTTGGTTTTTCTTTGCCAAAATGAATTCCAGTAATATTTAAGTTTATATCTGTAACAACTAAACCTGTCATTGTTTCAACTGCACTTTGTACCCTTTTTTGAACTTCTAAAGCTACTTTTGGAATTTTTTCACCAAACTTAATAACCATATTAAGGTCTATAGATACTTCTTTTTGTCCTACTGTTATTTTAACACCTTTGGATAAATTTTTTTTACCCAAAACTTCTAAAACTATATCACCAGAAAGATTTCCAGACATTCCTGCTACACCTTCTACTTCTGTAGCTGCAATACCTGCTATTATTGCAATAACTTCATCTGCAATTTGAATTTTACCAATCCCTTTTGTTTCTAACTCTTCTACTTTAACTTCTTGTTTATTTTCTTTTTCTTTACCCATAAAATGCCTCCTATATGATACACTTTAGTGTATAAAAATTTTAATTCTATATTTATAGTCATAAAAATCTAATGAACATAAGCTACCTAATTTAGATAAACTTATGTTCACATTATAACAGAATTTATTAAGTTTGCAAAGGTTTTTTAATTTTTTAATGGACTTATTCGTATGTTATCTACTGTAACACCTGTTTTTCTAACTACTATATCTTCTATCTGTGCCATTTCTGCTTCAGATAAGGCTTCTTTACTTACTACAACATCAACTGTATTATCATCTATACGAACATAAGCTTCATTAAAGCCTTTTGCTTTTATCATAGCTTCAGCAGAAGTTTCTTTTTCTATTCGCTTTTGAATGTCAAGCATTGCATTAGCACATTCAGCACGTTGCTGTTTATCAACATTAGCATTATTAATTATTTCAGTAAGCATATCTTTTTGTTTTGCTCTTGCTTGCTCTCTATCTAATTTTGCTTGAACGAAATATGTACTATCTAAAATATTATTTACAAATACTGCTGTTCCTGGTTCATTTGAATTATTATTAGTATTTAATTCTTTTTCTAATTTATTAACATCTACATCTTTTGTAGCTATGTTAATTTCACCATTTAATACTCCTATTCCTGCAAATTCTTCATAGTCAAAATCTGTTGGTTTCATTATTTCAGATAACTCATTTGAATTATCCTTATTTACTGTTTTAATTCCTGTTCTATCTGTGTAATTCAGATACCCTGCTATTGCTACCATAATTACTAGTGCTGTTACAATAATTTGATTTCTTTTAATAACTATCATTAATTTTCCTCCTTATTTCATTTTAAATACTTCTATTTTATGTACTGGAATATTAAATAATGCCTGAGCTGCTTTTCTTAAGTTATCTTGCACTATTACATCATCTCCCCCTTCAGATACTATTATTACACCCTCTATTTTAGGTTCTATCTCTTTTAACACTACAGGAGTTGTAATACCATTTTGAGGTGTATGCATAATTACTTTTGTTTCTTCTTTATAATTTTTTACATCTCTAGTCCCTCCTGTATTATCTTTTTCTTGAGATATACTCTCATCTTTACTTATATCATCTGCTATAACTATCTCCTTTCCATAAGATATTGTAAGCATAACTTCAACATTACCTGCTCCATTTACTTTACTTAATATTTCTTTTAATCTGTTTTCCATTACTTTTTCGTATGTTTTTTGTTCTGTAGGCGTAATAGTTTGTGTGAAAGTAGTGGTATCGTTTTTTTTATCTTTCGGAATACTAAATGTGTTACTTAAAAAAAATAATATAAGACCTATACTTAGTAAAATAAACCAATTTAAAACTCCACTATTTTTTTCGTCTTTTTCTATTTTAAATAGTTTCTTTAGTAAATCCATATATTTGCCTCCTGCCTTTTTCTGATGTGTCAGTTATTTTGTATGTACAATAATATATATATTATCTTTATTTAATTTATAGAAGTCAGAAATTAAACTTTCTATTTTTTTTTCAAGCTCATCATTTCTATTAGATATTTCTTCATTATGTAGATTTGTGTTGTTTTGTATTTTTATATTATCCACCATAATTATATTGTTTTTGTTTGAAACTTTATTATCTTCATTAATATATAATTCTATTTTTTGTATTTCAGCAAAATTATTACTATCAAAATCCTCATTAACTTCAATGTTTATACTTTCAACTGCTAAATTGGTACTTTGAGAAACTAATTCATTAATCTGCTCATTTAGTTTTGATTTATAAGTTTTAATTATAATTTCTCTTTGATTTTCTTCATATAAATTCTTTTGATTTAAGAGTAAAGTGTTTTCTATTTCAGCAGATTTATTAAAAACTTTTAAATCAAATGAAATATCATTTTTTAGAACAAAATCTTTTACAGGATTTAAAACCATTATCATAATAATGAAACCCAATACAATATCAATATACTTTTTGAAATTATTATCAGGTAACAACATTGATATGAAAACACTAAATATTATACTTAAAGCTATATTCTTTATATAATCTGAAAATATTTCTATCATAAAAACAACTCCTATAATCTTTTGTTTGTTAAGTTATTTATAAATTTATTAGACAAGGTATGTAAATATTCCTATTAATATTAAAATCAAATAAAAAAAATTAGATAGGTCTAATAAAATAATAAAATATTCAATTTAAAAATCAAAGTCGTGTAGCACACAAAAATTAGTTCGAAACCACAATTAATTTAAAAAAATTTAATTTAATAAAAAAAAAAATAAATATAAAATAAAAAAAACAATGTGGTCCCCAAAAAATAATTGCGTCCCCCACGACTTTAAATTAAAAAAATTATAGTTTCATAAAAAATAAAACTTATATATACAAAATAGTATAATTTTATTATGTTGAAAATAAAGTTAAAATAAATTATAATATAAAAAAATAGATTCATAAAATTACATCAATAATCCACGCCACTATCAATTAATTAAATCAAAGTGAATCTATTTTTACTTAGAAAGGAGTTATATGCAAAATGCTAACACAAAACAAATCAAATGGAAGAACTACAATATTTAAAAAAACTTTAATATTTATGATAGGTTTAATAATTATACTTTTTGTAACTACAAGTATTTTAGTAAGTATTATAGTTTTTAAAAACTCAACTGAAACGATGGTAAACTCACTTACAGAAACTTCTATAGCATACAATAAAGTTGTAGAAAAAGATTTACTAATATTAGAAGAACAAATGAAATCAATTAGTAATTATGTAGTTAATCTATCAACAACTCTTGATAGTATAGAAACAAATAATATTCTTAATGAAATGAAAGATACTTATAATTTTGTTAGTCTTTTTGGTGCTGATAAAGATGGTAATACTAGTACAGAGGGTATTAATGTTAAAACATTAAATAGAGAATATTTCAATAGAGCAATAAAAGGTGAGTTTTATATAAGTAGTCCTTTTCTTAAAACAGATAATACTATAGGTATAACAATTGCATATCCTGTTTATAAAGATTCAAATATTATGGGAATTATAACAGGTGGTCTTTCATATACATACTTTTGTGATTTTATAAATTTTAAAATAGGTAAAACAGGTGAGAGTTATATTATAGATAAAGAAGGAACAATAGTTGCTCATTCTAATACAGATTATGTGAAAGAGTTTTTTAACCTAGTTACTGCTGAACATTCTAAAAAAACTAAAAATGTAAGTGAAATAATAAATAATTTTATTTCTGGTAATTATACACCAACCAATTATACATACAATGGAGTTAAAAAGATAGTTGTTGCAAATCCTATTAAAAATACAGATAATTGGATACTAGTAACTTCGATGGAAAGTAAAGAAATTTTAAAAACACCTATACTTATAATAAATACTTTAATAATAATAGTTGTTATAGTAATTGTTATAGGAATATTTGCAATTTTAAAATTAGCATCAAATATAAGTAATCCAATTAAGTTAATGAGTAAAAGAATTAGATTACTTTCAAATGGAGATTTAACTACATCAATCTCAAATATTTCTACAAAAGATGAAATAGAAGACTTAGCATATGATTTAAATTTAACAATAACTAATCTTAGTCATTATATCAAACACATCACAAATATTACTAGTAATATATATAATTATGATTTATCACAAATTATTGAGGATGAGTTTTTAGGGGATTTGCAACCTATAAAAAACTCTATAAATGGTATTATAAATATTCTTAACCAGTCTTTATATAAAATAAATCAAGTTGCAGACCAAGTTGCTAGTGGAGCAAATCAAGTATCCGATTCTGCACAAACGTTAGCAGAAGGTTCATTAGAACAAACTGCAATAATAGAACAATTTACAAATTTGATTTTTAAATTATATTCTCAAATTGAAATGAATTTAAAAAATGCTTCTGATTCACTACTCATCACTTCAGAATCAAATAGTGAATTAAAATTTGGAAATGAAAAAATGTCTAATATGTTAATAGCTATTAATGATATGAATACATTTTCAAAAGAAATAGAAAATATAATAAAAACAATTGAAGCTATTGCTAATCAAACAAACTTATTAGCACTTAATGCATCTATAGAAGCAGCAAGAGCAGGTGAAGCAGGTCAAGGATTTGTTGTGGTTGCAAATGAAGTTAGAAATCTTGCAAACAAAACTACAGAAGCAGTAAAGGATATAACGGAGCTTATTTTAAACACTTTGAAATGTGTTGAAAATGGAACAAATTTAGCATATGAAACAGCAGAAATTCTTAATAATGTGATGAAAAAAACAACTAAATCAACTATTCTTGTAGATGAGATTTATTCTTCTTATGAAGGACAAATGAGTTTTATTACAGAAATAACAGAAAAATCAAAAAAAGTTTCATTTGTAACACAAAATATTTCATCTAATGCACAAGAAAGTTCTGCTATAAGTGAAGAACTTTCAAGTCAAGCCCAAATTCTTAAAGAACTTGTAAATAAATTTAAGTTAAAGTAACTAGCTTAGCTAGTTATTTTATTTGTACAAAACAAGATTTTTTCCATAGAAATATATATTGTATTATATAAACAATTATTATATAATCAAATTACAGGAATACTAAATAAATTTTTATTTGAGTTAGATTGTTATTAGTTTATAATTTAATGAATTCTCTCTATGTTAAAATATAAAAAAGTATGTACATAATTAAAAAAACCATTTATAATATTAAAAAAGTATTTAAGAAATGAGGATTAATTATGCTTGATGTAGCTTTACTTGGTACAAGTGGTATGATGCCACTTCCAAATAGATGGCTTACTTCTATGGTTGCACGTTATAATGGTAGGATGTTACTTGTAGATTGTGGAGAAGGAACTCAAATAACTTTAAAACTTCAAGGTTGGGGATTTAAAGCAATAGAACTTATATGTTTTACTCATTACCATGCAGACCATATTTCAGGATTACCGGGAATATTATTGGCTATAGCTAATTCAGGTCGTACAGAAAATATTACTATTATAGGGCCTATAGGATTAAAACGAATAGTTGAAGGTTTAATGGTTATAACTCCAGAATTACCTTTTAATATAAATTATATTGAAATTCCAATTAACAAAGATATTTGTTATAACAATGAGTACATTATAAAATCAATTCCAGTTGACCATTTAATTCCTTGTGTAGCATATAGATTAGATATACTAAGAAAAGGTAAATTCAATGTTGAAATAGCAAAAACAAATCAAATACCACAAATACTTTGGAGGGTTTTGCAAAATGGTGAAAGTGTAACTTATGAAGGAAAATTATATACACCTGATATGGTTTTAGGAGAACAAAGAAAAGGTTTAAGTGTTACTTACTGTACTGATAGTAGACCCAATGATAATATAGTAGAACTTGCTAAAAATTCAGATTTATTTATTTGTGAGGGAATGTACGGCGAAGATGAAAAAATAGATAAAGCTTTACAAAATAAACATATGTTATTTTCTGAAGCTGCTAACTTAGCTAAATCTGCTAATGTATCTAAACTTTGGCTTACGCATTTTAGTCCTTCACTTAATACACCAGAAGAATTTTTAGATATACCACAAAAAATATTTGAAAATACTTATATAGGATATGATAGAATGACAACTACTTTACGTTTTAATTAGTTATTGTGTTCAGACTTAAAACTTTAAATATCGTATTTATACTTAATAAAATAACTTGATAAAATAACTTGGAAAGTATATAAAAGTGTAAAATTTGTTTATATACACTTTTGTATATATTTTTTAATTAATGCTCCTCTTTACAGTTGATAATTTTTTGAATTTTATTAGCTACATAATTAATAATATTTTTTGGCTTTAGAATAGGGGAAATGAATATGAAAGCGAAAGATGATTATGAACTTATACAACTTTGTCTTAAAGGTAATCAAGATGGTTTTACAGAGCTTGTAACAAGATATAAGAGCCTTGTTTACTCTGTTATACTTCGTATGATAAATGACCATGAAGAAGCTAATGATTTAGCACAAGAGGTATTTATAAAAGTTTACAAAAATCTTGACAAGTACAGTCCTGAATATAAGTTTTCAACATGGATTATGAGAATCACCACAAATTTAGTTATTGATTACAGAAGAAAGAAAAAGCAAGAAACAATATCTATGGAAGATATGGAAGTAGAAATAGCATCTGCACATACTCCTGAAAATTCTTACATACAAAAAGAACAAGAGAATATAGTTAATTCTGCTATAAATAGTCTTCCTGATATGTATAAAGTACCTATTGTTTTATACCATCATCAAGGGTTATCTTATCAAGAAATTGGGGAAATTATAGGTGAACCTCTATCTAAAGTAAAAAATCGTATTTTTAGAGGTAGAAAAATGTTAAAAGAAAGTTTAATTACTATGAAAGAAGGGAATGCATTATGAATTGTATAAAAGCTGAAAATCTTATAATGGATTATATAGACAATAACCTTTCTTCAAGTGAAGCAGAAAAACTTAATGAACATTTGAAGAATTGTGAAAATTGCAGGGAAGCATTTAACATATATGAAATGATGGTAGATAATTTTGAAAATTTAGAATTTACAAGCCCTCCTGATGATTTTGAAGAAAAACTTATGATAAAAATAAATGCAATAACACCTGCATATCTTAATCAAAAGCAAATATCTTTAGATAATATTCATTCTGTAATATGGGGTATTTTCACAATATTTTTTGGCTTTGGTATTATGTTAAATATGTATAGGGATTCTATTATAACTTATTTATCTCAAAATGAATTTATTGCAGAGTTTTATTCTGTAATAAATCCTTTAGCTAATTTAGTATCTGATTATATAAATGAGATTTTTGTATATGTAGAAAATATAACTATTTCAATGAATGGAGTTTTAATTTATTCAAAAATTATTTGTGGAATTTTAATAGCTGTACTATGTTTTGTACAAGTGTGGCTTAAAAGAAGTAAGGTTGATGCATAGTGCGTAAATATATTTTTTTTTCTATAACAATATTATTTATAATATTTATAACTGCTACTGCTTATGCAGGTTTCGATTTAAATAAGGTAGTGAACGCTTCGCGTCAACTGCCTTATTTGTATAAATTTATCCAAGAGTTTTTTATAATAAACAATACTTTTTCTCCTTTAACATTTCAATTGGTAAGAATATTTTTAGAAGTTATTATTTCTATAATAACAATATGTGGTGCTAGAAATTTTATATCTCAAGGTGGAACTATTTTATATAAAGATATTAAAAAAATTATACCTTTCGGTTTATTAGCATATATACTAATTTTAATGCTTTTAATAATATTTTTTATTTCATTTGTTGGCTTTCCAATAGGAATTATTATTCTAATTTTAGCATATATAATTTCATTTTTAGGTAGAATATCATTACAAATTTACATAGGTTTTTATTTAGAATTATACTTTAAGCAAAATTGGCATATATATTTAAATTATTTAATTGGAGTTATAATATTAGAAGTAATTTGTACTACTCCATATATTGGTAAAATTATTTCATTAATAATAGTCCCTATTATAACTATTGGTATAATAATTCAAACAATATTAAATAGGTATATATATAAAATATATTATACAACTCCATTTAAACAACATATACAACAAAAAAAATATATAAAAGAAGATATAAGAAAAATTATTTTACATAATATAAAAAAATAAAAAAGGTGGTTAAACTTATGAAATCAAATAATAAAAAATTAATTTTAATTAGTGCAATGATTATGATTGTTGCAATTTTTTATACTACTACTACTAATCGAGTTAAAAACTCTTCTAAACCTATTAAAAAATATGACGAGTTAATGTTATATGACTTCAAAAATAATTATCCTACAAATGCCTATGATGTTATACAAGCTAATTCTGAAATATTAAAATATTTATATGGGGATGAAATAAAAGAAGCAGAAGTTGATAGTTTAATAACATTACAAAGAAATTTATTTGCAAACAAATTACTAGAACTTAATGAACAAAGTGACCAAATAAAAACAGTTAAAGAAGAAATAAAAGATAATCGAGAAAATAAAGTTAAAATTATAGATGTGGTAAATCATACTCAAGAATATAATGGAGATAACTATTCAATTTGTACTATTAATTCATTACAATATATGACTAAAGGTGGTTCTATTTATAGAACATATACTTTAATAAAAGAAAAAAATCATTGGAAAATATTCAATTGGAAAGATTCTTTGGAAGGTTTTCTATCAATAGAAGAAATTATGAGTAATTAATAAGGAGAACATTATAAATGAATGATATATTAGTGCTAGCTATAGAAACATCATGTGATGAAACAGCAGCCGCAGTTGTAAAAAATGGTAGATATGTGCTATCTAATATTATATCTTCTCAAATAGATATACATAAAATATATGGAGGTGTAGTACCAGAAATAGCATCAAGAAAACATATAGAAAATATAGATTATGTTATAGATGAAGCATTAGAAAAAGCAAATGTTAAACTTAATGATATAGATATAATAGCTGTAACTTATGGTCCGGGTTTGGTTGGTGCATTATTAGTTGGTATTTCAAAAGCAAAAGCATTAGCTTATGCTTTAAATAAACCATTAATTGGAGTACATCATATAGAAGGACATATAAGTGCTAATTATATAGAAGATATAAATTTTACTCCTGAATTTATATGTTTAGTAGTATCAGGAGGTCATTCACATATAGTTCATGTATCTGATTATAACAAATATGAAGTAATAGGTTATACTAGAGATGATGCAGTAGGTGAAGCTTATGATAAAATATCAAGAGCAATAGGTTATGGTTATCCGGGAGGTCCTATAATTGATAAGCTAGCTAAAATGGGAAATCCAAATGCAATTAATTTTCCAAGAATTTATTTAGAAGATAATTCTTATGACTTTAGTTTTAGTGGTTTAAAATCTTCTGTACTTAATTATATAAATAAATGTAAAATGATGAATACAGAAATAGTACCTGAAGATATATCAGCAAGTTTTCAACAAGCTATAGTTGAAGTACTTGTAAATAAAACTATAAAGTCCGCTCGCGAAAGAAATATAAATAAAATTGCTATGGCTGGGGGAGTTGCTTGTAATAGTGGTTTAAGAGAGCTTATGAATGAAGCTTGTAAAACTTACAATATACAATTAAATTATCCAAGTTTGGTGCTATGTACGGATAATGCTGCTATGATTGGTTCAGCTGGTTATTATCAATATATAAACGGTATACAACATGGATTAGAACTTAATGCAATACCTAATTTAAAACTTTAAAACAAGAAAGTGAGGAACGATAATGAAACCAAAAAAAATTTTATCTTTATTAGTTTCTGTTCTTTGTGCAGTGTTAGAGGAGTTGTTTGTAATAGTAATAGGTAGTTTATAAAAAAATAAGGAATGACCTCTGTGTCGTTCCTCTTTTTTTTATAAACTTGCATATGTTAGTTGTTTTTTTAAACAAAAACTTCTATAATAAAAATTATAATGTGATTTTAAAGGTTAGTTAGAATGGAAAGATATCTAAGATATTTCAAATACTCTAAATAAATAATTAAGTAAAACCCTAAATATTAGTTTAAATATTTAGGGTTTTATAGTGAGCTATTGATTTAAAACTTTTAAAGCTTTATCTACTATATTTTCTACTGTAAATCCAAAATGTTTAAATAATATATTTGCTGGTGCAGACATACCAAATGAGTCTATACTAATAATATCACCATCTATACCAACATATTTATGCCAACCAAATGAAGAACCTGCTTCTACTGAAAGTCTAGCACGAACATTTTTAGGTAATACACTTTCTTTATATTCTTGGGATTGTTCTTCAAATAATTCCATAGAAGGCATACTTACAACTCTTGCATCAATACCTTTTTCTTTTAATACATCTTTTGCTTTGTATATAAGTTCTACTTCTGAACCTGATGCTATTAAAATAATATCTGGTGTAGATTTTTCAGAATCTCTTAAAATATATCCGCCTTTTAAAGCTTTTTTGCCTGTTTCATTTAAAAGAGTTAAATTTTGACGACTTAATATAAGTGCTGTTGGAGTTTTTTTAGTTAAAGCTATATACCAACCTGCTGCAGTTTCATTAGTATCACAAGGTCTAAACACTATAAAGTTAGGAATACTTCTTAACATAGCTAATTGTTCTATTGGCTGATGTGTTGAACCATCTTCACCAACCCCTATACTGTCATGTGTAAGTATATTTATTACTGGTAATTTCATAATAGCAGATAATCTCATAGCTGGTTTCATATAATCTGAAAATACAAAAAATCCTGATATATAAGGACGAATTCCACCATGTAATGCTAAACCATTTGCTATAGCTGTCATAGCATGTTCACGTATACCAAAGTGTAAATTTGAACCTGTTGGATTTTCTTTTGAAAAATCTCCTCTATCTTTCATAATTGTTAAAGTAGATGGTGATAAATCAGCAGAGCCACCAAAAAGATTAGGTATTAATTTTGATAATTTATTTAATACCTTTTCAGAAGAACTACGAGTTGCTAAATTACCTTCATATGTCCAAAAATCATTATCATTTAATAAATCAACTGGTAATTTGTCACTTTTCCATTCTTCCCATTCTTTAGCTACTTCCGGATAAGTTTGTTTATAATCTTCCCAAAGTTTATTCCATTCAATTTCTTTTTGTTTATTTAATTTTTTTAATTCTTCAATATGATTTTTAACTTCATCTGGAACATAAAATTCATGTTCATAATTCCAATTTAGATTTTTCTTTGTAGCAAGTATTTCATCAATACCTAAAGGACTTCCATGAGATGCCGCTTTTCCTTGTTTATTAGGAGAACCATAACCTATTTTTGTTTTAACTTCTATAAGTGTTGGTCTTTCTTTGTCTGATTTAGCCTCTTGTATTGCTTTATCTATAGAATTTATATCTGTACCATCTTCTACTCTAAGTACTTGCCAATTATATGCTTCAAAACGTTTACTAACATCTTCTGTAAAAGCTATGTTTGTATTTCCTTCTATTGAAATATTATTTGAATCATATAACAATATTAATTTATTTAATCCAAGCGTTCCTGCAAGTGATGCAGCTTCTGCTGAAATACCTTCCATAAGACAACCATCACCACAAAGTACATAAGTATAATGGTCTATTATAGGAAATTTAGGACGATTAAATTTAGCTGATAAATATTTTTCTGCCCATGCCATTCCCACACCATTTGCTATACCTTGACCAAGAGGTCCTGTTGTAGTTTCAACTCCACAAGTATGTTTATATTCAGGATGACCCGGAGTTAAACTTTCAAATTGACGGAAGTTTTTTAAATCCTCTATAGTAAGTCCATATCCAAATAAATGAAGTAATGAATAAAGTAATGCAGAACCATGACCTGCAGAAAGAATAAATCTATCTCTGTTTTCCCAGTCGGGGTTTTCTGGATTATGATTCATATGATTTGCCCATAAACTATATGCCATAGGAGCAGCACCTAATGGTAAACCTGGATGCCCTGATTTTGCTTTTTCTACAGTTTCAATTGAAAGTATTCTAAGAGTGTTTACTGATAACAGCTGAATATTCATTAAAAATATTTCTCCTTCTATATTATTTTATAAATTAAACATAATCCCTATATTCTTTATAGTTGGGGATTTAAGTGTACATTAAAAAAGTTCTTACAATTTTTTTAATAATTTTGAGAGAAAGGGAGAAACTCTCGACTTAATCCTTTTTTAATTTAACCATAAGGTGGTATATTGATATTAAATATCAAATTAAATGTTATGTATTAATTTTAAAATGTATTTGTATAATATTTACATAAAAAAATGATATTTCTATTTAATTTGTATTATATATACACAGTATAACATATTAATATATATAGGACAATAAAAATTTTTAAGTATAAACAATGAATTGTTCTTAAGTTTACTAGATAATGATTAAAGTAAAAGCTTGCCAACTAGAATCAATAATTTAGTTTAAACCTTATAAGAAATTATATTAAATCTCAATATACTATTAAAGGTTTTCTTCTTTTTTAGTTTTTATTTATGCAATTAATAATGTAAGTTTATTATGTTTTCAAATACTTCCTAATTATATTTATAATTTTTTGCTTGTGCTTCCCACATCTTATAATAAATTTTTTCTAATTTAATAAGTTCATCATGTGTTCCACTTTCTGCTATTATACCATTATCCAGTACATAAATTTTATCAGCTCCTTTTGTAGTTGATAACCTATGTGAAATAAATAAAACTGTTTTATCCTTATTAATAAATGGTGTATTCTGCTCTATAGAATTTATAATTGTTCTAAAAAATATTAAAGTATAAAATGCTCCATACGAAAAACTAAAACACATTTCAAAAATCTGTATTATAACACGAAGTGGTGCTATTTTAAAAATTAATGATAGAATAAATAAATTATTTTTAATTACTTTCATAATAAAACTCCTTTATAGTTAAAAATAAAAAAAGCAGAGGAAAAACCCTCTGCTTTTAATTGCGACCATAACAAAAGGTTACTAACAAAACAATGTAGTAACCTTTTATTATCAGCAAAAGACAAATCAAATAAAGCATAGTAAAACTACACTTTTTTAAAGTCTATTGCCAATAGTATATATTTAGCTCCATACAATGTTCTATCGATTATACAATTGTAAGGAGCTAATGTGAGATATTCTTTTTGAGTATTTAATATAAAGCATAAATCCACCTTCTTTAAATATTAAAATAATTTTATCATATAAGAAAATTAAAATCAAGTTTTAAATTTTCGTTAAGACTTCCTTAGAAAGTCTCACTATTTTTTAGGTATGTTCGCTATATTTTACCCTTTAATTTACTAGATTTGGGCTTGTTTTGTAGGCCTTGAATTTTTGTTCTGACTTCCTCGGGAAGTCTTAATGATTTTTGAAAAATTTTAAATTTGTAATGGTGTGTAATATATCATTCTCATAATTTTAATAAACCTGATAAATTCAAGATTAAGTTAATAAAGATGAAATAAATTTGAATTAATAAGTTTTGTAAGAGTTTTAATACAATAACTTGATACTTAAATATTTTTATATTAAAATACATATAAATATTTATATAAAAATTAATATAAATTAGAAAGGTGTTTTATGATTATGATTGCTATTAAAACTGCTGATTTGACCCAAGATTTTAAACGAATTGCTAACCGTATTATAGGTGGAGAAAAAGTTTTGATTTCACGTCCTAGAAATGAAAACTTAGTTATAATAACAGAGAAAGAATACAACGAACTTGAGAGATTACGCTCAAATGCTGAGTATTTATCTATGTTAGAAAAATCAAGACAAGAATTAATAGAGGGAAAAACTGTTACAATGACTATAGAACAATTAGAGAACATGGCAAAATGATGATAAAAATAGACTTGTTTACACAGGCGATAATGAACAAAATTTAGAAATTATATCTTGTAAAGGGCATTATCAAGGATAAATAAAATTTTGAACTGAAAAATATATGAGTGTTAAATAAAGAATAATAATTTTATAGTTATATTTGAACATAAACAATATAACTTTCAATTTTTTATTATTTTTTAATAGACACTCTTATTTTTTTATTATGGTATTATGTATAAAAAATGAAAAAAAAGAACATTATTATAGTCAAATAGTGAGGTGATTTTATGAACATAAATAGTATATTAGACAAAAATATTGAAATATTAGAAAGTGACTTTAAAGATTGTTCTGATTATATAAAAAGAAAGTTTCCTGTAGGGGATGATAAACTACAAGTTTATATAGCTTATATAGAGCAAATGGCAGATAATAAAGTTATAGATAGATTTGTTGTTGAAAATCTTATGGAAGAACTTAAATGGGAAACTACACAAGATGAAAATCAAACATCATTTGAAAAAATAAAAAATAGATGTGTTGCTAGAGTAGATACAAAAGAAATAAGTACTATAAAAGATGCAGAAACAGCAATATTATCAGCTAATGCAATATTATTGATAGATGGTTGGGATAAAGGTTTAGTTGTATCAGCTACGGGTTTTCCTAATAGAGGTATTCAAGCGTCTGAAACAGAAGTTGTAATACAAGGTGCTAAAGAAGCTTTTACAGAACCTATGCGTCTAAATACAGCATTAATCAGAAGAAGAATAAGAGATACAAGACTTAAAATGAAACAATCTGTTGTAGGTAAAATAAGTGGAACTAATATTACCCTTGTATATATGGAGGGTTTAGTTAGAGAAAAAGTTTTGTTTGAAGTTGAAAAACAATTAAAAGAAATACAAATAGATGGTGTATTAGATAGTATGTATGTACAACAATTTTTAGAAAATAACTGGAAATCTGTATTTCCTCAAATGGAAGTTACTGAAAGGCCAGATACAGCAGTAGGTTCTTTACTTGAAGGTAGAGTTGTAATAATAGTTGATAATACACCATTTGTAATAATATTACCTGCTACATTAGCTACTTTTTTTCAATCTCCTGAAGATTATTGTAGAAGATGGCAAATTGTAAGTTTTTTAAGATGTATACGATATATTGCAGGTATATTGGCAACTACATTACCTGCACTTTATTTAGCAATTACTTTATATCACCCCTCTATGTTACCAACGACTCTTTTATTAAAAATGGCAGGCTCTAGGCAAAACGTTCCTTTTCCCGGAGTATTAGAAGTATTTTTTATGGAATTAGCATTTGAAATTTTACGAGAAGCTGGTGCAAGAATGCCTGCTCCAATAGGTGGTACAATAGGTATTGTAGGAGGTATTGTAATAGGTCAATCGGCAGTTGAAGCGGGAATTGTAAGTCCAGTTGTTGTAATTATAGTTGCATTAACAGCAATATGTTCATTTGCAATTCCACATGTTTCATTTGTTGCATCTATTAGACTTAGCAAATTTTTTATTTTATTCTTTTCAGCTGTTTTAGGATTATATGGTTTTTGGTTAGGTATTCTTATAGTTCTTACACATCTTGTAACGCTTAAAACTTATAACATACCATATATGTTTCCGTTTGTATCATCTGATTTAAATAATTATGAAGATTTAAAAGATAGCATAATAAGATTACCTTTATTTATGTTAAGAAAAAGACCTCTTTTTGCAAATCCTAAAGAAACAGATAGAATGAAAAAATAAATTTGAAATTAAATCATAATTATAAAAAATATAAAAGTGACTTCTTAAAAAGTCACTTTTATATTTTATTTCCAAATAAAAATCCCTTTGATAAAAAGAAAAAATATAGTATAATATCGAATAATAAAAGTAGTGATTTTACTTGTTAATAACTCACTATCTTAAAATACTAGACCATCATTTTAGTAAAACTTATAATTTGACAAGTTTATACTAAATGATAACTAAAAATGATATATAATAATGGTTGATAATAAAAGAGAACAAGAACTTGCAGAATTACATCGCACAATATGAGGAGTTAAAAACGACCCACAATGCAAATAATTGGGATTTTAAACAATATAATATATGATAGTTACACAATATAGCAATAATGGGCAGTTGGCATGAGACACTGAAAAATCAAATAATTTTTTAGTTTTGTCTTAGGGTGTTGTCAAGTTAGGGCTAAGACATTTTTCGACAAAAAAGCCACCAAGTTATAGCAAGGTGGCTGCTGTACTTCAGGATTACTTTACTTTTCTTATTTGAAAATTTACTGTTTAATTGTAACTATTATGCTCATAATATCACTTCACCGACAAGATAGCAAACTGCTTTGCCACCAATCTTTACACGTTCACCGCAGTTTTCACATAACAACACACCGCCACGTTTTGATAGTTGTTGTGCAAGCATTTTATTTTTGTTTAATTGTTCACTCCAAAATGGTATTAATGAACAATGTGCTCTACCTGTTACTGGATCCTCGTCTATTCCTGCATTAGGAGCAAAAAATCTTGAAACAAAATCGCAATTATCACCTTTTGCGGTAACGATAATACCAAAACTATCATTATCAATACGGGCTTCTGTTTTTATGTGTTTGAGCAAGGTGAAATCAGGCGATATACTTCGTAAAGTCTTTTCATCGTCAACCAGAACAAGAAAATCAACAGCTTTGTAAACAGCAGTTGGTTTAATACCTAATGCCTTTTCAAAGGTTTTGTATATATCTGTTTTTTTAACAGGACGAGCGGGGAAATCAAGGTGTAATAAATCTTTTTCACGATTTACGGACATGGTACCACTTATTGTTTTGAATTTGATAATATCACTTTCTTTTTCTACAGTATCAAACAATACATATGCACTTGCCAATGTAGCATGACCACAAAGGTCTACCTCAATAGCAGGGGTAAACCAACGCAAATCGTAATATCCTTCTTGTTTTACAACGAATGCTGTTTCCGATAAATTGTTCTCATAAGCTATATTTTGTAAAACACTATCAGGTAACCATTTGTCCAATAAACATACTCCGGCTGGATTTCCGCTAAAAGGCTTATCGGTGAATACATCAATTACAAAATATTTCATTCAAATTAATCTCCTTCCCCTAATATAAATAATCTGTATTATCTTTAAATCATTCAAACTATAAGATAATCATTATAATAGTACTACATACTTTTAAAAAATACAATATCCTACAGAAAAAACTTAGTCCTGCCCTTGACAGCACCTCAAGTTAGTACTAAGTTTATTCAGTAAATTATTGTACTTTTATAAATTTTGTAGTACTATCTTAATAAAGAAAATAAAGCAAGACTATTTATATTTGAGGAGGTAAACATATGGTATATGGAGCAATTAATGAAAAAGGTGAACCCTACTATACACAATTAGGTAAGGTTTTTGACGCAATTAAAAACAAGCAGAACTACTATAATTGGTTGATTACTGATATTGATGGTGTTCCGTCAGAAATATCTGTCAGCAGTGGTATTGATTACTGCTGGATGTCTGGAGAAGAATTAACAGAAGTTGTTAGAGGGAATGATAGTCAATGGGTTTGGGCTGTCTTGTCTGGATTTGTAAAAAGTGTTCCTTTGTCCGAAATTTTAAAATTTACCCTACCATACGCAGATGGATACGGGAGATTTTGGAAAAATCCTCTTTCAATTCAACATCCATTGGCAAGTATTGAGATTGTTCCATGGGATAGTTCATTGACATTGTTTTTTAGCACACAAAAAGAATTAGTTGATGATTTTATGAAATTCTTCCCATTGAGCGAAGAGCTTTCGGCATACAACAAAAAATGAATATAGGATTATACGAAATCAGAGGTTAAAAAAAAGTTCCCAATAAGTGAAAACTAATTTTTGATACTCCTGTAGAAGAAAACTCCTTATTGTTTTTTAAACAAGTAGAAGTAGATATTGACTATATCTTAATGCTTATAGCAAAATACCATAAGTCTAATTGTGAGGATAAAAATATTTTTTACTATAGTGATAAAATTTTACCATACATCTCCAGATTTTCTGGTAGAAATCCAGCAGAAAAAAAGCAAAATGTGCTGAAAGACTACTAAAAATATTTTTGAGTAGTCTATTAGTGCTTTTTTATATTTAATAAATTTTAACATAAAAAAATCCATCAGTTATATTCTGATGGAAATAAAAAAACTTGTAGTGTTTAGTATGTCCTTTATCTGCCTGAAAGACTATATTTAATTTTTTTGAGAGTGTGTACTTATACTTTTTCAAACAATCGAAATGAACCTTTACTTAGTAAATATTTTTGTACTTTAGTAAACACTCTTTTACCTTTTAAATTTTATATTAAAAAATAATATATGTGTATTTTTTCTTAAAACGATTTTTCTTAATAATTTTATATTCTTATATTTTTATAATCAAATTTAACTCCGGAGTTTCCAATGTAAATATTGTTCCTTTTTCTTTAGTATAAAGTTGTTTTTATCTATGTAACAATTCCTTCTCTAAGCAACATAATTGTAGTGTATACATTCAATTTCCACAATTATGTTATATCAATAAATTTAACAGTATCTAGAATTTATTAAACTCATCAATATACTTATCAAAAAAACCATCACTTATAACCTTATCTTAGGTATAAAATATTACAAATAGTATTCAAGAAAGTTTTAATTTAATGCAATAGCATACAGGGTAGGGTAGTTAGGGTTAAATTCGTGCAAGAAATAATACATCTAAAAGAGCCTATTACTATGCCGTAAACGAAATTAATAACAAAACTTGAGCTACTAATTTATAATATGTATTAAAAGTAAAATGTTGCATATTATACTCAATAAATTTAAAAAAATAGGGGTAACCTTTATATTAATATCATTTTGTTTAAAATGTGATTATATTAGGAACAGATAAATCCATTTCCTAAATAATATTAGGGATATATTTAAGGTAGGAAACTCATTTATACATTCCGAAAAGTTTACTATGATGACCATAAATTAAAATATTATTAGTAAATATATTAAGTTACTATATAAAATAGTTTATTCGATGTATAAAAACTTTAAAAAAAGAACATTATTAATTATAAAAATATGCATTTAATGGGAGGATATAATGTTTTCAAATAATCAAAAAATATCTCTTAGACAATTACAAGTATTACTGATATTAGACTTATTTGGTACGATGATTATTACATTACCTAGAAAAGTAGTGGAATATTCAGCTCAAGATGGTTGGATTGTTGTTATTGGTATTGTAATTATGGGTAGTATATATGCTTTTATATTAGCTACTTTAGCAGAAATGTTTAAAGAAGAAACAATAGTAGAATTTGGTCGTAAACTACTTCCAAGTATATTTTATTATATTGTTATAGGAGGTTTAATACTCAAAATAATGATAAGTACTGCAATGGAGCTTAGAGTATTTAGTGAAATTGTAACACAAATGCTTTTATATAATACACCATCAAATGTAATTGTATTAAGTTTATTACTTACTGCTAGTTATGTTGCACGTAAAGGAACAGAGTCAAGAGCAAGACTTGGTGAAATTTTAATAATATTTATGTTTGTACCTTTAATTTTTATATTAATATCTATAATATTTAAACCACCACTTGAAAATATATTGCCTATTTTAAAAACTTCTAAAAAAAATATTATAAGAGGAGCGGGAAGACTTGGATTTTCATTTCACGGACTTGAATATATATTACTTATATATCCTTTCTTAAAAAATAAAAAAGATGGAAAAAAATCTATTATCCAAGCAGTAATAATATTGGGGATTTCTATGTTTATTATAACATTTATAACTATAGTACGTTTTGGTCCAACTGATGTAAGTCGTCAAATATGGCCAGTAATGCAGTTAATGCAAGCAGTTAATATACCTGGTTCTTTTTTAGAAAGACAAGATGCTTTTATAATTAGCTTTTGGATATTATCTGTATTTATGCTTGTAAGTGCAGGATTATATTTTACAAGTATTATATTTTCAAGAGTTACCAAATCAACAGAAAGTTATCATTTTGTATTACCTCTAGTACCTATACTTTATATAATATCCTTATTGCCTAGGAATATAGTAGAAACATATATTATAATGGATTTTACAGATAAATATTTTGGTTTTGCATATTTATTTATAATACCATTAGCACTCATTATTATAGCAAAATTAAAGGGGATAAAAAATGAAAATTAAATTATTAATTCCTATAATTTTATTACTTTTTATACTTACTGGTTGTTGGGATAATGTTGAATTAGAAAATAGAGGTTTTGCTATATCAATAGGTGTAGATAAAATTGATAAAGATGAAGAAGGGTTATCACCTTACCCTAATAGATATAGTTTAATATTAGCACTACCTAAACTATCTAATTTTTCTTCAAAAGGTGGAGGAGATGAAACAAAAGTATTAAAAAAGAATTTAGCAGTTACTATTCCTGGAGGTATGATTACTGCTAATGAAAATACAAGTCAAGATTTAGACTTTAGTCATTCAAAAGTAATTATATTTGGAAGTAAACTATTAAAAGATGAAAAGCTTTTTAGAGAAGCTCTTGATGGGTTAGAAAGAATACATGATATAAATAGAAAAATTATTATGTTAGCTACAGATAATAAAGTAGAAGATGTTCTTTCAGCTAAGTCAGGTAATGAACCATTAGTTGGGATTTTTGTATCAGAATTTTATAATAATAATAAAAATAAAAACGCAACAACATTTAGAGTAGACTTAGAAGATTTATTAAAACAGCTTAGAGATAATGGATGTGCTGTAATACCTAAAATATCAGTAAAAGAGGAACAAGTTATACTTGAAGGAGCTGCTATACTTAAAGATTTTGCATTAATTGGTTGGCTTACACCTAGTGAAACAACACAAATGCTTTATATGGGACAAGAGGGCAGAGGTGTAGAATTAGTAACTCCTTATAATGATATTTTATTAAAATGTAGAATTTTAGAGCAGAAAACAAATTACAAATTTAGTGAAAATAATAATAAGCTAAAATTGACTATTAATATTAAAATAATGGGTGAAATTGAAGAATATATACTTGCTGAAAAAGAAATATTTGATAATAAATTATTAAAAGAATTTGGCAAGTTATTTGAAAAAGAAATAGAAAGAGATTTGAAAAAAACTATAAATAAATTTCAAGTAGAACATAAGGGTGACTTTTTACATTTAGAAAATTATCTAAGAAGAAAAGATTACGAATTATGGCAAAAATATTCTAAAGATTGGCAAAAGAATTATGAAAATATGGAAATAGAAGTAATTGGAAATGTCAATATAAAAGATATAGGAATAACTAAATAAAAAATGAATATTAATCCTATTTCATGGAAATAATTAATCTTATAAGTATTATTTTCCTTAGGAAATATTATAAAATATATAGTTGGTGAAAACAACTAAACTATCTTAGCGAGGATGATTTTAGTATGAACATACGAAAGTTAAAGGACTGGTATAAAAAAAATAAAAAGATTATTTTAGTTTCACTTACAGTAGGATTAATAACTTCTATATCTTCACATTATATAAAACCCAATTACCAAGCAACTTCTGTTAATTTAGAAGAAAAATTTATACGTTTTCATGTAATTGCAAATAGTGATTATGAAGAAGACCAAGAATTAAAAGTTAAAGTAAAAGATGCTATATTAAAAGAAATAAAACCTATACTTAATGATTCTAATAATATAGAACAAAGTAGACAATTATTATTAGACAATACAGAAGAAATAAAATCTATAGCACAAAAGATAATAAAGGAAAATAATAAAAATTATAATGTAACTGTTAATTTAGAAAAAACTAATTTCCCAATTAAAAGTTATGGTGATATTGTTTTACCATCAGGTGAATATGAAGCATTAAGAGTAATAATAGGAGAAGGTCAAGGTAAAAACTGGTGGTGTGTAATGTTTCCTCCATTATGTTTCGTAGACATAACACATGGAACAGTTGATATAGAAACAAAAGAAGAGCTTAAATCTATACTTACAGAAGAAGAATATAGTTTAATAACAGATGATACATCAATAAAAGTAAAATTTAAAATAGTTGAATGGTTAGAAAAAAGTAAGCCAATTGAAACTATACTTGCAAGTATAAAAGATAAATAGAAGCAAACCACAGAAAGGAATTGACATCATATGAAAAATAAAGTTTTATTTATAGCATCAATGATAACAATTACTCTAGTTATAACAGCTATTTTTACAAACAATATTATAGCAAGCTCTAAAACTTATTCTTGGGGTTCTAGTGGAGAAACCGTGAAATTAATACAACAAAAATTAATTCGTTGGGGATATATGAGTGGAAATGCTGATGGGAATTATGGTCAACAAACTTGGACAGCTGTTAAAAAATTTCAACAAAAGAATGGTTTAAAAGTAGATGGTGTAGTTGGTAAAGCTACATTAGAAAAGTTAGGTATAAATGAAGCAGTGCAAACTTCAAGCTCTAATGGAGGTTCTAATAATGGCCATGAAAGTGATGTAAGATTATTAGCTGCTGCAATACATGGAGAAGCAAGAGGGGAACCTTATGAAGGACAAGTGGCAGTTGGTGCTGTTATTATGAATAGAACTCGTCATCCTTCTTTTCCAAACACTATATCAGGTGTAATTTATCAACCAGGAGCTTTTGACGCTGTAAAAGATGGACAAATAAATCTTACTCCAAATGAAACATCAATAAGAGCGGCAAGAGATGCTATGAATGGTTGGGACCCAACAGATGGTGCAATATATTATTGGAATCCAGTAACTGCTACAAGTAAATGGATTTGGTCAGTACCTATAAGCAAAACTATAGGTAAGCATGTATTTGGTACAAAATAGGAGGGATAAAATATGAAAAGAGGAGTAAGTCCAGTAATAGTTGTAATATTAGTAGTAGCATTAACTGGAACTGCTGTATTTGCTGGTTATCAAAATACTCAAAAAAATGATTATCAAAGATACTTACAGAATAGTTTTCAGCAATCTTTTTATGATACAGTATTTTATGTAAATGGTGTTGCAAATTTAGTAGGTAAATTAAGATTAACTTCAAAACCTGAACAAAGAATTGAATTATTTGCACAACTATCAAGAGATGCTGCAACAGCACAAGAAAATTTAGGACGATTACCATATAATCATAGCACTATTGATTACACCTTAATATTTTTATCTCAAACAAGTGATTTTGCTCTTACTATGATGAAAAAAAGTATAGATGGAGAAAATTTAAGCGAAGAAGATTGGAAAAAAATCGGATTAGTTTATGAGTATGGCAATAAATTTGCAGATGAATTAAGTACTATGGCAAGTGAAGTAACTTTAGGTAATAATATTGAATGGGATAAAATGAATCAAGAAGAAGCAGCATTAGAAAAAGTCGAAGGTCAAATGGAACAAGTAGCTCCGTTAGGTTCTATGTCTAAAGTAAGCCAAGAGTTTAATGAATATCCATCTTTAATATATGATGGTCCTTTCTCAGCACATATTAAAACAATGGAACCACTTATGACCAAAGATAAACCTAAAGTATCAAAAGAAGAAGGTATAGAAATAGTTAAAAAGTTTTTACATTATGATAATGTAACAGATGTAAAATTTGTAAGTGAAACTGATAGTAATTCAGAATCAGTATTACCAGTATACACATATCAAGCTGTATTAGCTAATAATTCAGAACCAACCGTTTATGTTGATATAACTCAAAAAGGTGGGCAGCCTTTATTAATGCTTAACTATTCTGATACTTCAGGTGAAAAGGAAATAACTTTAGAACAAGCAAAACAAAAAGCACAACAATTTTTAGATTTAAATGGATATCCTAATATGCAACCTAGTTATTATGAAAATTCAAATGGAGTTGCTGTAATAAACTTTGCTCCTGTTAAAGATGATATAGTTATGTATCCTGACCTTATTAAAATAAAAGTAGATATGAAAAGTGATGCTATAATAGGTTTTGAAGGTAAAGGTTATATAACAATGCATCATGATAGAGAAATAGGAAAACCTAAATTAACAGAAGAAAATGCTAAAAAGGAAATATCAGAAGAATTTCAAATAGAATCAATTAAAAAATGTATAATACCATTAGAATCAAAAAGAGAAGTATTATGTTATGAATTTAAAGGAAAATATAAAGATGATACATTTTTAGTATATATAAATGCTAACACAGGTAAGCAAGAAAAAATATTACAACTTCTTATAAGTAATAATGCAATATTAACACAATAAAAAGGCAGATTAATCTGCCTTTTTATATTTTATTTATAATTTTGAGGGTCGCTCTCTACTAAATATATTAATTTATAGTAAATTCTTTTGTGACATCACCATCAGGGAATTTAATTGTAAGTGTATAGGTATCTGCTGGAAAAGGTGCTGATGGCATAACAAATGGTGATATATAAAATACTTTTAAATAATCAGGCTCATCACTCCAACCATAATCTACTTGTAAATATTTTTTACTAGAATAACTATTATTATTTCCGTTAATACTCATTTCATAATTCATTAATCCAGTTGCTTTTTCAGATAATATAACTTTTATTCGTTTATATTCTTTTTCTTCTATTACACTTTCAATTTTAATTTGAGTTTCAACAGGAGGTTTTTCTTCTACAATTGTATCTGGTATTCTTCCACTAAAGTCATATTTACCGGCACCATCAACAAAATATGGCTTACTTCCATTTGAACTTTCTGCTAACCAATAAAAATGTTTATCCTCCATTGTTATTCCTTCAAGTTTTATCGTATTTGAATTTTGGTGTATGGCTTGTTTTTGACCATTGGCAATTATTTCAGCAACAGTTGGAGTAACATATGGTTCTTTACTAACGCCATAATAAATTGTACCTGCTCTATCAGAATTAAAAGTAATAGTAGCTGTAGTTTCAGAAGTACGTATTGGTTTAACAGCTGTAATAGTAGGAGTTTTTAATTCGCTTCTAAAATTTCCTGTTGTAAATGTTCCATCAGGAAATGTTACTTTGACTTCATAATTATTATCTAAAAATCCACCATACATTGTTAAAGTATAAGCTTTATTGTCTGTTGTAGTTAAAGTATCAAATTTAAGATTAGAACCAGCAGGACATTTTATAGTAAATGCATTCATTTCTAATTTAGTTTGTGTTGGTTTGTTTAGTGTAATTTTAACTGATTGTGTAGTAGCTGTTTCTAATACTTCCATATTTTCAATTGAAATATCACTTGTTGAATTTACAATCGGCACATCAGAAATTTTAACTGGACCATAAACTTCTGATATATCTGTTCCTTTAGCAGTTGCATAAAATAAAGAATACTTTTTATTTGCTACTAAACCATTAATATTTATTTCAGATGGTAAAGCATTTATAGCAATTTTTGTTCCTGCTTTTACTTGTTCAATTGTTGGATAAATAGTTCTAAGGTTAGTAGTATCTTCAACTATTAAATAATATAAATCTCCTGGTAAATCGGATACAAAGTTAAATTTTGCACTTGTTTCACCAATACGAGTTGTGTAAGGATAACTTATAACAGGACAGTCTGTATACTTTACTACAAAATTTTGTTCAAGTGTCACTTCATTACTTGTGCCTTTATTTAAATAAATTTCTAAAATATATTTGTTATCATTGTAAGTTGGTGTTTCTAATATATATTCTTTATTATCTGATGTTTTTATATTTGATATAGTCATTGTGCTAAGCCCCGGACAATGTATAGAAAAATTATCTAATGTTAACATACTAGTAGTTGCTTTGTTTAATATAACTTTAACTTCACCCATAAAACTATCTTTAAATGAGTATTGTACTTTCTCAATTGAAATATTTTGTTCTAAAGATTGATTTTCTTTTATCTCTATTTCTTTTTCAATACTTGCTGTATGTATTTTTATTTCTAATTTTTGTGTTCCCACTACACTAGTATCTAATTTTATATCATCTTGAGTTATACTTATAGGTTCTTCTTTTATATCAAGTATTCTTTGATTTGTATCTTTATGATAAACTGCAATAGCTTTTATTTTAGAAGTATCTATTAGTTCATCTTTTATATAAACGTCTTTTAAACCTTCTACTATTTTTATTTCCTGTAGGATATATCCATTTTGTTCGTTTTCAAAGATTTGTACTGCTCTTGATATTTTTGTTATTTCTTTTACTAAAGTAATAGGGTTATTACTGTTTAAATTTTGATTTGCATTATTAATATTTTGTTGTAAATACTCTTTTGCATCTTGTGCAAATATTGTTGTAGCTTGTGTAAATGTCATTGCTGTCAATAAAGCATAAGAAATAAGTTTTTTCATTTATTTTCCTCCCAAATATTATTTTAATTTTTTATATGAAATTATTCTTTAAATAAATTATTTATAACATAAGTTTTACAAATATACTAGTGCTTTTTTTATTTTATGTTATATAAATTCAATCCGCTTTGAGCCTGCAAGACATTACTATATTCTCCAAAACCTCTTTGTTCTTTTCCCAAATAGAATAATGGCAACCTTGATTTATAAATATAGTTCTATTGTCCGTATCAAATTTTACAGTAGAGAAAATAGAATAAATAAGTTTACCTTCCATCTCAACGGATTTTATAGATATACTAATCTTTTTTCCATCAATATCTATTTTCTTTGTATCTACTTCCTTTATAATTGCATCATCAGGTAATATAGATAATGCAGACATATCCATATCTACCTCAGATAATATTAAACTCATAAGTCCACTTGGTATGGCAATATAAGTAGATAATTTATAATTTTTTGTAGCATATATAAGCCAATTAGTTGACATCTCATCATTTTCTGTAGTTACATCTTCTGTAGTTATAGTCCAATTTTTTGGAAAATCAAACTCAAATGAATCAGCAACTACAACAGTTTGATACTGCACTTCACTTTCCCGATTTCTCAAAAAAACCAACACAAATAAAATCAGCATAAAAGCTATCAGATAAGAAATAGATTTTTTCATTTTAATTCCTCCTAAATATTATTAATTTAATACTATAAATTTTTTCTAATTAAATCACCTTTTCAAATAAATTATTTAAACTATAACATAAATTTTAAACATATACTATTGCTTTTTTTATTTTGTGTTATTAATTTATATTGTTATTTAAAGTTGTGTCGCACTTTAAATAAAGTGCGACACAACTTTGATTTGAATTTTATTATTTTATTAAAAGTCATTTTATTTTAATATAAAATTTTTAAATAAAATTAATGTTTATATTAAAAATTCTACAAACTTATTTGCTTTTATTTAATTATGTTATATAATCATACTCAATACACTTAATCAAATTCAAGGAGAATTAAAATGTTATTAAACGAAATTTTTAAAAACTCAAATTACAATTATACACAATTTTCTACTTCTGAAATAGAAGAATTAGAAAATCGTATAGTAATAAAAAATGTAAAAGATAAAGAAGTTCCTTATGTAAAATGTATAGTAAGGAAAAAAGATATAAAAATTACACCAGAAGAAACAGTAAGGCAACTATTTTTAATTAAACTTATAAATCATTATGGATATCCTGTTAGTAGAATTAGTGTTGAACACCCAATACATTTTGGGCGTGAAGTAAAAAGAGCAGATATAGTTATTACAGAAAAAAATCACGAAACCGACCCATATATAATAGTAGAAATAAAGAAGCCAAAACTTACAGATGGTAAGGAACAATTAAAATCATATTGTAATGCTACTGGAGCTACTATTGGAGTATGGACGAATGGAACACAAATATCATATTACAATCGTAAAGAACCTAATCATTTTGAAGATATAACTGACATACCAAAAGATTCACAAAAATTATCAGATATTATTGATGAACAATTTACATATGAAGATTTAAAACGTCATGATAAAATTCAAAATGAGAAAAAATCACTTAAAGATTTAGTACTTGAAATGGAAGACGAAGTACTTGCTAATGCTGGAGTTGATGTTTTTGAAGAATTATTTAAACTTATTTATTCAAAATTATATGATGAATTTATGGGAGCTAGGGACAAAACAGCTTTTTTACGTTTTCGCAACAACGGTTGTACAGATAATGAATTAAAAGAAAAAATATCAGGATTATTTAATGATGCAAAAAAGAAATGGAGTGGGGTTTTTGATAAAAATAGTAAAATATTACTTTCACCATCTCATCTATCAGTTTGTGTTGCATCTTTACAAAATGTAAAATTATTTAATTCTAACTTAGATGTTGTTGATGATGCTTTTGAATATTTAATTAGTAAATCAAGTAAAGGAGAAAAAGGACAATACTTTACGCCACGTTATGTTATAGATATGTGTGTTAGAATGATAAACCCTAAAGAACATGAATACATTATAGATACTGCTGCTGGAAGTGCTGGTTTTACTGTGCATTCTATTTTCCATGTATGGAATGCCATTAGAGAAAAAAAAGGTTTACAAGCAGGCGAAAATTTTTCAACACAAGAGCGAACTAACGAAGAACTTGAATATGTACAAAATAAAGTATTTGCAATAGACTTTGATGAAAAAGCTGTTAGAGTAGCAAAAACTTTAAACCTTATAGCAGGTGATGGACAGACTAATGTGTTACATCTTAATACACTTGATTATTCACGTTGGGAACATACTATTACACAACAAACATGGCTTGATAATTATAATGAAGGATTTAAAAAATTAAGAGATATTCGACCAGATGATGAAGATGAAAAAAACTTTAAAGAATTTTCATTTGATGTATTAATGGCTAACCCTCCTTTTGCAGGTGATATAAAAGAGAAACAAATTATAACTCAATATGAATTAGGTAAAAACTCTAGTGGCAAATACCAAACAAAAGTCGGTAGAGATGTTCTTTTTATTGAAAGAAATTTAAACTTCTTAAAACCGGGTGGTAGAATGGCAATTGTACTTCCACAAGGTAGATTTAATAATTCTAGTGATAAAGTAATTCGTGAATTTATAGCAGAACGTTGTCGTATACTTGCTGTTATCGGATTACATGGTAATACTTTTAAACCTCATACTGGCACAAAAACAAGTGTGTTAATTGTTCAAAAGTGGGATGATAAATTGTGTCCTAAAGTAGAAGATTATAATATTTTCTTTGCTACCATGCAAGAAAGTGGAAAAGATAATTCTGGTGAAAAAATTTATGTAAGAGATGAACATGGTAATAATGTACTTGATAAACATGGTCATCTAATAGTAAAACATGATTTATTTAATCATAATGGATTAACTCAAGATGGTATTGCAGAAGCTTTTATTGAATTTGCTAAAAAAGAAAAGTTAAGTTTTTTTTAAATAGCCTGCCATTTGATGAGGAAAAATATAACTTGTTAATGAGCAGGCTTGAGGCAGTGGAAATAAAATTGTCACAAATTAAGGAACTTTTAACTTTTCGATTTGATAGCGATTATTATCAAAAAGAATATATTTTAATTGATAATATGATTAAAAATAATAAAGATAAGTTTAAATCATTTATAGAGTTAGGTTTAAATATAGATGCAAGTGCATTTTATCCATCTCTTGAACCTTTTTATAATCAAGGGAATATTCCTTTTATTAGAGTAGCTGATGTAGGAAGCATTATAGACTATGATAATTGTGTAAGAATTCCTAAAATGAATAATAATTTTAATACATTGAAATTATGTAAGAAAGGAGATATTGTTCTAACAAAAGGAGGTACAATTGCAAAAGCAGGATTAATTCAATGTGATAGTTATGTTACAAGAGATTTGATATATATAAATTCTTCAAAATTAAATGAAATGGATTATATTTCTTTATTTTTATTATTTTGTTCAAACTTTATGTATAAACAAATGATAAAATCAAGTTCATTTTCTGTACAACCTCATTTAACAATAACATTGATAAAAGAGTTATTAATATTTCAATTTTCAGAGTTATTTAAGAAAACACTTTTTAAAGTATATTTTAATACTTATAATTTAATAAACAATAGTAAAATTGTTTATTCCTCTGCTGAAAATTTACTACTTTCTACTTTAGGACTTAATAACTTTAAACCAAACAATAATAAAGGTATTTCTATAAAAAGTTTTAAAGATTCTTTTGGTGTAAGTGGTAGATTAGATAGCGAATATTATCAACCAAAGTATGAAGAAATAGAAGATATTCTTAAATCAAAAGGATATACTTTATTTGAGGACATTTGCGAATTAATAAATTATGGTTCAGTACCAACAAGTCCATATGTAGATGATAATAAAGGTATTCCATATATTAAGGGTATGAATTTGAAAGATACATATATTATAGGTGAATTTGATAAAATTATAAATACAGAAGATTTACCTAATAAAGTATTTACTAAGAAAGGTGATATTATAATTTCTCAAATGGGAACGGTAGGTGATGTTGGAATTATTGAAGAATACCAAGAAAATTGGATATTTGCATCATTCACTATACGTGCAAGGCTAAAACAATCTAGTAACTATAATCCATATTATATAGGATTGTACATACAAAAAATAGCTAAGGAATATTATTTACATAAAAATATAGCTCATGCAAGTGTAAGACAAAATACCGATTTACCTACAATAAAAAAAATGTATATTCCAAATATCCCTCAATATATCCAACAACAAATAGCAGACAAAATACAAGAATCCTTTTCTTTACGCAAAAAATCAACCGAACTTTTGGAACTTGCAAAAAAAGCAGTTGAAGTTGCTATTGAAGACGGAGAAGATAAAGCACTTGAATTAATAAGTAGTTATTCAGAAGAATTTGAAAATTAATAGATATAGTAGGGGCGACCTTTGGTCGCCCGTGAGAATATTACAAATTATTGATAAATATATATAAATTCTCTCAATTTTATTTCATAGAATTATTTACGTTTTGTATTTCATCAGTTTGCATTGGTTTAATCTTAACCGACCTTTTTGCTTACCCAACCTTTATATTTCTTACCAGTAGTTTCTTCTGTAACTTCTATTGCATAATAGTAATGAACTTTATGTATTTATGAATTAGTTAATTTTCTTCTAATGTTGTTATTAATTTGGAATTAGAAGTAGGTGGTTCTTTAATCTTTGCTTTAAATATAGTTTCATATATCAGATTTGAAGTAATGTTTGTTGTAATAGCCAGTATAACTCCTAGTATTCCTAGTAAAATATATATACGTGCTGGATATTTATCTTTTAACTTGATACAAATTTCACGGATTTTTTGTTCCCAATTCAAATCATCAGAAAAAATTTCACTTATAGTTTCTTTGATTTCCGCTTCTTCTTCTTCTGTTAGTTCTGTTTTTTCTTTTAATAATTGTTCATCTATAAGACAACTTTCCATAAGTTCATTAATTTTCGGTAATATTGCAGTTAAATCAAATTGAATATTTGTTGTATTAATAGTATTTAAAACATTTAAAACAGTTGAATTTATAATAGGTGAAAATTTTTGAAGTTCTATTATATAAGGTGAAAACATTTCTGAAATTTTTTGTAAACGATTAAGAGATTCCATTGTTTGAAGTATTTCAGGCGAAACCATTTTTAAATCTTTTTGCAGAATATTAGATGATTCCATTATTTGAGGTATTTCAGGTAAAATCGTTTTTAAAATATTTTGTGAATAATTAAAAGATTCTATTATTTCAGGTGAAATTATTTCAAATCTTTTTTGTAAATCATAAATAGCTTTCATTTTTTCGGCTGGAAACATTCCAGAAAGTCTTTCACAAATTTTTTCTAATTCTCTGAAGGTATCATTTTGTAAATTCATTCAAAAAATCCTCTCTTGTTTATATATTTGAATTATACGTTAATTTTAATTAAAAGTTCGATTATTATATTGATAATAAACAATTATTCAGAAAAAAACAACGCCTAATTTTTATTGAACTAGGCGTTGTTTGTATATTAATTGTGAAATATTTATGATTTTATTTTAATATTGATTTAGGGTCTACAGTAGAACCATCTTTTTTAACTTCAAAGTTTAAATGTCCTCCTAAAGCTACCCCATATTTTGTAGGTTCGGCGATACCTCCTATGATATCTCCTTCTTCTACTATATCATTTTCTTTTACTACTATATCATCTTGAAGTTGGCTGTATGTAGTCTGCCAACCGTTTCCATGGTCTAATACAATTGTATTACCATTTTTATTATCTTTTTTTATACTTACTACAGTACCTGTTGCTGCTGCTTTTACTTGTGTACCTACAGAAGCTCCTATACTAATAGATTCATTCACTCTATATTGTTCAAGTGTTTTATCATATATAGTGTGATTTTTACTATAATCCATAACTACTTCACCATCTACAGGCCATATCATCTTACTATCATTGTTAAATGAAAAGAAAACTTGTTTTACTATTGGTTGTTCTGCTACTACTGGTTTTTCTTCTTTAACTTCATTTATTTCTGCTACTTCTTTAACTTCTTCTACCTCTGCAACTTGTTCTGAAGTTTCAATATTATTTTGTGAAATGATTTCTATTGTATCTATAACTTCTTCTTCATCAACTACTACTACATTTTCTATAGTTGCATCTAATGAATTTTCTTCTGATAATCCTATTCCTAATATATTATCAATATTTTCTCTATTTCTATTATTATTAGTATCTGCAACATTTATAGTAGGTTGTTGGGATTCTATCTCACTAGTTAAATCATTTTCTACAATTGGTTCTACTTCTTGTGGTATATATTCTTCACCAATAATATCTTGTTGATTTTCATTTAGTTTGTTAGTGTTATTTACAGTAATAACTCCTGCCGATATTATTATCACCGCAAAGCACAGAGATAATAGTATATAAAACCCCTTTCCATTTATAAAGTTTCTTAGATTCCTTTTTTTCAACTGTGACACCTCCGTGTATATGTTTAAATTATTTCACATATATAGTATTGCCACAGTATATTTTGATTATTCACTGTATTTTGTTATTTTTATTCCTTTATAATAATGTTTTAGTATTTCTTCATATGTACTTCCTTCTTGTGCCATGAAATTAGCACCATATTGACTCATACCTGCACCATGA
Organism: uncultured Eubacteriales bacterium; assembly: GCA_964638835.1. Classification (GTDB taxonomy): domain Bacteria; phylum Bacillota; class Clostridia; order Lachnospirales; family CAZQDT01; genus CAZWZB01. The sequence goes on along the minus strand of CAZWZB010000009.1, from coordinate 43,995 downwards.
CCATACCCCTTGGTTATAAATATAAGTTCATTATTATTTTGACTTATAGTAAAATTACTAGATTTAAGTTCTAAAAGTTCTCTCATTTCTTTACCAGTAATAATTTTGTTTCCAATTTGTATTTGTAATATGTATCCTGCTTGTGAACGCTCTATTATTTGAATCTGTTGGAATAATGGAATATTAGTTAGTTTTAAATCTTTATATTTATTTTGGAGTTTACTTATTACTTCTTTAGAATTAATTACTTTTTCAGTTATAAAATCAGGTGCTTTTTCATCATTTTTACTTTCTACACCCTGAAGGTATGGAAGTGCTACAGACCAGACATTTTCAGAATTCTCTGTATAACCTGAACTTGTTGAATGAAATACAGCATCTATCATTTCATCATCATACATCATTACTTCATTTCTAGTTTCATCTACTGCTTTACTTATTCTTTTAAAATATGTATTATAATCTTTTCCCCATCTTTCTTTTAATTCTTCTTTGGATAAAAACGCCTGTCCAATTTCAGCTTCTGTTATATCTTCGTTATCCTGTATTTTTTTTAATGCATATGTTCTTGCTGCAACAGCTTGTGCCTTTAATGCTTCCATTTCAAACAATGCTGGCATTTCTGCTGCAACAACTCCTTTTATATATTCTTCTATACCTATATCTTGTATTATTTCTATTTCTGGATTATATACCTCTACTTTTTTTTCATCATTAAAAATATAAAAAAAAGGTTTTTCTGGTTCTTTTTTTATTTCTTCTTCAACTTCCTGTATAACTTCTTTTATTTGTTCTGCTTGTTCAACTTTATAAAGAAGAACTATAAGAGTTGGTATTACTATTAATGCCAGTATTACACTAGTTGTATAATTAACAAACTTTCTCATATGTATGCCCCCTTATTATATATATATAAAAAGAGAGCGTTATTTATTCATCTATTTTTTTAATATCTACACCTAAATTACGTAATTTTTGTTCTATATTACAGTAACCTCTTTCGATATGATATATGTCACTTATTTCTGTTGTTCCTTCTGCAACTAATGCTGCTAATATAAGTGATGCTCCTGCTCTTAAATCAGTTGCTTTAACTTGAGTTCCTGTTAATTTCTTTACTCCTTCTACTACTGCTGTTCTACCATCTATTTTTATGTCTGCTCCCATACGTGCTAATTCACCAACGTGCATATATCTATTTTCAAAAACAGTCTCAATAACAACACTCGTTCCTTCGGCTATTGTAACAATACTCATAAATGGTGCTTGCATATCTGTTGGAAATCCAGGGTAAGGTAATGTTTTTATATCCATAGCTTTTAGATTTTTTTTACAGTAAATATGCAAACTATTATCTAATTCTTCTACTGTAACACCTGTTTCTTTAAGTTTTGCTATCATTGGCTTTAAATGGTCTATTACTATGTTTTCTATAATTATATCCCCTTTTGTAATAGCAGCAGCAGCCATATAAGTACCAGCTTCAATTCTATCAGGTATAATATCATGTGTTGTTCCTTTAAGCTTGGATACTCCTGTTATTTTTATTGTATCTGTGCCAGCTCCCTTTATATCCGCTCCCATTTCATTTAAAAAATTGGCTAAGTCTACAATTTCTGGTTCTAGTGCAGCATTTTCAATTATTGTTTGACCATTTGCCATTGTAGCCGCCATAATTATATTTTCTGTAGCTCCTACACTAGGAAAATCTAAATATATTTTAGCTCCTTTAAGCTTTTTGCTTTTAACTTCAATATATCCATGCTCTTGTGATATTTCAGCTCCCATCGCACTAAAACCTTTTAAATGCAAATCTATAGGGCGTGTACCTATAGCACAACCTCCCGGTAGAGGTATTTTAGCACAACCCATTCTAGTTAATAATGGACCCATTACTAAAAAAGAGGCTCTCATTTGAGTTACTAAATCATAAGCTGCCTCAATTTTATTTATTTCATTGATTTTTATATTTAAACTTTCTTGTTCTTTATTCCATGAAATTTCTGCTCCTAAACTTTCTAATAATTCACTCATTATAGATACATCTCTAAGGTCTGGAACATCTTTTAAAGTCACTTCTTCGGTTGCAAGCAATGAGCCAGCTAATATGGGAAGTACAGCATTTTTTGAACCACTTATTTTTACTTTTCCATTTAAATTTAAACATTCATTTATTATATACTTTGACAATGGTTTTCATCCTTTCTTACATTAGTTTGTCTAGTATTCAACTGTAATTAAAGGTGTAGCTAAATATAAGTATGTTTTATTTTCATATTCATTATATCTTAAAGCTAAGTTTATATTTATTTTTTGTTTTTCAGAATATATATATTCGTTAATTCTTTTGGTATATCCTACAACACTATAAACTTTATCTGTAATATAATCCTCTAATATAGTTGCATTCATTTTTTTCATAATATCAAATGCAATTAATTTTTCTTCATCATAATTTATTTTACCATGATATGAACCAGTAATAGAAATATTAGTTTTTAAATCCAAATTTAAAATTTTAAATATATCTTCTACTTCTTCTTTTACTTTCATTATATTTTCACAATTATCATAAAGTATTACATCTATAATTAAATAAGTAGCATTATCATTTATAGTTTCAATTTTTGTTGTAAGTTTAGCATTTGATGATATATATACTTTTTTTAAAATTTTAATGTCATCTATTTCCTCTTTTTCAATAGTATCTTTAGATATTCCTCCTATCTTTTCATCTACATTTTTTAAATATAATTCCATATCATCGAAAGTTTTTAATGGTTGTTTTAATATCGCATATGTATTAATGTCTGATTGTACAGTTTTAAAAGTACTTTCATTAAATACATCAATCATTAACGAACTTCCATCTTTTTTATTTTCATTCATACTAATAATTATGATTAATATTGCTAATATAATTAATATAGGAAGTATTTTTTTCATATCTGTATTTCCTTTCTAAATTTATTTTATATACTAGAAAGGATAACCATAAATTATTTTAAATATTCCCATATCAATTATAAATAGATACTAATAATATACTATTATTTATATTTTAATGATAATTTTTACTTTTGTATAGTAATTTTTACATTTAAGATATAAACATTAAATTAAAAAATGATAAGACTATAATTTAATATAAAAAAAATAATGTATTTATACGCTCCTAATAAATATCTATAATATTCTTTTTAAATAATTCTTAATATAATCACTCTCAAGTTTTAAATTTTTGTTAATACTTCCTCAAGAAGTATCACTATTTTTTAAGTATGTTTGCTATATTTTACCCTTGAATTTACTAGGTTTTGGCTTGTTTTGTAGGCCTTAAATTTTTGTTCTGACTTCCTGAGGAAGTCTCAATGATTTTTAAAAAATCTTTAAATGTGGAGGGTGTTAATTAAAGAATGATAAGATTATAATTTAATATAAAAAAAGAGAACAGATAAATCTGTTCTCTACACAATATTGATAAATTGATTGCAAGGAACGCTGAAGGCGTTTCTAATATATAATATATTCTTTTTAAATTATCCTGATATAACCACTCTCATTTAATTTATTTTTATTATGTAATTACAACTTAATTTTAATCTGTTTAAAAATATATTAATTATTTTTAAAGTCTTTAATTGATAAGAAAAGAGGAATTATAATAGCTATTAAAAGAATAAGATTAAATACAGCATTAAAATACACACGAAAATATAAAGATATAGATTCATCTATTACAAACCATGCGATTAATCCAAAAAGTAAACAATTCCATGCCCATTTTTCTTTTTTAGCAAAAGCATTTTCAACTATAAAAAATATTAAAATGCCAACCATTAAACATGTGGCTCCAAGTAAACCATAAATCCACTGTTGAAAATGTAATACTTCAACTGATAAATTAGCACTTCCCCAAAAAATTGGATTTATTTGATTGTTAAATATTATTTGAAAAATATAAGTTTGATTAAATAAAGCTATAATTACACCAAATAAAGAAAATAAAATACTTACTATTTTAAGCCACATAACACAAAATTTAAATCTAGCCATTAAATAAAATACCTCCAATGTAAATGACCTAAAGAGTATTAAATAGGTATAAAAAATTATTTAATATTCTTTAGATGAATTTTAATGTAAATAAAAATAACTAACAAGGGGATTTCGCCTTGTTTTATTTAGATTTAAAAATTAATAAAACAATAGATAGGATTATTGATATACTAAAACAAATCATAGACCCATAACTTAGCAAAGAAAATATTGTATGTGGAAGTGCTACAATAATTAATGTAATAGTATAGTTTTTATATTTAATTTTATTCCATTTTTTTAGGAGTGTAATATATACAATCATAGACCAAATAATAATTGTTATTGCATTAAACAAACGAACATAAGGAAATTTGACCTATAATTAAAAACATAACAATAGCCAAAATAATACTAATATAAAATTCTTTTTTCTTAAAAATAGGCGAAGCCATATAAAATTCCCTCTAATACAGAAATACCTTATTCAAAGTATATATCATCAATTGTAATTCCTAATTTTTCTAAAAGTTCAGGTCGCCTTTTATATGTTCTAATTAAAGATTGTTGATATCTCCATTTATTAATATTAGCATGATGACCTGATAATAAAATATCAGGTACTTTTTTATTCATAAATATTTGTGGTTTAGTGTAATGAGGATACTCTAAAAGATTATTAGAAAAACTTTCATCTTCAAATGATTGTTCTTTTCCTAGTACATTAGGAACAAGTCTTGATATTGCATCTATTAATATCATTGCAGGAAGTTCCCCACCTGTTAATATAAAATCACCTATAGATATTTCATCTGTTACAATTTCTTCTATTACTCTTTCATCTATACCTTCATAATGACCACATAATATTATTAAATCCATTTCTTTTGATAATTCTTTTGCTATTTGTTGATTAAAAACTTTGCCTTGTGGCGTCATATAAATTACTTTAGCATTTTGGTTTTGTATACTTTTATAAGCATCATAAACAGGTTGAGCTTTAATAACCATACCAGCTCCCCCACCATAAGGAGTATCATCAACATGCTTATGTTTATCATTTGAAAAATCTCTTATATTTATTGTATTTATAGAGATTAAATTATTTTTTTCTGCTCTAGCTATTATACTATGATTTAAACCTTGATGTATCATTTCAGGAAATAATGTAAGCACATGAAAATTCATATTATATAAGACCTTCCATCAAATATACAATCATTTTATTTTCATTTACATTAACATTTAATATACATTGTTTTATAGCAGGTAATAATATATCTTTTTGAGTTGGGTTATTAGGATTTGTAACAATGTAAACATCATTACTTGAAGTAAAAAGAATATCTTTTATTATTCCTAAATATTCATTTGTATCTGTGTAAACTTCCATATCATATAAGTCACTAATGTAATATTCATCTTCATTAAGAGGTAGGGCATCTTTTTTATTTATTTTAATAGACATTCCTTTTAACTTTTCTGCTGATGTCATATCGGATATATTTGTAAATTTTAATATTACAAAATTTTTATGAAGCCAAACGTTTTCTATAGTGTATTCTTTCATGGTTTTACCATTATCTAATAAAGCAGTTTTTAGCTGTTTAAAACGTTCTGGCTCATCTGTAGTTGGTAATACTCTTACATCGCCTTTTATTCCTTGTGTATTTACTATTTTTCCTATTTCAAAATATTCTAGTTCTTTCATTGTAAATTTTCCTTTCTAACATATAAAAATAAGAGGGTGTTTACTATAGAATGATGCAAAAATAACTGTAGGGGCGACCGAAGGTCGCCCCTACAATCTATAATTATTTTCATTTGCTTTTTACATTAAATTATAGCAATATCATTCTTTGATTAACACTCTCAAAAATAATTATAGGCAACAAACTTTTTTAGTTTGTTGCCTATAATGTATTATTGTGCTATTTCAACGGAAACCTTTTTATTTTCACGTATAGCAGCAGCTTTTATCATAGTACGTATAGCTTTAGCAATTCTTCCTTGTTTACCAATAACTTTGCCCATATCTTCAGGAGCAACTTTTAATGTTAAAATAGTAGTTTTATCTTGTTCTCTTTCAGATACAAATACTTTATCAGGATTATCAACTAGATTTTTTGCTAAAACTTCCAATAGTTCTTTCATACGAAATCCTCCTCATTTAAGGACTTATTTCTCAATAGCACCTGCTTTTTTAAGTAATGCTTTAACTGTATCTGTTGGTTGAGCACCATTTTTAAGCCATTTTTTAGCACCCTCTACATCAACTTTAACAACTGCAGGATTTTTTGTAGGGTCATAGTATCCTATTTCATCTATTGATTTTCCATCTCTTTGAGTTCTTGAATCAGCTACTACTATTCTATAGAAAGGAGCTTTTTTAGCACCTAGTCTTTTTAATCTAATTTTAACTGCCACTTAATTCACCTCCTATTAATAATTAATATTTATTTAAAAAACGGTAATTTGAATTTACCCTTTTTACCCTTAGTCATTTCTGTTACTTGTTTCATCATTTTTTTCATTTCTTCAAATTGTTTTAAAAGACGATTTATTTCTTGTATACTTCTTCCACTTCCTGCTGAAATTCTTTTCTTACGTGAACCATTTAGTATTGAAGGGTTTTGACGTTCAGCTTTTGTCATAGATTGTATAATAGCTTCTACATGATTCATAGCTTTATCATCTATATCTACATCACTAAGATTTAATTGACTCATACCAGGTATCATTCCTATTAAATCTTTAATAGAACCCATTTTTTTAACCTGACCCATTTGGTCTAAAAAATCATCTAATGTAAACTCTTGACTACGAATTTTCTTTTCAAGTTCATTTGCTTTTTTTTCATCTATAGAAAGTTGAGCTTTTTCAATTAAAGATAATACATCGCCCATACCTAATATACGTGATGCCATACGGTCGGGATGGAATGGTTCTAAATCTTCCATTTTTTCACCCATACCAATATATTTTATTGGTTTATTTGTAACAGCTCTTACGGATAGGGCTGCTCCCCCTCTTGTATCACCATCAAGTTTAGTAAGTATAATACCATCTATACCTAATTTATCATTAAACGTTTCAGCAACATTTACAGCATCTTGACCGGTCATAGCATCTACTACAAGAAGTATTTCTTGTGGCTTAACAGAATTTTTAATATTTTTTAACTCATCCATAAGTTCTTCATTAATATGAAGACGACCTGCTGTATCTATTATTACAATATCATGTTTATCTTCAATAGCTTTTTCAACGCCAAGACGTGCTATATCAACTGGATTTTGTTTATCACCTAATGAGAATACAGGTATATTATAAGTTTTCCCAACAACTTCTAATTGCTTTATAGCAGCAGGACGATATATATCACAAGCTATAAGTAAAGGTTTTTTTCCTTCTTTACGTAATTGACCAGCTAATTTACCTGCAGTGGTTGTCTTACCTGCTCCTTGTAATCCTACAAACATATATATTGTTGGTGGTTTTGATGAGAATGTTAATTTACTTTGAGTATTGCCCATAAGACTTTTTAGTTCGTCATCAACTATTTTTATAACTTGTTGACCGGGCGTTAAACTTTCCATAACTTCTTGACCAATTGCTTTTTCAGATACTTTATTTATAAAGTCTTTAACTATTTTAAAATTTACATCCGCTTCAAGCATTGCAAGTTTTACTTCACGCATTGCCACTTTTATATCTTTTTCATCAAGTTTTCCTTTACCACGAAGATTTTTAAAAACATCTTGTAATTTTTGCGATAAACTTTCAAATGCCATTAACATTCCCCTTTCCTACATATATATAAACTCATTAGTTATTTCTTTTATTTGCTTTATATGATTACTTAACTCAGGTAATAAATTTGCTTCTTCTATTTGATTTATAATTTCATTTATTTTCATAACACAAAGTTTTTGTTGTGAAAATTTATTTACTAAACCTAATTTATCTTCATACATTAGAAGAGCTTTTTTTGAATGTTTAAGTGAATCTCTTACAGCTTGCCTACTTATATTTAATTGTTCACCTATTTCACTAAGTGATAAATCATTTAAGTAGTACATTTCAAACATTTCTTTTTGTCTTTCTGTAAGTAATTCACCATAGAAATCATATAGTAGAGTTATCTCAAGTATTTTGTCCATAAATCATCAACAGCCTGTAAAGTATTTTTATTTTACAGACTGTATTGTATGTTATTTTATATAGTTTGTCAAGAGATTTTTTATTATTTTCTTTTTTTGATAACTTTTAATCTTGTAAATTCTTCTCTTTCTTTTTCTTCTAATGCATTTTGGATTGTTACAACTAACTTATCATATTTAGGAATAGTTATATTTTTAAGTGCATTTGCTCTTTTTTGAGTTTTCTTTATATTGTTTGCTAATCTATAAGCTGAATTTTCTATTTCAGATAATCTTATAGTTAATTGTTTTACTTTTACAAACTTTAAATAAGCTTTATCTAATTTAGTAGTAGTACTAAAAAATCCAAATGGGGGTTTACTTGATTTTTGTTCAAGTTCAACCATTGGTATTTCAACACCCATAATACTTCTAAGTTTTACAGATACACCTGTCTCTTCTGGTATGGCGTAACTTATTTTTTCTACACTACTTATCCCTATTTCAATATTTGCATCTTGTAAAGCTAAATAAGCTTCTTTAAATGTTTTATCTATTTCAGATTGTATATCTTCTGCTTTATCTATAAGTTCCATAAGTTCTCTTATTAAAAGATTCCTTTTTTTATCAAGTAATTCATACCCCTGTTTAGACATAGTTAAAGTATTCTTAGCAATTATTAAATTACCTTTGGTTGGGAAAGAAGTTGTATCCACTAAAAGTCATCTCCCTTATAATATTTATCCAAAATAGCAGTATCAATTCTATCCAATTCATCTCTAGGAAGTATATTAAGTAACTTCCACCCTAAATCTAAAGTATCTTTAATATCTCTATTATCTTTTTTACCTTGATTAATAAATGTGTTTTCAAATGCCAAACCAAATTTCATATACAATTTATCAACATCACTTAATTCATCTTCACCAATAACAGATGCTAAGGATTTAGCTTCTTGAACTTTAGAGTAAGATGCAAAAAGTTGATTTGCTACATCTGAATGGTCTTCTCTTGTGTAACCTTTACCAATACCATCTTTCATAAGTCTCGATAATGATGGTAATATACTTACTGGTGGATAAACACCTTGTTGGGAAAGATTTCTATTTAAAACTATTTGTCCTTCTGTTATATACCCGGTTAAGTCTGGTATTGGATGAGTTATATCATCATTAGGCATTGAAAGTATTGGAATTTGTGTAACTGAACCTTTTTTTCCAGCTATAATACCAGCTCTTTCATATAATGATGCTAAATCACTATATAAATATCCCGGAAAACCTTTTCTTGATGGTATTTCGTTTTGGGCAGAAGAAACTTCTCTTAAAGCTTCTGCATATGCTGTCATATCTGTGAGTATTACAAGTATATGCATACCTTTTTCAAATGCTAAATATTCTGCAACAGTAAGTGCAACTCTTGGTGTCAATATTCTTTCAACAACAGGATCATTTGCTAAATTTAAAAACATTACAACCCTTTCTAAAACACCACTTTCTTCAAAAGTATGTCTAAAAAAATCTGCAACGTCATTCTTTACTCCCATTGCCGCAAACACTACAGCAAATTTATTATTTTCTTCATTACTTAATTTAGCTTGACGAACTATTTGTGCTGCTAATTGATTATGAGGTAAGCCATTACCCGAAAATATAGGTAATTTTTGTCCTCTTATAAGAGTAATTAAACCATCTATAGCAGATATTCCTGTTTGTATAAAATTACGTGGATACTCTCTTGATACAGGATTTATTGATGAACCATTTATATCCCTTTTTTGTTCAGGTATTATTGAACCTAAATTATCTATTGGTCGACCTGCTCCATCAAATACACGACCTAATATTTCTTCAGATAAAGCCATTTCCATAGGATGACCTGTAAGTTTAGTTCTTGTATTATTAAGAGATATATTGCTTGTTCCTTCAAAAACCTGTATAATTACTTTATCTCCTTCTATAGATATAATACGTCCTATTTTTTTTGTATTATTGTCTAGTGTTATTTCAACAATTTCTTCATAAGTTGCATTTTCAACACCTTCCATTACAATAAGTGAACCATTTACTTCATGTAGTCCTAAATATTCAACTGACATATATTTACCTTCTTTTCAATAAATATTTATACTTAATAAACTTGAATTTACTTATTTCAAGTTTACTCCCTTTCATATAGCAAACAAAAGTTAAAAATTTGTTTACCATAATTATTTTATATAGTATTTTCTCACAGTATTAAAATAAAATCAATAAATATTTTTGAAAGTGGTTATATACAGATAGCTTTTTTTAAAATTACGTTCAAAATTATTTGACGAATTTATTGTTTCTAAACTAACTTAAAATTAAAAAATATTTTAAAAACATATTGACTCTCCTGTATGGGTAGAATATAAACTAAATAATATCGAGGGGGATTATTATGTATAGAATAGGTTTGTTTTCAAAAATTACAAAAACTACAATTAAAACTTTGCGTTATTATGATGAAGTTGGTTTGTTAAAACCGGCTTATATTGATAATGAAAATGGATATCGTTATTACACAACAGAACAACTTATTAATTTGCATAAGATTATAAGTCTTAGACAAACAGGTTTTACAATTGATGAAATTATTTTAATAACAAAAGGTGTTAATGAAGAAAATATTTTAAATCAAAGAAAAAATGAAATTGAATTACAACTTTTAGAAATGCAAGATAAACTCTCTCGAATAAATCATTATATTAAAATTAAAGAAAATAAGGAGAATGATAAAATGAGTTATCAAGCTATTATAAAAAAAACACCTGAATGTATTGTTTATTCTAAAAGAATGGTAGTTTCAAGTTATAATGATTACTTTAAAGTAATTCCTGCAATTGGTGAAGAATGTAAAAAAGTTAATCCTAATTTAAAATGTTCTATACCAGAATATTGCTTTATTATTTATCATGATGGTGAATATAAAGAAAAAGATATTGATATAGAATTCTGTGAAGCAGTAGAGGAGTTTGGAACTGAAACTGAAACAATTAAATTTAAAAAATTGCCAAGCGTAACTGTCATTTCTATATTACACAAAGGTGCTTATAATGAATTAGGAAAAGCTTACGCATATGCTTTTAAATGGATTGAAGAAAATGGATATTTAATGAGTGAAAATCCAAGAGAAAGTTATATTGATGGAATATGGAATAAAGAAAAAGAAGAAGATTGGCTTACAGAAATACAAATTCCAATCATAAAAAAATAAAATTTTAAATTACAATCAATATATAAACAAAAAGCTACAATTAGTTAATCTAATTGTAGCTTTTTCTAATTAACCATATATAACTACTTTAATAAATTTGAATACTTATTACTTGCAGTTTGCATATTTTTAATAACATCTGATATTTCTGATAATGTTTTTATCTGATTATTAATTGATTCATTATTTATTAAAGTAATTCCTGAAAGCTCATTAACACTTTCTGATATTTGATTTATCATATTAACAATAAGGTTTGTAGCTTCTTTAGTATGTTCTGATAAATCTTTTATTTTGTTAGCAATAACAGAAAATCCCTTACCATTTTCACCAGCTCTTGAAGCTTCAATTGATGCGTTTATTGCTAAAATATCAGTTGTTTTGGCAATTGCTTGTACTTTTCCTAATAATAATAATATTTCTTGTGATGTTTGTGTTGTTTTAGTCATTATATTAATAAACTTTAAATTATCTTCTAATATTTGATTCATTCCTATGTCTATAATGTTAGTTTGATTTGTTATTTGATTAAGTAAAATTTCAAATTGATTATATGTTTCTGTAAGTTGTGCTTCTTTTTCAATAGAAATACCAATACCAACACAGCCAACTATATTACCTTTTTCATCACATATTGGTGTAGCAGTTGCACGGAATGGAATGCCCCAAATTTCTTTTGGTACAATATTTGTTATAACTTTTCGTGTTTTAACTGCCACAGTAAGTGGACTTTGAAGGGGAACATCTTCTCCGATTTTTACTTTTATATCAATTTTTTTACCCGGACAATAAGCAATAAATTTTTCTGTATCTGTAACACTAAACATACAATCACTATTTAAAAATATAGATATATCTTTTAGTAATTGGCATATCTTATCTCTTTTAGTAATGCCTCCGGTTAACATAAAATCCTCCTTGTTTGATACAATAAATTATTAGTTATTTTGTATATTTTTATTATAATATAAAATTTGATTTTAGAAAAGAGGATTAGTTATTTTATTTTTTTGACAATATTATATAACATGAGATTATATTTGGATTAATTAAAATTATAAATAAAATTAAGAAAGAATATGAATAATAGAATAAATCTTTATAAAAATTAAAAATAGAAAAATCTTAATTGAAGAATGATATCACAATATCACGGTTTTTATTAACTTTAAAAAAGTTGATATTAGATATCATTCATTTCCCTAGAAAGTGAAATAATTTAAATTTTTTGAATATCATCATCTTAGAACATACTTTCTAATTAGTTTTTGGTTTTTACTAGTTTTTTATCTAAATATATAGATAAATTTATTACTATATTTATGAAGTATTTAATATCATGAATTATGAAGTTTCATGTATTTTTCTTTTGTTGCCATTCCACCACGTATATGGCGTTCTGCTTTATTCTGCTCTAGTACTTTTTTTGTTGCTTTAGCTAACATAGGATTTATGTGTATTAGTCTTTCTGAGATGTCTTTATGAACTGTAGATTTACTTATTCCAAACATTTTGGCCGTTTGTCTGACTGTAGCATTTGATTCTATGATATAATTTGCTATTTCTATAGCTCTTTCTTCTATATAATCTTTCAAAATAAATCCCCCTATGAAACAATGTTTTTATATTGTATTCATAAAAGGATAAGGTTATTACTAATTATTTTATTAAATTACAATGATTAACTTATATCACTTAAATTAATATATTTATAACCAAAATTTTCTATAAACTCTTTTCTACCTTTAAGATTATCACCTAATAATAAATCAAACATTTGTTGAGTTTTATTGATATCTTCAGGTAATACTTTTATTAGTCGTCTTGTTTGTGGATTCATTGTAGTTTCCCACATCATTTGAGGTTCATTTTCTCCTAAACCTTTTGAACGTTGTATTTTATATTTACTTTTTAATTTTGACAATATACTATTTTTTTCACTTTCAGAATAAGCAAAATAAGTTTTTCTATTAGATGTTATTTCATATAAAGGAGATTCTGCTATAAAAACTTTACTCATTTCTATAAGAGATGGTGTAAGTCTATAAAGCATTGTAAGTAAAAGAGTTCTTATTTGAAAACCATCTACATCAGCATCTGTACATAATATTATTTTATCCCACTTTAATTGATTTATATCAAATGAATTCAAATCTTTATTATGTTTTGATTTTATTTCTACACCACACCCTAATACTTTAAGTAAATCAGTTATTATATCACTATTAAAAATTTTATCATAGTCAGCTTTCAAACAATTAAGTATTTTACCACGTATGGGCATAATAGCTTGAAATTCCGCATCCCTACCCATTTTACAAGAACCTAATGCAGAATCTCCTTCTACTATATATATTTCACGTTTTGAAATATCTTTTGTACGACAATTTACAAACTTTTCAATACGATTAGTAATATCAATAGTACCTGTAAGTTTTTTTCTTATATTTACTCTTGTTTTTTCAGCACTTTCACGACTTCTTTTATTAACTAATATCTGGTTTGCTATTTTATCAGCTTCTAATTTATTTTCTATAAAATATATTTCAAGCTGTGATTTTAAATATTCAGTTAGAGCATCTTGTATGAATTTATTTGTTATAGATTTTTTTGTTTGATTTTCATAACTTGTGATAGTAGAAAATGAATTTATAACAAGTATAAGACTATCTTCAATATCTGTAAAAGTAATTTTTTTATCTTCTTTTTTATATAGAGAATTATTTTTAATATACTGGTCTATTGCATATACAAAAGCAGATTTAACAGCTTTATCAGGTGAGCCACCATATTCAAGAAAACTTGAGTTATGGTAATATTCAATTAAATTAATTTCATTATTAAAACAAAAACTTATTTGATATTTAAGTTTATATTCTGGTTTATCTTCTCTGTCACGTCCTTTTGTTTCATCTTCATAGTATTGAATTTCTGTAAAACCCTTGTCTTGATTTATTTCTTTTATATAATCAACTATACCATTAGCATAGAAAAAAGTAAAATTTTCATTAGTTTCTTCATCATATAATAAGAACGTTATGCCTGAATTTACAACGGCTTGCTTTTTTAAAATATCTTTAAAATATGAAAGAGGAATATTTATATCTGTAAAAACTTCTAAATCAGGTTTCCATTTTATAATAGTACCTGTTTGATGATTTAAACATTCTTCTTTTTGAAGTCCTCCATTATTTTCACCTTTTTTAAAATTAAGTTTATATTTATAGTTATCACGATATATTATAACTTCCATATATTCAGAACTATATTGAGTTGCACAACAGCCTAAACCATTAAGTCCCAAACTATATTCATAATTTTCACCTGAATTATTTTGATATTTGCCTCCTGCATAAAGCTCACAAAATACAAGTTCCCAATTATATTTTTCTTCTTTAGAATTATAATCTACAGGACATCCTCGACCATAATCTTTAACTTGTATAGAATTATCTTTAAATTTAGTTATTTCTATAATGTTCCCATAACCTTCTTTTGCTTCATCTATAGCATTTGAAATAATTTCAAATATAGAGTGACAACAACCTTCTAGTCCATCTGAACCAAATATTACACCCGGACGTAAACGAACTCTATCTGCTCCCTTAAGAGAAGTAATACTTTCATTGTTATATGATATTTCCATTAAGACACCTACTTTAAATTCACTTTATTTAAATTTCATTAATAAAGATACATTGAAACATATGTTTGTGTCAAGTATAAATTTTATTGTAAATAGAAATTTAAAATATTTATGATTGCTATGTAATAGATTAAATGAAATGAAAATTTGATTTTTTAATACCTTGATTTATCAATAATTTTAGTATATAATTTATATTGAAGTTTCATAATTTTAGGTGATAATTATTGGTTTTTATATTACTATTTTTTATTTAATTACACCAAAATATTTATAAATTTAAAGATAGTAAATATTTTTAATATTTATTTCAACAGAGGAGGATTTTAAATGATTAAAGTAACTTTTATGGGTGCTGGTAGTACTGTATTTGCACAAAATGTTTTGGGGGATGTTATGACAACAGAAGCGTTAAGAGAATGTGAAATATGTTTATATGATATTGACGCTGAAAGACTTAATGAATCTAAAATAATGCTTGATGTTATAAATAAAAATGTTAATGATAATCGTGCTATAATAAAAGCATATCTTGGTGTTGAAAATAGAAAAGAAGCTTTAAAAGGTGCAACTTTTGTTGTTAATGCTATTCAAGTTGGGGGATATGAACCTTGTACAGTTATAGATTTTGATATACCTAAAAAATATGGTATTAATCAAACAATCGCTGATACACTTGGAATAGGTGGTATAATGAGAACATTACGTACAATACCTGTTATGGAAGGGTTTGCACGTGATATGGAGGAAGTTTGCCCTGATGCTTGGTTTTTAAATTACACTAATCCAATGGCAATGCTTTCTGGATATATGCAACGTTATACAGGCGTTAAAACAGTTGGGCTTTGTCATAGTGTTCAAACCTGCTCATCAACTCTTTTACATGATTTAGGTATGAGTGATAAGTTAGAAGGTAGAAAAGAATTAATTGCAGGTATTAATCACATGGGTTGGTTGCTTGAAATTCGTGATAAAGACGGAAATGATTTATATCCTGAAATACGTAAAAAAGCTAAAGAAAAAAATTTACAAGAAAAACACAACGACATGGTTAGATATGAATACATAAATCGTTTTGGATATTACTGTACTGAATCAAGTGAACACAATGCAGAATATAATATGTTTTTTATAAAATCAAAATATCCTGAATTAATAGAAAGATATAATATACCTCTTGATGAATATCCTCGTCGTTGTATAGACCAAATTGCAAGATGGAAAAATACTAAAGAAGGATTAATTGCAAATCCTACTCTTAGTCATAGCAGAAGTCATGAATATGCATCTTACATAATGGAATCAATTGTTACTAATAAACCTTATAAAATTGGTGGTAATGTAATTAATCATGGGGGATTAATTGAAAATTTACCACATGATGCTTGTGTTGAAGTTCCTTGTCTTGTTGATGGAATGGGAATAAAGCCATGTAATGTTGGTAGGCTTCCAGTGCAACTTGCTGCTATGAATATGACAAATATAAATGCACAACTGTTAACAATAGAAGCTGCTGTTACAAAAAAACTTGATTTAATATATAATGCAGCAATGCTTGAACCACATACAGCAAGTGAACTTTCAATTGATGATATTGTTAAAATGGTTGATGAACTTATAACTGCACATGGTGATTATTTACCAAAATATAATTAATTTTAGTATGTATAAAAACACTCTTAAATGTTATAAGAGTGTTTTTGTATATTGTGATATTATAAATAATGTTTGGAGTGAAATATATGTCATTAAAAACTAAGAAGATGATTATAATTTTTATTATCTACTATGGTTTTTTATTTACTGCTAAATCTACAATTTTTAATAAAATTATGTTAGGCCCATCTGATTTTCAATTAAGCGAAAATTGTATTATTGTTGAAGGGCAAGTTATAACAGGTCCTGAATTTCGAGTTGTAAAAGGAGCTGAGTTTCTTGCAAATATGATTCCTACACCACATCCTGAAAATTTAAATTTAAATGAAATTGAATTAACAGGAAAAAGTATATATAATGATATTTTTGTATATCCTGAATATTATCAATATGATTGGGTAATTTATGGGAAAGTTATTGGTACAACGGATATGTATGAAGAATGTGGGTCTGGGACAATACCTATATTTGAGTGTACAAAATTATTTCCTGTTATAACATTATCAGAGTTTTTAAAATTAGAAATATTATTATTTGCTATTCCACCCTTTGGATTTTTGCTTGCCTTATTGATATATCTCTGCCCTATTATAATTATACCTTTAGTATTAAAAAAGATAAGTAAATAATTGCTAATTCATTATATTTAATTAAAAAAATAGATGGTGGTTACTATAGAATGATTTATAGTAGGGGGACCGTAGGGAGCCGTGTTTTTTTCGGGCGACCACAGGTCGCCCCTACATTCAATAATTATTTAAATTTACTTTTTACATTAAATTATAACAATATCATTCTTTGATTAACACTCTCAAAAAAATATACTATAGTAATAGATAATAGTATATTTTTGAAAGTAAATTATATTGTAACTTTTTCAGTTTAAACTATTTGATATGTATTAAGCTTTTAACTTAAATTTATTTATAAGTCCTTTAAGAGCTTGAACTTGAACATTTAATTCTTCACTTGATGCAGCACTTTGTTGAGATGTGGAAGAATTTAATTGAACCACCTCTGAAATTTGTATAATCCTATCTTTTATATGTAGAACAACAGATGCTTGGTCTACAGAAGCATTTGTTATTTCATCTATAAGTGAAGATGTAGTGTTTACTTTCGTTACAATTTCATTTAAAGATTCAGCTGTTTCTTGAGCAATATTCTTACCATTTAATATTGCAGAAATAACAGTTTCAACAAGTATACTTGTATTTTTAGCAGCTTCTGAACTTTTATTTGCTAAATTCCTTACTTCATTAGCAACAACTACAAATCCGTTTCCAGCATCACCTGCTCTAGCAGCTTCAATAGATGCGTTAAGTGCAAGTAAATTAGTTTGTGCTGAAATAGTTTCAACAGTTTTAGTAATTTTACTTATTTCATTTGTTGCATTAGTTATATCATTCATTGCTTTAATCATATCTTTCATTTGGTTATTACCCTGTTTAACTTCTTCACATACTTCATCTGATATTTTATTTGCCTTTTTAGCATTATTAGCATTTATATTTATTCTATCTGAAACTTCAGATATAGATTTTGATACTGCTTCAATAGCCATTGATTGTTCATTTGCACCTTGTGATAAAGTTTGTGATATACTTGAAATCTGTTCTGAACCAAAAGCTACTTGTTCAGAGAATTTATTAATTTGAGATAATGTATTGTTTAAGTTAAAAACAGTATCTGAAAAAGATTTTGCAAGTAATCCTATTTCATCTTTAGATTTAGCATTTATTTTATGATTTATATCTAAATTGCCAATAGATAGGTCTTGTGCTGCTTTACATACTTCAATAACTGGAATACTTATATTTCTTGAAATAAATACAGTTATTATAATAGAAAATATAAATGAAATAATTATTATAGAAATTACAATAATACTAGACATATTCTTAAGTTTTAATAAGTCGTTTTTCATATTGTTTCCTTCATTTGTGCTCAAATTTAATAAATATTCAACATCTACAATAATTTCATCCATATACGGGTTTGCATCATTAAGCCAAAGCTCATATGCAGATTGTCTATTTGTATTATCATTCTCACTAACTAAATCAATTATTTGATTACGTATAACTCTATAACTTGCTAAATTATCTTGAATTCTACTAAAAATAGTTCTAGCTTCAGATGATAAATCAAAACCTTCTAATTGTTTAGCAATTGTATCAGCGTTAATACTACATTTTCTTAATTTTTCTTTAGCACTATTTACAAGAGTTTTATCTGTTAAAAGAACAATATCTCTTATGTGTGCTCTACCATCATTTATTGCCATGCCGTATCTCCCCATTAACCCTTGCGAAAACCCATAATTTTCTAAGGCGTATGAGTATTTGTTATTTGTTTCTTTTAATAAAATTAATCCAATAATACCTGAAATCATTGAGATAATAGTAACTCCCATAAATGAAATTAACAATTTTTTTCTAATAGTCACAGAATATGCCTCCTAAATTTAAGTTTATTAATTAAGTAATGTTTTAAATTTAATTAATAAACTTTTAATTATATTTTTTTATATTAAGCATTATAATGTGTTACTTGAGTTTATGCAATAAATATTTTCCAATAAAAAAATATAATAGAAAAAAATTAATAACAAACAGTAAAAATTAAAAAAAATAAAAACTTACTAAATAATATTTAGAAAGTTTTTATTTATAAGTAATAATAAATTATAACCTAAGAAGATTTTTTTCTTATAATTTCTTTAAAAAATGTTGTCATTAATTTAGAACATTCTTCTTTTAATATTCCTTCAACAATTTCAACTTTATGATTTAATTTATCTATTTGAAGTATATTTATAATAGTTCCTGCACAACCTGCTTTTAAATTTTCTGTACCAAATATTAATTTTTTAATACGTGATTGTACTATTGCACCAGCACACATTGGACATGGTTCAACTGTAACATACATTTCACAGTCTTCCAATCTCCAATCCCCTATATATTTTGATGCTTCATCTATTGCTATTATTTCTGCATGAGCTAATGGGCTTTTTAAAGTATTTCTTTTATTATAACCTCTACCTATAATTTTATTTTTATAAACAATAACTGCTCCAATAGGAACTTCATTTATAGTCATCGCTTTTTTAGCTTCCATTATTGCTTCATGCATATATACTTCATAATTCATTTATTTACTCCTTATTAATATATAATTCTTGGGCATTGGCATCTAATTTAATTTTTATATAATCATCCTTACCATTATTATTAAAATCACCTGGATATATTTGCTCCCCATATTCAATATTATCGCTTTGTGAAATTAATCCTTTTTCATCTAGTATATATCTTATAGTAGTTCCTGTGCTATCTAATATATATATTTCTTTAACTCCATCATTATTTAAATCAGCACTAAATATATTCCCTTGAAAGTTATTTTCAATTCCTATATGCGTTTTCCAAATATTTTTTAAAAGCTTACCTTGTTTATGATACATATATAAATCTTTACCATCTGTCATAATATATTCATCTTGACCATCACCATCTATATCAGAAGCCACAAAGCTTTGAACTTCATGTTCTAATGATATTTGACTATACTTTTCCCAATTATCATTTTCCTTTCGATAATATTCCATATTTCTATCTTGAAACAGAATAAATTCATTATTATAATAACTTAATGATAAATAATTATCTTTGTCAAGTATTATTTCATCATAAAGATAATTTCCTCTATAGAGTCCAATTTTCTTAGAATTCATAACCGGATGCTTTTCTACCTCTCTTATTTCTTCTAAAGTACAAAGTAAAACAGCATAATTAAGTTTATTATCTTCTTTAAAAAGTACTACATCTGTTGGTATAAAACTTGTATAATTAAAGTTTATAACATTATTTTGATAAAAATTATTATTTCTATAATTATATAAAACTACTTTGTTATCTTCTATAGAAGCTACCATATTATTATCTTTACTTATGCTACTAAATCCATCCTTTAATGATTTTATATTTATTGGATTATCAAAATTATTTAATTTTTCAGTATCTTCATATTTACTAAAAGTTATATCTTGAGTAAATATATTTTTATCTTTTAGAGAAAATACTGTATTTGAATTATATTCAGCACTATAATAACAACCAATTAGTTTATTTTTATAGAAATAGAAATATACCGTTCCTGCTGTTTCATAATTAAAATGTTGTAAGGTCATTTGTGCTTCTATAACCATAGTTCCTTTATATTTCGTTAAATCCATATCCACTACGCTGGTTGCATTGCAAATTTGTTTAAATTTTTCGTCAGATGCAAAGGATTTTTCAGAAAACAAAAGAGTATTTATATCATATTTCCAATGATATAAAATTAAATAATTTTTCATTTCATTTATATATAATTCCTCTTTTGATTTACTCAAAGAGAATGGTTTTTTAGTATCTTCTATAAGCTCATCCATTGATGAATCAAAAGAACATGCTGTTAATGATAATAATAATGCTCCTAAAAGTAATAGTGTCTTTTTTATGTCAACCACATCCTTAATTTATTATTGAAAAATATACAAGAGTATACAAACATAGCTTATATACTCTCTATTTCAAGTTTTAATTTTATGCCTATAATTATATACCATATAAATTTATTTTTCAAATAGTTTATAGTAATATGAAATCATAAATTGGATTGTTTAGATGTTAATTGCTCTTTTATCTCTATAATGGCTTGTTGTTCCATAATACCATGCTTTGTAAGTTTATCAATACTTTGATTTATATTAGAAACAATTTCTTTATTCATGTCCATAAATTTTACTACTATTCTTGATATTTCATTAGCAATAGTTTCATTAGCATTTTGAGAATATAAGTTTATTATGTTTCC
The DNA here is from genome assembly GCA_964638835.1 of uncultured Eubacteriales bacterium. Classification (GTDB taxonomy): domain Bacteria; phylum Bacillota; class Clostridia; order Lachnospirales; family CAZQDT01; genus CAZWZB01. The sequence continues at coordinate 22,410 of CAZWZB010000009.1, read as the reverse complement.
AAAAGCATCTCCTATATTACTTGTAAAATCCTCTATAGTTCCTTGATATTTTTGTAATGTTACATTTAATAGTTGTTGATTATCTTCTATATATTTAAGTTGCTTTTGTATGGTTTCATTATTTAATGAAATAGCTTTTGCATTTTCATCAAGGTTATATACACTTGAAAATAATTGTTCAACTTGTTTATTTAAATTTAATCCTACACCCTTTAAAGCATTACTATGTTCATTTAATTGTTTATCTAATTTATCATAAATTGTTTCAAATTTACTCATTGATTGTTCTAATGTATTAATTGTAGTATTAAAATTAACTTGTAAGTTATCTGCTTTTTCAATGTTTTCCCTCCAACTGTTCATTGGTTCTCTTAATATTTCACTATAATCAGTTAATGCTTTCATACTCTTATTTAGAGTCAATACCATATTGTCACTGCCATATTTAAGACTTTCATTTATACTAGTATTCATTTTATGTATTGCATCACTCAACACTTTATTTGTATTTAATATAGTTGATTGCAATTCATTTTTAAAAGTTAAAATAGTAGCTCCTAAATCTTTAACATAAAATACACCTTCAAGGTTATCTATATAATCAATTAATTCTACTATTAATTTAGTTTTAGTTGAAGAATAATCAAAAATACTAGAAAAAAACCAAAGAAGAATTAATATAGTTGCGGTAGTCCCTGCACACCACAATTTATCTGTATCAGGTATAAATAATGTTACTACGCCTATAAAACCTATTTGATTTTCAACTTTTTTAATAAACCCATCTATACTATCTAAACCCCAACCTATAAAATTCAGCCGTATAATATATTTATTAACTATTTGTTCTGTATTTATATTTGCGATACCTTTACTACCACTAGCTTTATAATCATTAATTATTTTACCTAAAAGGCGAGAAGGCTTATCTTTTTTAGAAAGTCTAAAAGCAGTAAGTTGTTTTTGATATAATATAGATAAAATTATTCTTAGAATTAATATAACTAAAAATACTCCTATTAAAAATAAAACGGTATAACTAGTTATTTCATCTAATTCCATCACCCAATACATAAAGTCATAAAATAACATCTGTATATCCATTTTGTGTCACTCCTTATAAGTTATAAATTGATTGGTATAAAATAAATTTATACTAAAATGATTATAACATATATTTTATAAATTTATAGTCTATTTTATATAAAGAGTAAAATTATTAATCAGAAAAATTTATAGTTTTTATTGCTTTGTTTATTATATCGTAATTAAATCCTTTTCTAAGTAAATAATTGTATAATTTTTCTTTATCTTTTTGAGTAAACTCTGATTTATTTTTTGTTTTCTTTTCAATAAGCTTTGTAACTATATCTAATTCATCTATTTCTAAATTGTTTATTGTGTTTTCTATTATATCATTATCAACACCTTTTTTAAGTAATTCATATTTTAATAACTTTTTACCCATTGGTTTAAATTTCAATCTATTGTTTATATGTCCTTTTGCATAAATTTCATCATTAATATATCCATAATATTTAAAAAGCTCAATAATTTTTATTATAATTTCTTCAGGGTATCCTTCATTATTTAATTTGTCTTTTAATTCTTTTTCAGTTCTTGCTTTATACCCTAAAAATCTAAATGCTTTGTCTTTTGCTTTTGAGTAAACTACATACTCCATTATATAATTATATCTTTCTTGGCTTATTTCATTTAATTCTTTTAATTTAAAATAAATTAAATCTTGTTCATCTAAACCAAATGAAAAATTATTATCTATATAAATAGAATATCTTTTTTCATCGTTTTTTTGTTTTTCTATTTTTGTTATAGTCATATTTTCACTCCTAAAACAAACTCCTTAAACTAATTTAAGTTTAAGGAGTTATATTTTTTTATATTTCTGTTGCTATATCTTCTTCGCTTTGAATTTTTTCTATTTGTTCTTCTTTTGTTGGTAAATTATAATGTTTTCTTACTTCATTTTCTATAGCCATGCATATTTCTCTATTCTCTTTTAAAAATGCTTTTGCATTTTCGCGACCTTGACCAAGTCTTGTATCATTATAAGAATACCAAGCACCACTTTTATTAACTATATTTATATCAGCAGCTAAGTCTAATACATCACCTTCAACAGAGATTCCTTCACCATACATTATATCAAATTCTGCTGTTTTAAATGGAGGAGATATTTTATTTTTAGCTACTTTCACTTTTGTTCTACTACCTACAAAGTCGTTACTTTGTTTTAAAGTTTCTATTTTACGTATATCTAAACGTATAGAAGCGTAGAATTTTAACGCCCTACCACCTGTTGTTGTTTCAGGTGTTCCAAAGCTTACACCTACTTTATCACGAAGTTGATTTATAAATATAACTGCACATTTAGACTTGTTTGTAATACCTGTTAGCTTTCTTAATGCTTGTGACATAAGTCGAGCTTGTAACCCCATATGACTATCTCCCATGTCGCCTTCTATTTCAGCTTTAGGAACAAGTGCTGCAACTGAGTCTACTATTACTATATCAATTGCTCCTGAACGAACCATAGTTTCAGTTATTTCTAATGCTTGTTCTCCATCATCAGGTTGAGAGATATATAAGTTATCAATATCTACTCCTAATTTTTTAGCATAAACTGGGTCAAGTGCATGTTCAGCATCAATAAATCCAGCAACCCCACCTAATTTTTGAACTTCTGCTATCATATGAAGAGCTATAGTTGTTTTACCAGAAGATTCAGGGCCATATATTTCTATAATACGTCCTTTTGGAATTCCTCCTGTTCCAAGTGCTATATCAAGACTTAATGAACCAGTTGGAGTAGTAACAATATTCATTGTATCAGCTGATTCTCCTAATTTCATTACTGCTCCTTTTCCAAATTGTTTTTGAATTTGAGCTAACGCATTATCTAAAGCTTTTCTTTTTTCGTCCGTCATATTTATTCAATCCTTTCGTTAATTCCTTTTAGAACTTGTGTTCTTATTATATAGCATATAGATAGGTTTGTCAATGTATCTGCATTGAAAATATAAACGGTATCTTTGTTTATCTTTTAGTAAATTTTAATGTATTGATTTTTTAAACCTTAAACATAGAAAATAGTAATATTTTATTTGATAAATAATATAGAACTTGTGAAATACGTGAATATATTATATCAGAGATTAATTTAAATATAATTAAAAGTTTTTGTACATCTATATAAATGTTTATATATATTTAATAATAAATTCTTTTCAGAGGACTACATTCAATAATAATCATATAAAATTATAAAAAGCGGAGAAATCTAAATTTAAAAGAATTGTAGGGAATGCATTTAGAAAAATTTAATCTATAGTATCTTAACTTAATGATATTGCCATATACCACTATAATTAATAGTTGTGATTATTTATTTTATTATATAAAAAAAAGACAGATTGTAATCTGTCTTAGTTATAGTGCATTTTATTTCCTGTAACTCTATATGCAACCCATTCACATATATTAGTAGCATGGTCGCCCATTCTTTCTAAATATTTAACTATAAATATAAAATATATTCCTTGCTCTACGAAACTTGCATCTTGCTTCATTAATTCTTGAATTTTATTTATAATTGAATAAAAATATTTATCTATTATATCATCTTCTTTAGCTGTATTAATAGCTTTTTCAACATCTAAATCAATATAAGAATCTATTGTATTTTTTATCATCTTTTTTAGTTGTTTTGCCATCTCTGGTATTTCATCAATAAAATGTTTATATGGAGTTTCTGAAAGTTTAATTGTAAATTCTGATATGTCAGCACAATGGTCTGCTATTCTTTCTAAATCTGTTATTATTTTTAGTACTGAAGCAATTAACCTTAAATCACCTGCTATTGGCTGTTGACGTGCTATAAGCATAAGACATTCAGATTCAATTGTACTTTCCATATTATCTATAATATCATCACGAACTATAATTTCCTGTGCTAAATGTGCATTTTGTTTTATAAAAGCTTCCATAGTATCATCTATAGATTGTTCAATATAAGTCCCCATTTTTAATAAACTTTTATGCAGTTCTTTTAATTCTTTATCAAACTCAACTCTCATTTTATTTCCTCCTTTTAACCAAATCTTCCTGTTATGTAATCTTCAGTTTTTTTATTTTGAGGTGTATTAAATATAGTATTTGTGTCATTATATTCAATTAAATCACCTAATAAGAAAAAGGCTGTATTATCAGATATACGTGCTGCTTGTTGCATATTATGAGTAACTATAACGATTGTATATTTTTGCTTTAATTCTAAAGTTAAATCTTCTATTTTTGAAGTTGATATTGGGTCTAGTGCTGATGTTGGCTCATCCATAAGTAAAACTTCTGGTTCAACTGCTAAAGCACGTGCTATACATAAGCGTTGTTGTTGACCTCCTGACATACCTAAAGCATTTTTTTTAAGACGGTCTTTTGTTTCTTCCCATATAGCAGCATTTTTTAAACTTCTTTCTACAATTTCATCAAGTATAGATTTTTTCTTAATACCATGTGCACGAGGTCCATAAGCTATATTATCATAAATACTCATCGGAAAAGGATTTGGTTGCTGAAATACCATACCAACTCTTTTTCTAAGTTGTATTATATCTATATCATTATATACATTTTGTTCATCAAGTTTTAAATCTCCAGTTATTTTTACTCCTTCAACTAAATCATTCATTCTGTTGAGTGTTTTTAAAAATGTAGATTTGCCACAACCTGAAGGACCAATAAATGCTGTAATTTTCTTTTCAGATATTTCTATATTTATATTTTTCAAAGCATGAAATTCACCATAATGCAAGTTTAAATTTTTAACTGAGATTTTAGTTTTGTTCATAAAATTATCTCCTTAATTATTTAGCTCTATTCATAGACTTAGCTAGTTTACTTGCTGTAAAATTTAATATTGCAACTATAATTATTAAAATTGTTGCTATAGCATAAGATTTTTGAAAATCGGTTGTTTCTTTAGCTACTAAATATAAATGAACTGCAAGTGTTCTTCCTGAACTCATAACACCTTTTGGAACTTTTGCAACCATTCCTGCTGTAAACATAACTGCTGCTGTTTCTCCTATAATACGTCCTATACTAAGTATTATAGAAGTTAAAATTCCAGGAAAAGCAGATGGCAATATTACTTGAACAATAGTTCTAATTTTAGATGCACCTAATCCAAGACTTCCTTCTCTATAAGACTTTGGAACTGATTTTAAAGCTTCTTCAGTTGTTCTTATTATAGTTGGTAAAACCATAATAGTAACAGTTAACGTTCCTGAAAGAATTGAAAATTTTAATTTTAATACTTCAACAAAAAATAACATTCCAAACAAACCAAATATTATAGAAGGTATACCAGACAAACTTTCAGTAGCAAATCTTATTATTCTCACCATTTTTCCCGGTTTAGCATATTCAACTAAGTATATAGCAGCACAAACACCAATAGGAGTTGATAAAAGAATACCTAAGAAAACTATGTAAAGAGTAGATATTATCATTGGAACAAGACTATTTAATAAGTTAAAATTAAAAGCTCCAAATCCATTTTTGAGCATATAACCTAAAATCAACACTAATGAACCTATAGTTAAACCAGCGGAAAGATAAATCAAACCTTTAATTATATTATTACTTATATTTTTACTATTACTAGTCATTATTTATCACTCTCTTAGATTTTATTTTGTTAATTATATCATTGCGTTGTTAATTAAATATAAATATATTGTAAAGTTAATGTTAATTACTTTTTAGATGTTTTATATACTGAAAAAAACTAAGAAGGAAATTTATTTCCTTCTTAGTTTAATATAAGCGGTAAGCAACCAATTATAAAGCCTAATAATGCACCAACCATTGTAATGGCATTTAGTTCTTTTTTTACTACTTCCAATACTATTTCTTCTGCTTCTTCTATTTTAAAAGCATTTATTCTATCTTCTACAATTTTTGAAATATTCATTGATTTTAATATATTAACCATAGCTTTTTTAATTATAATATCATAAATTTTAATTACAATGCTTTTCACAACATTTAAATTACTTTCCGTTACTTTATTTGATATATTTTTTATAGTCATATTCATAACATTATCTATTTGATTACTTACAAATTTATTAATATATTGCTGTAAACTTAAATTATTAGTTATATGTTCTAACTGTTCTTTTAAATATGCTTTAGTTATTTGAATTATATTAGGTTCAATATTCAGAATAATTTCATACAAATTTTTGTTATCAAGCTTAATTACATTTTCATTAATAGATTTAAATACTTTTGAACTATTTTCTTCATTTATAATTTTACGAATTATTTTAATTATACTATCTGATATAATAAAATCTCTATATTCTTCAGGAATTTTTGCAACAACTTCATTGGTATTTATAATCAATAATTTATTGAAATAAAATATTATCATTTCAGAAGTTTTTTCATAATTATTTTCATCTGCTAAATAATTTTTTAAAGAAGTTAATATACTCTCAGATACTCTTAAAGGATTAACAAATATAGTAAGTAATTTACCTACATTTTCATTAATTAAATGTACTAAAAATTCTTTTAACTTTTCTTCAACTTTTGGATTTTGTATTGTATCTAATAATAATTTTGAAATATCAGGAGTTTTATTTCTTACAATACTTTTTATATTTTGATTTAAATTAGTAGGGATTATATCACTAATTATTTTAGTATCATCATTCAAACTATCAATCCACTTATTTATATTTTCTTTAATTAATCTCTCAAAATCCGTACTATTTATATAACTAAGTCCGTAATCAGCAAAAGTTTTTTCAATCCATGCATTTATTTTTTCTATTTGTATATCTTTAGCTTGTGTTTTTAACAATTTTTCAGAAGTTTGTATTATATAATCAATTATCTTGTAATGTAAACTATCATTCTTTAAAAATTTAATAATAATATCTGTACTTTTGCATCCAATATTAAACATTAAATCATTTCCTTTATATTCAGAAGCTTCTACCAAATAATTAAATATTTGTATTAGTGTTTTTTCTTCTTGTTTTAATCTATCAAATGATTTATCTATAACATTAGTTATCTTATTATGAATATCATCACTTATTAAAGCATTAACCATAACTTCTTCTGTAAGAAGATGAGTTGAAATTATATTACCTACTTTTTTTGATAAAACATATCTTTCTTTTGGCATAAGCCCTGGTGTAAAAGGTACTCTTATATTAAATATTCTTTTTTCTGTATGTGGTTTGAAAATCATTTTAATTGCTAACCAATTTGTAAAGTATCCAATAACTGCCCCTACAATTGGAGATACTATATAATCCATATTTTTACTCCTATCTATAATTTATTTCTATTAATAATATTAACATAATACGCAATTTATAAAATATATCTTGTTAAATTTTATTTTTTTGAAAATAATATTTAAGTATATAGTATTAAATTATTAATTGCAACTAAAATTAAAAAATCTGATGATTATATTGTAATATATTCGCATAAATGATATAGTATCATTAAAAGTTTAAATCACAATAAGAGGTGTATAATGTTGAAAATTTTATTAACAGGAAGTAAAGGACAATTAGGTTTAGAATTAACTAAAAAGTTTTCAAATTATGATTTAGTTCTTACTGATAAAGAAGAATTAGATATAATTAATATAGACGAAGTTACTAGATTATTAGAATTAGAAAAACCTAATATAATAATAAATTGTGCTGCTCATACAGCAGTAGATTTATGTGAAACTGATATAGACAATGCATATAAAATAAATGCTATTGGTCCAAGAAATTTATCTATTGCAAGTCAAAAAATTGGAGCAAAAATAGTTCATATATCAACAGATTATGTATTTGATGGAGAAGGTACAACACCTTACAATGAATTTGATATTACTAATCCTCAAACTATATACGGCAAAACTAAATTAGAGGGTGAAAAATTTGTAAGTATGTTTAATCCCAATCATTATATAATAAGGACAGCATGGTTATATGGAGAAGGCAATAATTTTGTAAGAACAATGTTAAAATTGGCACAAACAAATAATCAATTAAAAGTTGTAAATGACCAATATGGAACACCAACAAGTGCATTAGAGTTAACAAAAATGATAGAATATTTAATAACAACAGACAACTATGGTTTGTTTCATGGAACTTGTGAAGGAAGTTGTACATGGTATGACTTTGCGTGTGAGATATTTAAACTATCAAATATAAATATAGATATACTTCCTGTAACAACTGAAGAATTCCCACGACCGGCAAAACGACCAAAATATTCTGTACTAGATAACTATATGATTAAACTTACAAGCAATTTTAAATTTTTAACTTGGCAAGAAGCAATAAGAGAATATATTATACAATAAATAAAAGATTTTATTTACAAATAACAACAAAATATGATAATATAAAAAATGGGTAAGGCAATTGAAGCTAGTATGTGTTAGCCTCCTTTACATAAAGGAGGTGGTGCCAATGACAATTTTTGAAGCTATAACAATTATGTTACAATTTGGAACATTAGTCGCTATAGTAATCTTTGGCATACTTGGTTTGATAGATGATAAACCATCTTCAAAGAAAAACAAGAAAAAATAACCATCTTCTTCTTTAGCCAGGACTAGATGGTTATATAACACTAAATGAGGCTAACCACCAATGTGGTTAATTGCCTTACCCAATTCTTAATTTATAAATTTATTATACCATAAAAAATATATTTGTAAAGAAGAATTTTTTAATAAAATAAATAAAAATATTAAAAATGTAAAAATTAATAAAATAAACAAACCTTATAAAATTAAAAAAATACTGGAGGAAAAAAATGAAAGGAATAATATTAGCAGGAGGAGCAGGCACACGTTTGCATCCTATAACAACTTCAATATCAAAACAAATATTACCAATATATGATAAACCAATGATATATTATCCACTATCTGTATTAATGTTATCAGGTATACAAGAAATTTTAATTATATCAACACCAAGAGATTTACATTTATACGAAGAACTTTTTGGTGATGGTTCACATATTGGTTTAAATATATCTTATGCAATACAAGACAAACCAAGAGGATTAGCAGATGCTTTTATAGTTGGTGAAAAATTTATAGGAAATGAAAATGTATGTCTTATACTAGGTGATAATATATTTTATGGCCAAAGTTTTAGTAAAATATTAAAAACAGCAACAGAAAGAAAGGAAGGAGCAACTATATTTGGTTATTATGTTAGTGACCCTACATCTTATGGAGTAGTTGAATTTGACCAAAATGGAAAAGTAATTAGTATAGAAGAAAAACCAGAAAATCCAAAATCACATTATGCCGTTCCGGGATTATATTTCTATGATAATAATGTAGTTAATATAGCTAAAAATATAAAACCTTCAAAAAGAGGTGAACTTGAAATAACAACTGTAAATGAAGAATATATGAAAATTGGAAAATTAAATGTAGAACTATTAGGTAGAGGTATGGCATGGTTAGATACAGGAACTCATGATTCATTATTAGAAGCAAGTAATTATGTTGCTGCTATACAAAAACGACAAGGTTTATATATTTCATGCATAGAAGAAATAGCATACAAAAAAGGATTTATAAATAAAGAACAATTATTAAAATTATCAGAACCTCTTATAAAAACAGACTATGGTAAATATTTAATAAAAGTATCGGAAGGGTTATAAAATGGGAAAGTTTAATTTTATAGATACAGGAATAAAAAATTTGTATATAATAGAATCAAATGTATTTGGAGATGTAAGAGGTTATTTTATGGAAACTTATAATGCTGAAGATTTTAAAAAAGCAGGACTTGATATAGTTTTTGTACAAGATAATGAATCTTTATCTAAAAAAGGAGTATTAAGAGGATTACATTTTCAACGTGAACAAACTCAAGGAAAGTTAGTACGTGTTGTAAAGGGTTGTGTTTATGATGTAGCTGTAGACTTAAGAAAAAGTTCTAATACTTATGGAAAATGGTTTGGTGTTTATTTATCAGATGAAAACAAACGCCAATTTTATGTACCAGAAGGATTTGCACATGGTTTTTTAGTTATGAGTGATACAGCCCAATTTGTTTACAAATGTACAAACTATTATCATCCTCAATCAGAAGGTGGAGTATTATGGAATGACCCTGATATAGGAATAGAATGGCCTATAGATAATATGGAAATTATATTATCAGAAAAAGATAAAAATTTAAAATCACTAAAAGAAACAGAAATTAATTTCTAAAGGAGAAATACTATGAAAACGTATTTAGTAACAGGAGGAGCAGGATTTATAGGCTCTAATTATATACATTATATGTTTAAAAAATATAAAGATATAAAAATAATAAATTTAGATTTATTAACTTATGCTGGTAATCCTGAAAATTTAAAAAATATTGAAAATAATAATTATGAATTTATAAAAGGTGATATCTGCAATAAAGAAATAGTTGAAAAAATCTTTGAACAAAATGAAATTGATTACATTATACACTTTGCAGCAGAAAGCCATGTTGATAGAAGTATTAAAAATCCAGAAGTATTTGTTCAAACAAATGTAATGGGTACAGTAGTATTATTAAATTCAGCAAAAAAAGCATGGCAGTTAAATGATGGATTTAAAGAAGGTAAAAAATTTGTTCATATATCAACAGATGAAGTTTATGGTTCATTAGGGGAAGATGGATATTTCACAGAAACAACACCACTAGACCCTCACAGTCCATATTCAGCAAGTAAAGCATCTTCTGATATGTTAGTAAAAGCATATTATGATACTTACAATATGCCAATTAATATAACTCGTTGTAGTAATAATTATGGACCATACCAATTTCCAGAAAAGTTTATACCTCTTTTAATTAATAATACATTAAATAATAAAAACTTACCGGTTTATGGTGATGGTAAAAATATAAGAGATTGGCTTTATGTAGAAGACCATGCAAAAGCAATTGATATGGTAACAAATAATGGGGTGTTAGGTGAAGTTTACAATATAGGTGGACATAATGAAAAACAAAATATAGAGATAGTAAATATAATATTAAATGAATTAAATAAATCAAAAGATTTAATAACATATGTAGAGGATAGAAAAGGACATGACAAACGTTATGCAATAGACCCAACTAAAATAAAAAATGAATTAGGCTGGTATCCAGAAACTTGTTTTGAAGATGGAATAAAGAAAACAATTAAATGGTATTTAGAAAATGAAAACTGGATGAAAAATGTGACTAGTGGAGATTATCAAAAATATTATAATGAAATGTATAAATAACAAGCTTTAAGCTTGTTTTTTTTTATGTTTTAATATTACTATATTTATTAATAATTTTTTAAATTTAAATAAAGTATGAAATTATAAACTATTTATACTGGTTTTTAATATTGTTAAGTTATAGATTTTATAATAAAACTTATGAATTTGTAAATACTTTATTAAATTTAATAAAACTCCGGAGTTTTAAATTGTATTCCTTTTTCTTTAGTATAAACAACAATATGTTTTTATCTAATAATAATTTATTTCTTAAGCGAAAGCTTTAATGCAAATAAGTATTTACATTAAGCATTTCTAACATAATTGTGGTGCATGCATTAAATCTCCACAAATTATTGTTTATTGACAACTTCAACATTATCTAGAATTTGTTAACTTCATCAATATACTTAATAAAATAGTCATTACCGACAACATCATCTTAAGTAGAATAAATCAATTAAAACACTATAATTAACTACAAATAAGTATTCAAGAAAGTTTAATTTTATTGTAATAGCATACAGGGTAGGGTAGTTAGGGTTAAATTCGTGCATGAAATAATACATCTAAAAGAGCCTATTACTATGCCGTTAACCAAATTGAAAACAACACTTGAGATACTTAATTTATAATATGCAATAATAATAAAATGTTGAATACTAAATACTATAATTTTAAAAATAATTAGTAAAAAGTATATGAGTGAAGATACTAAACTATGATTATATAAAATTTTTGTTATATTTTGATTAATAATTAATGTTAAATAATATTTTTTGTAAAAATATTTTAATAACCTCTTGACAAGGTATTAAATAGCAAATATAATATCAACAATCGTTCAAAAATTGAACAATATTAAAAATTGTATAGAATTGATGAATATTATGGTAAAGGAATTGGAAACATTAAAACAAATACAAGATAACGAATACATATCACAATGGGACTTAGAAAGCATTACAGGATTATCATTAGGAACAATTAATTTATTTACAAAAAAAATGATAAGAATTGGTTTAATAAAAATGGAAAAGCGTAATGCTCAAAAAATACTTTATATATTAACCCCTGAAGGTATATCAGAAAAAACTGCTAAAACATACCAGTACATAGTTAAAAGTTATAGAAGTATATTTCAAATACAAAAGGTAATAATATCTATAATAGAGGAATAATTAGAAAATAGTATAAACAAAATATACTTATATGGTGAAGAAGATGAAGTTTATAAATTAATAGAGTTGATATTAAAAGATGTATCAATTAATAGAAGTATTGAATATAAAAAAAACTAATTTAAAAGAAATAATAAGTAAAGAAAGTATAACAGTTTTAGTATGGAATAATCAATTAGAAAATTTAATATATTCAGATACAATAAATATTATAAATATATTAAAAAAATAAATTGATTTATCTATTGTATTAATTTAGCACAAATATTTATTAAAATCGCTATGGTATGAAAGGAAGTTACAATTTGTTAATAATACATTTTATGACAATTAATTCACCAATATTTAATATAGAATTAATCAAGCTAATTAATAGTAATTTTAATAATTCAGAACATTTATTCATTCTATCTAATCATGAAAATTACAATATGGTAAGAGAATATAAAAATTGTATATATGATAAAGATATAATTTCATTAAATAAATTGAATTATTATAGTGATAAATCAGACTATATAATCCTACATAGTAATCCATATAATAATTTTAAACTTATATTTATAAAAAAAAATATTGCAAGAAAAATTGTATGGTGTATATGGGGTTCTGATTTATATCAAAAATATGAATTTAATATAAATCAGGATAAAAATATATTATATAACATAATGAAATATTTTTATATTAAATTTATAAAAAAAATATTAAATAATATAGCTGATAGAAAGATTAAGTTATTTCAAGCAATTGTTATAGGTTATAATAAAGATAAAATTGAAATTAATAAAAGATTTGGTATTAATATAAAAGTTATGAATGCACTTTATGGAAGTGGATATTACAAAGAAGATGTTGATAAAGTTACAAGTCAAAGTAATACAAAAAAAGATGAACTTAGAGTAATGATTGGGCACAGTGCTTTTGATTTTTTAAAACATAAGAAATATATAGACAAACTATCTGTGTATAAAGATAAAAATATAAAAATAATACTTTTCTTATCATATGGAGATAAGGCATATGCAGATAGTATTGAAAAATATGCGAAAAATATATTTAAAGATAAAGTAGAAGTATATAGAGATTTTATGCCATCAAACAAATATATACAAATTTTAAGTACTATTGATATAGCAATATTTGATTTTGAACATCAAGCTGCTTTTGGGAATATGATTTTACTTTTGTATTTAGGAGTTAAATTATATTTATCTACTAAAGGTATTATGGCCTTAGGTTTGAAAAAAGAAAAAATTAAAATTAACAATTGTGAAGATATTGGTAAAATTTCATTTGAGGATTTATGTAAGAGTAATAAAGATAATATTTTAAACTCAAAAAAATATTCTGAAAAACTATTAAATAAAGAAAAATTGATAAAACAATGGAGAAATGTTTTTAAATATTTAAAGGAAGTGAATAGATAATTGGATAGTTTTTATAAATATGAAGAGTTAAATGCTTTGGGTTTTAAATCAGTTGGTAGTAATGTTCTTATAAGTAAAAAAGCTAGTATATATTCTTCTGATAAAATTGAATTAGGTAATAATATTAGAATTGACGACTTTTGTATTTTAAGTGGAGAAATTAAATTAGGTAATTACATTCATATAGCAGCGTATTCTGCATTATATGGTGGTACAGAAGGGATTTTCATTGATGATTTTTCAAATATTTCTTCCAAGGTTTCTATTTACGCTCTTAGTGATGATTATTCTGGAGAAAGTATGACAAATCCAATGGTGCCTGATGAGTATAAAAATTTAATATATGAAAAAGTTACTATTGGTAAGCATTGTATATTAGGTTGTGGTTGTATTGTGTTACCAGGCGTAAATATAGGTGAAGGTAGTGCTTTTGGGGCATTTAGTTTTATAAATTCTAATTCAAAGGAATGGAGTATAAATGTTGGAATTCCATTCAAACAAATTAAAAATAGGAGTAAAAATGTACTTTTATTAGAAAAAAAAATGAAAGATAATTTAAACTTATTAATTTAAGTATAATTAAAAGAAAAATATATGAAAGAAAAATCAATAAAAATCAATTTTTTATATAATATGATATTTACTTGCTTAAACTTGTTATTTCCGTTAATTACTGCTCCATACGTTTCAAGAGTTCTTGGTGCTGATAATTTAGGTAAAGTAAATTTTGCCACTTCTTTTGTAAATTGGTTTGTAATAATTTCGTCTTTTGGAACTATTACATATGGTTTAAGAGAAACAGCTAAAATTAAGTATGACAAAGAAAAATTAAGTATACTATTTTCGGAACTACTTATTATAAAAATAATAACGACTTTTATAGTATCATTAATATATATCATAATAATATTTAGTATTCCTAAGTTCTATTTAGAATTAAAATTATATTTAATATTTTTTATTAATATTATATTAAATATATTTAGCATAGATTGGTTTTACCAAGGCATAGAAGATTATAAATATATAACATTAAGAAGTGCTATATTTAAACTTATATCATTTATAGCTATGATAATTTTTGTTAAGAACAAAGAAAATTATATTATTTATTCAGCTATAACTATATTTGCTTTGAGTTTTAGTAATATTTTAAATTACTTCTATAGCAAAAATTTTGTATCGTTAAAATTTAAAAATATAAATATTATAAAACATTTAAAAAAATTATTTGTTTTCTTTTTATCATCATTAATTGTAAGTTGTTATACTATGCTAGATCAGGTTCTATTAGGCATTATGGTAGATAATACATCTGTTGCATTTCTAAATAGAGGAAGGCAAATTGTAACTATAGGTTTATCAATAACACTTTCTTTAAGTACAGTAATCATGCCTAAGTCTACCTATTATTATACTAATGATAAGGAAAAGTATTATGAACTAATAGAAAGTTCTATAAATTATATATATATATTGTCTTTTCCATGTATGATAGGAACTATATTTTTATCAAAAGAGATAATGTTATTGTTAGGTGGGGAAACGTTTTTAGAATCTTATAAAATGTTAAGAATAGTTTCTTTAAATATACTTATAGGTTCATTAGGAAACTGGAATTATAATCAAGTTATATTGCCAACAGGTAATGAAAATATTAGTGTTGTAACTCAAATAATTATGGCATTAATTAGTATTACATTTAATTTAATACTAATATATAAGTTGGGTTATATAGGTTCTGGTATAAGTTGGGTATTGGCAGAAAGTATTGGAACATTAATAAATATAACTTTTACAAAAAAGAAATTACACTATAAAATTTTTACTATAGAATTTTTTAAATATATAATAGCTGTTTTTTTTATGGCAATAGCTATTTTAGCTATTAAAAGTATAATTTCTAATTATATTTTAATTTTAATTTTAAATTTAATCTTTTGTCCTATTATATATTTTATTGTTTTATTAATTATAAAAGAAAAAATCACCATAAATATATATAGTTTATTAAAAAACAAACTTTAAAATTTTTTGTTAAAAATATTTAATATGTTTTAGAAAGAAGGATAAAAATTATAATGAATAAAATCAATGTTACAAAATCTTTTTTACCAAGCTTACAAGAATATACAAAAGAGCTTGAAATTATATGGAATACTCATTGGTTAACAAATAATGGTGAAATCCACAATAATTTTAATAAACAACTTAGAGATTATTTAAAAGTAGAAAATAGTAGTTTATTTGTAAATGGTCATTCTGCTCTTGATATTGCAATTAGAGCTTTAAATTTAACAGGTGAAGTTATTACAACTCCTTTTACTTTTGCTTCAACAACACATGCTATAGTAATGAATAATTTAACTCCTATTTTTTGTGATATAAATTTTAATAATTATACAATGGATACTACAAAAATAGAAGAATTAATAACAGAAAAAACATCTGCAATTATTCCTGTGCATGTATATGGTAATCCATGTGATGTTTTTGAACTAGAACGTATTTCTAAAAAGTATAATCTAAAACTTATTTATGATGCAGCTCACACTTTTGGTGTTGAAGTAGATGGTAAAGGTATAGGAACCTTTGGTGATGTCTCTATGTTTTCATTCCATTCAACAAAAGTATTTCACACTATAGAAGGTGGAGCATTAACTTACAAAAATGATGAATATAGAAGTAAGTTTGATATGTATAAAAATTTTGGTATAACGGGACCTGAAGATGTAAAAGCTGTTGGTATGAATTCAAAAATGAATGAATTTCAAGCTGCAATGGGAATAGTTAATTTAAGATATATAGATGAACAAATATCAAAGAGAAAATTAATAGTAGAAAGATATAGAGAAAACTTAAAAAATATAAAAGGAATAAGTTATTTAACTGATGTAAAAAATATAAAACATAATTATTCTTATTTCCCAATTATTATAAATGAAAATGAATATACCTTAAATAGAAATCAATTAACAGAAAAATTAGCTCAAAATAATATAATTGTAAGAAAATATTTTTATCCATTAACAAATACTTATGAATGTTATAGAGGAAAATTTAATTCATCAAAAACGCCAAATGCAAAGTATATATCTGAAAGGGTTATGACATTACCTTTGTATGCAGATTTAACTTTTTCAGAAATAGATTATATATGTAATATAATTAGGAGTGTTTAGTTGTGAAAGAAAGAAGACCTATGGTTAGTGTAGCAATGATTACATATAACCATGAAAAATATATTAGGCAAGCAATAGATAGTATTTTAATGCAGGAAGTTAATTTTGATTATGAAATAGTTATAGGAGAAGATAACTCTCCAGATAATACAAGAGAAATATTATTACAGTATAAAGAAAAATATCCAAATAAAATTAAATTACTTTTAAGAGATGAAAATATGGGACCTACAAAAAATTTATATGATGTATTTATTAATTGTAGTGGAAAATATATTGCTGTATTAGAAGGTGATGATTATTGGACTGATCCTAAAAAATTAAAAATACAAGTTAAATTTTTAGAAAAAAATGATGATTATATTGCTTCAGGACATTTTGTTTCAGTAATTAATAATAACAGTGAAAAAATAGGAGTTTTACCTTCCAATAGCAAGATATTAGAATCATACAATATAGAACAAATTTATCAAATAAAAAAATATTCTGTGAATTTACATCTTCAATCTTTATTATTTAGAAATATTTTTTTTAATAGAAAAGAAATATATTTTAATATACTTACATCTTCTAATTATATTATGGATTGGGCAATATTATTTTTATTATCTTATAAAGGAAAAATTAATATTAAAAAAAGAATTATGGGAGTATATAGATTTATTACTAAAGATAATAGTACTTCTTTTTCAGCACTAAATGATGAAATACAAATTTGTGAATATTTAAAGATGATAGAAGGTCTAAAGCAATTATTTAACAATAATAAAAAAATATTTTATAAACTTCTTTATGACGCCAAAAAACAGATGTTATTAATCCAAATTAAAAATTTGAATTTTAATGCAGCTATAAAATATTATATAAAAAATTTGAATTTTAATGAAAAAATAAATGTTATTATATTAGTATGTAAATCAATTTTAGATTTTTTATTAAAAAAAATAAAATTAAAAGAGCAAAATTTTTTAATAGAAAATAAATAAAATATATTAATTATAATATTTATTTTAATATATAGTTTTATAAATTTGTACATTTAGAGAGGAAAATTTAACTATGCAAAAAAAGGTTTCTGTAATAATACCTATTTTTAATGGAGAAAAATATATAAAACGTTGTTTAAATAACATTAATAATCAAACTTTAAAAGATTTAGAAATAATCATAATAAATGACGCTTCTAAAGATAATACTAAAAATATTCTTTTAAATTTAGATAAGTCTCTTTATAAAAATGATATAAAAATAATCCATTTAGAAAAAAACAAAGGCCTTAGTAATGCAAGAAATGTAGGAATGGAATATTCTATAGGAGAATATATACAATTTATAGATGTTGATGATACTGTAGAAAATAATATGCTTGAACTTACATATAACAAATCTAAAAAATTAGATTTAGATATATGTATATTTAATCACAAGGAAATTATTAATAATAAAAGTTATTCATCCAAATATAAATATAAAAACAATTTAATAAATCAAGAAAAGTTAATAAAATATTTTCTAATTGATAAGATATCCCCTTCGGCCTGTGATAAGTTATTTAAAAAAGAATTTTTAGTTAAAAATAACATTAAGTTTGATGCTAATTTAAAGATGTGTGAAGATATCCTTTTCGCTTTAAATAGCTTTATAAAAAGTAAACGAGTTTATACAATGAATAAATATTTTTATAATTATTATCAAAATGAACTTTCTTTAATTCATACAATTTCACCAAAAATATTACAAATATCAACTATAAATAAAAGATTGAAAAAAAATGAACTAAATATACTAAATAAAAAATATAATAAAGAATTTGAATTTTTTAAATTTTATTTAGTTATCAGAACTATACATTCTATATGTTTAGCTTTAAATAAATTTAATAAATATCAAGCTAATAAATATTTAAAACACATTTTTATGAATAATAAAAAATTATTTTTTACTCAGTTATTTGAAAAAACTCCAACTATATATTTACGTTTGGAAATATTAATATTTATTATTTTTGGTTATAAAGGATATGTTTTTATATTTCCTTTGTTTAAGAAACTTAAAAATTTAAGAAATAGTTTATTATGATGTTTAACATGTATATTCAAGAAAGGTAAAAATATGTTAAGTTTATTACAATATATGTATATTTTCAGTATAATCACAATATTTATTCCAATTAATTTTATTAACCCTATATTTTTTCTAACTTTTTCTTTTTTAACTATATTATATAGCTTAATTTCTAAAAAAATTATAATAAAAAATTGGTATACCTATATTATTATGTTTTTAATTTATTCCATAACTATATGTTTTTTTAATGTATTAAATTATAATAATATATTTTATGGTGAAATTTTGCTAAAATTATTAATTAATCTCATTTATTTAATTTGTGTAAATATATTTATAAATATTAATAATAATTTTGAATTAAATAAAAATCTATTAAAAATAATAAAATTAATAATTGTATTAACTTTCATTCAAATAATATACATTTATATAAAAAACAATTCTTTTCTAAATATTCTTAGTGGCAACATAATAACTTCAAGTGATAGATATGGTCTTTTAGAAGGAAAAGTTTTATTTGGACATTCTAATAAAAACATATGGTCTACTAAAGTCTTGTTTATACAACTTTTGTATTTATATAAAAAAGGAAACCGAAAATTTGATTTATATATAATTATAAGCTTTATAAATATAATTTTACTTTCTAGTAGAACGGCACAACTTTCTTATTTTATAGCATTTTTTTATTTAATTTTGAAATCTATTATAAGAAAAAAAAATATTTTATATCTTCAAACTTTTGGATTATTAGGATTAATGATTGTGGTAATAGTTATTAACTTTTTAATAAATAAAATTATGAATATTAATATGAATATTAATGATGGAGGATATATTCGCCTTATTTATTGGAAAACATTTTTTGAGTATTTTTCTAAAACTAATTTCATAATAGGAAATGGTCAATTGTATGCTAGTATATTTTTACCTAAATTTTCTCCAATATATATAGGAGAAAATAATTTGCATAATGTAATTTTGAATATTCTCTTAGATTTTGGAACTTTAGGTTTTACATTTTTTATAATTATATTTATTAATGTATTTAAAGAAATATTAAAATATAATAGAAAATTAGATAAACTATTTATAATAATAATTCCTTATTTTATTACTATTTCATTACAATATCTAGGTTATGATAATGACTTAATTTTCTTTTTAGGAATGGTTTTTTTCTTTACAAAAGAAGAAATTATAAATTTATCAGTAAAAAAATATAAAATACTATAAAATTACGAGGTGAAAAAATGGTATCTATTATAATACCAACACTTAATGCAGAAAAATATATTTATACTTTAATAAAAAATCTAAATTCAAATGTTATTATAAAGCATTGTTTTGATATAATTATTATTGATTCAAATTCAAGGGATAAAACACAGCAAATTTGCAAAGAAATAATTAATTCTTATAGTAATGTATCATTTTACACTATAGGAAATGAAAAATTTGACCATGGTGGGACTAGAAATCTTGCAGCAAGAAATAGTAATTCAGATATTTTAGTTTTTATGACACAGGATGCAATTCCTGCTAATAAATACTTTTTAGAAGAACTTATAAAACCATTTTCTGATCCTAATGTTTCTGCTGTGTATGGTAGGCAAATTGCTAGAAAAAATGCAACTCCTATAGAAAAATTTACTAGACAATTTAATTATCCAAATAAAGATAAAATAAAAACTAAATACGATATAAAAAAATTAGGAATTAAAACATTCTTTTGTACTAATGTATGTTCAGCTTTTAGAGCAGAAGATTTTTGGGAATATAGTGGATTTCCTGAAAAAACCATATTGAATGAAGATATGATTATGGCTTCAAAACTTATACTAGGTGGTAAAAAAGTAGTTTATGCTTCTAAAGCTAAAGTAATACATTCACACAATTATACTTATTGGCAACAATTTACTAGAAATTTTGATATAGGGGTTTCTCTTAAGCAAAATAAAGCTATATTAAAATATGCTAAACCAGAATTTGAAGGCTTAATATTTGTTAAAAAAGCTATAAAATATTTATTTAAAATAAAGAAACCATATTTAATATTGGATTTAATCTTAGAAAGCGGATTTAAATTTTTAGGTTATAAGTTTGGAATAATATATGATAAATTACCGATTTGTTTAGTTAAAAAGTTTAGTATGTATAAGTCATATTGGAATTGATAAACATTACCAACATATTAATAATATTAGTTAATTATTAATTTAAATTATTAAAGTAGTTTGATTGTGATTTCTTGCCTTAGGTATATTTTTTCTGATGCAAATGATAATATAATAAATACTGATTTATAAATGTAGGTTTAAAAGAATTATTAAAAAAAGTAGGTTGTTCCTACTTTTTTTAATTCATTTTTTTAAATAATTGGTCTAATTTATTTAATAATACAAAGTTTCCTCTAACTTTTAATTGACCTGTCATAAATGCTTTTTGAGTTGAATATTTACCTCTTAATATGTCTTTCATAATATTAGTATTAGTATATATATATATGTCTGGCTTTTCAGAAGTTCCTTCTTTAAAATAGGTTTCAGAATTATCAATAGCAAGATATCCTTCAAAAACTTCATCACCTGTAATACTAAATTGAAAAACAGCTCTAATATCAGTCGCTAAATGTGGTTGAAAATGATGAGGTAAATTTTGCATCATTTGCTTACAACTTTTTTCACGATGAATTACTTCTGTTGGCTTTTGAATTGGTTTTTTATAAGTACCAGTATTATTAATAGGAGTTTCTATATTTTCCTTCATTTGTTGAGAAAACATTTTTACTATATCTTTTATATCTTCTTCTTGTCGTTCTGCAAAAGCTTCAAATTGTGCTTCATAAACTTCAATTTTAGGTTCTTGTTTATTAAAATTATTTTGTTTTTGAGTAGGTGTGTATGCTTTTTCTAAATTTTTAGGTTGCTTGTTATTTAAATTTAATAGTGATTTTATTTCTTCAACATCATTTTGAGTTTGATTCATATTATTAAATACAGGTTCTTTATGTTGTGGTTGAATTTCAGTTTGATTTTGTTGTTGTCTATATATACTATCTTGTGTAAAGCTAGGTTGACTTTGATTATAATTTGTTTCTTGTGTAAAGCTAGGTTGATTTTGATTATAGTTTGTTTCTTGTATAGAAATAGGTTGATTTTGATTATAGTTTGTTTCTTGTGTAAAGCTAGGTTGATTTTGATTATAGTTTGTTTCTTGTATAG